>NZ_JBOCIG010000002.1:411559-545422 GCF_050565425.1 Agromyces sp. GXS1127
CTCGACCCGGCGATCCTCGACCGGGCCGAGGTGTTCGTCGAGTACACCCCGCAGACGCGCATCGAGGGCGAGATCCAGTCCAAGCCGGCGGACTTCCCCGTCACCGAGCTCTGGGAGGTCCTCACCGGGCGCGCGCCCGGTCGTTCGGGCGCCGACGCGATCACCGTCTTCGACTCGGTCGGGTTCGCGATCGAGGACTTCTCGGCGCTCCGGTACGTCCGCGACCAGGTCGCCGGCACGCGCTTCGAACAGCGCATCGACCTCGTCGCGGATCCCGACGACCCCAAGGACCTCTTCGGGCTCGTCGGCGCGTTCTCACCGGTGGGCTGAGCGGATGTCGGTGCAATCCCCGTCGGCGGTCGTCATGGTGCGACCGCACCACTTCGCGCCCAATCCGCACACCCTCGCCGACAACGGCTTCCAGCCGGCAGCCGTCGGCCTCGACCCCGAGCGGCTCGCCGCCGCGGCCTACGACGAGGTCACGCGCGCCGCGGCGGCGCTGGAGGCCGCGGGCGTCACGGTGCACCTGTTCGAGGACGAGACCGCGCATCGGCCCGACAGCGTCTTCCCGAACAACTGGATCTCGACGCACTCGGGCGGGCACGTCGCGCTGTTCCCGATGTTCACGCCGAACCGTCGCACCGAGCGCCGCAGCGACATCGTCGAGCTGTTGAAGACCACGTACCGCGTGCAGGACGTCATCGACTACTCGGGCCTCGAGTACGACGACGTGTTCCTCGAGGGCACCGGCGCGATGGTGCTCGACCACGAGGCGCGCATCGCGTACGCCGCCCGATCGAACCGGGCCGACCCCATCGCGCTCGAGCGCTTCTGCACGAACTTCGGCTACGAGCCCATGGTGTTCGACGCCGTCGACGGCCGGGGCATGGCGGTGTACCACACCAACGTCATCCTGAGCATCGCGACCGAGTTCGCGCTCGTCGCGGCCGACATGTTCGTCTCCCCCGCCCGACGCCGGGAGGTGCTCGACCGGCTGGCCGCCCGTGGACGGCGCGATGTCATCGCACTCGACAACGCGCAGGTCGACGCCTTCGCGGGCAACGCGCTCGAGCTGTGGGGCGCACAGGGACGCGTGCTCGCCCTCTCCCGCACCGCCTTCGACGCCCTCACCGCCGACCAGCGGGCGCGCATCGCGCGCACCGCGCGCCTCGTGCCCCTCGACGTGCCCACCATCGAGCTCGCGGGCGGCTCGGTGCGCTGCATGCTCGCGGGCGTGCACCTCGACCCGCGGCCCGGGCTCGTCGAGCACCGGTCCGCACCGGTGGACGATGCCGCGGCCGATGAGATCGCGGCGCTCTGACGCACCGCGCGACATCCGCACACGACGAACGGCCTGTCCAAAGGACAGGCCGTTCGTGTTCACCCGACCGCTCGGCGACGGGTCGCCGCGGCTCAGCGGGTCGGGTAGTGCCGCTCCTGCGACCCCGTGTACAGCTGCTGCGGGCGACCGATCTTCGTCTGCGGGTCGAGGTTCATCTCGCGCCAGTGGGCGATCCAGCCGGGCAGGCGGCCGATCGCGAAGAGCACGGTGAACATGCGCGTCGGGAAGCCCATCGCCTTGTAGATCACGCCGGTGTAGAAGTCGACGTTCGGGTACAGGCGGCGCTGCTTGAAGTAGTCGTCCTCGAGCGCGAACTGCTCGAGCTCCTTCGCGATGTCGAGCAGCGGGTCGTCGACCCCGAGGCCCTCGAGCACGGCGTCGGCGCTCGTCTTCACGATCTTGGCGCGCGGGTCGTAGTTCTTGTAGACCCGGTGGCCGAAGCCCATGAGCTTGACGCCGTCCTCCTTGCGCTTGACGCGCTCGACGAACTTGGCGACGCCCTCGCCCGAGTCGCGGATCTGTGCGAGCATCTGCAGCACGGCCTCGTTGGCGCCGCCGTGCAGCGGACCGGAGAGGGCCTGGATGCCCGCGGAGATCGACGCGTACAGGTTCGCGCCCGTCGAGCCGACGAGCCGGACCGTCGAGGTCGAGGCGTTCTGCTCGTGGTCCTCGTGCAGGATCAGCAGCCGGTCGAGCGCCTTGGCGAGCGTCGGGTCGATCTCGTACGGCTCGGCCATGTTGCCGAAGTTCAGCCGCAGGAAGTTCTCGACGAAGTTCAGCGAGTTGTCGGGGTAGAGGAACGCCTGGCCGATGCTCTTCTTGTGCGCGTACGCGGCGATCACGGGCAGCTTCGCGAGCAGGCGGATGGTCGTGAGCTCGACGTGGTCGGGATCGTGCGGGTCGGACGAGTCCTCGTAGTAGGTCGAGAGCGCCGCGACCGCGCTGGAGAGCACGGCCATGGGGTGGGCGGTGTGCGGCAGTGCGGAGAAGAACCGCTTGAGGTCCTCGTGGAGGAGCGTGTGGCGCCGGATCTTCTCGTCGAACTCCGCGAGCTGGTCGGCGGTCGGCAGCTCGCCGTACATGAGCAGCCACGCGACTTCGAGGTAGGTGGAGTGCTCGGCGAGCTGCTCGATCGGATAGCCGCGGTAGCGGAGGATGCCCTGCTCGCCGTCGATGTAGGTGATCGCGGACCGGGTGGACGCGGTGTTCACGAACCCGTAGTCCAGCGCCGTCAGGCCGGTCTGCCGCGTCAGCGTCGACAGGTCGATGCTCGAGCTGCCCTGCGAGGCGCGGTGGATCGGGAACTCGGCCGTTCCGCCGGGGAAGTCCAGCGTCGCGGTGTCGGGTTCGACCCCGACGGTTTCGTTCACGACGTTGCTCACGGCGTCTCCTGTGATCGTCACTGTCTCGCGGTTCCCTGCTCTCCGGCCCGGCACCGGTCGGCGCGCGCGGCCCGACTACAGCCTAGACGGGTCGGGCGCACACTGTCGCATCCGCCAACGGATCGGGTGATCGGTTGGAGAGAAACCACAGATCACGCGACGATTCGGCCACATGCCCGCTCAGCGCACCGCCGTCGCCCGGAGCCGCGCGGCGGCCTGCCCGATGCGCTCGTCGGTCGCGGTGAGCGAGAGTCGCACGTGCTCCGGGAAGTGCGGCCCGTAGAAATGGCCCGGACCGGCGAGGATGCCGAGGTCGGCGAGCCGCTCGATCGACGCCCAGGCGTCGCGGCCCTCGGTCGCCCAGAGGTAGAGGCCCGCCTCGCTGTGGTCGATGCGGAAGCCCGCGTCCTCGAGCGCGGGCTTCAGCAGCTCGCGGCGGGCGCGGTAGCGCGCCTTCTGCTCCGCCACGTGCGCCTCGTCGGCGAGGGCGACCGTCATGGCCGCCTGGAGGGGCGCGGGGACCATCAGCCCGGCGTGCTTGCGAGCCGTGGTGAGGCGCGCGATGAGGTCGCGGTCGCCGCCGACGAACGCCGCCCGGTAGCCGGCCATGTTCGACTGCTTGGAGAGCGAGTAGATCGCGAGGACCCCGCGCACGTCGCCGCCGGTGACCTCGGGGTGCAGCACGCTCGGCACTGCGCGCCCCTGCCACGGCTCCTCCCAGCCGAGCTCGGCGTAGCACTCGTCGCCGACGATCACGGCGCCGAGCTCGCGCGCCCGTTCGACCGCGCGACGCAGCTCGTGCACGTCGAGCACCCGACCGTCGGGGTTGCCGGGCGAGTTCAGCCAGACGAGCCGGGTGTTCGCGGGCCAGTCGGCGGGGTCGTCGGATGCCACGGCCTCGGCGCCCGCGAAGATCGCGCCCATCTCGTACGTCGGGTAGGCCGCGCGCGGGTGCACGACCGCGTCCCCGGCGCCCACGCCGAGGAAGAAGGGCAGCAGCGCGACGAGCTCCTTCGAGCCGATGGTCGGCAGCACGCCATCCGTTTCGAGGCCCTCGACGCCCCGCCGGCGAGCGAACCACTCGACGATCGCCCGACGCAGGGCGGTCGTGCCGACCGTCGTGGGGTACGAGTGCGCGTCCGTCGCCGCGGCCAACGCCTCGCGCACGAGCGGCGGCGTCGGGTCGATCGGCGACCCGATCGACAGGTCGACGATGCCGTCGCGGTGCGCGGCGGCGCGGTCGCGGTACGGGACCATCAGGTCCCAGGGGTACTCGGGCAGGGCCCCGAGCGCCATGGTCAGTGGCCCTGCGGGGGCAGCGCCGCGATCAGCGGGTGGTCCTTCGGGATGACGCCGACCTTCGCCGCGCCGCCCGGGGAACCGACCTCGTCGAAGAACTCGACGTTCGCCTTGTAGTAGTCGGCCCACTCGTCGGGCAGGTCGTCCTCGTAGTAGATCGCCTCGACCGGGCACACCGGTTCGCAGGCGCCGCAGTCGACGCACTCGTCGGGGTGGATGTAGAGCGACCGCTCACCCTCGTAGATGCAGTCGACGGGGCACTCGTCGATGCAGGCGCGGTCCTTCACGTCGACGCACGGCAGGGCGATGACATAGGTCACGGTGGGTCGGTGTCCCTTCGGAGATGCTGGACTGCCAGTCTATGCGCGGTGCACGGTTCGCGGCGGCAGTGAGGGCCACGCGACGACCAATACGGAAACGATCGCCGGGCCGATCGCCCAGACCGTCCCGACGACGCCGTCGGCCACGAGCACGGAACCGCCGGGGCCGGGGAGCGCGAGCACGGCCACGGTCGCCACGACGCCCGCTGCGGCCGCCGTCGCCGCTCCGCGCCCGCCCGCCACGAGACGGATGCCGATCAGCAGGGCTCCGACGCCGACGAGCCCGGCGACGAGACCCCACGGGATCGCGATCCCGAAGACCTCGAGCGCGTGCCGGTGCCCGATGGTCGCGACCGTGCCGTAGACCACGCCGATCGCGAAGGCGATGGCGTAGGTGCCGATGCGCGAGCCGAGCGGGCGACGCTCGGCGGCCGCGCTCACGGCGCCGGCGTCACGGTGTAGGTCACCGTGCCGCCCTCGCCCGCGAGGATCACGAGGTACCGGCCGTCGGTGTACACCGAACCGGCGTCGGACGCCTGCGCCAGCGCGGCGTCCTCGGTGAAGCCCGCGCCCTCGAGTGCGCTGCGGGCGTCGCCGAGCGGATCGCTCGCTCCCGAGCTGAGCACGACCATCCAGCCGTCCGCGGACGCGGCGCCGCCCGCGAGCTCGACCGTGCCGTCGATGATCGGCACGCTCTGCGGGAAGTCCGCCGGGATGTCGCCGCTCAGGTCGACCTGCCCGCCCGTCGCCTCCTCGACGGTGCCCTCGACCCCGCGTTCGACGAGGTCCTGGACGGCTCCGCCGCAGCCGGTGAGCAGCACCGCCGTCGTGAGGCCCGCCGCGAGGGCGGCCGCGATGCGCGCGCGGGTGGTGAGGTGTGGCATGGGCGCGAGTCTATCCGGCCGTCCCGATCCGACCCGTCGGACGAGGCGAGCGCCGCCCCGGCGGCATGCCGTAGCGTGGTCGGCGGTGCGGCCCCACCGCCGCGGGAAGGACGATCGAGGATGACCGAGCAGCCCGGAACCGATGAGGCCCGACCTCCCGTGCGAGTGGAGCTCGACGGCGTGGTGGCGACCGTGGTCATCGATCGGCCGAAGGCGCTCAATGCGCTCTCCCCCGACGTCCTCCGGGCCCTCGCCGACGCCTTCGCGGCGCTCGAGGAGGAGCGCGACGCGGTCCGAGGCGTGCTCGTGCTCGGCGAGGGCGGGCGCGCCTTCGTCGCGGGCGCCGACATCCGGGCCCTCTCGACGCTCACGCCCGATGAGGGGTCCGAGGCCGCCCGGCTCGGGCACCGGGTCGCGGCGACGATCGAGGCCTTCCCCGCGCCGGTCATCGCGTGCGTCGACGGGTTCGCGCTCGGCGGCGGACTCGAGCTCGCGCTCGCGTGCGACCTGATCTACGCGACCGACGCCTCCTCCTTCGGCCAGCCCGAGGTCCGGCTCGGGGTCATCCCGGGCTTCGGCGGCACGGTGCGGCTCCCCCGCGCGGTCGGGCTGCCGCTGGCCAAGGAACTCATCTTCACCGGCCGCCGCATCGACGCCGCGACCGCGGAGGCGGCCGGCCTCGTCGCGCGGCGCTTCGCCGATCGCGAGGCGCTGCTCGCCGGCGCGCGCGCGACGATCGACGAGGTGGCCGCGAACGCCTGGACGGCGGTCGCGCTCGCGAAGCGCGTGCTCGTGGAGGCGGCCGGGACGCCGACCGCGACGGCCTCCGACCTCGAGGTCGCCGGCTTCGCGGACGCGTTCCGCACGGCCGACCTGCGCGAGGGCATGGCGGCGTTCATCGAGAAGCGCGAGCCGGCGTTCTCCGGTCGCTGAGACGACGGATGGCGCGACTCGCGCCCGTCGCCGGCGAACCGCCGCAGGCTGCCCGGCGACGCCGCTGCCCGCCCGGCATCGGAGGCCGCCGGTCGTTCCGGGCCGAGCCCGGTCAGCCGGTGACGTGCGAACCCAGCCAGGCCATCCCGTCGAACCGGACGCCGTCGGCGCCGTACATCTCGAGGTGCAGGTGGGGGCCGGTCGACTGGCCGGTCGTGCCCACGGCGCCGAGCGCCTGTCCGGCCGTGACCCGCTGACCCTGCGAGACGGCGAGGGAGCCGTACTGCATGTGGGCATAGAGCGACGTGACGACGACGCCGTCGATGTTGTGCTGCACCTCGACCATCACGCCGAGGCCGCCGCCCGACTCGGTCGCCGCGATCACGACGCCGTCGGCGATCGAGCCGATCGTGGCGCCGAGGCCGGGGTTGAAGTCGACGCCGTCATGGTAGGTCGAGCAGCCGGCACAGGGCGCGATGCGCGGGCCGAAGCCCGACGCCGTCCGCGAGGGGTCCACGGGCCAGACGACGCGGTCGGCCCGCAGCAGCGAGACCTCGCCGAGCCCGGCGACGCTCGACTCGATGGGCGGCGGCGCCGCCTCGACGTCCCAGTGCCCGACGTCGATCGGCTCGAGGGCGACCTCGGAGCCCACCTCGAGCGTCTGCGAGCGGAGGGACGTGCCCTGCGACGCGGGCGCGTAGACCGAGGCGCGCGCGGCGCTGTCCGTCGCCGTCACCGCGAGGGCGGGCACGCTCGTGGAGAGCAGCATGCCGCCGGCGAACGTCATCGCGCCGATCGTCATGATCGGACGGAGGCCGGCGGCGCCGCGAGGGCGGCCGGCCGCGCGGTCGCCCTCGGGTGCGGGGGCGGCCCGACGGGCGTCGGTGGTCGGGGTGCTGGCGGGGGCGGCCGTGGCGGTGCGGCGGTACCGGGGGCGTCCGGCCGCACGGCGGCCATGCTTGGGGAGGTTCATAAGCGGGGGAAGTCTGATCCAGGTAACGGTTACGTAACGACACACGAGGGTTTCGGAGAACCCGACAACCTTACGAGGCCCTTTCTGTGAGGTTCCTCCACTGGCCCGACGACCGCTGCCCGACATCGTCGCAGGCCGGCACGACGACAGCGGGGATGCCGCGGCGGCCCCGCGGCATCCCCGTCTGTCGCGCCGGTGGCTAGCCCTGCTTCTTCAGTCGCGACGCGGCGCGCGCACGCGCGGTCGCGTCCAGCTCGACCTTGCGGATGCGGACCGCGGTCGGGGTCACCTCGACGCACTCGTCCTCGCGAGCGAACTCGAGGCACTCCTCGAGCGACAGCTGGCGCGACGGCGTCATCGACTCGAAGGTGTCGGCCGTGGACGACCGCATGTTCGTCAGCTTCTTCTCCTTCGTGATGTTGACGTCCATGTCGTCGTTTCGCGAGTTCTCGCCGATGACCATGCCCTCGTAGACCTCCTCGGTGGGGTTCACGAAGAAGGTCATGCGCTCCTGGAGCGCGATGATCGCGAACGGCGTCACGACGCCGGCACGGTCGGCGACGATCGATCCGTTGTTGCGCGTGACGATCTGGCCGGCCCACTCGTCGTAGCCGTGCGAGATCGCGTTGGCGATGCCCGTTCCGCGCGTCGTCGTCATGAACTCGGTGCGGAAGCCGATGAGCCCGCGGCTCGGCACGATGAACTCCATGCGGACCCACCCCGTGCCGTGGTTCGACATGTTGTCCATGCGGCCCTTGCGCGCGGCGAGGAGCTGCGTGATCGCGCCGAGGTACTCCTCGGGAGCGTCGATCGTGAGGTGCTCGTACGGCTCGTGCAGCTTGCCGTCGACCTGCTTGGTGACCACCTGCGGCTTGCCGACGGTGAGCTCGTAGCCCTCGCGGCGCATCTGCTCGACGAGGATCGCGAGCGCGAGCTCGCCGCGGCCCTGCACCTCCCAGGCGTCGGGGCGTCCGATGTCGACGACCCGGAGCGACACGTTGCCGACGAGCTCGCGGTCGAGGCGGTCCTTGACCATGCGCGCGGTGAGCTTGTGCCCCTTGACCTTGCCGACGAGCGGCGAGGTGTTCGTGCCGATCGTCATCGAGATCGCCGGCTCGTCGACCTCGATCACCGGGAGGGGCCGGACGTCCTCGGGGTCGGCGAGCGTGTCGCCGATCATGATGTCCTCGAAGCCCGCGACGACCGCGATGTCGCCCGGGCCGGCGCTCTCGGCCGGATACCGGTCGAGGGCCTTCGTCAGGAAGAGCTCGGTCACGCGGACGTTCTGCACCGAGCCGTCGTGCCTGACCCACGCCACGGTCTGGCCCTTCTTGATGGTGCCGTGGAAGACGCGCAGGAGCGCGAGGCGACCGAGGAAGGGCGAGGCGTCGAGGTTCGTGACGTGCGCCTGCAGCGGGTGCTCGTCGTCGTAGGTCGGCGCGGGGATGTGCTCGAGGATCGCCTCGAACAGCGGCTCGAGGTCGTCGTTGTCGGGCAGCGCGCCGTTCTCGGGCTGATTGCGGCTCGCGGCGCCGTTGCGACCCGAGGCGTACACGACCGGCACGTCCAGGATGGCGTCGAGGTCGAGGTCCGGCACGTCGTCGGCCAAGTCCGACGCGAGTCCGAGCAGCAGGTCCTGGCTCTCCGCGACGACCTCGTCGATGCGAGCGTCGGGGCGGTCGGTCTTGTTGACGAGGAGGATCACCGGCATGCGGGCCTCGAGGGCCTTGCGGAGCACGAACCGCGTCTGCGGCAGCGGTCCCTCACTCGCGTCGACGAGCAGGACCACCCCATCGACCATGGACAGGCCGCGCTCGACCTCGCCGCCGAAGTCGGCGTGACCGGGGGTGTCGATGACGTTGATGGTCACGGGCGTGCCGCCGGCGTGCGCGCCGTTGTACGAGATCGCCGTGTTCTTGGCGAGGATCGTGATGCCCTTCTCACGCTCGAGCTCGTTCGAGTCCATCGCGCGCTCCTCGACGTGGGCGTGCTCGGCGAACGAGTGCGTCTGGTTGAGCATCGCGTCGACGAGCGTCGTCTTGCCGTGGTCGACGTGGGCGACGATCGCGACATTGCGCAGGTCGTTGCGGGTGGCCTTGGCCATGGTGTGGTCCTCGCGTGGCCGCCGGTCGCCGTGAGGCTCCGGGGCGCGGATCGGCAGCGCCGGGGCGCTGGTGTGGGAGTCGGTGGGAGCGCGAGGAGCCGATGCACACGGCTCGCGCCAGTCCAGCCTACCGCGTCCGGCGGAAACGACGGACGCCCGGCCTCCTGGGAAGGAGGCCGGGCGTCGGTGACGGCGGGCGTGCGCTACGCGCCGAGCTGGAGGTTCGCGCCCGGGATCGCCGCGAGGAGATCCTTCGTGTACTGCTCCTTGGGGTTCTCGAACACCTCATCCGTGGCCGCGGCCTCGACGATTCGACCCTTCTGCATCACGCAGACGTTGTCGGCGATGACGCGCACGACCGCGAGGTCGTGGGTGATGAAGAGGTAGGTGAGGTCGAGCTCGGCCTGCAGGTCGGCCAGCAGGCGCAGGATCTGGGCCTGCACGAGCACGTCGAGCGCCGACACGGCCTCGTCGAGGACGACGATCTCGGGCTTCAGGGCGAGCGCCCGCGCGATCGCGATGCGCTGGCGCTGACCGCCGGAGAGCTCGTTCGGGTAGCGGCCCACCAGCGTGCGCGGCAGCGACACCTGGTCGAGCAGCTCCATCACGCGAGCGCGACGCGACGCGCGGTCGCCCACGTTGTGCGTGACCAACGGCTCCGAGATGGTGTTGCCGATGTTGCGGAGGGGGTTCAGCGAGCCGTACGGGTCCTGGAACACGGGCTGCATCCGGCTACGGAGGTCGAACAGCTCCTTGCCGGTCAGGCTCGCCAGGTCCTTGCCGCCGACGAGGATCTTGCCGCTCGTGGCATCCTCGAGCTTCAGCAGCATCTTCGCGACCGTCGACTTGCCCGATCCGGACTCCCCCACCAGGGCGGTGGTGGTGCCCTTCGGGATCTCGAACGAGACCTGGTCGACGGCGGTGAAGTCGCCCGAACCGCGGATCTTGAAGACCTTGGTCAGGTCTTCGACCACGATGGCCGGGGGCTGCGCGGCAGCCGCCTCGTGCGCCTCGGCGCGAGCCTCGGCCGTCGCGATCAGGTCGATCGTGTCGGTCGTGGTCCCCGGCTCCGCGGCGTGCTCCGGCGCGGACTCCACCGCGTGGATCGACTGGATGCGACGGGAGGCGAGGCTCGGCGCCGCGGCGACCAGGCGCTGCGTGTACGGATGCTGCGGGTTCTGGAGGATCTCGAGCGACGGCCCGGACTCCACGACCTTGCCCTTGTACATGACCACGAGCTGCTCGGCACGCTCGGCCGCGAGGCCGAGGTCGTGCGTGATGAACAGCAGGGTCGTGCCGAGTTCGCGGGTGAGCGACTCGAGGTGGTCGAGGATGACGCGCTGCACCGTCACGTCGAGCGCCGAGGTGGGCTCGTCGGCGATGAGCAGCTGCGGGTCGGCCGAGAGGCCGATGCCGATGAGCACGCGCTGGCGCATGCCGCCGGAGAACTGGTGCGGGAACTGCTTGAGTCGGCGGTCCGCATCCTGCAGGCCTGCCTGCTTGAGCACCTCGATGGCGCGCGCCCGGACCTCCTTGCGGCCCGACGCGATGCCGTTGGCCTTGACGGCCTCCTCGACCTGGAAGCCGATCGACCAGACCGGGTTCAGGTTCGACATCGGGTCCTGCGGGACGAAGCCGATCTTGCGCCCTCGGATGTCCTCCATCTCCTTCTTCGACGCCTTGGAGATGTCCTGGCCGTCGAGGAGGATCTGGCCGCCGGCGATCTGGCCGGAGCCGGGCAGCAGGTTGATGATCGCGTGCGCGGTCGTGGACTTGCCCGAGCCGGACTCGCCGACGATCGCGAGGCTCTGCCCGCGGTAGAGCGTGATGTTCACGCCGTCGACCGCCGTGACCTTGCCCTCCTGGGTCGTGAAGTCGACCTTGAGGTCCTTGATCTCGAGGAGCGGGCGCTCCTCGGCGTCGGGGGTGTGCTGCACGTCTGTTCCGTTCACGGTCGAGGTCATCGCTGCGCCCTCGCCTTCGGGTCGAGCGCGTCGCGGACGACCTCGCCGAGCATGATGAAGCTCAGGACGGTCACCGACAGCGCGATGGAGGGCAGGATCAGCGTCTGCGGGTTCGTCCGCAGGTCGACCTGCGCCTGGCTGATGTCGTTGCCCCACGACATGGTGCTCGAGGGCAGGCCGACGCCGAGGAACGACAGGGTCGCCTCCGCGACGATCGCCGAGGCGAGCGAGATGGTGGTGATCACGATCACCGGGGCGATCGAGTTCGGCAGGACGTGGCGCCAGAGGATCCGCAGGCGCGTGACGCCGACCGCGGTCGCCGCCATCACGAAGTCGGAGTTCTTCACACGGAGGATCTCGGCCCTCAGCACACGCGCCGTCGCCGGCCACGCGAAGATGCCGATCGCGAGGGAGATCGTCCAGACGCTCGCATACTGCGAGAGCACCGACATGATCACGACCGCCGCGAGGATGTAGGGGATCGAGAAGAAGATGTCGCCGAGGCGCGAGAGGACCGCGTCGACCCAGCCGCCGTAGAAGCCCGCGAGCGCACCGAAGAAGATGCCGAGCGAGGCCACGAGGAAGGTCACGATGAGGCCCACCGACAGCGAGGTCGACGTGCCGTGGATGATCCGCGAGTAGATGTCGCAGCCCTGTCGGTTGTAGCCGAGCACGCTGCCGTCGCCCGGGCCCTGGTTGCTCAGCGAGAGCTGGCAGTACCGCGGGTCCACGCTCGTGAACAGCGTCGGGAACAGGGCGACGATCACGATCAGCACGATGAGCGCCGAGGAGATCCAGAACATCGGCCGCTTGCGCACGTCGCGCCAGGCGTCGGTCCAGAGGTTCGTCGGCTTGCCTTCGGCCTTGACCGAGTCGATCGCGACGAGCGGGGTCTCGTCGATCGGCGCCACGAAGTGGGCCTGAGTGGGGCGGGTGTTACTTGGCATAGCGGATCCTCGGGTCGAGAACGGCGTACAGCAGATCCACCAGCAGGTTGATGACGAGGTAGATCAGCACCATCACCGTCACGAACGAGACGACGGTCGGTCCCTCGCCTCGGATGATGGCCTGGTAGAGGGTGCGTCCCACGCCGGGGACGTTGAAGATGCCCTCGGTGACCGTGGCACCGACCATGAGCACGCCGAAGTCGACGGCGAGGTAGGTCACGACGGGGATCAGCGAATTGCGCAGGATGTGCACGGGGACGATCCGGCTCCGCGACAGGCCCTTGCTCGCGGCGGTGCGAACGAAGTCCTGGCCGCCCGTGTCGATGACCGACGCCCGTGTCAGTCGAACGATCTGGGCGAAGCTGATGGTCGCCAGCACGATGGCGGGCAGGATCAGGTCCTGGATGGGGGCGCCCGGTCCGACCGTCGTCCGGAACCAGCCGAGCTGGATGCCGAACACGTACTGCGCCACGAAGGCGACGACGAAGACGGGAAGCGAGATGAGGATCAGGCTGACGACGAGGAAGCTCGCGTCGAAGATGCCGCCCTTGCGCAGGCCCGAGACGAGGCCGATGGCGATGCCGAAGACCATCTCGATGAGCACCGCGATGATCGCGAGGCGGAGGGTGACCGGGAAGGTCTCGGCGAGGATCTCGGAGACCGGCTGGCCGGAGAACGAGACGCCGAAGTCGCCCTGGAAGATGCCGCCCAGGAACAGCAGGTACTGCACGATGAACGGCTGGTCGAGGTTGTACCGCTCACGGACGGCCTCGAGCACCTGGGGCGGCGGGGTCTTGTCGCCGAAGAGGGCGACGACCGGGTCGCCCGGCATGGCGAAGACCATGAAATAGATCAGGAAGGTGGTACCGAGCAGCACAGGGATCGCCTGCAGCAGTCGGCGCGCGATGTAGCCGGCCATGGATCAGGCCCCGCGATCTGCGTGTGTTGACATTGTGGAAGAAACCTCACCGTTATGGGAGTGCGCACACACGATGTTACGCGCCTCGGCACACCCCGGATACGTGGGAGTGGGGCGGCGATCCACTGGACCGCCGCCCCACGGGCGTCAGAGAGTCTAACCCCCTGAAACCCCGATCGAGAATTACTCGCTCTTGGTGATCTGGTGGTAGAGCGGCACCGAGTTCCAGCCGAACTCGACGTTCTCCACCTGCTCACCCCACGCGCCGTTGACGGTCGAGTACCAGAGCGGGATCGCGGGGAGGTCCTCGAAGAGGATCTCCTGCGCCTGCTGGAACTTCTCGATGCCGGCCTCGACCTCGGTCTCGCTGAGGCCCTCTTCGATGAGCGCGTCGAACTCGGGGTTCGAGTAGTCACCGTCGTTCGAGCCCGCGCCCGTCACGTAGATCGGTCCGAGGAAGTTGGAGAGCGACGGGTAGTCGGCCTGCCAACCGGTGCGGAAGCCGGTCTCGATGGTGCGGTCGGTGATCGCGGTGCGGAACTCCGCGAAGGTCGGGTACGGAGCACCCGAGGCGTCGATGCCCAGCTCGTTCTTGATCTGGTTGGTCACCGCGTCGACCCAGCCCTGGTGGCCGCCGTCGGCGTTGTAGCCGATCTGGAACGAACCCTCCCACGGGCTGATGGCGTCGGCCTCGGCCCACAGCTCCTTGGCGAGCTCCGGGTCGTACTCGAGGACCTCGCTGCCCGGGATGTCCTCCGAGTAGCCGTCGATGACCGGCGACGTGAAGTCGTGGGCCGGGGTACGGGTGCCCGAGAAGATCACGTCGGTGACCTCTTCGCGGTTGATCGCGTGCGAGATCGCGGCGCGGCGGAGCTTGCCCTCCTCGCCACCGAAGTGCGCGAGACGGTCCGGGACCACGAACGACTGGAAGATCGCCGCACCCTGGGTGACGGAACGGTCGCCGAACTCGTCCTGGAAGGTCGAGAGCGCGCTGTCCGGGATCGCGTCGAGCACGTCGAGGTTGCCGCCCTGCAGGTCGGCGTACGCCGCGTCCTGCGTGGCGTAGAAGATGATCGAGAGACCACCGTTGGCAGCCTGGCGGCCGCCCTGGTAGTCCTCGTTCTTCACGAGGTCGATGCGCTCGTTGTGCTTCCACGCACCCTCGCCGTCGAGCATGTACGGGCCGTTGCCGATCGGGTTCTCACCGAAGGCCTCGAGGTCCTCCCACGCCGCCTCGGGCAGCGGGAAGAACGCCGAGTAGCCGAGGCGCAGCGGGAAGTCGGACTCCGGCTGGCTCAGGGTCACGGTGAAGGTGCGGTCGTCCACGACCTCGAGGCCGGAGAGCTCGTCGACGTTCTCGTCGTAGCTGAAGCCCTCGATCGAGTCGAAGAAGTAGCTCGAGAGCTGCGCGTTGTCGAGCGCGGCGCCGTAGTTCCAGGCCTTCACGAACGAGTCGGAGGTGACGGGCTCGCCGTTGGTGAACTCCTGGCCCTCCTTGATCGTGATGGTGTAGGTCTGCGAGTCGTCGGTCTCGATGGACTCGGCCATGTCGTTGACCGGAGCACCGTCGGCGTCGTAGTAGACCAGACCCGCGAAGATCGAGTCGAGGATCTTGCCGCCACCGGTCTCGTTGGTGTTGGTCGGGACCAGCGGGTTCTGGGGCTCAGAGCCGTTGGTCGTGATGATCGCGGTCGAGTCGCCCGCCGGCGCCTCCGGCTCGTTGCTGGACGAGCAACCGGCGAGCGTGAGCGCACCGGCCGCCGCAAGAGCAATGGCTGCAACGCCGATTCTCTTGATCTTCAATGTTCCTCCTGTGAGATGAGCGCACGACTGCGCGATTCGTGGTCGAGCAGGGGCGCTGGTAGGTGAATCGAGACTATAAGCGGGCTCGGGCCGAACAAACTTCACGGCCGAACCGTTACCGAGGCGCAATCTTGCGAGGCCCCGGCGCGCAGATGAGCAGCCGTCGACGCACGATTCTTGCGCCGCGAGGCCGCGTGCGAGGATTGCCGCATGCCCGCGGCCCGACGTCTCCGCATCGAGATCGCGATCGTCCTCGCACTCTCGCTCGGCGCGTCCGCCGTCTACTCGATCGTGGCGATCATCGCCCGCCTCACCGCGGAGCGCCCGCTCGGCGAGCAGAGCGCCGCCCTGAACCGCTCGAGGTCCTCACGCGAGTGGCTCGACCTCACCTACCAGTTCCTCGACGTCGCGTTCGGCCTCGCGGTCGTCGCCCTCGTGCTCTACCTGCTGTGGGAACCCGGCCGAAGCCCGTTCCGCCGCATCGGGTTCGACCTGACGCGACCGGGACGGGACGCGGCATCCGGCCTGCTGCTCGCCGCCGCCATCGGCGTGCCGGGCCTCGCCTTCTACGCCGCCGGCCGGGCGCTCGGGTTCACGGTCGCCGTCGTGCCGCAGTCGCTCGACGCCTTCTGGTGGACGACCCCGATCCTCGTGCTCGCCGCGCTGAAGGCGGCCCTGACGGAGGAGCTCATCGCCGTCGGCTACCTCTTCACGCGGTTGCGCGAGCTCGGCGTCGGGCCGTGGGCGACGATCCTCTCGAGCGCGCTGC
This sequence comes from Agromyces sp. GXS1127, assembly GCF_050565425.1. NCBI lineage: Bacteria > Bacillati > Actinomycetota > Actinomycetes > Micrococcales > Microbacteriaceae > Agromyces > Agromyces sp. GXS1127. The sequence continues at coordinate 427,199 of NZ_JBOCIG010000002.1, forward strand.
TCCGAGGGAGCTACCACCTCTACCAGGGCTTCGGCGGCTTCGTGGGCAACGCCGTCATGGGCGTCGTGTTCGGCTGGGCCTACCTGCGCTGGGGCCGGACGATGCCGCTCGTCATCGCGCACTGGCTGCTCGACATCGTGAGCTTCGTGGGCTACCCGCTCGCGCTCGCCTGGTGGCCCGAGCTGTTCGCGGCTCCGGCCGACTGAGCGACCGGCGCCTCCGGCCGGACGCGACCGGGCGACGGATGGCGCGGCCTCGGCGCCTCGGCGACGTGACGCGCCCCGGCGAGCGCGACGACCGTCGCGGGCATCGCCGGCAGGGTCTCCTCCGGAGGTTCGACGCGCAGGTCGGAGTCGTTCGCCCGCACGAGCGCGCCGTCGATCCAGCTGCGGCGCCCCGGCGTGCAGACCGACGAGAACTGCTCGGCCCCGCCGTAGAACCCGCCGCGCGAGAGGTCGCCGAACGACTCGGCCCGGCGCAGGGCGTCGGCCATCTGCGGGTTGCGGCGATCGAGCAGTCCGGCCCGCTGCTCGAGCCCGAGCCCCCGCGACCCGGCGAGCGTGCACCCCACCATGACGCCGGCGAACCCGAGCGTCGCGAGCACGGCGACGAGATCCATCGGGAACATGCGCACCCCCTCTTGTGCGAGTGATCCTCAGTGTACTCCCGGGCTGGTTCGAGGGGGCGGCCCGGATGTCGCGGGCGCGCGCCGCGCGCAGCATGTCCGACGTCGGGGCGGATCCGCCCCCTCGCACGTCAGGGAGAACGACGATGGACCTCGCACACGCACTCAACGCCGGCGGCCTCGCCGCCCGTCGCACCGACCACCGCTTCACGGCGGAGGAGGCGGAGATCCGGGCGGCCGAGCAGCGCGTCGCACGCCGCCGCGCGGCCGCGATCGAGCGACGGCCGCTCACCTTCACCGAGCGCGGCCGGCACGCTGCGCCGCGCACCGCCTGACGACCGACCTCGACGCGACGCGACGCGACGCGAACGCCGTGACGGCGTCCCGGCGCGATGCCGCTGCGCTCTCCTCGAGGCGTCCGCTACGCGAACGCCTCGATCGGCGGGCAGGCGCACACGAGGTTGCGGTCGCCGTAGGCCTGGTCGATGCGGCGGACCGGTGCCCAGTACTTGTTGCGCACCAGCGAGCGCACCGGGTAGACGGCCTGCTCGCGCGTGTAGGGGTGGGTCCACTCCCCCGTGACGACCGACTCGGCGGTGTGCGGGGCGTTCCGGAGCGGGTTGTCATCGGCGGGCCACTCGCCGCGGCCGACCGCGTCGGCCTCGGCCTTGATCGCGATCATGGCCTCGACGAACCGGTCGAGCTCCGCGAGGTCCTCCGACTCGGTCGGCTCGACCATGAGCGTGCCGGCGACCGGGAACGACATCGTCGGCGCGTGGAAGCCGTAGTCGATGAGGCGCTTGGCGACGTCGTCGACCGTGACGCCGGTCTCCGCGGTCAGCGGCCGCAGGTCGAGGATGCACTCGTGCGCGACGAGCCCGTTCTCGCCCGTGTAGAGCACCGGGTAGTGGTCGCGCAGCCGCGCCGCGACGTAGTTGGCGGCGAGCACCGCGGTCGCCGTGGCCTGCTTCAGGCCCTCGGCGCCCATCATCCGCACGTACGCCCACGAGATCGGGAGGATCGAGGGGCTGCCGTAGGGCGCGGCCGAGACCGGTCCGCCGCCGTGCTCGACCCCGCCCGCGTGGTCGGAACGCTGGGCCATCGGGTGACCGGGCAGGTGGGGCGCGAGGTGCGCCTTCGCCGCGACCGGGCCGACACCGGGGCCGCCGCCGCCGTGCGGGATGCAGAACGTCTTGTGCAGGTTGAGGTGCGACACGTCGCCGCCGACGTCGCCGAAGCGCGCGAAACCGAGGAGCGCATTGAGGTTGGCGCCGTCGATGTAGACCTGGCCGCCGGCGTCGTGCACGGCCTGCGTGATCGACTTCACCTCGTGCTCGTAGACGCCGTGCGTCGACGGGTAGGTGATCATCAGCGCGGCGATGTGCTCGGCGTGCGCGGCGATCTTCGCGCGCAGGTCGTCGAGGTCGACGTTGCCGAGCCCGTCGGTCGCGACGACGACGACCTTCATGCCCGCGAGCACCGCCGACGCGGCGTTGGTGCCGTGCGCGCTCGACGGGATGAGGCACACGTCGCGCTCGTCGTCGCCGTTGGCGAGGTGGTAGCCGCGGATCGCGAGGAGGCCCGCGAGCTCGCCCTGGCTGCCCGCGTTGGGCTGCAGCGAGACGGTGTCGTAGCCGGTGACCTCGGCGAGCCAGCTCTCGAGCTGCTCGATGAGGCCGAGCGAGCCGACGACGTCGGCCTCGGGCGCGAACGGGTGCAGGTTCGCGAACTCGGGCCAGGTGACGGCCTGCATCTCGGTCGCCGCGTTGAGCTTCATCGTGCACGAGCCGAGCGGGATCATGCCGCGGTCGAGCGCGTAGTCGCGGTCGGCGAGCGTCTTCAGGTACCGCATCATCTGCGTCTCGGACTGGTGCGTGTTGAACACCGGGTGCTCGAGGTACGACGACGTGCGCCGCTGGGCGTCGGGCAGGCTCGTGGGCAGCTCGCGGAGCGGCACCGGCACCTCGGTGCGCGGGTCGAACCCGAACGCCTCGACGACGAGCGCGAGCTCGGCCTCGGTCGTCGTCTCGTCGACGGCGACGTGCACGGTCGCCTCGTCGGCCTCCCAGAGGTTCACGCCGAGCTCGCGGCCCCGTGCGACGATGTTCGCGGCGCGGCCCGGCACGTGCACCCGGATGGTGTCGAAGTACGCCTCGTGCGCGAGCGAGAGCCCGAACCCGGTCAGCGCGTCGGCGAGCGCCTTCGCCTTGGCAGCGGTGGTCACCGCGATGTGGCGGATGCCTCGCGGCCCGTGATAGACGGCGTACATCGACGCCATCACGGCGAGGAGCACCTGCGCGGTGCAGATGTTCGACGTCGCCTTCTCGCGACGGATGTGCTGCTCGCGAGCCTGGAGGCTGAGCCGGTACGCGGGGTCGCCCGCGGCATCCTGCGACACGCCTACCAGGCGGCCCGGAAGCTGCCGCTCGAGCCCCTTGCGCACCGCCATGTACCCGGCGTGCGGGCCGCCGAAGCCCATCGGCACGCCGAAGCGCTGCGAGGTGCCGACCGCGACATCCGCCCCCAGCTCGCCGGGGCTCGTGATGAGCGCCATCGCGAGCAGGTCGGCCGCGACGACCGCGAGCGCGCCCTGCTCCTTCGAGGCCGCGATGACCGTCGACGGGTCCCAGACGCGACCCGACGCACCCGGGTACTGCACGAACATGCCGAAGTGCTCGCCGAGCGCCGCGACATCCGTCGTCTCGTCGAGCCCGGCGACGACGAGCTCGATGCCGACGGCCTCGGCGCGTGAGACGAGCAGCGCGTGCGTCTGCGGCAGCGCATCGGCGTCGACGACGAAGCGGTTCGACTTCGACTTGGAGGCGCGGCGTGCGAGGAGCATGCCCTCGACGACCGCGGTGCCCTCGTCGAGCATCGACGCATTGGCGGTGTCGAGCCCGGTGAGGTCGGTGACCATGGTCTGGAAGTTGATGAGCGCCTCGAGGCGGCCCTGCGAGATCTCGGGCTGGTAGGGCGTGTAGGCCGTGTACCAGCTCGGGTTCTCGAGTACGTTCCGCTGGATCACGGCCGGCGTGATCGTGCCCGAGTAGCCGAGGCCGATCATCGACGTGCGCACGGTGTTCGCGTCGGCGAGCGCCCGCAGCTCGGCGAGCGCCTCGCGCTCGGTCGCCGCGGCCGGGATGACCGAGTCGAGCACCTCGTGCATGCGGATGGCGCTCGGCACCGCCGCATCCATGAGCGCGTCGAGCGAGTCGTAGCCGAGCGCCGCGAGCATCCACTCGTGGTCGCGCGGGGTGGTGCCGATGTGGCGGCGCCCGAAGGCGTCGACGTCGAAGGCCGGAGAGGTGCTGGTGGTCATCGTCTTCCTAGTCGTTCGCTGGTCGCGGAGCGGGCTCGGCCCGCCTCCCGACCTACTCGCCCGTGAGGGCGCGGTACTCGTCGTGGCTGAGCAGGGCGGGGAGGGACGAGGTGGTGACCTTGATGAGCCATCCGTCGCCGTAGGGGTCGCTGTTGACGAGCTCGGGCGAGTCGACGACGGCCTGGTTGGACTCGACGACCTCGCCGTCGACCGGGGCGAACAGCTCGCCGACGGACTTCGTCGACTCGATCTCGCCGACGACGGTGCCGGCGACGACGGTGCTGCCCGCGTCGGGCAGGTCGACGTAGACGACGTCGCCGAGCTTCTCGGCGGCGTAGTCGGTGATGCCGACGGTGACGGTGTCGCCGTCGACCTTCACCCACTCGTGCTCGGCGGTGTACTGCAGTTCGCTGCGGTCGGTCATGGGGTGCTCCTCGTGATCGGGTGGTGCGGGTCCGGCGGTGCCCCCGCCGGATGGGTCGTGGGTCAGGCGCCGCGCTGGTAGAAGGGCAGTGCGGTGACGGATGCCGCGATGCGCGTGCCGCGGACGTCGACGAAGAGCGACGAACCGACCTCCGCGACGTCGGGCGCGACGAAGGCCATCGCGACCGGGTGGCCGAGCGTGGGCGAGAGCGCGCCGGAGGTGATCTCGCCGACCTTCCGCGCATCGTCTCCGTCGCCGTCGAACACCCCGTAGCCGGCGCGCGGGGCGCGGCGACCCTCGGCCGTGAGCCCGACCAGCACGGGCGCGCCCTCGGCGGGGCCCTCCTCGATCGCGGCGCGGCCGACGAAGTCGCCGTCCTTGGTCAGCGCGACGACGCGGCCGAGACCCGCCTGCACGGGGAGGATGTCTCGCGAGAGCTCGTGGCCGTACAGCGGCATGCCCGCCTCCAGGCGGAGCGTGTCGCGGCTGGCGAGGCCGCACGGCACGACCCGCGGGCCGCCGGTCTCCTGGAGCGCCTCCCACAGGGCCTTCGCCCGCTCGGGGGCGACGTACAGCTCGAACCCGTCCTCACCGGTGTAGCCCGTGCGCGCGACGAGCACGGGGATGCCCTCCCACGTTGCGGCGATCGCCCGGTAGTACTTCAGCGCGGCGACGGCCGCGACGAAGTCCTCCTCGTCGTTGCCCGGTCCCTCGATGCCGAAGCCCTCGGTCTGCTGGAGCACCTCGAGCGCGTCGGGGCCCTGGAGCGCGACGAGCGCGATGTCGTCGGACTCGTCGAACACCTCGGCGTCGAACGGCGCCGTGCGCGAGCGGAGCTCCTCGGCGACGACCCGCCGGTTCGCGGCGTTCGCCACGACCAGGTAGCGGTCGGGCCCGGTGCGGTAGACGACGAGGTCGTCGATGACGCCGCCGTCGCGCGCGAGCAGGAGCGAGTACTTCGCCTGGCCCTCGACGATCGCCGACAGCTTGCCGGCGAGGGCGTAGTCGAGCGCGTCGGCCGCCTCGGGCCCGACGACCACGATCTCGCCCATGTGCGAGAGGTCGAAGAGCCCGGCGTGCTCGCGGACCGCGTGGTGCTCGGCGAGGTCGCTGGAGTAGCGGACCGGCATCTGCCAGCCGGCGAAGTCGGTGAACGACGCGCCCGCGGCGCGGTGCACCTCGTCGAGGGGGCTGCGGCGCTCGGCGGCGGGGTCGGTGGTTCCGGGTGCGTCGGTCACGAGTTCTCCTGGATCGCGCGGATCACGCGGCGGTCGCCGCGGAAGAACTCCCCCTCTGTCATGGGCCTGAGAGCTTCGCGACGCCCCGGGGGAGCTGTGCTTTCACCTTCGGCGGGAAGCCGCCGTTGCGGCATCCGCTTTTCAGAGTCGGCCTCGTCATCGCGGTGATGCGACCTGAGAGATTGGCGGGGAGGCTTGCTCCTTCGGTGCCGTCCGGTTCCGGTGAGGGAACGGCCGGCTCTCCCGCGATGCGTCGATGGCCCGGTATGCGGTTGTCGTGGGAAGTCTAGCAACGCGCGCACGCGGGTCCGCGCCCGCCCTCGTGCGCGCGCGTCGCGGCCGCCCTCGTCACGCGATTCGCGTTCGTGTCACGGTGACTGTAAGCTGGGCTCCATCGACTTAGCGTCATGGTGACTCTAAGCGGGCGAGAGGAGCGAACGGATGTCGCAGCACGACGCGCACGCGCGCCTGGCCGTCTCCACGGTCATCTTCGCCCTCGCCCCCGACCAGGCCGACGGCATCGCCGACGACCGCGAGCGCCCCGCCAGCCTGCGCATCCCACTGGTCCGCCGTCTCCGCGAGCCGGGCCTCGGCCGCTGGGCGCTGCCGGGCGGGTGGCTCCCCGTGAGCGAGGCCCTCGACGGGGCCGCGGCGCGCACCCTCAACGAGACGACGGGCCTCGCCCCGAAGTACCTCGAGCAGCTCTACACGTTCGGCGACCCCGACCGCTCCCCCGGCGAGCGCGTCGTCTCGGTCGTCTACTGGGCGCTCGTGCACTCCGACGAGGTCGAGCGCGCCGTCTCCGACGAGAACGTCCGCTGGTTCGACGAAGATGCACTGCCCGAGCTCGCCTTCGACCACGCCGCGATCATCGACTACGCGCTCCGGCGCCTGCGCACCAAGCTCGTCTACTCGCGCATCGCGCACGCGCTCCTCGGCGAGCGGTTCACCATGGCCGAGCTCCGGCGCGTCCATGAGGCCGTGCTCCGCCGGCGCCTCGACCCCGCGAACTTCCGCCGCACCATCGAGGCCTCGGGGACGCTCATCGACACCGGAGAGCGCCTCGCCGGCACGCGCCATCGCCCGCCGGCGCTCTACCGCTTCGACCCCGCCCACTCCCCCGTGGCGTCGCCCTCGCCGACGTCGCGGCCGCCCGCGGCGTCCGCCGCATCCCCCGCACGGCCCGGAACGCACAGCAAGGATTCGCAATGAGCACCATGACCGCCACCACGCCCGAGCGCGAGATCCGCCTCGCGGCATCCGTCGACCGCACCATCCGGCTCATCACGACCGGGAAGGCCGCGGGCGAGACCTGCGCGCCCGACCTCGCGAAGGGTCCGTGGGAGTTCGACGCCGGGCCCGCCGGCTACGGCCCCGGCTCCTCGATGGGCGACGTGATCCCGACCGGCGCCCCGCGCCAGGGCGCGCTTCCCGCCGAGTACCGCGAGGCGAGCGACGCCGAGCTGCACGAGCGCATCCGCGCCGCCAAGGGGACGCTCGGCGAGAAGGTCGTGATCCTCGGCCACTTCTACCAGCGCGACGAGGTCGTCCAGCACGCCGACTTCACGGGCGACTCGTTCCAGCTCGCGAACGCCGCGATGACCCGCCCCGAGGCCGAGGCGATCGTGTTCTGCGGCGTGCACTTCATGGCCGAGACCGCCGACATGCTCTCGCGGCCCGACCAGGCCGTGATCCTCCCGAACCTCGCCGCCGGCTGCTCGATGGCCGACATGGCCGACGAATCGGGCGTCGAGGAGTGCTGGGAGCAGCTCGAGGAGGTCTACGGCGACCTGACCGCGACCGACGCCGAGGGCCGCGTGCCCGTGATCCCGGTCACCTACATGAACTCGTCGGCGGCGCTCAAGGGCTTCGTCGGCCGCCACGGCGGGATCGTCTGCACGTCGTCGAACGCCCGCGTCGTGCTCGAGGAGGCGTTCGAGCGCGGGCAGCGCGTGCTGTTCTTCCCCGACCAGCACCTCGGCCGCAACACCGCGAAGGCCATGGGCGTGCCGCTCGAGCAGATGCCGATGTGGAACCCGCGCAAGGCGCTCGGCGGCAACAGCGCCGAGGCGCTCGCCGACGCCAGCGTCATCCTCTGGCACGGCTTCTGCTCGGTGCACAAGCGGTTCACGGTCGACCAGATCGAGCGCGCCCGCGCCGAGCACCCCGGCGTGCAGGTCATCGTGCACCCCGAGTGCCCGATGCCCGTCGTCGATGCGGCGGATGCCGCGGGTTCGACCGACTTCATCGTCAAGGCGATCCAGGCCGCGCCCGCCGGTTCCACTTTCGCGATCGGCACCGAGATCAACCTCGTGCAGCGCCTCGCCGCCGAGCACCCCGAGCACACCATCTTCTGCCTCGACCCGGTCGTGTGCCCGTGCTCGACGATGTACCGCATCCACCCCGGCTACCTCGCGTGGGTGCTCGAGGAGCTCGTCGCGGGGCGCGTCGTGAACCGCATCTCGGTGGCCGACGACGTCGCCCGGCCCGCGCGCCTCGCGCTCGAGCGGATGCTCGCGGCCAAGCCCCCGGCCTCCGTGCCGGTGCCGGCGGGCTCGACGATCGCGCAGGCGACGGATGCCGCGGCCGCGCGCCGGACGACCGACGCCGTCGCAGGCGCCGCGCCCGCAACCGCGGCGGCCGGAGCCTGACATGACGTCCGTGCTCGTCGTGGGCTCCGGCATCGCCGGGCTCTGGACGGCGATCCGCGCGGCCGAGGCCGGGTGCGACGTGACCGTCGTCACGAAGTCGGCGATCGGCGAGGGCTCGACGCCGTGGGCGCAGGGCGGCATCGCCGCCGCGATCTTCCCCGGCGACGCGCCGGCACGTCACGCCGCCGACACCCTCGCGGCGGGGGCGGGCCTCGGCGACCGCGAGGCGATCGACGTGCTGACGACCGAGGGTCCGGCGCGCATCCGCGACCTGATCCGGTTCGGCGTCGCGTTCGACCGTGACGAGTCCGGCATCGCGCGCGGGCTCGAGGCGGCGCACTCGCGGGCCCGCATCCTGCACGCGGGCGGCGACGCGACCGGCGCGGCGATCGAGGCGGCGCTCGTGGAGACTGTCCGGCGCCGCGGCATCCGGGTGCTCGAGCGGGCGACCCTCGTCGACCTCGTCGTCGAGGGCGGCCGCGTCGTGGGCGCGCGGATGCTCGTCGAGGGCGGGGCGGATGCCGCGGGGCCGTCGCGCGACCTGCGGGCCGACGCCGTGGTGCTCGCGACAGGCGGCGCAGGCATGTTGTTCGCGCACACGACCAACCCCGATGCCGCGACCGGCGACGGCGTCGCGGCCGCGGCTCGTGCCGGCGCCGAGGTCGCCGACCTCGAGTTCGTGCAGTTCCATCCGACCGCGCTCGCGGTGCCGGGGACTCCCCTCATCTCCGAGGCCGTTCGGGGCGAGGGCGCGGTGATCCGCGACGCGGGCGGCCGTCGATTCCTGCTCGACGTGGACGCGCGCGGCGAGCTCGCACCGCGTGACGTCGTCGCCCGGGCGGTCTGGCGGCGGATGGCGCAGCAGGGCGGCGAGCCCGTGCGCCTCGACGCCACCGCGCTCGGTGCGGAGTTCCTCGCGCGGCGGTTCCCGTCGCTCGACCGGGCCTGCCGGGCCGCGGGCTTCGACTGGTCGCGCGAGCCCGTGCCGATCGTGCCCGCCGCGCACTACGCCATGGGCGGCGTCGTCACCGACCTCGACGGCCGATCGAGCCTGCCCGCCCTGTGGGCGGTCGGCGAGGCCGCGCGCACCGGGGTGCACGGCGCGAACCGGCTCGCCTCGAACTCGCTCCTCGAGGGCGCGGTGTTCGCCGAGCGCGCTGCAGGCGCGATCGCGCACGCGGACTCCGCCGACGCCGGCCGCGCTGCGCCGCCGATCCGACCTGCTCGAGACGGCGGACCCGCGATCCGCCGCGCCGGGGGCGTCGCAGCGGTCGGCGGCGAGGCGGAGCGCGTCTCCACCGACATGGCCCCCGGCGCGGCGGGCGCGCCCGTCCACCGCGACGAGCTGCGGCGCCTGATGTGGGACCGCGTCGGGCTCGAACGCGACGCGGCCGGCCTCGCCGAGGCATCCGCTCGACTCGACGGATGGCACTCCCCGGCGCCCGTCGACCGGCGGAGCGTCGAGGACCGCAACCTGCTCGACCTCGCCCGGCTCACGGTCGCGGCGGCGCTCGCGCGCGGTGAGAGCGTCGGCGCCCACACCCGCACCGACGCGCCGGCGTCGCCCGCCGCCCCGCGAACCGCCCAGCACCCCACCCCGGAGAGGCAGGCCGCCTGATGACCGAACCCCGCGAGATCGAGCGCATCGTGCTCGTGGCGCTCGACGAGGACGCACCCTGGGGCGACCTCACGGGCGAGACGCTGATCCCCGAGGCGGCGACCGCGACGGCCGAACTGGTCGCCCGCGAGCCCGGCGTCCTCAGCGGCGCACGCGTCGTCGAGGCGACGTTCCGGCTCGTCGACCCGCGCATCGCGGTCGAGGCGATCGCCGCCGACGGCGAGCCGTTCGCGGCGGGCGACGTGCTCGCCCGCGTGACCGGTCCGGCCCGCGGCATCCTGCGCGCCGAGCGCGTCGCGCTGAACCTCGTGCAGCGCATGTCGGGCATCGCGACGCTCACGGCCCGGTACGTCTCCGCCGTCGAGGGCACCCGCGCGCGCATCGTCGACACGCGGAAGACCACGCCTGGACTCCGCAGCCTGGAGCGTCAGGCCGTGCGCGACGGCGGCGGCCGCAACCACCGGCGCTCGCTCTCCGACGCGATCATGGCCAAGGACAACCACCTCGCGGTGCTCACCGCCGGCGGGGCCGACCTCGCCGAGACGCTGCGCGCGGCGCGCGAGCGGATGCCCCACACCGCGCACCTCGAGGTCGAGGTCGACCGCGTCGAGCAGATCCCCGCGGTGCTCGCGGGCGGCGCCGACACGATCATGCTCGACAACCTCGACCTCGACGCCCTGCGCGAGGGCGTCGCGCTGATCGGCGGCCGCGCGATCGTCGAGGCGTCGGGCGGCGTGGACCTCGACACGGTCTCCGGCATCGCCGGCACCGGCGTCGACGTCATCTCCGTCGGCGCGCTCACGCACTCGGCGCGCGCGCTCGACCTCGGCCTCGACGTCGTGATCGAAGCGGGCTCGGCGTGATCTTCGCCGACCACGCCGCCACGACGCCCGTCCGCCGCGAGGCGCTCGAGGCGATGTGGCCGTACCTGACCGGCGCGTTCGGCAATCCGTCGAGCCGGCACGGCGTCGGCGAGGAGGCGGCACGCGCGCTCGCGTGGGCGCGCGACGAGGTCGCCGCGGTGGTCGGATGCCGCGCGGGCGACGTCGTCTTCACCTCGGGCGGCACCGAGGCCGACAACCTCGCCGTGACGGGGCTCGCGCTCGCGAACCAGCGTGGCCGGCACGTCGTCGTCTCCCCCGTCGAGCACGAGGCCGTGCTCGAGTCCGCCGGGGCGCTCCGCCGGCTGCACGGGTTCGAGGTCGACCCGGTCGAGGTCGATGAGACGGGCGCCGTCGCGCCCGAGGCCCTCGCCCGCGTCATCCGGCCCGACACGACGCTCGTCTCGGTCCAGCTCGCGAACAACGAGGTCGGCACCGTGAACCCGGTCGCCGAGCTCGCGGCGATCGCCCACGCCTCGGGCGCGCTGCTGCACACCGACGCCGTGCAGGCCGCCGGCTGGCTTCCGCTCGCGATCGACGACCTCGGCGTCGACGCCCTCTCGCTCGCCGGCCACAAGGTCGGGGCGCCCAAGGGCACGGGCGCACTGGTGGTCCGCGGTCGCCTCCCGCTCGAGCCCGTCCTGCACGGCGGCGGCCAGGAGCGAGGGCGCCGCTCGGGCACCGAGAACGTGGCCGGAGCCGTCGCGTTCGCGACGGCCCTGCGGCTCGCCGAAGCAGAGCGAGCGGATGCCGCGGCCCGCGTCGGCGCGGTCGCGTCGCGGTTCCGCGCACTGGTCGCCGCGTCCGTGCCGCGGGCCGTGCCGACCGGTCACCCGTCGCGGCGGCTGCCCGGCACGGTCTCGTACGTGTTCCCCGGCACGAGCGGCGAGGCGGTGCTGCTCGAGCTCGAGCGCCGCGACGTGATCGTCTCGAGCGGCTCGGCCTGCGCGGCGGGCAGCGACGAGCCCTCGCACGTGCTCACCGCGATGGGCTTCGCACCCGGGGTCGCGCAGACCGCCGTGCGGTTCTCGTTCGGGTCCGAGGCCACCGACGCGGATGCCGCGACCGCGGCGGGTGCGCTCGCCGATGCCGTGTCGGCGGTCCGCGATATCGTCCCCTGATCGGGTCCGGGCGATGACGCCGGCCCGTCGGGGGAACGGGTCCTGATGCATGCGTCGGCATGCACCGGGCCGATCGGGAATAGCGCTCGCGCACGTGCGGGTTGCATTCCTCGTCCGCCCGGTCCGGGGCAGCCCTGCCGACCCCGGCGGACACGAGCAACGACGACGAGACGACAGGACGCACCGTGAGCGAACGATCAGCACCGGACACCGATTCGATCGCGGTTCCCGAGCCCGCCGACTTCGTCGCCGCCGAGGCGGCGCCGAGCCGCGCGGCGGCGGCGGGTCCGACCGAGGCCGCCGATCGCGCCATCGATCGGCACATCGTCGCGGCACGGCCCGTGCACGGCGCGCGCAGCACCCGCGTGATCTGGCTGCTCCTGGCCGCGACGTTCACGGTCTTCCTCAACGAGACGATCATGAGCGTCGCCATCCCCGAGCTCGTCGACGACCTCGGCGTCACCCTGTCGGCCGCGCAGTGGCTCACGACCGCGTTCATGCTGACGATGGCCGTCGTGATCCCGATCACGGGCTTCCTGCTGCAGCGGTTCCCGACCCGTCCGATCTTCGGTGCGGCGATGACGCTGTTCTCCGCCGGCACCCTGCTGGCCGCACTCGCGCCGGGGTTCGAGGTGCTGCTCGGCGGCCGCATCGTCCAGGCGACGGGCACGGCCATCATGATGCCGCTGCTCATGACCACCCTCATGACCGTCGTGGCGCCGGCGGATCGCGGTCGGTTCATGGGTCGCGTGTCGATCGTCATGTCGGTCGCGCCGGCCATCGGTCCGGCGATCTCCGGGCTCATCCTCAACACGCTCGGCTGGCGCTACATGTTCTGGCTGGTGCTGCCGATCGCGGTCACGATGCTCGTCATCGGCCTGCGCCGCGTCGAGAACATCAGCGAGACGCGCGTCTTCCCGATCGACGTGGTCTCGGTCGTGCTCTCCGCGTTCGGCTTCGGCGGTCTCGTGTACGGGCTCAGCCTCGTCGGCGAGGTGGCGAGCGGGCGGGCGCCCGGCGACGCGGTGCCGATGTGGATCGCCCTGGCGGTCGGCGCACTCGGCATCGCCGCGTTCATCCTCCGCCAGCTGGTGCTGCAGCGGCGCGACCGGGCGCTGCTCGACCTGCGCACGTTCCGGTCCCGCAACTTCGCCGTCTCGATCGCGCTCATGGCCGTCATGATGGCCGCTCTCTTCGGCACGATCATCCTGCTGCCGATCTACCTGCAGGACGTGCTCGGCCTCGAACCGCTCGCCACCGGACTGCTCGTGCTGCCCGGCGGCCTCGTGATGGGCCTCCTCGGCCCGACGGTCGGCCGGCTCTACGACCGCGTCGGCCCGACCCCGCTGCTCGTCCCCGCGAGCATCGGCGTGAGCGCCGTGCTGTGGTCCCTCACGCTCGTCTCCGAGACGACGCCGCCGTGGATGGTCCTCGCCGCCCACGTCGTGCTGTCGATCTCGCTCGCGTTCATGTTCACGCCGCTCTTCACGACCGCGCTCGGGTCGGTCGAGCCGCACCTGTACTCGCACGGCTCGGCGATCGTCGGAACGCTGCAGCAGGTGGCCGGCGCGGCGGGCACGGCGCTCTTCATCACGGTGATGACCGCGACCGCCGTCGGCGCGACGAACGGCGGCGCCGAGGCCGTGGCCGCGCAGGCGGCCGGCGTCCGGAGCGCCTTCCTGGTGGGGGCGATCATCTCGCTGCTCGCGATCGTCGGTTCCACGCTCGTCCGCCGCCCCGCCGACATGGTCGCGGGCGCCGCGCCGGCGCACTGATCGCCGCGCCGGCCGAGCTGCACGAAGGGGCGCCCTCCGAACGGAGGGCGCCCCATCGTCGTCGTGGCGGCGCCGTGGCGCGCCCGCTCAGGCGCAGTCGGGTCGGCAGGTGCGCTGCGACAGCGCGTCGACGAGCACCGTGCCGAGGTCCTCGGGCTTCGTCGCCGAGTAGGCGCCACCCTTGGTCGCCTTCGCGATCTTCTTCATGGCGTCGAGGTCGGTGTCCGGGCCGAAGCCGATCATGATGACGGCCACCGGCTTGGTCGGGTCCTGCAGCTTGTCGAGCTCGGCGAGCAGCTGGTCGAGCCCGATGCCGTTCTGGTCCTCGTTCTTGCCGTCGGTGATGACGAGCACCGAGTTGACCTTCTCGGGGTCGTACGACTCCTGCACGCGCTTGAACGCCGCGAGGGTCGTGTCGTAGAGGCCAGTGGCGCCGCCGAGTCGGCCGGGCAGCGACCCGATGATCTGCTGGATCTGCTGCGTGTGCGACGCGTCGGCGAGCGGGGCGATGGGCGAGAGATCCTCGTAGTCGAGGTCGCCGTTCCGCGCCGTCGAGAAGATCCACACGCCGAGCTCGACCTCGCCCGAGAACTTCGACATCGCACCGACGGCGGCCTGCTGGAAGATGTCGATGCGACGGAGCCCGTTGCCGGCCGGCTCCTCCATGGAGCCGGAGACGTCGATCACCGCGAGCATGCGCGACCGGAGGGTCAGCACGCCCCAGGAGCGCAGGATCTCGATCTGCGCGTCGGCGTCGAGCTCGGTCTGCGTCGGCGGCGCGGTGGGCGTGATGCCGGGCGATTCCACCTTGCCGGAGCCGTCGGGTGCGCGGAAACCGGCCTCGAGGAAGTGCTCGGTGGCCGTGCCGAGCGCCGCCTCGAAGGTGTCGAGCACGGCGGGCGCGTCGTCGCCGATGCGCACGAACGGGTAGTCGAGCGCGATCGTCCCCTCCTCCGGGTACGCCGCGACGAGCGGTTCGGCCGAGGCGTCGGCGTTGTGCGCCGCGACACTCGCCTCGCTCGTGAGCACCACGGTCGGCGTGCTCGCCGACGCGACGGTGGTCATCGCGGCATCCGCCGTGGCCGGGATCGACTTGCCGAGCGCGATGAGCGCACCGGCGAACTGCCGCGGGTCGTCGGGCGATGACTGCCCCTTCAGCGCGTACAGGCTCGCGAGGCTGGCCGCGGATGCCTCGGGGTCGGGCAGCAGCGCCGGCAGCGTGCCGTTCAGCACGCGGGCCCAGCTCACCGGTTCGGCGGCGAGCTCCTGGGCGTCGCTCGCGGGGGCGGCGAAGACGACCGGAGAGGTCGCGACCGAATCGCCCGCGGTCGCCTCGGGCGCGCCGAGGCCCAGCGAGGCCGCGGTCGAGGCGGTGCGCGTGAGCCAGCTGCTCGAGTCGGGAACCCACGCGTCGGCGGCGAGCGTGCCCGCGGCCAGCTCGGCCGCAGTGTCGGCCGAGTCCTGCGCGCGCACGGTCGTCTCGACGCAGCGCTTCTCGTCGGCGTCGAAGTCGGCCGCCAGCTCTCCGATGGCCGCCGCGATGGAGGTGTCGGCCACGATCGTGAGCTCGGTGACCTCCTCGCAGGCCGGCTCGTCGGCGGAGGCGAAGATCGGGTTCAGGTGACCGCCGACCCACAGGTACACGCCGGAGGCGACGACGCCGACGACGGCCACGCCGGCGACGATGGACAGGATGAATCGACGGCTCGGCCTCTTCGCCGGAGCCGCGGCGCTATGACGTCCCACGGACACTCCAAGCCGACCGGCACTGTCGGGGGGCGCCGATCCCAGTCTGAACGGGTTCCCCCGTTCAGGGGGAAGGGTGCTGCCAGTGTAGGGGAACCTGAGCGTTCGGCGAACTTCCGGCCCGACGGACCGGATCACAGCCGACTGCGGGTGCGCAACCCCTTTGCGCTGCGCGGCCGCTGCGATTGAGTGACCCCGAACCGGACGAAGGGACGTGCGAACGTGGACAGCAGCACCACCATCTGGATCGTCGTGGGCGTCATCGCCCTCCTGGTCGTGGTCGCGGCGGTCGTGCTCGTCGCCACCGCAGGGCGCCGGCGCGAGCGCCGCGCGGAGGCGCAGCGGGCCCGGGCCGCCGAGATCCGCGAGAAGGCCGCGGAGACCGATCGCCTCGCCCGCGAACGCGAGGCGAAGGCCATGCAGGCGGATGCCGCGGCTCGCGCCGCCGAGGCCGACGCCGCCCGCGCCAGGCTCGAGGCCGAGCGTCTCGCCGACTCCGGCCGCGAGCACCGGGACGAGGCCGCCGACCTGCGCGCGACGCAGGCCGAGCAGGAGCAGCGCGCGACGGAGCTCGACCCCGACGCCTCGCCGGAGGCGTCGCCTCGCGTCGCCGATCGCGACGGGATCGGGCACGCAGGCACCGCGCAGCACGACGACGGGCACGACGCCGCGCGTGACGACGCCGTCCGTGACGACGCCGCGCGTGACGACGCCGTGCGCGACGACCTCGGACGAGACGACCATCTCGGCCGCGACGACGCCCGCGACGACGGCCACCCTGACACCGTGGCTCGCGACGATTCGGCCTCAGTGGCCGACGACTCGCCGCACACCGCGCGTCACGCACGCGACTCCTGACGACGCCACCCGGTGCCGACGGGCGGGCCCAGCTCCCCGGCCTGCCGTCGGCGTCGGCTCATCACCGTCGTCGATCGGCTACTTCACGAGCCGGGAGAGCACCCGATCGGCGAGCGGCGTGCCGCCGGTCTGGCATGTGGGGCAGTACTGGAAGGTCGAGTCGTGGAACTCGACCTGCCGGATCGTGTCGCCGCACACCGGGCAGGCCTCGCCGGTGCGGCCGTGCACGCGCAGCCGTCGTCGCTTGGCGTCCTTCAGCTCGGCGGCGGGCTTGCCGGATGCCTCGTCGAGCGCTTCGCCGAGGGTGCCGCGCATCGCGGCGAACAGCCGCTCGACCTCGGCCTCGTCGAGGGTCGCGGCGATCTTGTAGGGCGACATCTTCGCGGCGTGGAGGATCTCGTCGGAATAGGCGTTGCCGATCCCGGCGAGCACCGACTGGTCGCGGAGGAGTCCCTTGATCCGCGTGCGACGGCCGTCGAGCACGGCGGCGAACCGTTCCAGCGTGAAGTCGTCGGCCATGGGATCGGGGCCGAGCCGTGCGATGCCCGGCACGTCGCCGGGGTCGCGGACGACGTACACCGCGAGCGACTTCTTCGTGCCGGCCTCGGTCAGGTCGAACCCCGAACCGTCGTCGAGCCTGACGCGCAGGGCGATGGGCGACCGGCCCGGGCGCAGCACCGTGGTCGGCAGCTCGTCGTACCACCGCAGCCAGCCCGCGCGGGCGAGGTGGAACACGAGGTGCAGCGCCCCGCTCGCGGAGCCGCCCCCCGCGGCATCCGCCCCGGCGATCTCGAGGTCGAGGAACTTGCCGTGCCGCTGCACCGCCGCGACCGGGCGGCCCTCGACCGCGTGCAGCGGCGGGTCGAAGGTCTTCAGCGCGGCGATCGCGACGACGCGGGCCGATGTGATCGCGTGGCCGACCGCACGCTCACCGAGGAACCCGGCGAGCGCCTCGACCTCGGGCATCTCGGGCACGCGTCCATGGTGGCACCGGCGGCCGACATCCGCGACCGCGTCGGTTCAGCCCGCCGGCTCCGAGGTCGCCGCGTCCGCGGCGGCGCCGCCCGCGGCATCCAGCTCCGCGACCAGCTCGGGAGTCAGCTGGAGCCCGGCGACGCCGTTGGCGGCGCGCATGAGCCGCTCGAGCCACGCGCGGTCGAGTCGACGCGGCTCCTCGTCCTGGTCGTAGGTGGCCAGGACCGTCTGCGTCGGGTGGACGAGCACCTCGTCGTGGCGTCCGTCCGGGGAGGTCCAGCCGAGCAGCACGGGCTCGTGCACGCGGAACTTGGCGATGAGGACGGCGTGCAGGTGGGCGAGCACGTGATCGGAGAGGTCGATCCGCGTGATCCGACCGAGGTGGAGCGTTCCCACAGGGTCCTTCCGGGGCATGGCGATGGGACGGGTCAGGCCGTCGGTCGCCCGGGTGTCCCGGGACGTCCGCGTGGTCGAACTCCACGCGGTGACCGACGGCCTGTCGCGGGCTTCGGGGACCCGCGACCTCATTTGTAATCGAGGGATCCCGATTCGCGGGAGGGACTTGACATCGGCCGATCGACCGTGCTCCATACCCTCCCGGGGTTCACTCGACCCGCTGCGCGGCGGCCAGGAGCGAGGTCAGCTCGTCGCGAAGCGCCTCGAGGCGATGCAGCGGGTGGCCGAGGCGCTCGACGACCTCGACCGGCACGGCGAGCGCACGTTCCCGCAGGCGCCGTCCGTCGGCGGTCAACTCGATGTCGACGGCGCGTTCGTCGACGCTGCTGCGGCGGCGGGTGACGAGCCCGGCGGCCTCGAGCCGCCCCACCAGGGGACTCGCCGTCGCCGGCTCGAGGTGCAGCCGCTCGGCGATCTCGCGCAGCCGCAGCGGGCTCTGCTCCCAGAGGGCGAGCATGACGAGGTACTGCGGATGCGTCAGGCCGAGCGGTTCGAGCGAGGGCCGGTAGAGCCGCACGACCTCGCGACTCGTGGCGGCGAGCGCGAAGCACAGCTGGCGGTCGAGCTCGAGCGGATCGATCATGGCCTCAAGAATAGTCTGTACACTAACTATTCGTGCACGAACAGAAACTGCCGAACCCGTGGAAGGGCGTGCCCGGGTTCTGGTCACGCGTCAACCAGATCCTCTATCCCGTCGCGGGGCCCGCGCAGGTGGGCATCGGCCGACCCGAGGCGCCGTACGTCCCGCCCGCCGACCCGTCCTGCCCGCTCTGCGGCGCGCGGATGGCCGATCACCGCATCGAGCGCGGCGACGCCACCACGCCGACCCACCTCCACTGCCCCGAGCCGACCCGCTGACGTCGGCACGCTCGACGCGGTCCCGCCCGTGCGAGGCGGCCCGGGACTACGATGAGCGCATCGGAGGCGAGGCGATGCTGGACGCGACGGAATCCGGTGCGACGGCGGTCGGGACCGCCGTCATCCCCGTGGTCGTCGCCGTGCTGACGGTGGTCGGTGCGGCCGTGTCGACCAGGTTCGGGCACGGCGGCGACGACCTGCGCCGCGCCGAGCAGCTGACCGCCGTGCTGGCGGGCATGTCCCCGTCGGCCGAACGCGACCTCGTCGAGCGGGTCCGCGACCGGCACGCCGCGGCGTACGCGCTCTCGGCGTCCGCCCCGGCGCTCGGCGCGCTGCGCGTTGCCGCCGTCGCCGCCGAGGCATCCGGCATCGCGGTCATCCTCGTCGGCGCCCTCTACGTGCTGCTCGCCCCGGGGTTCCAGCCGTGGTTCTGGGCCACGTACCTCGTCGGCGCCGTGCTCCTGGCTTTCGGTGCCGGCGCCGGGCACCTGCGCCGCATGCGACGGCGCGAATGGATGGCGGCGGAGCGCGACCGGCTCGGCCTCCGGCCGGCCGAAGGGTCCTGACGCGTCAGGTCGCGGCCCCGTCGCCGCACGTCACCCGGTCCACCCAGCCGTACTCCCGTTCGTCGTTTCCGAAGACCACGGGCACGGCCTCGTCGGCGCGGACGTCGGGGACGATCCGCGTCTCGATCTCCTCGGCGGTCCAGGACTCGGCGTCGTCGTTGTAGGCGAGCGTGATCTCGAGCTCGGCGCACTCGGCCTCGGTGAACAGCGCCATCTGCCAGCAGCCCTCGAGGAACTCGAGCGAGCACTCGCCGTCGTACCTCCCATCCGAGTACACCTCGAGCGCGGCGGCGAACTCGTAGCCGGTCTCGAACGACTCGTATCGGGCGACGTCGCCGCCCGCGTCCGCCTGCGCGCCGGGGTCGGCGGGCTCCGCCGCCCGTGAGGCCTCCGAGACCGCCGTCTCGGCGACGCCCCGCACGAGCCCGAACACGGCGACGCCTCCGACCGCGAGCAGCGCGACGAGCGCCACCGCGCCGGCCACGATCGCGGCGATCGCGCCGCCGGACAGCCCGCGGCGAGGCGAGCCGGCGGCACCCGACGCCACCGAGGCTCCCGGCGCCGGGGCGACCGGCGACGCCAGTTCCGCCACGAGCACGGCACGCGCGCGGCCCAGGGTGTCCCGCCACGACTCGGCCGCACGACGGCCGTCGGCGTCGGGATACCGCGACGGATGCCGCAGCCAGAGTTCGCGCTGGTAGGCCTCGTCGACGAGTTCGACGGAGAGCGGCGCGTCCGGCGCGATCTGCAGGGTCGTGCGTGCGGTGATCGGGTCCACAGCGCGATCATAGGGACCCCGCGGGCACGCGACATCCGCCTGCGCGCCCGGGACGCCCACCTGCAACCCGATCGATATCGGCCGGGTGCTCCGGCTGCCAGGGGGCGAGATCGCATGCCCCGTCGCGCATGGACGCTCGCATAGGGTTGCCGGATGCTCCGACGACTCGTCTCCCGCGTCTACTGGGCCCTCAGCAGGTGGTCCCTCGCGGGCGAGTCCGCGCCGGGACGTCCCTCCGTGCTGATCGGCGCCCCGCACACCTCGAACTGGGACTTCGTGCTCATGCTCGCGATCGCATGGCACTACGGCATCGACGTGCGCTGGCTCGGCAAGAAGAGCCTGTTCCGAGGATGGCGCGGCCCCATCATGCGCGGGCTCGGCGGCATCCCCGTCGACCGTGACGACCCGAGCCGGGTGGTCGGCGAGGTCGTGGCGCGCATCCGCGCGGGCGAGGTGTTCGGCCTCGTCGTCACGCCCGACGGCACGCGCGGCTCCAACACGTACTGGAAGTCGGGCTTCTACCGGATCGCGCGCGAGACCGGCATGCCCGTCACGCTCGGCTTCGTCGACCGCACGACGATGACCACCGGCCTCGGCCCGACGTTCGAGCTCACCGGGAACGTGGCAACCGACATGGACCGCATCCGCGCGTTCTACGCCGACAAGGCAGGCGTGCGCCCGGAACTCCGCACCGAGCCGCGGCTGCGTGACGAGTCGCGCGACGACGGCGCGGCGGGCGCCGCCTAGGCTGCCGGCTGCCAGGAACGGATCGCGCGCTACTCGTCGAGCCGGAACCCGACCTTCAGGGTGACCTGGAAGTGCGCTACCCCACCGTCCTCGACGACGCCTCGGGTCGACACGACCTCGAACCAGTCGACGTGCCGCAGCGTCGCGGTGGCCCGCGCGATCGCGTTGCGGATGGCGGTGTCGGTGCCCTCGGGCGAACTCCCGACGATCTCGGTGACGCGGTAGACGTGATCGCTCATGTGCCTCGGCTCCCCCTCCCGCGCCGGCGCGGGATCCCTCGACCCTAGTCGGATCGCCGCGCCGCCGACAGGTGCGCGGAACCCGCGACGGGCTACTCCGTCGAGAAGTCGAGCTCGTCGTCGGCGACCGCGACGACCGACCATGCGCCGCCGTCGGCGTCGGTGAACTCGTACGCGGGGACGACGAGCACGCTGCCGTCGGGCTGCCACTGGCTCGCGAGTCCCAGCCTCGCCTCGACGATCTCGACGTCGTTCACCGGCCATGAGACCGCGGTGCCCGCCGACGGGACCGCCGGCGGCGCGGTGGGCGGAACCCACTCGGTGACCTCCTCGGTCACCTGCTCGCGCGCGGCGAGCGGCATCATCGTCATCTGCGCCCCGAAGCGCGGGTCCGACAACCGCTCGAACGCCTCCTGCTCGCTGACGACCGCGTAGTCGCCGAGCGGCACGAGTTCGGCGAGCGCGCCGTAGGCGCTGTACAGCCCCTCGTCGGTGACCTCGACCGACCAGCCGGTGTCGATGCGCTGCCCGTCGACGACGGGCCACGCCGACGCCGTCCGCGTGACCGCGCCCTCCCAGGACTCGGAGGTGAACTCGTACGCCGCGGGATCGCGCCCGGCGGCGGCGAGGAGCCCGCGCAGTGCCTCGATCGCGGCCTGCTCGCTCGGGACGGTGCCGGAGGGCTCGCAGACCCCGGTGTCCTCCGCGCAGACCCACGGATCCAGCGCGGGGTTCGTGTACGAGAAGCTCATCGTGCCGTCGAGCGACACCCACAGGGTCGGCGCGCTGCCGTCCTGCGGGCCGACCGTCCATGCGCCGTCGGCGAGCACCGGCTCGCCCTCGACGCCGAGTGCCGAGGCGAGCGCCGCGATCGTCGCGGGGTCGGATGCCGCGGGGGCATCGAACGCGTACGCGGCGGCCGTGCCTACCGCGGTCGAGAGCCCGCTCGCGTGGAACGCATTGCGGCCGAAGCCGTACGGGTACGACAGGTCGGCGGCGCCCGCGCCGGCCATGCGCTCGTCGGCCGCCCCCGGCGCCACGAGGCTCCCCTCGGTCGCGGCGCCTCCGGCCTGCCCCTGCAGCGAGATCGGCGGGGCCGCGGCATCGGCGAGGTTCGTCGTCGTTCCGGTCGCCGCGCCCACGCCGTAGCCGACGGCGCCGACGACCACGAGCGACGCCGCGACGGCGGCGACCGGGATCCAGCGCCGGCGCCGGCGGGCGCGTTCGGTCGCCAGGTCGGCGAACGGGGCTGCAGCGGATGCCGCGGCATTCGGCGACTCGGAGCCGCCCGCCTGCGGAGCCGCACCGGCGCTCTCGGCCGCGGCGCGCGCGACGACCTCGTCGGCGAACCCCTCGCGCGGCTCGATCCCCGCGGCCGGGTCGGCCGCGCGCAGCTCCGTCATCGGATCCCGGCGGTCCTCGTCGTCGCCCATGTCGCTCACCCTCGTTCGCCTCTCCTGCCGGACTTCCTCACCCATGCCTGTGTCGCGCGACCGCGGAACCTTGCAGCCGTCGGGCCGTGTCTCAGAAGGACAGACGCTCACCCCACGCGTCGCGGAGGCGCTTCCTGGCGCGTGAGAGCGCGGCATCCGCCCCCGATCTCGAGATGCCGAGCACCTGCGCGAGCGCCTCGCCGTCGAGGCCCTCCCACGCGTGCAGCAGGATGATGCGGCGGTCGCGTTCGCCGATGCTCAGCAGCGCTCCGCGCAGCTCGGCGTCGAACAGCGCGCTGAGCTCGGGGTCCTCGTCGATGCGCGACGTGCCCGTATCGGGCACATGCTCCACGGGCAGGTCGACGAGCTTGCGCCGGTGGTTGGCGAGCGTGAAGCTCGCGGTCCGGTAGAGCCAGGGCAGCATCGCTTCACGCGGCACGTCGTCGCGGCGGCGCCAGGCGGTCGCGAAGACCTCGGCGGTGAGGTCCTCGGCGTCCTGTCGCGGACCGCGCCGCGCGAAGTACTTCACGAGCGCCGTCGAGTGCTCGTGCACGACCTCGGTGAACCAGGCGAGGTCGTCGTCGCGGCGCGGCGGCTCCGTCGGGGCGGGCGGTTCCGCGGCATCGGGCATCGCCACCCCCTGGGTCGTGTCGGCGTCTGCGGCGTCGGTGTCGGCGATCCTCACGCCCTGCTTGTGTCGCGACTGGTGCGAGTCTTGCACGCTGCGACGATCGGCGTAGCCTCTGAGCAGCATCCGTGCGAGACCCGACCTGCGGAGGAAGGACCGGTCGACATGCCCATCACGGTGATCATCGAGATGAAGGCGCAGCCCGGCAGGCGCGACGACCTGAAGCGCCTGCTCGACGACCTCGTCGCCACGCGCGGGCGAGGGCGGCGCGGGTTCCTGGGCAGCACCCGCTACGAAGTGCTCGACGACCCCGACCTGCTCGTCGAGATCGCCGACTGGGACTCGGTCGAGGCGCGGATGGAGCACCTCGAGGACGCGATGGCGACGAACGCCTTCGGGCCGCTGGCGGAACTCATGGCCGAGCCGTTCCGAGTGACGGTGGTGAGCCCGCTCGAGTGAGGTCGGCGGGGCATATGGCAGCCCTCCGATCACCGCTTCCAGACGTACGGCGTCGTGGTCGAGACCTTCACGAGTCCCGATCGTTCGAGGATCGGCCGCGAGAACTCGGTCGAGTCGCTGTTGATCAGGCGCTTGCCGAGCGCGAGCGCCGACCGGGCTCGCGCCGCCGTGAGCGCGCGGTAGATCCCCCGGCCGCGCCACTCCTCGCGCGTGGCGCCGCCCCAGATGCCGGCGAACTCGGTCCCCGGCACGGGTTCGAGTCGGCCGGCGCTCACGATCTCGCCGTCGGAGGTCTCGGCGACCCAGAGCTCCATGCCGTCGCCGAGTGCGAGCCGGTGCAGGACGGCGTCGGCCATCGCGTCGGAGACCGGGTCGCCGAAGACCTCGTCCTGCATGGCGCTCATCGCGCGCACGTCGGGCTCCGAGGTCACCCTCCGCAGCGCGATGCCGTCGGGCAGCGGGACATCGACCGCGAGCAGCGCGGCCTCGCCGATCATGATCGACTCCGGCTCGCCGGGCACGAAGCCGTGCGCGAGGAGCGACTCGTGCAGTCCCGGCGCGACGTCGTGGCCGCGAGTCTTCCACTCGACGTTCGAGATCTCGGTCCGTGTCTCGTAGTGGGCGATCGCGTCGGCGACGAGCGAGTCGATGCCCGAGGCATCCGCCCCGCCGAGGTCGCGGTAGGTGATGAACCCGCGCCCGCCCCCGAAGGTCACGAGGCGCAGCGGCCCGAGCCGTTCGACGGCGAGCGCGCTCGGCGTCTCGGCATCCGTACGCAGCTGGTCGTCGTAGGCCCGGAGCAGGCGCGCACGGTCGGTCACCAGCTCACGCTAGCGCGGGCGAGGCGACGACGGCGCGCACGCGATCCGTCAGCGGGATCTGCGGAATCCTCTGGAAGTCAGCCACCGCTCACACGTTGAAGCGGAACTCCACGACGTCGCCGTCCTGCATGACGTAGTCCTTGCCCTCCATGCGGGCCTTGCCCTTCGCGCGCGCCTCGGCGACCGAGCCGGTCTCGACGAGGTCCGCGAACGAGATGACCTCGGCCTTGATGAAGCCCTTCTCGAAGTCGGTGTGGATCACGCCGGCCGCCTGCGGAGCCTTCCAGCCCTTGCGGATGGTCCAGGCGCGCGACTCCTTCGGACCGGCGGTGAGGTAGGTCTGGAGGCCCAGCGTGTCGAAGCCGACGCGGGCGAGCTGGTCGAGGCCCGACTCCTCCTGGCCGGTCGAGGCGAGCAGCTCCGCCGCGTCCTCCGGGTCGAGGTCGATGAGCTCGGACTCGATCTTGGCGTCGAGGAAGACCGCCTCGGCGGGAGCGACGAGTGCGGCGAGCTCCGCCTTGCGGGCGGCATCCGTCAGCACCGCCTCGTCGACGTTGAAGACGTAGATGAACGGCTTCGCGGTGAGCAGGCCGAGTTCGGCGATCGGTGCGATGTCCACCTTCGAGGCCGACAGCGGAGTGCCCTTCTGCAGTTCCTCCTGCGCCTCCTCGGCGGCAGCGAGCACCGAGGGGTCGAGCTTCCTGCCCTTGACCTCCTTCTCGTAACGCGTGATGGCGCGCTCGAGGGTCTCGAGGTCGGCGAGGATCAGCTCGGCGTTGATCGTCTCCATGTCGCTCTTCGGGTCGACCCTGCCGTCGACGTGCACGACGTCGGAATCCTCGAAGCCGCGGACGACCTGCGCGATCGCGTCGGCCTCGCGGATGTTGGCGAGGAACTTGTTCCCGAGCCCCTCGCCCTCCGACGCGCCCTTCACGATGCCGGCGATGTCGACGAACGAGACGGCGGCGGGGAGGATGCGCTCGGAGCCGAAGATGCCGGCCAGCACCTCGAGTCTCGGGTCGGGCAGGTTCACCACGCCGATGTTGGGCTCGATCGTCGCGAACGGGTAGTTCGCCGCGAGCACCGTGTTCTTGGTGAGGGCGTTGAAGAGGGTCGACTTGCCGACGTTCGGGAGACCGACGATTCCGATGGTGAGTGCCACGGGCGACCAGTCTACCGGCGGGAGACCGGGCATCCGACGCCGCGACGGTGGCGCCGACACGGCCGGTCGTTGCCGATTCGTGACGCGAGGCCGAGGGTCGCGCGGCATCCGCTGCCGCATGCTGAACCCATGCGGATGTCCCGACCCACGCTCCTCGTCGCGCTCGCCGTCGCCGCGGCGGCGGCGCTCACCGCGTGCGCACCGACCTCGTCGGGACCCGCCCGGCCCACGCCGGCGAGCACGGCGCCCGCGTCGACGCCGGCGCCGACGCCCGACCAGGGGCCGAGCGCAGCGGCCGTCGTCGTGGACGGCGACGGGTTCGACGTCGTCGACACGGCCGGCGTCGTGGTCTTCGAGCACGCGTGGGCCGACGAGGTCGATCCCGCGGTCGCGGCGCTGACCGACGCGTTCGGGTCGGTGGCGGAGACCTCCTTCGAGGACGGCGACGACACCCACGTCGCCGACTACGACGTCTACACGTGGGGCGGGTTCGCCCTGGGCGACGCGGTCGGGCTCGAGCAGCCGCGCGAGGACTACTTCCTGCCGTCGTGGGTGCGCGTCGAGACGGCAGCGGTCGGCGACGTCGCGATCCGCTCGCGCAGCGGCCTCGGCGTCGGCTCATCCGTCGCCGAGGTCGCCGCCGTCGAGCCCGTCGTGCGAGAGCAGGCGGATGCCGCCACGCCGGCGGTCTACCGCATCGACGCCGCCGACCCGTCGCTCACGCTCGAGCAGCTCTCGCCGCCGGCCGACCCGACCGACATGGTCGGGCTCGTGGCGGATGCGGCCGACGCCGTGATCGTGCGGCTCGCGGCGCCCGAGTTGTCCTGGTACCCGTTCTGACCTCGCGGACCGGGTCGCCGCGGCACGTGCACCGTGAGCCACACGCCGACGAGGACGACGGCTCCGCCCGCGATCGCCGCGGGGTCGATGGGCCGTCCGAGCAGCAGCGCGATGATCACGGTGAAGACCGGCAGGAGGTTCAGGAAGACACCCGCGCGCGCGGGCCCGACGCTCGCCGAGCCGGCGTTCCACAGCGCGTAGCCCGCGACGGAGGGCAGCAGGACGATGTACGCGACCGCGAGCGCACCGCCGGCGTCGGCCGGCATCGCGAGCCCGGTGACGGCGATGACGGGCAGCATCGTGACGGTGGCGAAGACGGCCTGGAGGGCGGTCGCGGTGATCGGCGGGGTCGTGAGGCGACGCGCGATGATCGAGTAGACGGTCCACGCGACGACGGCGCCGAGCACGAGCAGGTCGCCGACCCCGAACCCGTTCGCGAAGGCCGCGACCGGGTTCCCGCCGGTGAGCACCACGGCGACCCCGATGAACGCGAGCACGATGCCCGCGGCCTGCGTCCGCGACATCCGCTCGCCCAGCAGGACAGCCGCGGCGAGCGCGATCGTGGCCGGGTTGATGGCACTGATGACGGATGCGGTCACCGAGCCGGTCAGGCCGATGCCCGCGTAGAGCAGCAGGGCGTATCCGGTCAGCCCGAACACCGACTGCACGAGGTGCCAGCGCCATTCGCGGGCCGCGGCGCGCCAGTCCGGGCGCTCGGCGATCCACGCAACGACGAGGAGCGGGACCGCCGCGAGGGACCATCTCCAGAAGGTCAGCGAGACCGGATCGACCTGCTCCGAGATGACGGCCGAGAACACGAAGTTGCCCGCCCAGAACAGGTTGGCGAGCGAGAGCAGGAGGAAGGCGCGGCGACGTGGCACCGGGGAATGCTACGGCCTGCCGGGCTGTGCGGATGCCGTGAGCCCGTTTCCCGCCGCTGGCCTGCGGTTTCGAGGCAACCTGCGCGACCGGCCCGCCGTACGCCGCTCGGCCGGTTCGTGCGCGGCGCGCGCGGCGCTTCCGGGTCCACCCTGAGGCGGCGGGAGCGACGCCCGCCTACCGTCGCAGCAGGCGTCCGCCGCGGGCGCCTCACGGCATGCCCGGCCCATCGGCCGGCGAGGGGAGAACGGATGCTGCAGGACGAGCGCGTCGTCGCAGGGGACGCCGCAGCGGCGTACCTCCAGGCGGAACTCACGCCGATCGTGACGGCGGGCTCGCCCGCGACGCTGACGGTCCGGCTCGTGAGGCCGGATGCCGCGGGCCCGACCATGGCGGCGACCGCGACGGGGCGCGACGCGCGCGCTGCCGGCGGTGCCGGCCCGAGCGGCCAGGTCACCGTGACCGTCGTGCCCCGGGGGCTCCGGTTCCTCGTCGGCGCCCGACGGAGTCGCCAGCTCCGGCTCCCGCCGACGGGATCGGCGGAAGCCCGCTTCACCCTCCTGGCCGCCGACCGCGGTCCGGCCGAGGTCATCGTCCTCGTCCGCGGCGTCGGCGAACTGCCCCTCGCGACGGTCCGGCTCACGAGCGAGGTCGTCGACTCCGACGACCACGACCAGGCCGGCGTCGCCCGCGCCACGGCGCGCATGGCGCCCGCCGACCGCGTGCTGGCGAGCCGCCCGACCCTGCGCATCGACGAGGAGATCGCGCGCGGCCGCTCCATCCTCCACGCGGCGATCTCGGTGGGCGGCGAGCACCACCGGTTCCGGGTCCGCCTCCACGACAAGGCACGCCTGGTGGGCGAGGTGCGGGCCGCGCTCGTCCGGGCCAAGGACGCCGGTGCCGGACTGCCCGACGCGGAGCGCGCCCGCGCGGTCGAGCGGGGTCTCCGCGAAGTCGGCGCCCGCCTCGCCGCCCGGGTGCTGGACCGACGCGCCCGCGAGCTGCTCTGGGCCCACCGCGACGAGCTCGACGGGCTCGTCGTGCAGACCACGGGCGAGACCGAGCTGCCGTGGGAGCTCGTCGTCGTGTGCTGCCCCGGAAGCGATCCGACGGACGCGGACTCGTTCCTCGGGCAGTACGGCCTGACCCGCTGGCTCTACGACGTGGCGCCGCCGTCGGCCGTGCGCCTCTCGACGACGGATGCCGCGCACGCTCGCACCACGACCGCGATCGCCTCGGCCTCCGTCGTGGCACTCGGCTCGGGGACGGGCGGCGCGCCCGACGGCGGAGCGCTCGACGCGATGCGCAACGGCGCGGGCGTGGTCGTCGAATGCGGCGGCAGCGGCGGCCGGAGCACCCTCTCCGAGCGCTTCCTCGCGACGTTCTCGGCGGAGCTCGCGGGCGGGACGCCCGTCGACCGGGCGTCCCGGCGAGCGCGCGAGGTGGCGCGCGCCGCGGGCGAGGCGTGCGCGCTCGCGTACGCGGTCTACGGTCACCCCGACGCGAGGGCGTCGCAGGCGGCCTGAGCCGGCCCGCCCACCCCCCGCGCGTCCCACGGCCCGTCGCGGACGCGGGCGTCAGCCCCGGATGGTGCGGAAGCAGTGCGTCACGTACGGCACCGCGAGTTCGTCGGCTCCGGCGACATCCGGATGCGTGACCAGCAGCGTCTCGATGGCCGCGATCACCGCGCGCTGCTCGTCGGGCGGGGAGGTCAGCCAGTGGCTGCGCGAGCGCACCAGGTCGAGGAACCTCGCCCGCGACATCCGCTCGACCCACTCGACCCGGTGCGACTCGAGCGGCCCGAACGGACTCCCCACCCGCACGTGGGCCGCGAAGGACGCCGACGCATCGTGGCGTTCGCGGATGATCTCGCCCGCCTCGCGGAGCCAGTCGGCGCTGCTGTCGCGCGAGTTCCACGCCAGCCCGAGCGTCCCTCCGGTTCGGAGCACGCGAGCGATCTCGGGCACCGCCCGCTCGCGCTGGAACCAGTGCCAGGCCTGGCCCGCGACGACCGCGTCGACCGAGGCGTCCTCGACCGGCAGGTCCTCCGCGGTGCCGAGGATGCGCGGCACCCCGGGCACGCGGAGCTCGAGCTCCTCCAGCATCTCCTCCACGGGGTCGACCGCGATCACCTCGCGGTCGAGCGCGACGAGCGCCTCGGTCAGCCGTCCGGTGCCCGCGCCGAGATCGAGCACGCGGTGCGCGTCGCCGACCAGCCACGCGACCGCCTCGATCGGGTAGCCGGGCCTCGCCGCCCCGTAGACGGATGCCACGGCGCCGAACGAGCGCGCGGCGCGCACGGTGTCCGGGTCGGCCGGGTCCGCCACGAGTCCGCCGCGTCCCTCGGTCGCCGTCTCGTCCTCGCCAGCCATGGCCCACCCCCGCATGCCGCCCTCGGGACATTCCACGCCACCCCGCCCGGCGCGTCAATGCCGGGCCGTCGGCGGGCGACGACGGATGCCGCGGCGTCGGCGGTTCGCGGACGGGCCCGCACCGGTCGGGCGACGCGTCGTCGGCGCGTGCGAGGATGCGCCCGTGCCAGTGAGCTTCACCGCGATCGACTTCGAGACCGCCAACCCCTCCGCCGCCTCGGCCTGTTCGATCGGACTGGTGAAGGTCGTCGACGCTCGCGTGGTCGAGCGCGAGCACCGGTACATCCGGCCGCCGTTCCCGCACGGCGAGTTCTCGCCGTGGAACGTGCGCATCCACGGCATCACCCCCGACCTGGTTGAGGACGCCGCCGGCTGGGAGGTGCACCTGCCGTTCCTCCGCGAGTTCGCGGGCGACGACTGGCTCGTGGCGCACAACGCCGGCTTCGACATGGGTGTCATCCGCGCGACCTCGGAGGCGCACGGCCTCGCGGTGCCCGACTTCCGGTACGTGTGCAGCCTCCAGATCGCTCGGAGCACGTACCACCTGGACTCGTACCGGCTTATCTCGGCCGCTGCGGCCGCCGGCTTCGACGACTTCGCGCACCACGACGCGCTCGCCGACGCCGAGGCGTGCGCGGCGATCGTCGTGCACGCCGCGAAGCGGCACGAGGCCGGCGACCTCGAGCGGCTCGCGCACGTCACGCGGGTGCGCGTGGGGGCGATCGGGACCACCGCGTCGCAGGCGCGGGCCTCCCTCCACGGTCCGATGGCGCTGCAGTAGCGCGTCGCCGGGCGCGATCGGCGTCAACCCCCTGCCGTCCGCACGGCGGGTGGGGTTCACTCGGTCGCTCACGGAAGGAGCCGCGATGACCGACCTGAACGACGCGACCCACTCCCCGGAGCCCGCCGGGCGCCGGGCCATCGTCACCGGATCCGACTCCGGCATCGGCCGAGCGACCGCCGTGGCGCTCGCCGAGGCCGGCATGGACGTCGGGATCACCTGGCATCGCGACGAGCGCGGCGCGCACGAGACGGCCGACGAGGTGCGCGCGCACGGGCGCGCCGCCGAGGTCGTCCGCCTCGATGCATCCGACGCGCCGGCGTGCGGCGACGTCGTCGACGACCTCTGCGAGCGGCTCGGCGGCGTCGACGTGTTCGTGAACAACGCCGGGACGGGTTCGTCCACGCCGTTCCTCGAGCACGGTTGGGATGAGTGGCGGCACGTCGTCGCGACCGATCTCGACGGGCCGTTCGTGTGCCTGCAGCGGGCCGCCCGGCGCATGGTCGAGGCGGGGCGCGGCGGGCGCCTGATCGCGGTGACCAGCGTGCACGAGCACCAGCCGAGGGTGGGCTCGAGCGCCTACGACGCGGCCAAGCACGGGCTCGGCGGGCTCATGAAGACGATCGCCCTCGAGCTCGGCGAGCACGGGATCACGGCGAACACGGTCGCCCCCGGCGAGATCGCGACACCCATGACCGGGCAGGAGGACGAGGATCCGCGCTCGAAGCGCCGGGTCGGCATCCCGCTCGGCCGACCCGGGGATGCCCCCGAGATCGCGGCGGTGATCGCGTTCCTCGCCTCGCCGGAGGCGTCGTACGTGACGGGCGCCTCCTGGGTCGCGGACGGGGGCATGCTGCAGATGGGGCCGCAGGCGGGCTCGCACCTCGCCGCCGACGACTGGCGCCGCGTCTGACGACGGCTCGGCGCCGCGGTTCGCGGCCTGCCGACCGCGCTGCGAGGGGATGTCGGGGGCCGCTGCCACACTGATCGGCATGGAACTCCTCCTGCTGCTCATCGGCCTCCTCGTCGGCGCCGTCCTCGGGGCGCTCGTCATGCACCTGGTGGCGCTCCGACGCTCGGCGTCGACCGAGGTCGTCGGTGACGACCCGGCGCTCGTCGAGGCGCGGCACGAGCGCGCACTGCTCGAGCTGCGCGCGGCGGCCGACGCCGAACGTGCGCGCGTGCTGGCCGAGCAGCAGGGCGTCCAGGCGTCGCTGCGCGCCGAGCTCGCCGCCGCCGAGGCCGCCGCCGCGGCGCTGCGCGAGCAGGTCGAGCAGCAGGGTCAGCGACAGCGCGAGCTCCTCGAGCAGCAGCGCCTCGACCAGGCCGAGCGGAGCGAGCGCGAGCGCCGCGAGAGCGCCGTCCTCCAGGCCCTGAGCCCCGTCCGCGAGACGCTCACGACGATGCAGCGCAAGGTGTCCGAGCTCGAGCAGCAGCGGAACGAGCAGTACGGCTCGATCGCCGAGCAGCTGAAGCGCGCGCAGCTCTCCGACGCCGAGCTGCGCGCCACGACCGAGTCGCTCGCGAGTGCGCTGCGCCACAACAGCACGCGCGGCGTCTGGGGCGAGACGCAGCTCCGTCGCGTCGTCGAGGCCGCGGGGCTGACGCAGCACGTCGATTTCGAGCTGCAGACCCAGGTCACGACCGACCAGGGGCGCGGTCGCCCCGACATGGTCGTCAACCTCCCGGGCGGCAAGTTCATCCCGCTCGACTCCAAGGTGCCGCTCGAGCACTACCTCGAAGCGTCCACGATCCCCGAGACCGCGACGGGCGAAGAGGGCGCGCGGCGCAAGGCCCTCATCGACAGGCACGTCAAGGCGATGCGCTCCCACATCGACGCACTCGGCAAGAAGACCTACTGGGAGGGCCTCGCCGCCAGCCCCGAGTTCGTGATCGCCTTCATCCCGAACGAATCGCTGCTGTCCGCAGCGCTCGAGGCCGACGCGGGCCTGCTCAACTACGCGTTCGAGCGCCGCGTCGCGCTCGCCTCGCCCGTCAACCTCTTCGCGGTGCTCAAGACGATCGACTACGCGTGGCAGCAGCAGGCGGTCTCCGACGAGGCGAAGAAGCTGTTCGACCTCGGCAACACGCTCTACCAGCGCATCGGCGTCCTCGCCGGGCATGCGGACTCGCTGCGCAAGGCCATCGAGCGCACGGTCGACAGCTACAACAAGTTCGCCAGTTCCCTCGAGTCGCGCGTGCTCGTGACCGCGCGCCAGTTCCCCGGCATCAACGAGACCAAGCTGTCGCTCGTCGACGAACCGACCCCGATCCACGAGTCGCCGCGTCGGCTGTCGGCGCCCGAGCTCACGGACGGCACGATCGACGCGTCGGCCACGACGGCCGCCCTGCCACTCGACGCGGTCGACCCGGGCGACGATCCGGTCCTGCCGATCGACGCGACCTTCGACGGGGCCGACATCGACGATCACATCCGCCGCTCCGCGACGCCGTGACCTGACGGATCCGGCCTCGTCGGGCGGGGCACCGCGATATGAGGCGCGTCCGGCTCCGACGGGCAGCGCAACCGGTCAGGGCACGGGGTCCGGATCCGGGTCCTGGCGCGGGTGCGGTTCGTCGACGGGCGGCGCGAACCCCGCGGCAGCCTCCGCACCGGTCGTCTGGGCGGCGTCCATCGGCCCATCGTCGAGCGGATGGGCGCGCTCGTCCTCGCCGAGCCGGGCGGCCGCCAGCGTGATCACCGCGAGCACCGGCGGCACCAGTCCGGCGATGAGGAACGCCGGCGCCAGCCCGAGCCACTCGCCGACCGGTCCGGCGATGGCCATCGAGAGCGGCATGAGCGCGAGCGAGACGAAGAAGTCGAGGCTCGACACACGGCCCAGCATGGCGGGCGGCACGCGCCGCTGCAGGAGCGTGCCCCACACGACCTGGGCGGCGTCGAAGAGGAATCCCACGATGAACGTGGCGACGACCATCACCCAGAGCCACGGCGTGACGCCGATGACCGCGAGGGGGATGCAGCCGAAGCCCCACGCGAGGATCATGAGCGTGAGGTACCGGCGGGGCAGCCGGAACGAGGAGACGAGGAGCGATCCGATCGCACCCCCGATCCCGAACGACGCGAGCACGAGCGCGAACTCGCCGGCGCCACCGCCGGTCTGGTCGCGCACCGCGAACGGGATGAGCACCTCGATCGGCCCGATCACGACGAGGACCAGCAGGATCGAGAACGCGAGCGTCGCGAACAGCCACCGGGTCCGCAGCAGGTACGCGAAGCCCTCGCGCAGGTCGACCGCCATCTGCCGCAGCGGATGCGCGTTCGAGTCCTCCAGGTCGCGCCGGAGCGGCGTGGTGCGCATGAGTGCGAGCCCGACGATGGCGACCACCTGGAGTCCGGCGACGACGAGGAACGCGAGCCACGGCGCCTGCACCGCGATGAGCACGCTCGCCAACGCCGGCCCGGCGGCGTTCTGCGCGACCGGACGAAGCACACCCTCGACGCCGTTGGCCGCGAGCAGCTGCTCGGCCGGGAGCAGCGCCGGCAACCAGGCGGAGTACGCCGGGTAGAAGAAGCCGTCGGCCACGCCCAGCACGAACGAGAGCACCGCGAGGTGCCAGACCTCGACAAGGCCCGACACGGCGAGCACGCCCGCGATCGTGAACACGGCGGCTCGCGCCGTCTCGATGACCACGAGGATCCGTCGCTGCGCGACGCGGTCGGCCACGACTCCGCCCACCAGCACCGCGAGCACCAGCCCGAGGCTCGCGCCGACCGCGACGATCGACAGGTCGATCGGCGTGCCGCCGAGTTCGATGACCTGCCAGGCCGCCGCGACGATCCACGCGCCCGCCGACAGCAGCGACGCGGCGAGCGCGACGACGAGCAGCCGGTACTGGCCGGAGGTGAACGGGCGGAGCGCACGCGGCATCCGGGTCTCGGAGTCCACCCGCTCAGTCTGCGGCAGACCGCCGACGTCGCGCGAGGGATTCCGCCGCAGGCAGACGCCTACCGATCAGCGTCGTCGAGCCACTTCTCCACGAGGTGGTCGGCCACGATGCGGCGGATGGTGCCGGACTTGCCGCGCAGCACGATCGACTCGGTGCGGATGATCGGGCCCTTCTTGCGCACGCCGTCGACGAGCTCGCCGTCGGTCACCCCGGTGGCGACGAAGAACGTGTTGTCGCTGCGCACCAGGTCGTCGAGCTCGTAGACCTGGTCGCAGTCGAGGCCGGCGGCCTCGCCCCGGGCACGCTCCTCGTCGTCCTTCGGCGCGAGCCGGCCCTGCATGAACCCGCCGAGCGCCTTGATCGCGCACGCGGTGGTGATGCCCTCGGGGCTGCCGCCGATGCCGACGCACATGTCGATGCGCGACTCGTACCGGGCCGCGTTGATCCCGCCGGCGACATCGCCGTCGGAGATCAGGCGCGTGCCCGCGCCCGCCGCCCGGATGTCGGCGATGAGCTGCTCGTGGCGTGGGCGGTTCAGGACCGCGACCCGGAGCTCCCCCACCTCCTTGCCCTTCGCCGCGGCGAGCGCGCGCAGGTTCTCGCCGATGGGCTTGCGGATGTCGACGACGCCGTGCCCCGAGGCATCCGTGACGATCTTGTCCATGTAAAAGACGGATGACGCGTCGAGCATCGTGCCGCGATCGGCGACCGCGATGACCGAGAGCGCGTTCTGCCGGCCGGCCGCCGTGAGCGACGTTCCGTCGATCGGGTCCACCGCGATGTCGCACGCCGGACCCCGGCCGTTGCCGACCTTCTCGCCGTTGAACAGCATGGGCGCCTCGTCCTTCTCGCCCTCGCCGATGACGACGACGCCGTCGAAGTTCACCGTGCCCAGGAAGGCCCGCATCGCGTCGACCGCGGCGCCGTCGGCGGCGAGCTTGTCGCCGCGGCCGATCCACGGGTAGGAGCGGATGGCGGCCGCCTCGGTCGCACGCACCAGCTCGAGCGCGATGTTGCGGTCGGGGTGCAGGTAGAGGCTGTCGTGTTCGCTGCTCGCCATCGAGGGGTCCTCCTGGTTCGTGGGCGCTGCGCCCGCGCGACTCGGATCGGCCGGGGCGCCTGTTCCGAGCCTACTGACGGGGGTCTCCGCCCGAGCTCGTGGGAGCGCGATCCGGCGTGAAAGTTCGTGCATTCTTTACGGCTGGCGCGAACCCGCGGCGAGGTTCACGCGACCGGGCCGAACGACGCGGCTGAACCGACGCGCCACGACTGACCGGCCTCGAGGCGAACGCCGGGACCGAGGTCGCACGGGGTGACCGCCGTGAGGAACACCGCCACCCGGTCGCCGCAGAGGTCGTCCAGCTCGGACACCCGGCCGAGCGGGATCCCGGCCTCCGCGATCCGCTCCGACTCGCCGGCCGACTGGGGAGCGAGTCGCGCCTGCATCCACCCGCCGAGCGCCCGGACCGCGGCCGCGGTGAGCACCCCCTCGGGCGCGCCGCCGATCCCGACGACGAGGTCGAGGTCGCCGTCCGGCCGCGCCGCGCGCAGGCAGCGTTCGACGTCGCCGTGCACGAACCGCTCGACGCGGGCGCCGCTCGCCTCCGCGGCATCCGCCACGGCCGCGTTCCTGGGCCGGTCCTGCACCGCGACCCGCACCTCGTCGACCGGGACGCCCCGCGCCTCGGCGATCCGCGCGATCGACTCGCGGACCGGCGCGTCGATGTCGAGCCCGGGCAGCCACGACACGAGCTTCGCCATGTAGTGCGCCGTGCCGATGTCGAGGAACGCTCCGCGCGGTGCGGCCGCCAGGATCGCCATGGCTCCTGGCTCGCCGGCCGCGGCGAGGCTCGTGCCGTCGACCGGGTCCACCGCGACATCCGCCTCCGGGCCGGCACCGGTGCCGAACCGCTCGCCGAGGTGCAGCATCGGGGCGTCGTCCTTCTCGCCCTCGCCGACCACCACCCGCCCGTCGACGTCGAGCAGGGTCAGCGCCGCCCGCATCGCCGCGACGGCGGCGCCGTCCACCGCCTCGCGATCGCCGCGGCCGACGAACGGCACCGCCGCGATCGCGGCGGCGTGGACCGCCGCGGCCAGGCCGTCGTCGAGTCGATCGCGGTGCGGAGCGCCGGGCTCGAGCGGGTCGCCGTCGTGCGGAGCGCCGGGCTCGAGCGGGTCGCCGTCGTGCGGGAAGTCGGAATCGTGCGTCACGGCCCAATCCTGCCGCGCGCGCCGAGCCATCCGTCACCCCTTGCGTCACGGCACCTGAGGCGTGCTCGACACGTCGGTAGACTCGTGCCGATCCCACTCACCTCCGAAGGAGCAAGGTATGCCCATCGCAACGCCCGAGCAGTACGCCGAGATGCTCGACACCGCCAAGGCCAAGGGATTCGCGTTCCCGGCGATCAACGTCTCGAGCTCGCAGACGCTCAACGCGGTGCTGCAGGGCCTCGCCGAGGCCGGCTCCGACGGCATCATCCAGGTCACCACGGGCGGTGCCGACTACTTCGCCGGGCACACCGTGAAGGCGCGCGCCGCGGGCGCCCTCGCGTTCGCGAGGTTCGCCCACGAGGTCGCGAAGTCCTACCCGATCACCGTCGCGCTGCACACCGACCACTGCCCGAAGAATGCGCTCGACGACTTCGTGTACCCGCTCATCGCCGCCTCGGAGGAGGAGGTGAAGGCCGGCCGCAACCCGATCTTCCAGTCGCACATGTGGGACGGCTCGGCCGTGCCGCTCGAGGAGAACCTCGAGATCGCGAAGGAGATCCTGCCCCGCATGAAGGCCATCCACGCGATCCTCGAGGTCGAGATCGGCGTCGTCGGCGGCGAGGAGGACGGCGTCAAGCACGAGGGCTCGAACGAGGCGCTCTACACGACGCTGAACGACGCGATCGCGGCGGTCGAGGCGCTCGGCCTCGGCGATCAGGGCCGGTACATGGCCGCGCTGACGTTCGGCAACGTCCACGGCGTCTACGCGCCCGGCAACGTCAAGCTGCGCCCGGCCCTGCTGAAGGAGATCCAGGACGGCCTCGCGGAGAAGTACGGCACCGGCGAGAAGCCCCTCGACCTCGTCTTCCACGGCGGCTCGGGCTCGACCGACGCCGAGATCGCGGAGGCGGTCGCCAACGGCGTCGTCAAGATGAACATCGACACCGACACGCAGTACGCCTTCACGCGCTCGATCGCGGGCTACATGTTCAGCAACTACGAGGGCGTGCTGAAGGTCGACGGGTCGGTCGGCAACAAGAAGCAGTACGACCCGCGCGCCTGGGGCAAGGTCGCCGAGTCCGCCATGGCCGTCCGTGTCGGCGAGGCCACGCGCCAGCTCGGCTCGGCCGGCAACTCGATCTCGGCGTAGGGCGACGGATGACGCAGGACGAGGCCGCTCGGAACGGCATGCAGGGGCAGGCCGCCGAGGGCGCCGCTCCCCCGCCGCGCGACGAGCGGCCCCGTCCGCAGTACGGCGAGTACGCACCCGAGGGCTGGTCCTGGCAGCCTCCGGGTGACGATCGAACGGATGCCGCGGCATCCGCTCCCCCGCCGCCGCCCCCGCCGGCGGCCCCCGCGCCGAACGGCGGTCCGGCGGCGGGCCCCGGCGCTGCGGCGGCTCGTCCGCCGCGCACGACCGACCGGTTCTTCACGATCCTGCTGCTCGCGCTCGGCGCGATCGGCGCGTGGAACACGTCGGTGAGCCTGCAGCAGCTTCCCGGCGCCATCCAGGGCGTCTACTCCGACCAGGGCGTCGGCACCTACACGCCGCAGCCGTGGCTGCCGACGCTCGCCCTCATCGGCACGGTGTTCATGCTGGCCCTCTACGCGGCCGTGCTCGGCTGGTCGATCATGCGACTGCGGGCACGCAGGCTCGCGTTCTGGGTGCCGCTCGTCGGCGGCGCGGTGGCGTTCCTCGCGACCATGGTGCTGACGTCGATCGTGTTCCTGACCGACCCGACGTTCCAGTCCTACCTCGAGCGGATGACGGGCGCCTGATCCCGGCGGCCGCGACCGGCGCCGCTCAGGCCGAGGCCGCTCAGGCCGAGGCGGCCGCCCGGTTCCGGCCGCCGATCGCGCGGGCGTCGCGGTTGCCCTGCAGGTCCTTCCGGAGCTCCTTCGGCAGCGAGAACATCAGGTCCTCCTCGGCCGTCTTGACCTCTTCGACCTCCCCGAACCCGGCGTCGGCGAGCTCGAGGAGCACCTCCTGCACGAGTCCCTCGGGAACGGAGGCACCGCTCGTGACGCCGACCGTCTCGACGCCCTCGAGCCACTCCTGCTTCACCTCGGTCGAGTAGTCCACCCGGTAGGCGGCCTTCGCGCCGTACTCCAGCGCGACCTCGACGAGCCGGACGCTGTTGGACGAGTTCGCCGACCCGACCACGATCACGAGGTCGGCGCCCTGTGCGACCTTCTTGATCGCGACCTGCCGGTTCTGCGTGGCGTAGCAGATGTCGTCGGAGGGCGGGTCCTGCAGGTTCGGGAACCGCTCGCGGAGGCGCCGCACCGTCTCCATGGTCTCGTCGACCGAGAGGGTGGTCTGCGAGAGCCAGACCACCTTGTCGGGATCGCTCACCTCGATGTTCGGCACGTCGTCGGGGCTGTTCACGAGCGTGACGTGGTCGGGGGCCTCGCCCGCGGTGCCCTCGACCTCCTCGTGGCCCTCGTGGCCGATGAGCAGGATCTCGTAGTCGTCCCGCGCGAAGCGCACGGCCTCGCGGTGCACCTTCGTGACGAGCGGGCAGGTGGCGTCGATGGCGTGCAGGCCGCGCTCCGCGGCCGAGTTCACGACCGCGGGCGAGACGCCGTGCGCGCTGAAGACGACGTGCGCGCCCTCGGGAACCTCGTCGACCTCCTCGACGAAGATCGCCCCGCGCTTCTCGAGCTCGGTCACGACGTGGATGTTGTGCACGATCTGCTTGCGCACGTACACGGGAGCGCCGTAGTGGTCGAGGGCCTTCTCGACCGCGATGACCGCCCGGTCGACGCCCGCGCAGTAGCCGCGCGGCGCCGCGAGCAGCACCTTCTTGCGTCCGGGGACGGGGATATCCTTGAGCCGGCCGCGCACGCTCGGGATCCGAGGCATGCCGAGGTCGATTCGCGGGGCATCCGTCAAGCTCGTCACGGGTGCCATCCTACGCGGGCATTGATGACGGGCTGCTGGGAGGCGCATGGCCGAGGGACCGACGACCCGCGAGACCCCATGGCCCGTGTCGGTGCTCTCGGCGAAGCTGAAGGAGTACCTCGATCGCCTCGGCACGGTGTGGATCGAGGGCGAGATCACGCAGTGGGGCGTCTCCGCCGGCAACGTCTACGGCAAGCTGAAGGACCTCGAGACGGATGCCACGGTGTCGTTCACGATCTGGTCGTCGACGCGGGCCCGGCTCACCGAGCAGTTCAAGGCCGGCGACCACGCCGTCGCGCTCGTGAAGCCCAACTGGTGGGTGAAGGGCGGCTCCCTCACCATGCAGGTCTTCGACCTCCGCCACGTGGGGCTCGGCGACCTGCTCGAGCGGCTCGAGCGCCTCCGCGCACAGCTCGCCGCCGAGGGCCTGTTCGCCGCCGACCGCAAGCGGCGCCTGCCGTTCCTGCCGAACGTGATCGGCCTGGTCACCGGCAAGGACAGCGACGCCGAGCAGGACGTCGTCCGCAACGCCCGCCTGCGCTGGCCGGCGGTCGAGTTCCGGATGGCGTACGCCGCCGTGCAAGGCGACCGCTGCGCCCCGGAGGTGGCCGGCGCCATCCGTCGCCTCGACGCCGACCCCGAGGTCGACGTCATCATCGTCGCGCGGGGCGGGGGCGACTTCCAGAACCTGCTGGGCTTCAGCGACGAGCGCGTCGTGCGTGCCGCGTCAGCGGCATCCACCCCCATCGTCAGCGCCATCGGGCACGAGGCCGACCGCCCGCTGCTCGATGAGGTCGCCGACCTCCGGGCGTCGACGCCGACGGATGCCGCGAAGCGCGTCGTGCCCGACGTCGCCGAGGAGCTCATCCGCGTCGAGCAGGCCCGCGCACGCCTCCGCATGCGGGTCACGACGCTCGTGAACCACGAGATCGACCGGCTCGGGCACCTGCGGAGCCGGCCGGCCCTCGCCGACCCCGGCTGGATGATCGACCGGCGTGCCGAGGAGGTCACGCGCTGGGTGGCCCGCGGCAGCGAGCTCGCCGACCGCGCGATCGAGCGCGCCGCGGTCCGGAGCGCCGAGCTCCGCTCGCAGCTGCGCGCCCTCTCGCCGCTCGCCACGCTGCAGCGCGGGTACGCGATCGTGCAGCGCGAGCACGACGGCGTGCTGACGAACCCCGAGCAGGCGCCCGAGGGCACGGGCCTCAGGATCACGCTCGCCGAGGGTCGTCTCGCGGCGACATCTCGGGGAGCGCTCGGCGACGCCGAATAGAATGCCCTCCATGCCCCCCACCTCCACGGATGTCGCCGAGCTGACCTACGAGCAGGCCCGCGACGAGCTCGTGCGCGTCGTCGCCGAGCTCGAGCAGGGCTCCGCGACGCTCGAGCAGTCGCTCGCGCTGTGGGAGCGGGGCGAGGCGCTCGCGCAGCGGTGCGAGGAGTGGCTCGTGGGCGCCAAGGCGCGGCTCGACGCGGCCCGCGCGGGTGCTGCGGGCGGCGCGGGTGCGCCCGGCACCGAGGGAACGACCCGTTCGACCACCGCATCGGCGCCCGCCGACGGCCTCGACCTCGACGGCGGCGAGGCCTGATGGCCGCGCGCGCCCCGAGGGTCGTCGCCGAGCTCGGCCGTCCCGAGACCCCGCAGGAGACCGCCGACCGCAAGGCCGAGCAGTCGCGCAAGCACCGGGAGCGGCAGACCCTCCGCAACCTCATCGGCTCGCTCCTGGCGTGCGTCGCCGTCGTCGCCCTGATCGTGCTGCTCGTCCCGCGCAGCGACACCCCGATCGAACGCGACATCGACGTGGCCTCCGTGGCCGACCAGGCCCAGGTCGGCATCGACGCGCCGCTCGCCGTGCCCGAGCTGCCCGACGGCTGGCGCTCGAACGCCGCCGAACTGCGCACGCGCGACGCCGACGGCATCACCGCGTGGTACGTCGGCTACCTCACGCCGAGCGACGAGTACGCCGGCATGTACCAGGGCCTCGGGGCGAACCCGACCTGGACGGCCGACCTCCTGAAGAACACCATCGCCACCGGCGTCGTCACGGTCGACGGCGTCGAGTGGACGGTCTACGACAACCGCGAGACCGACGCCGACGTCGGCAACGCCCGGTACGGGCTCGTGACCGAGGCGGGCGAGAGCACGTTCGTGCTGCTCGGCACCGCGACCCCCGAGGAGTTCGAGACCCTCGCCGGCGCGCTCGCGCCGGCGATCGACGCGCAGCGCTGAGAGGAGCGGCCGTGAGCAAGTCCGCACCCGCCCGACCGACCACCCCCGCCGAGACGTGGCGCGAGCTGCGTGCCGGCAACGCCCGGTTCGTGGCGGGCACGCCCCTGCATCCCCGACAGGACGTCGACCGTCGCACCGAGCTCGCGAACCACCAGCGGCCGCTCGTGGCGATCTTCGGCTGCAGCGACTCGCGTCTGTCCGCGGAGATCATCTTCGACGTGGGACTCGGGGACGCGTTCGTCGTGCGCAACGCCGGGCAGGTCCCCTCCGACTCGGTGCTCGGTTCGCTCGAGTACGCGGTCGCCGTCCTCGGCGTCCCGCTCATCCTCGTGCTCGGCCACGACGAGTGCGGTGCGGTCCGTGCCGCGATCGACTCGCAGGCGGAAGAGGCCCCGCCGCTTCCCGCGCACATCAAGGGCATCGTCGACGAGATCGTGCCGGCGGTGCGGAAGGTGGCGGGCGTCGAGGACGGCCCGATCTCGCCCGACCACCTCGACGCGGGGTACGTCGGCCGCGAGCACCTCCGCAACGCGGTCTCGCAGCTCCTCGAGCGCTCCGACGTGATCAGCGACGCGATCGCAGCGGGTACGCTGGCAGTCGTCGGCGCGAACTACCGCCTGCTCGAGGGCCGCGCCGAGACCGACGTCGTCGTCGGTCGCATCTGACGCCGCCGGCGGCATCCCACCGCCGCGCCGCACGTTCCGAATCGAAGGGGAGCACACCGTGGTGGACAACGCCGCCGACTACCGGATCGAACACGACACGATGGGCGAGGTGCGGGTCCCCGCAGCGGCGCTCTACCGTGCGCAGACCCAGCGCGCGGTCGAGAACTTCCCGATCTCGGGCGCCGGCCTCGAGCCCGCCCAGATCGCGGCGCTCGCCCGCATCAAGAAGTCCGCGGCGCTGGCCAACGCGCGCCTCGGGGTGCTCGACCAGCAGCTGGCGCAGTCGATCGCCGACGCGGCCGACGAGG
Source organism: Agromyces sp. GXS1127 (assembly GCF_050565425.1). NCBI lineage: Bacteria > Bacillati > Actinomycetota > Actinomycetes > Micrococcales > Microbacteriaceae > Agromyces > Agromyces sp. GXS1127. The sequence goes on from NZ_JBOCIG010000002.1 coordinate 469,674, forward strand.
TCATCGCCGGCGCCCACGACTTCGCCGAGCACTTCCCCGTCGACGTCTACCAGACCGGCTCGGGCACGTCCTCGAACATGAACATGAACGAGGTGCTCGCGACGGTCGCGACCCAGAAGCTCGGCAGCGCCGTACACCCCAACGACCACGTCAACGCCTCGCAGTCCTCCAACGACGTCTTCCCGACGTCGGTGCACATCGCGGTGACCGCCGCGCTCATCGACGACCTGATCCCCGCGCTCGACCACCTCGCGGTCGCGCTCGAGGCGAAGGCCGAGGCGTGGGCCGGCGTCGTGAAGGCCGGCCGCACGCACCTCATGGACGCCACGCCCGTCACGCTCGGCCAGGAGTTCGGCGGCTACGCCCGCCAGGTCCGCCTCGGCATCGAGCGCGTGCGCACCGCGCTGCCCCGCGTCGCCGAGGTGCCGCTCGGCGGCACGGCCGTCGGCACGGGCATCAACACGCCCGCGGGCTTCCCGCAGCTCGTGATCGAGCTCCTCCAGCAGGAGACGGAGCTGCCGATCACCGAGGCCGCCGACCACTTCGAGGCGCAGGCCAACCGCGACGGGCTCGTCGACGCGTCGGGCGCACTCCGCACGATCGCCGTGAGCCTCACCAAGATCTGCAACGACCTCCGCTGGATGGGCTCCGGCCCCAACACCGGCCTCGGCGAGCTGTTCATCCCCGACCTCCAGCCCGGTTCGTCGATCATGCCCGGCAAGGTCAACCCGGTCGTCCCGGAGGCCGTGCTCATGGTCGCGAGCCGCGTGGTCGGCAACGACGCGACGATCGCGTGGGCCGGGGCGTCCGGCTCGTTCGAGCTCAACGTGCAGATCCCGGTCATGGGCACGGCGCTGCTCGAGTCGATCCGCCTGCTCTCCAACTCGGTGCGGGTGCTCGCCGACAAGACCGTCGACGGCCTGCAGGTCAACGAGGCGCGCACCACCGCGCTGGCCGGCATGTCGCCCTCGATCGTCACGCCGCTCAACAAGGTCATCGGCTACGAGGCCGCGGCGAAGATCGCGAAGCACTCGGTCGCCAAGGGCATCACCGTCCGCGAGGCCGTCGTCGACCTCGGCTACGTCGAGCGCGGCGAGGTCAGCGAGGAGCAGCTCGACGCCGCCCTCGACCTGCTCTCGATGACGCGCCCGCCGCAGCAGGGGTAGTTCCCGGACAGAGCGGATGCCTCGTGCCGGTCCTCGGCGCGGGGCATCCGTCGTTCCGGCGGCCCCGCTCAGGTCATCGCCCCGCCCGAGCGATTCGGATGCGCAGGGATGATGCGCACCGCCGCGGCGATGCCGGCAGCGACGCCGATGACGGAGAGCAGCGGACCGGTGACCGCAGCGTCCCCTCCGGAGGTCGCGAACGCATCAGCGATCGACATGCCCATGCCGAACCCGGCGCTCCAGGTGCTCAGGCCGATCCCGGCCACCGCGACGAGCGCGGTCCGCGCGATGCGACGCGGATCGAGGCGCGAGAGCACACCGCGTCGGCCCACGACCGCGACCGCGAGGAACACGAGGCTCAGGGCGAGCCATCCCGAGGCCCACACTCCGACCGTCGCCGCCGGCCACGCCGGCGACTCGCCGCGCGCGGTCATGACGGCGTAGAGCCCGGCGAGCGAATTCCCCGGCACCTTGGCGAGCGGATTCCACACCAGCACGTGGAGCGCTCCCAGCGTCGCCGTGCCCGATACGGCGAGCGCTGCCGCCACGGCCGTCCCGCGGAGCCCGAGCCTGGCGGGGATTCCGGGCGACGTCGCACGGGTCTCCGGGTCGGGGTCGAGCGGCCAGGCCGCGGCGACGCCGAGGACGATCCAGCCGAGGACGAGCCCCGCGGCGAACTGCGCCATGAAGCCGGTCACGAGGACCGCCACGGCCAACAGCGGCAGGCCGATCACGATCGCGGCGACGAGGGCGATCCGCTCGGTCGTGGAGCCGGACCGGATCGACCGTACGGCGGCGATGCCGAATCCGACGATGCCGATCGCACCGAGCGCCGCGGCCGACACGAGTGCGACGATCCTGAACGGTGCGGCGACCGGCGACCGGACGCCCGTGGTGAGGAACACCCCCACCACGAGCAGTCCCGCCACGACCAGCGCGGTCAGCGCCCAGCGCGCTGCAGCCTCGGAATCGGCGAACGCGCGCCCGCGCATGCTCCTCACGCGGTCGACCGGCTCAGGCGAGCTCGGCGCCGTCGAGCATCTCCGAGACGAGCGCCGCGATCGCCGAGCGCTCGCTCCTCGTGAGCGTGATGTGCGCGAACAGCGGATGCCCCTTCAGCGTCTCGATCACGCTCGCGACGCCGTCGTGGCGGCCGACGCGGAGGTTGTCGCGCTGGGCGACGTCGTGCGTCAGCACCACGCGCGAGTTCTGGCCCACGCGGCTCAGCACGGTGAGCAGCACGTTCCGCTCGAGCGACTGGGCTTCGTCGACGATCACGTAGGCGTCGTGCAGCGACCGGCCGCGGATGTGCGTGAGCGGCAGCACCTCGAGGATGCCGCGGTCGACCACCTCGTCGAGCACGTTGTCGGAGACGAGCGCGCCGAGCGTGTCGAACACCGCCTGCGCCCAGGGGTTCATCTTCTCGCCCTGGTCGCCGGGCAGGTAGCCGAGCTCCTGCCCGCCCACCGCGTAGAGCGGCCGGAACACCATGATCTTCTTGTGCTGCTGCCGCTCGAGCACCGCCTCGAGGCCCGCGCAGAGCGCGAGGGCCGACTTGCCGGTGCCCGCCCGCCCGCCGAGCGAGACGATGCCGATCTCGGGGTCCAGGAGCAGGTCGATCGCCAGGCGCTGCTCGGCGGAGCGGCCGTGCACGCCGAACGCGTCGCGGTCGCCCCGGACGAGTCGCACCTGGCGCTCCCCCACGACGCGCGCGAGCGCCGACCCGCGGTCGGACTGGATCACGAGCCCGGTGTTGACCGGCATCCCGGCGGCGACGTCGGTCTCGAGGCGCTCGTGTTCGTAGAGCTCGGCCATGTCGTTCGAGCCGAGCGCGACCTCGGCCATGCCGGTCCAGCCCGAGTCGACCGCGAGCTCGGCGCGGTACTCCTGCGCGTCGAGGCCGATCGAGGCCGCCTTGATGCGCAGCGGCAGGTCCTTCGAGACGACGGTCACCGCCAGCCCGTCGTTCGCGAGGTTCATCGCGCAGGCCAGGATGCGCGAATCGTTGTCGGCGAGCTGCAGGCCGCTCGGCAGCACCGACAGGCTCGAGTGGTTCAGTTCGACCCGGAGCGAGCCGCCGTCCCCGACGGGGATCGGGAAGTCGAGTCGCTCGTGCTGCACGCGCAGGTCGTCGAGCAGCCGCAGCGCGGCTCGGGCGAAGTACCCGATCTCGGAGTCGTTGCGCTTGGCCTCGAGCTCCGTGATGACGACCACCGGCAGCACCACGGGGTGCTCGGCGAATCGGAACAGGGCGCGCGGGTCCGACAGCAGCACCGACGTGTCCAGCACGTAGGTCCGCTCGTCCTGCGCGGCACCCCCGGGCGTCGACCCGTCGGGACGGCGCTCGCGCTGCGCGTCCGGCTCGACCGGTCCGAGGGGCTTGATGGGATCGACAGAGGTCACGACCGCTCCTGCCCCGAGCTCTCGCTCGGCTCACACGCCGGCCGGCGATCCTCCCACGAGCGGTTCACGAGCCGACTCGACCGGGCGCCTTGCCCGATGCCTCGACGGTACGTCCGACGGCCGACATCCGCGGAACCGACACGCGGCGCGACATCCGCTGTTCACATGCCGACCGGTCAGTAGTTCGCCGCGGTGCTGAACGACACGAACGCCCCGCGCAGCATCTCGACGGTCTCCTCCGCGAGCGCGGCGTGCACGCTGAGCCGGATGGTGCCGAGGCGCGTCGTCGTCGTGAGCCCGTGGTTGTGCAGCGAGGCGGTGAGCACGGTGACCTGTTCCGGTTCGGGCTCGAGCACGACGATGCCCGCGCGCTCGCGCTCGTCGCGCGAGCTCGAGACCGGGACGGCGAACTCGTCGGCGAGTTCGATCAGGCGGCTGACGTTCTCGGCGACGCGCGCGCTGACGGCCTCGACGCCGACGTCGGCGAGCTCCTCGAGCGAGGCGGCGAACCGCGCCTCGGCGACCGGGTCGGGGTTGGACACCCGGAAGGCGCGCGCGCCGGCGGCCGGCGGCGGCACCTCGTCCCACACCTCGTCGTCGGCCGTGCCGGTGTACCCGGAGAACACCGGGGTGAGCTGCTCGGCCGCGCGCTCGGACAGCGCCATCACGCCCGTGCCCCAGCCGGCACGGCACCACTTCTGTCCGCCGGTGACGACGACGTCGGCGGCCTCCCACGGTGCGTCGACGACGCCGAAGCCCTGGATCGCATCGACGATCAGCAGCCGGTCGCCGATGACCTGGCGGATGCCCTCGAGGTCGCACAGGTACCCCGTGCGGCTGTCCACGAGGCTCACGGCCACCGCGGCGACGTTCGCCTCGAGCTGCTCCCGGATGAGCCCGGGCGTCACCTTGCCGTGGTCGGTCTCGAGCCACGCGGGCTGGACGGAGTGGAGCGCCTCGTTCGCGCGCACGGCCGCGATCGGCACGCTCGGGAACTCCCCCGGCGAGAGGAGCACGGTCCCGGTGAGGCCGAACATCGCGTGCATGAGCCCCGTCGTGGTGTTCGGGATCGCGACGATGCGGTCGGCTGCGACACCGGTGAGGGCGGATGCCGCGGTGCGCAGCCGCACGTCCTGTTCGCCGAACGCGTCCATGCTGCCGTGTCGGGCCCGCTCGAGCACCTGCGTGAAGGCCAGCGTCTCCTCCGCGGCCACGCGTGCCAGCGGGCCCACGCGGGCGTAGTCGAGGTAGCCGGGTTCCTCGCCGAACCCGGCCAGGTAGTCGTCCATGCTCACGTGCCGTGCCCCCTTCTCCGAGGCATATCCTGACAGATTCCTGATCGGATGGTGAGCGCCCTCACCCGCCGAACCGGCGATGCCGACGGGTGTAGTCGCGGATCGCGCGCAGGAAGTCGACCTCGCGCAGGTCGGGGCCGAGCGCCTCCACGAAGTAGAACTCGCTGTGCGCGGCCTGCCAGAGCATGAAGTCGCTGAGCCGCTGCTCGCCCGAGGTCCGGATGACGAGGTCGGGGTCGGGTTGCCCGCCCGTGTAGAGGTGCTCGCCGATCAGCTCGGGCGTCAGCGACTCGGCCAGGTCCTCGAGGCTCCGGCCCTCGGCGTGGTGGGATGCCACGATCGAGCGCATCGCGTCGGTGATCTCCCGGCGGCCGCCGTAGCCGACCGCGAGGTTCACGTGCAGGCCCTGCTTGCCCGCGGTGCGGTGCTCCGCGGCGTCGAGCGCGGCCACGAGCGGTTCCGGCAGGCCCGCGTCGGAGCCGACGTGCTGGACGCGCCAGTCGCGGTAGTGGCTGAGCTCCTCGGCGAGCTCGGCGATGATCTCGATGAGGTCGGCGAGCTCCTCGGGCGTCCGGTTGCCGAGGTTGTCGGCCGACAGCAGGTAGAGCGTGACCACGGAGATGCCGAGGTCGTCGCACCACTCGAGGAACTCCCGCATCTTCGCGGCGCCCGCGCGGTGGCCGTGCGCGGCGGAGTCGTACCCCAGCTGCTTCGCCCACCGACGGTTGCCGTCGATGATCATGGCCACGTGTCGGGGAAGCTCCGCCTGATCGAGTTCGCGGCGGAGCCGGTTCTGGTAGAGCCGATAGAGGAGGCCGCGACCGGGGCGTTGATCGCTCGTCTGCACCCGACCACGGTACTCCCCTGCGGGCGCCCGGACACTCACAGCAAGCCGTGATCGGGCTCCCCCTACGCTGTGACCATGACCCAGCGCGAACCCGAGGACGTCGCCGAGCACCTGCAGCGACCGACGGCCGAACTCGATCGCGCCGATGCCGCGGTCGCCGCGGACGAACGTCGCGGCCCCGACATCCCGAACCTGCCGCTCATCGACGCCTCGCCCGAGCATCCCGCCGACGTGAAGCCGACCTGGCGCGGGTGGATCCACGCGGCGACCTTCCCGCTGACGATCGCGGCGGGCATCGTGCTCATCACGCTCGCCGACGGCGCAGCGGCGAAGTGGGCCTCGGCGGTGTTCATGCTCACGTCGATGCTGCTGTTCGGCAACTCGGCGCTGTACCACCGGTTCGACTGGCGGCCGCGCACGAAGGTCGTCCTGAAGCGCATCGACCACGCGAACATCTTCCTGCTGATCGCCGGCACCTACACGCCGCTCTCGATCCTCGCGCTGCCGCCGGACAAGGGGCTGGTCCTCCTGGTGCTGGTCTGGGGCGGCGCGCTCGTCGGCATCGCGTTCCGGGTCTTCTGGATCGGGGCGCCGCGCTGGCTGTACGTGCCGATCTACCTGCTGCTCGGCTGGGCGGCCGTCATGTACCTCGGCGACCTGCTCGCCGCGAGCGTCGCCATGATGGTGCTGGTCATCGTCGGCGGCGTGCTCTACACGATCGGCGCCGTCGTCTACGGGCTCAAGAAGCCGAACCCGTGGCCCGGGCACTTCGGGTTCCACGAGATCTTCCACGTGTGCACGGTGCTCGCGTTCATGTGCCACTGGACGGCGACCCTGCTCATCGCGATCGAGCCCGCGTACCACGGCGGCTGACGGCCCGCGGGCTGCCGCGTCGTCGCCTCGCTCGGGAGCGCCCGGGCACCGCTCGTGCGGCTACCGCTCGTCGCGTTCCTCCGACGGTGCATCGGATGCCGCGGGATCCGTCGTGACATCGGTCGCGCCGTCGACCGTCGGGGCCGCCTCGGCCTCGGCCGCAGCCGCCTCCTCCGCGGCGATCCGCTCGCGCGCCTCAGCGCGGTAGTTGACGCGCCGGATGCGCCGGACCATGTCGATCACGAGCAGCAGCACCGCCAGCATGATGAGGATGGTGGCGATGAATCCGACGACGCCCGGCGTGACGTCGTTCGGGTCGAACTCCTCCTCGGCGGCCGAGACGAACGTCAGGGCCGACGCGAGGGCGGGGCTCATCGACGGTCTCCGCGAGTGGTGACAACGGGCGCGACGAGCATCGGTTTCCCTTCAGGGACGGCGGGATAGGCTGGGTGCCAAGCCTAGACGATCCACCCGGGAAGGAGCCGCGCGGTGCCCCCACGCGAGTCCGCCGACGCGGCGGCCGAGGACGCCGCACTCGACGGCACGCCCGCCTCGCCCGCCCGTGTCGTGACGACCGGTGCGGGGGCCGCCGCACGCGACACCGCCGGCGACATGCCGCACGAGGCATCCGACATCGCCGGCCGGTACGGCCGCACGCCCGAGCGTCGTCGACGCGACCGGACCATCCTCATCGGCGCGGCCGTCGCCTTCGCGGCGGTCCTCGTCTCGTGGGTCGTGTGGGCCGGCCTCGACGGCAGCACGCCGCACGTGCAGGCCACCGACCTCGGCCACGAGCTGACCGACGATCGGTCCGTCGAGGTGACCTGGCGGCTCTCGGTGCCGTCCGGCAACGCGACCGCGTGCATCGTGCAGGCCCTCAACGAGGACTTCACGGTCGTGGGGTGGAAGGTCGTCGAGATCCCGGCGTCGGACCGGCCGCTGCGCACGTTCACGGAGACCGTGCGGACTGCCCAGCCGGCCAACACCGGTTTGATCTCCCAGTGCTGGCTCGACTAGAATGAGTGATTCGCCCCGGCAGACGCTGGGGCGACACGTCTATTCACGGGAGTGTGCACCATGGCGCAGGACGCCACCGTCACCTGGCTCACCCAGGAGGCCTACGATCGGCTGAACGCCGAACTCGAGCACCTCTCCACCACCGGCCGCGAGGAGATCGCCAAGCGCATCGAGGCCGCGCGTGAGGAGGGCGACCTCAAGGAGAACGGCGGCTACCACGCCGCGAAGGACGAGCAGGGCAAGCAGGAGGCCCGCATCCGCCAGCTCACCGACCTGCTGCGCCACGCCGAGGTGGGCGAGGCGCCGACGTCGAGCGGCGTCGTCGAGTCGGGCACCGTCATCACCGCGATCGTCGCGGGCGACGAGGAGCGCTTCCTCATCGGCAGCCGCGAGATCGCCGGCGACTCCGAGCTCGACGTGTTCAGCGAGCAGTCGCCGCTCGGTGCCGCGATCCTCGGCCTCGAGGTGGGCGACTCGACGTCGTACACCGCCCCCAACGGACGCGAGATCGCCGTCGAGATCACGGGCGTCGACACCTGGGCCGGCCAGTGACCCGCTAAACCCCCGCATCGCACGGACGGCCCCTCCTCGGAGGGGCCGTTCCGCGTCTCCCCCCGTTCCGCGGCCGCGTGCGCCGGGCTCGGCTACTCGGCGATGATCTCCGGTTCGTACCCGGCACGTCGGAGGATCGCCACGACCTCCTCGCGGTGCGCCGGCCCGCGCGTCTCGACCGACAGCTGCAGCCCGACCTCCGAGATCTGCATGCCCGCGCCGTGCCGCGTGTGGAGCACCTCGACGACGTTCGCGTTGGCCGCGGCGAGGAGCTCCGAGATGCGGGCCAGCTGGCCGGGTCGGTCGGGCAGCCCGATCCGCAGCGTCAGGTACCGATCGGATGCCGCGAGCCCGTGCGCGATCACCCGCTGCATGAGCAGCGGGTCGATGTTCCCGCCGGACAGCACGACCACGAGCGGCCCCTCGGAGTGCACCTTGCCGGTCATGAGCGCGGCGACGCCGACCGCGCCCGCCGGCTCGACGACGAGCTTCGCCCGTTCGAGGAGCACCAGCAGCGCGCGGGCGATGTCGTCCTCGCTGACGGTCACGACCTCGTCGATCGCGTCCCGGATGATCTCGAAGTTCAGCTCCCCCGGACGGTACACCGCGATGCCGTCGGCGATGGTGGGCACCACCGGCACGGTGACCGGCTCGCCCGCGGCGAGCGACGGCACGTACGGCGAGGCGTTCTCAGCCTGCACCCCGATCACGTGCACGGTGCGCCCGAGCGCCGCGGCCTTCTGCTTGGCCGCGCTCGCGATGCCGGCCGCGAGTCCGCCGCCCCCGATCGGCACGACGAGGGTCGTGGCATCCGGTGCCTGCTCGAGGATCTCGAGGCCGAGCGTGCCCTGGCCCGCGACGACGTCGGGGTGGTCGAACGGCGGGATCACCGTGGCGCCGGTCTCCACGGCGAACCGTGCAGCGGCCTCGAGCGTCTCGCCGATCGAGTCGCCGCGGAGCACCACGTCGGCGCCGTAGGCGCGGGTCGCCTCGAGCTTGGGCAGCGCGACGCCGACGGGCATGAAGATCGTGGCGCGGATGCCGAGCTCCCGGGCGGCGTAGGCGACGCCCTGCGCGTGGTTGCCGGCCGACGCCGCGACGACGCCGCGGGCGCGCTCCTCGGCGGTGAGCGCCGAGAGCCGGTTGAAGGCGCCGCGGAGCTTGTACGAGCCGGTGCGCTGGAGGTTCTCGCACTTCAGGTGCACGGGCGCCCCGGCGATCGCGCCGAGGAAGCGGGAGGTCTCCATCGGCGTGCGCCGCGCGATGGCGGCCACGGTGCGCTGCGCATGCTCGAACTCCTCGAGCGTCGGACCGGGGATGACCGGACCGGGTCGCGCGGCTCCGGGCAGCAGGCCGCCGTCCGCGTCCGTCGTCGAGGGCGTGGTGTCGAGGGCGTGGTTCATGTCACCGTCCGTATCCGGGTCGCTGGGGTACCGTGCGCCACAGCGGAGATCGGATCTCGGCGGGCGGGGGCGGCTGGGCGTGCTTCCACGAGCCGCCCGAGATGTACATGATCATGACGTTCGCGACGGCGGCGACGGGCACGGCGAAGAGCGCGCCCGGGATGCCGGCGAGCAGCGACCCGGTGGCGACCGCGACCACGACGCCCAGGGGGTGCACCTTCACCGCCGTGCCCATGATGAGCGGCTGGAGCACGTGGCCCTCGACCTGCTGCACGAGCAGCACGACGCCGAGCATCGCGAGCGCGATGCCCCACCCGTCGTAGACGAGTGCGACGAACACCGCGAGCGCGCCGGTCACGACCGCACCGACGATCGGCACGAACGAGCCGAGGAAGACGAGCACGGCGATGGGGATGGCGAGTTCCACGCCGAGCAGGAGCGCGCCGAGGCCGATGCCGATCGCGTCGATCGCCGCGACGAAGATCTGCACCCGCACGAAGTTCTCGAGCGTGGCCCATCCGGCCCGGCCCGCACCGTCGATCGCCGCGCGCGCGGTGCGCGGGAAGATCCCGACGATCCAGTTCCAGATGCCGCGACCGTCGATCAGGATGAACAGCGTCGCGAAGAGCGCGAGCAGGAGCCCCGCCAGGAAATGGCCGATCGACGAGCTCACGGAGAGCGCACCCGAGACGAGGACCCCGCTCTCGGACTGGGCCGCCTCGACGACCTGCTGCACGAACTGGTCGATCTGCTCGGGCGTCACGTGCAGGGGCCCCTCGAGCAGCCACTCGCGGAAGTTCTCCCACTCGACCACGCTCTGCGCGGCCAGGTCGGCCGAGCCTCGGACGATCTGCGAGATGCCGAGCGTGAGGAGCCCGCCGACGAAGGCCAGCGTCGCGACCATCGCGGCGGCGACCGCGAGGCCCTTCGGCCACCGGTGCCGCTGGAGGAATTGCGAGAACGGCACGAGGAGCGCGGAGATGAGGATGGCGACGAGGACCGGGATGATCACGAGCCGCAGCTGGATGATCAGGAAGATCACGACCGCCAGGACGCCGCCGACGAGCAGCAGCCGCCACGACCACGCGGCGGCGACGCGCATGGCGAAGGGCACGGATGCCGCGGCGTCGCGCACGGGCTCGACCTCATGCTGCGCGGCGCGGTCGGCGGCCCGCTCGGACGTGGAGGAGCGGCGCACGCGGAATCGTCGCGCACGCGAGGTCCCCTTCGCCTCGGTCACCGTCACAGTCTAGGCGCGCACCCATGCCCGGCCGGCCATGTGTCGTCGGTCGCCGCTAGGGTCGGTGCATCATGGTGGATCACGTCTCACCCGCGCTCGCGCGACGCATCGCACTCGCCGCACAGGGCTTCGGTCGGCCGGTTCCGGCGACGCCGGGAACGCGGCAGCTCGCCGGCGTCGTCGACCGGCTCGGGCTGCTCCAGATCGACTCCGTGAACGTCTTCGAGCGCAGCCACTACCTCCCCGCCTTCAGCCGCGTCGGGCGGTACGACCGCGACCTGCTCGACCGGATGGCGTGGGGTCGGCGGGGTCGGCTCGTCGAGTACTGGGCGCACCAGGCGGCGTTCATCCCGCGCGAGCTGTGGCCCCTGTTCGAGTTCCGGCGGGCCGAGTACCGGCGAGAGGGCTCGTCCGAGTGGGGCGGGTGGCTGAGCGAGAACCGGGAACTCGCCACCTGGCTCCGCGCCGAGCTCGCCGAGAACGGTCCGATGCCGGCCAGCGCCATCGAGCACGACGCGAACGAGCGGCGCGGGCCGTGGTGGGGCTGGTCCGACGCGAAACGCACGCTCGAGTGGATGTTCCGGACCGGCGAGGTCGTCTGCGTCGAGCGCCGCCGCTTCGAGCGCGTGTACGCGCTTCCCGAGCAGGCGCTCGAGCCCCGCCTGCTCGAGCACGGCCCCGCCGAGCCCGACGCGGTGCGTGTCCTCGTCGAACGGGCCGCGTCGGCCCTCGGCATCGCGACGGCCGCCGACCTCGCGGATTACTGGCGCATGCGGCAGGCGCAGGTGCGGCCGGCGATCGCCGATCTCGTCGACGCGGGCGGGCTCGTCCCCGTCGAGGTGCCCGGCTGGGGCAACAGCGGCCGGCCCGCGCTCGCCTGGGTGCACCGCGACGCCCGCAGGCCGCGACGCATCGAGGGCGTCGCCCTCCTCTCGCCCTTCGATCCCGTCGTGTGGTTCCGACCGCGTACCGAGCGCCTCTTCGACTTCCACTACCGCATCGAGATCTACACGCCGGAGCCGATGCGGAAGTTCGGCTACTACTCGCTGCCCGTGCTGGTCGACGACCGGGTGGTGGGCCGAGTCGACCTCAAGAGCGACCGCAAGCCCGGGGTGCTGCGCGTCCAGTCGGCGTGGGCCGAGCCCGACGCCCCCGCCGACCTCGCCGAGCGGCTCGTGCCCGTCCTCCGAGAGGCGGCCGCGTGGCAGGGCCTCGACGACGTGGTGGTGGCCGGGCGCGGCGACCTCTCCCCCGCCATCCGCTCCGCGCTCGGGGATCCGGGCGCCGGAGGCGGCGCGGCGGCGGTCTGACGCACGGGGCGTGCTAGAAGCTGCGGCCCATCTCGTGCAGGCGCTTCACGCGCTCGGGGATCGGCGGGTGCGTCGCGAACAGGCGGTCGATCACGCCCGGCTTCAACGGGTCGGCGATCCAGAGGTGCGCCATCGAGGTGTTCTGGCGCCGCATCGGGCGCCCGTACTGCTCGAGCTTGAGCAGGGCGCGCGCGAGGGCGTCGGGATGGCGCGTCGTCATGGCGCCCGTGGCATCCGCCAGGTACTCGCGCTGGCGCGAGACCGCCAGCTGCACGAGGCTCGCGACGAGCGGCGCGATGAGCATCGCGACGAGGCCGAAGATCATGACCACGGGGTTGCCGTTGTTGTTGCGCCCGAAGAACGCCATGCGCACGAACAGGTCGGAGATGAAGCCGACCGCGACGACGAGGCCGAACACGATCAGGGAGAGCCGGATGTCGTAGTTGCGCACGTGGCCGAGCTCGTGCGCCATCACGCCCTCGAGCTCCGAGTCGTCCATGATCTCGAGGAGACCGGTGGTCGCGGCGACGACGGCGTGCTCGGGGTCGCGCCCCGTCGCGAACGCGTTCGGCGCAGGGTCGGAGATGACGAAGACGCGCGGCATGGGCGTGCCGGTGGTGATCGAGAGGTTCTCGACCGTGCGCCACAGCCGCGGATGCTCGGAGACGCTCCGGATCTCGACGGCGCCGGACATCGCGAGTGCCTGCCGGTCGGCCGTAAAGTACTGGAACAGCGCGTACGCGGTCGCGATCACGACGGTGATCACCACGATCGTCAGGTCGCCGTAGATCACGGCGGCGAGGTAGCCGAGGCCGCCGACGATCGCGAGGAAGAGCAGGATCGTGAAGACGGTGTTGCGCTTGTTCCGGGCGATCGCTCGGTACATGCGGCTAGAACTGCACGCGCGGAGGCTCGGCGATCGCGGCCGCCTCCGTCACCTCGAAGAACTCGCGCTCGTGGAAGCCCAGTCCGCGAACGAACAGCGTGTTCGGGAAGACCTTGATCTTGGTGTTCAGCTCGCGCACGCCGCCGTTGTAGAACCGGCGGGCGGCCTGGATCTTGTCCTCGGTGTCGACGAGCTCGGACTGCAGCTGCAGGAAGTTCTGGCTCGCCTGGAGCTGCGGGTAGGCCTCGGCGACGGCGAAGATCGACTTCAGCGCCTGCTGCATGTGGTTCTCCGCAGCGGATGCCTCGGCGGGCCCGGACGCGGAGAGGGTCTCGGCGCGCGCCTTCGTCACGTTCTCGAAGACGGCCTTCTCGTGCGCGGCGTACCCCTTCACCGCCTCGATCAGGTTCGGGATGAGATCGGCGCGGCGCTTCAGCTGCACGGTGATGTCGCTCCACGCCTCGTCGACGCGGACGTTGAGCGTGACGAGGGAGTTGTAGGTCGCCCACAGGTAGATGCCGATCACCAGGACGAGCGCGACGACGATGATGAGCGGGATGAGCCATTCCATGGCGGGGACTCCTGAGATATCGGCGACGAGACCAGCGGATGTTCTATCCTAACGAGCGGGGCTGTGACGCACCGCAACTTCCCATGAGACTCGAAGCGAGCGGAGGCGGGCCTCCGGGCGTCGGCTCGGCCTCGTGGTCGAGTCCTCCACCCCGCACGATCGGCGATCGTGCTCGGTTCGATCACGCTGCGTCGTCGAACTCCCTGAGCTCCGCGCGATCGCCTCGCCCCTCCCGGCCGCCGAGGACGCGATCGAGGTAGGGGTTGGCGAAACGCCGCTCGGGGTCGAGCCGGTCCCGCACGGCGAGGAAGTCGTCGAAGCGGGGATACCGGCCGCGCAGCGTCTCGGCCGTCTGCGTGTGCATCTTGCCCCAGTGCGGCCGGCCCTCGAAGGAGTGCATGATCTCCTCGACCGCCGCGAAGTACTCGGTCGGGTCCTCGCGGACGTAGCGGTGCACCGCGATGTACCCGGTCTCGCGCCCGTGCGCCGTCGACAGCCAGTTCTCGTCGGATGCCGCGGCCCGCACCTCGATCGGGAAGCTGATGCGCCATCCGCGTTCGGCGATGAGCGACCGGATGGCGCGGAACGCCTCGGGCACCGCGGCCAGCGGGATCGCGTACTCCATCTCGCGGAACCGCACCGACCGGTTCGTCGTGAAGACGTTCGGCGACAGGTCGCTGAACTCGCGGTTCCCCGTGAACCGCTCGACGAGCCGCGAGAGGGGCGGCGTGGCCGCCGGGGCCACACGCCCGAGCGCGCACATCGCGCGGTACACGCCGTTGGCGAGCAGCTCGTCGGAGAGCCAGCGCTCGGTCCGGCCGAGCGGCGTGCGGTGCGCGTCACCCGGCAGGCGCGTGTTCGTCTTCGTGAGTGCGGTCGACGTGTGCGGGAACCAGTAGAACTCGAAGTGGTCGTGGGCGCGCACCCGCGGCATCCACTCGTCGAGCACCGCGTCGAGCGGTTCGGTGCGTTCGACGGCGTGCAGGACGAAGCGGGGCACCAGCTGCAGGGTCAGCTCGGTGATCACGCCGAGCGCTCCGAGGCCGACCCGCACTGCGGGGAGCAGTTCGGGCCGCTCGGTGGTGCTCACGGTCAGCAGCTCGCCGACGCCGGTCACGAGGCGCGCGCCGACGATCTGCGTCGCGAGCCCGCCGAAGCCGATCCCGGTGCCGTGCGTGCCGGTGGACGTCGCGCCCGAGATCGTCTGGCGGTCGATGTCGCCCAGGTTCGCCATCGCCAGGCCGTGCGGCTCGAGCAGGCGCGGGAGCCGGTGGAGCGGGGTGCCGGCGCCGACCGTGACCCGGCCGGTCGCGGCATCCGCCTCGATCACGCCGGAAAGGTCGGCGAGGTCGAGCTGGATGTCGGGCGCGACGGCGATGCCCGAGAAGCTGTGTCCCGAGCCCACCGGCTTGATGCGACGACCGGATGCCGCGGCGGCGAGCACCGCGCGCTGGACCGCGCCGGCGTCCCCCGGTCGCTCGACCCGGTTCGGACGGACGGATTCGGTCCGTCCCCAATTGCGCCAGACCGCCCCGCTCGCCGTCACAGGAACGCCATCCCTTCTCCTCGGTAGGTCGGCACGGTGCCGACGACCTCGTCGCCGTCGACGACGGCGAACTCGTTCAGGTGCTCGGCGAGCTCGCCGGACTTCGTGTGCCGCAACCAGATCCGGTCGCCCGCGCGGAGCCGCGCCGCGGGCCGGCCGGTCACGGGGGTCTGCACCTCGCCCGCGGCCTCGCGCGGCAGCATCCGCAGTCCCTCCGGCCAGACCACCTGCGGAAGCCGGTCGACGGCCGGGGGACCCGACGCGATCCACCCTCCCCCGAGGATCGTCGCGTGCCGAGCGCTCGGCGACCGCACGACGTCCAGTGCGAAGGCGGCGGCGGGCGCGGGCGTGAAGTGGAGGTACCCGTCGAACAGATGCCCGGCCAGGATGCCGGAGCCGGCACCGAGCTCGGTCACCGACGGGTCCGCCGCCGTGGCCTCGAGCGACCCGGTGCCGCCGCCGTTGACGAACTCGAGGTCGGCGTGGCGGCGGACGGCGGCGACCGCCCGCGCGCGCCGCTCGACGAGCTCGGGCATGGACCGCGACTGCATCCACCGGTTCACCGCGCCGTCGACCGGACGACCGCGCGGCGCGTTCACGACGCCGGCGACCTGCGCCTCGTACGCCATCACGCCGACCAGGCGGAAGCCCGGGCGCTCTGCGATGTACGCGGCGAGCGCGCCGGCGTCGTCCGGGTCGTGCACAGGAGACCGTCGCACCCCGAGGTGGCCGAGCACGGGAGCGTGCCACGACGCGTCGAGCTCGAGGCAGACCCGGATCTCCTCGCGCTCGGCGGGCGGCAGGACCGCGTCGACGAGGTCCAGCTGCGCGGGCGAGTCGACCATGAGCGTGATGCGGCGCGCGAGGTCGCCGTCGGTCGCGAGCCGACGGATGCCGGCCGTCTCGGCGGTCGGGTAGCCCACGACGAGGTCGTCGAGCGACGGCATCCGCCCGGCCAGCCAGATCGCCTCGGCGAGGGTGTAGGCGAGCACGCCCCGGTAGCCCGGCAGCGCCAGCAGCGCCTCGATCACCGCGCGGACGCGGATCGACTTCGTCGCGACGCGGATCGGCGTGCCGGCGGCGCGCCGCACCATCTCGTGCGCGTTCCAGCGCAGCGCGCCGAGGTGCAGCGCGCCGACCGGCGCGTCGAGGTGCCGGGTCGCCTCGGTCAGCTCCGGCCAGTGCACCGACGGCTCGAGCCACGGGCGTCCGATCGCGGCGGGTCGCGCCGACGATTCGCCCGTCGTCGCCGATGGCCCGGCCGTCGCAGCCGCCGCGCGGAGGTCGAGCGGGCCCGTCACCGGACGCTCCGGACCCGCGAGACGGCGAACGCCCCCGCGAACGCGAACGCCGCGCCGAGCACGAACACGAGGGTGAACGAGCCGGTGGCGGCGACCGCGAAGGCGCCAAGGAGGGGCCCGAGCGACTGCGGCACGGCGGTTGCGATGTTCATGATGCCGAGGTCCTTGCCGCGGGCGGCGGGGTCGGGCAGCACCTGGGTCGCGAGCGCCTGGTCGACCGAGAGGAAGCATCCGTAGGCGAGGCCGAGCAGACCCGCCGCGACCATCGCGACGGCGAGGTCGGGGAAGACCGCGAGCAGCAGTGCCGCGACGCCCTGGAGGGCCGCCGCGAGCAGCACGAAGATCCGGCGGCGCCCGAGCGCGTCGGAGAGCCGGCCGAACGCGAGCGACGCGACGATCACGAAGACCATGTAGACCAGCGTGAGGACGAGGAGGTCCTCCTCGGCGTTCGCGTCGCCGAGGCCGAACATCAGGAAGTAGAGCAGCAGGCTCGTTCCGAGCGCGTTGCCGATCGAGACGAGCACGCGGCTCAGCAGGGTCCATCCGAAGTCGGGGTGCTCGCGCGGGCTGATCCACAGGCTCGCGACGATCCCGCGCGCGGTCACGCGCGCCCGCTCACCGGCCCCGAGCGCCGCGTCTGACCTGAACAGGAACGGCACCGCGAGCAGAAGCAGCGCGACCGCCACGACCGCGTACCCGGTCGCCTGCCCGGTGAACACCATCGTCACGAGCACCAGGCCGAGGATGATGCCGACCGCCTGGGGTGCCGACATCCAGCCCGACACGACCCCGCGCTGGGCGACGGGCACCTGGTCGGAGATCGTCGCCGTGAGTGCTGCGGTCATCACGCAGAACCCGACCGTCGCCCCGATCCAGGCCAGGCCGATCGCCCACAGCTCGTGCTGGGCGCCGAGGACCACGAGCGAGACCGCGAACAGCACCGCGCCGGCGGCGATCCACGGCCGACGCCGGCCGAACCGCGACGTGGTGCGGTCGGAGAGCGCCCCCGTGAGCGGGTAGGCGACGATCACGAACAGCGCGGCGACGCCCGACACTGCGCCGAACGCGACGACGCTCTCGATCCAGTCGTCCGGATGCAGCTCCGCATCGATCTGGGCGGGCAGGAGCAGCTGCACGGGCGTGAGCTGCGCCATCCAGATGCCGAGCCAGGCGGCCGCGAAGGCGGCCATCCAGCCGGCGCGCACCGGGCGGGTGGGCTCGGCGAAGGCTCCGGTCGGCCCCGTCGGGTCGGCGTCGCCCGCCGGCGGGGTCGGAGGCGTGAGCGCTGCGTCGTGGTGGGGCCGGGTCACTCGGGGTCCGCCATTCTCGCGAGGGCGTCGGCGGCCGCGCGCGCGGTCGCGAGCGCGGTGGCGTCGTCCCGATGGACGAGCCAGGTCAGGGTGATGCCGTCCGTGAACGCCACGAGCACGCCGGCCACCTCCGAGACGGGCGCGCGCCACGTGACGCCGGCGCGTTCCGCGGCCGAGCCGA
Source organism: Agromyces sp. GXS1127 (assembly GCF_050565425.1). Lineage (NCBI taxonomy): Bacteria > Bacillati > Actinomycetota > Actinomycetes > Micrococcales > Microbacteriaceae > Agromyces > Agromyces sp. GXS1127. The sequence continues at coordinate 487,575 of NZ_JBOCIG010000002.1, forward strand.
GCGCCCGCTCGGCGAGATCGGCATACCGCCGATACTGCGCGACGGCGACCGGATGCCGCTCCGGCGCGCGCAGCGCGTACTGCGTGAGCTCGAGCATGGCCTGTTCGTGTTCGGGGTCGGCGCGGAGGTGGTCGAGGTACCTGAGGAACGCCGCCTCGATGACCTGCCGCAGGTCGCCGTCGACGTCGGGCAGCGGGAGCACGGCCTCCGTCTCGCGTGCCACGACGGTCGAGATCAGCTCGTCGAGGAACGCGTCGCGCGACTCGAAAGCGTAGTGGAAGCTCGCGAGCGACATGCCCGCCTCGGCGACGATCGCGCGGGTCGAGGCGCCGGCGATGCCCTCGCGCGCGATGACGCGCAACCCCGCCTCGATGAGCGCCGGACGGCGCTCGGCGGCTGGCATGCGGGACACGCTGCTCCTCCGACCTCTGGGTCGACCTCGTCGTCCGACTCGATGCCCGTCGCACGAGCACGGACTGGGACAGTCGTCCCAGTCCGACCCAGTATGCACGCCGCGCGCGCGGGGCGCCAGCACGCACTACGCTCGCACCATGCGCCTCGGGGTTCTCGACGTCGGTTCCAACACCGTGCACCTGCTCGTCGTCGACGCCCATCCCGGCGCACGGCCCATCCCGGCCGCCTCGAACAAGTCGGTGCTGCGGCTCATGCGCTACCTCGACGACGACGGCGCCATCAGCACGGAGGGCGTCGACGCGATCCTCACGGCCGTGACCGAGGCCGCGGAGGTCGCGCGCGAGTCGGGCATCGACGAGATGCTCGCCTTCGCCACGTCCGCCATCCGCGAGGCCGCGAACGGCGCCGAGGTGCTGCAGCGCGCCGAGGAGGCCGCCGGCATCCGCCTCGACGTGCTGAGCGGTGCCGACGAGGCGCGGATCACGTTCCTGGCCGTGCGTCGCTGGTACGGCTGGTCGGCCGGGCGCGTGCTCCTCTTCGACATCGGCGGCGGCTCGCTCGAGATCGCGCACGGCGGGGACGAGGTCCCGGAGGTCGCGAGCTCGGTGCCGCTCGGCGCCGGTCGGTCGACGATCCGCTTCCTGCCCGACGACCCGCCGACCGAGAAGCAGGTCAGGCGGCTCCGCGAGCACGCGCGGGAACTGCTCGAGGCGACCGTCGAGGAGTTCGGCGGCATCCCCGAATCCGATCACGTGGTGGGCTCGTCGAAGACCATCCGGTCGCTCGCCAAGCTCGCGGGGAGCACCGAGGAGGGCGTCGGTTCGGAGGAGCGCAGCATCCTGAAGCTCTCGCACCTCGACGACTGGATCCCCCGCCTCGCCCGGATCCCGGCAGACGCCCGACCCGCCCTGCCCGGGATCACCGAGGACCGCACCTTCCAGATCGTCGCCGGCGCGATCGTCCTCTCCGAGACGATGCGCGCGTTCAAGGCCAAGACGCTGGAGGTCTCGCCGTGGGCGCTGCGCGAGGGGCTCATCCTGCGCCGCCTCGACCGCATGACCTGACCGGTGGCGGCCCAGTGCTCCCAGAGCGTGATCAACAGCACGATCCCGGTGCTCGGGCAGCGCGCTCGCAACCGGTGCTCCCGCTGGGATTCGAACCCAGACTGAGGCGAGTTTAAGTCGCCTGCCTCTGCCGATTGGGCTACGGGAGCGCGGTGCCGACCCGGGGGCCGGCACCGCGTCACAGCATAGAACGCCCTACTTGGCGGCGATCGCCTTCTCGGCCGGCTTCGCCGACTTCGCGACGGGCTTCTTCGCCTCGGCCTTGGCCGGCGCGGGCGGAGCCGAAACCTCGCCCGCGGGCTTCGGGCGGGCGGCGAAGCGCTCGAACTCGGCGCGCGGGTTCTGGATTGCCTGCAGCGAGACGATGTCGCGGCCGAGCCAGAAGTTGTTCCACCAGCCCCAGAACACGCGGAGCTTGCGCTCCCACGTGGGCATTGCGAGGCCGTGGTACCCGCGGTGCGCGAACCAGGCGAGCAGGCCCGTGATCGCGATCTTGCCCGACTGGAACGCGCCCGAGCCGACGCCCAGACCCGCGACCGCGCCGAGGTTCTTGTGGAAGTACTCCTTCGGCTCCTCGCCGCGGAGCACCGCGACGATGTTCTTCGCGAGGAGCTTGCCCTGGCGGACGGCGTGCTGTGCATTCGGCACGCAGTACCCGCCCACGCCGCCGCCCGACAGGTCGGGCACGGCTGCGATGTCGCCGGCCGCCCACGCGTCGGGCACGATGTCGTCCTCGTCGCCCACGCGGAGGTCGGCGCGCGCGGTGATCCGGCCGCGCTCCTCGACGGGCAGGTCGCTCGTGCGCACGATCGCCGGGTTCGCCATGACGCCCGCGGTCCACACGATCAGGTCGGTCTCGAAGGTCTCACCCGTCGAGAGCTCGATCCGGCCGTCGACGGCGCTCGTGAGCTGCGTGTCGAGGTGGATCTCGGCGCCACGCTGGGCGAGGTGCTTGATGACCCAGTGGCTCGTGGGGAGCGACACCTCGGGCATGATGCGGCCCATCGCCTCGATGAGGTGGAAGTGCGTGTCGTCGAACGAGAGCTGCGGGTAGAACTCGAGCAGCGCGCTCGCGAACGACCGCAGCTCGGCGAACACCTCGATGCCGGCGAAGCCGCCGCCGACGACGACGACCGTCAGCAGGCGGTCGCGCTCGGGGCCCGCGGGGAGGTTGGCGGCCTTGTCGAAGTTCGTCAGCAGGCGGTCGCGGATCGCGACGGCCTCCTCGACGGTCTTGAGACCGAAGGCCTGGTCGGCGACGCCCGGGATCGGGAAGGTGCGCGACACGGCACCGCCGGTCACCACGACGACGTCGTACTCGAACTGCCACGGCTCGCCGACCTCGGGCGTGATGGTCGCCGTCTTCGAGGCGTGGTCGATCCCGGTCACCTTGGCGGTGATCACGTTGGTCTTCTTCAGGTGCCGACGGTGCGCCACCACCGAGTGGCGGGCCTCGATCGAGCCCGCGGCGACCTCGGGGAGGAAGGGCTGGTACGTCATGTAGGGCAGCGGGTCGACGACCGTCACCTCGGCCTCGCCCGGACGCAGCCACTTCTCGAGCTTCCACGCCGTGTAGAACCCCGCATAGCCGCCACCGACGATCAGAATCTTGGGCACGGTGAATGGACTCCTTGGATCTGTGCTGACTGCGATTCCTACGCGTCGGATCGCGCGGAACGCCTGATATGCCGAGTGGCGCCGATGCCCAACAGCGCTGCTAGCGTACCAAATCCGGCGACCAGCGAGAGCGGCACCGTGATATAGGACAGCGTCCACGGCGTCGGCAGGAGGGTCTTCGCACTGTCGGCGCGCGGCGCCGGCGGGTCCGCGATCGGCACGATCTCCTGCTCGTCGGCGCTCTCCGAGCCCTCCTGGGAGGGCACGTCGGCACGACGGTGCACCCGGATCCACTCCTCGAGGCTGCCGAGCGGGTTCTGCTCGACCGCCTCGACCTCGGCCGTGAGCGCCGCGACCGGATCGATGATGCCGTACCCGTACAGCGGGCCGGGCACCTCCTCGCCCTTCGGGTCGGCGGTGCGGATGACGCGGTTGATGACGTTCGCGGCATCCAGCTCGGGATACTCGGCGCGCACGAGCGCGACGAGCCCGGAGACGAGCGGTGCGGCCGCGCTGGTCCCCGACCAGACGACGTGGCTGCCGTCGGGAAGCACGCCCACGAGGTCCTCGCTCGGTGCCGCGACGGCGATCGTGATCCCCTGCGAGCTCGCGTCGAAGCTCGCGTTCTGCTCGCGGTCGACGCCCGCGACGGCGAGCACGCCCGGGATGGTCGCCGGCGCGCCGACCTGCGTGGTGCCCGAACCGCGATTGCCTGCGGCGGCGACCACCACGACGTCGTGCTCGAAGGCGTAGAGGAAGGCGTCGTCCCAGCTCTCCGGCCAGTCGGGCGTGTTCCGCGTGAGCGACATGTTGATGACGTCGGCTCCGTTGTCGACCGCCCAGACCACCGCCTCGGCGATCTGCTCGTCGTTCGTCTTGTCGGCACCCGTCTCGAGCCCGAACGCGACGGACGCCGTGAGCAGGTCCGCGTCCGGCGCCACCCCGATCACCCCGTTGCCCTCGCCCGTGCCCCGGCCGGCCAGGAGCGAGGCGACCATCGTGCCGTGCTCCTCCTCCTCGCCGACGGGCGTCTGGCCGTCGGGAGAGCCGATGCCCGAGACATCCGTGCCCCCGACCACGACGCCCTGCAGCTCGGCGACCTCGCCGTTCACGCCGGTGTCGATGATCGCGACCTTGACGCCGTCGCCGCGCGACGTGGTCCACGCCTGGGTGAAGCCGTAGTCGGTCAACCAGTACTCGAGGTCGCGGACGGTGTCGGCCTGCGCCGGCGCCGCACCCGAGAGCGCGAGCACGCCCGCGACCAGGGCGCCGACGCCCGCGCGCCACCAGCCGCGCCGCCGCGCGCGCTGCAGCGGTCGCCCGGTGGATCGCCGAGCGCGGCCGGTGGTCGCGGCGCTCACGCGGTCGGACCCTCCTCGACGTCGTCCACGCCGTAGTCCGGGCAACGGCAGACGTCGGGCGACCACGTCGAACGCTCGAGCGCGAGGTCGCCGATCGGGTTCACCCCGGGGCCCGCGGCGAGCGCGTGGCCCGCGAGCGCGTGGAGGCACTTCACGCGGGTCGGCATGCCGCCCGCCGAGACGCCCGCGATCTCCTCGACGACGCCGAACATCTCGCGGTCGGCGAGGTACTGCTCGTGCGCGGCGCGGTAGGAGTCCCGGAGCCCGGCATCGGCGGCGAGCAGCTCGGTGAACTCGACCATGAGCTGCGCCGCCTCGAGGAACGACATCGCGGCCGTCGCGACCGGGTGCGTGAGGTAGTAGAACGTCGGGAACGGCGTGCCGTCGGAGAGACGGGGCCTCGTGGACACGACCGTGGGCGCGCCGCACACGCAGCGCGCAGCGATGCCCACGACGTCGCGCGCCGGGCGGCCGAGCTGCACCGAGACGATCCGCAGGTCGCGTTCGGTGACGGGTTCGAACGGCGGGCGGGTCATCGGTCCTCCTCGTCGGCGGGCGGTTCGGACGGTTCGGCCTCGTCGTCGCCGGACGCCGGATCGGCGGCATCCGTTGCACTGGGCGCGAGCCCGGCCGTCATGACCGATCGCAGCATGGTCTGCATCCAGTCGCCGCGCGACTCGGTCACCTCGGCCGAGACGGCCCGGTCGGCCGTCGTCACCGTCGCCGGGTCGCGGTCGTCGATGACGAGGTAGCTCACCTCGCCCGGCAGGACGTAGTAGAGGCGGTCGCGGGCCTGGGTGACGATGAACGTCTCGTCGTTCCAGCGCTCGCGCTCCTCCTTCAGGCGCTCGACCTCGGCCTCCTGCCGGGCGACGTCGGCCTTGAGCTCGGCGATCTGCTGCCGTTGGTTCGCGTAGGCCGCGATGCTCGGCGCGAGGACGACCACGGCGAGGACGAGGACGCCCATCATGATGATCGAGAACCCCGAGAAGCGGATGCCGGCGAGCCACGTCTCGGCGACCTGGCGGATCGACTGGCGCGGCGGGCGCTTCGCGCCGGTCGAGTGCCTCCGCGCCGCCGGGCGATTCCCGCCGGGCGCGCGCTCGCCGCTCGGCGGGCGCGAGGGACGACGTGCCGCGTTCATCGTCCTCCTCACCTCGCCGGAACGACCGACGGGGGCGGCCACCGGCCACCCCCGTCGTCTCGTCTCAGACGCGCATCACGCCGTGAAGCGCGGGAATGCCGAGCGGCCCGCGTACTCCGCGGCCTCGCCGAGCTCCTCTTCGATCCTCAGAAGCTGATTGTACTTGGCCACGCGCTCGGACCGGGCGGGCGCGCCCGTCTTGATCTGGCCGCAGTCGGTCGCGACGGCGAGGTCGGCGATCGTCGTGTCCTCGGTCTCGCCCGAGCGGTGCGAGAGCACCGCGGTGTAGCCGGCGCGCTGCGCGAGCTTGACCGCGTCGAGCGTCTCGGTGAGCGTGCCGATCTGGTTGACCTTCACCAGGATCGAGTTGCCCGCGTGCTTCGCGATGCCGTCCGCCAGACGCGACGGGTTGGTGACGAACAGGTCGTCGCCGACGAGCTGCAGCTTGCCGCCGAGCTCGGTCGTGAGCGTCGCCCAGCCCTCCCAGTCGTCCTCAGCCAGCGGGTCCTCGATCGAGACGAGCGGGTACGCGGCGGCGAGCTCGGCGTAGTACGCGCTCATCTCGGCGGCGGTGCGGTCCTGGCCCTCGAAGCGGTACACACCGTTCTCGAAGAACTCGGTCGACGCGACATCCAGGCCCAGCGCGATGTCGGTGCCGAGCGTGAAGCCGGCCTTGCCGATCGCCTCGGCGATCAGGTCGAGGGCCGCGCGGTTGTTCGCGAGGTCGGGCGCGAAGCCGCCCTCGTCGCCGAGGCCCGTCGAGAGCCCCTTCGACTTCAGCAGGCTCTTCAGCGCGTGGTAGGTCTCGACGCCCCAGCGGAGTCCCTCGGAGTAGGTCGGCGCGCCGAGCGGCAGCACCATGAACTCCTGGATGTCGACGCCGGTGTCGGCGTGCGCGCCGCCGTTGATGATGTTCATCATCGGCACGGGCAGCACGTGGGCGTTCGGGCCGCCGAGGTAGCGGAAGAGGGGCAGGTCGGCCGAGTCGGCTGCGGCCTTGGCGACGGCGAGGCTCACGCCGAGGATCGCGTTCGCGCCGAGGCGGCCCTTGTTGTCGGTGCCGTCGGCCTCGATGAGGGCGGCGTCGATGACGCGCTGGTCGGCGGCATCCAGGTCTTCGATGGCCGGGCCGAGCTCGTCGAGCACGGCGTCGACGGCCTTCTGCACGCCCTTGCCGAGGTAGCGGTCGGCCTCGCCGTCGCGCAGCTCGTACGCCTCGAACGCGCCGGTCGACGCACCCGAGGGCACCGCGGCCCGCGAGACGGTCCCGTCGTCGAGGAGGACCTCGACCTCGACGGTGGGGTTGCCGCGCGAATCCAGGATCTCCCGTGCGCCGACAGCTTCGATGAATGCCACAGTGAACTCCTCTGTGATGGGGATGTGCGTGGACGACTCCGTCGTTGCCCGCACGACAGTCTAGGACCCCGGTTCCGAGGGCCGCTCGCGTATGTCGGCGGCTGCGGTCGTTGGCGGCGCGCGCGTTGCGCCGTGCAATCCGCGCAGCGCGAGACGTCGCTGATGACGAGTCGGTATCGGCATCCGCGACTTCTCGGTGGGTGCGCTGTCCGCGATGAGCGGGGCTGGACGCGTCGGGGATCGAAAGGTCGCGGATGGCGATACCCACCCTGCATTCGCGACTTCTCGGTGACGACCCTCACCCGAGAACGACGGCAGCCAGCTGGGCCCGACCGACGCCTCAGCGCCCTGAGGTCAGGCGGCGCCTCGCAGCAACCCGCGGAGCTGCGCGACGAACGCCGCGCGCTTGGACCCGAGGTCGTCGGCCGTCACCTCGACGACCCGCCATCCGGCTGCCGCGAGAGCGCGTCGCCGACGCAGGTCGGCCTGCCATCGCCTCCGATCGGTGCGATGGATGTCGCCGAGGTACTCGAAGGCGATCCGGCGTTCGAGATCGGCGAGATCGGGGTGCACGACCGTGTCAGCGGCCAAGGTGACGCCCGGGTTCGGGGTCGGCTCGGGCAGCCCCTCGTCGACGAAGACGAGCCGAAGGTGCGACTCGCGGCGCGATTCGGCGCCGACGCGGATGAGCGGCAGCGCCTCGGCGATCAGCCGCGCGCCGCGACGCGACCCCCACGCGCGCGCGGCCGCGCGAAGCTCACGCAGGCTCGCCAGGGCCGAGCCGCGGACCTCTCCCCGTCGCCGCGGGGTGACGATCGCGTCGCCGAGCGCGACCAGGTCGTCACGGGCGAGCGATGCAGCGAGTTGGCACCACACCACGGCGGCAGCGACGACCGTCAGGCCCTCGCGGGCGACGACGGGTGGGGCGACGGATGCCACGTGGCCCGCCACGCCGCGCCCGCGCGCACGCACCGACCCGGTCGGGGCGAGCACGTGGATGAGTTCCGGCGTTCGCGGAAGCGGCAGCCGGAAGAGGGCGGCGGCCGTCTCGTGACTGAACGCCTCCCCGGTGCGGAGCAGTGGTTCGTACGCACGGCAGCGATCCACGATGTCGTCGAGGTCGAGCCCGAGCGAACGAACCGCGGTGAACGGTCGCTGCACGTCGGCGGCTCGAAGTCGGCTTCGCGTCGACGCGTGGAACTCGCGGTCGCGCACCAGGAAGGCGGAGCCGACGAGGTGCGGCGCGAACGGCGCGGGTCGGGTCATCCGCCTACTGTGCCCGAGCCCGCGGTTGCGCGCGTTCTCCGTCCACAGCACGCGCAGGTCCGGAATCGAGACGTCGCAGACGGCGGCCCGCACCCTGCACCTGCGACTTCTCGCCGAACAGCGCTTCTCGGGGCGTCGACGTCGCCCGACCGGCCTCGAATCGAGGAGTCGCGGATGGCGAGTCAGCATCGCCATCTGCGACGTCTCGATCCACCGAGCGCGATGCCGGATGCCGCGGACGGCTGCGGGCTACGCGGCGAGGTCGCGGAACTCCAGCGACGCGGCATCCGTCGTCTCGGCCGTTACGGGCGCCCAGGCGTCGAAGCCGTCGGCGGTGACGCGCTCGAGCAGTCCGCGCAGGTTCTTCACGCGTCGCTCGAAGCGCACTCGCGTTCCGGATGCCACGAGCTCGTGCTTGAGCGCGAGCAGTTCGCCGGGCGCGACGTCGCGATCGTGCACCAGCACCACCGAGCGCGGGCGGCCCTCGTCGCGCACGGCCAGCAGGTCGACGATGCGCTCGAACCCGATCGAGAACCCGCACGCGGGGACCTCCTGGCCGAGGAAGCGGCCGATCATGTGGTCGTAGCGCCCGCCGCCGCCGAGCGAGTAGCCGTGGTCGGGGTGCGCGATCTCGAAGATCGTGCCCGTGTAGTAGCCCATGCCGCGCACGAGCGTCGGGTCGAAGTCGACCCCCGCGCCGGGCACGGCGTCGCGCAGCGAGACGAGGTCGCGGAACGCCTCGATGTCGAGCCACGCGGGCGGCGGGACGGTGGACGCGTCGCCGGCGATCGACCAGTCGGCACCCGCGAGCTGCCGCAATTCGTCGGCCACGCCCGCCCGGTCGATGCCGAGCGTGGCGAGCTCGGCGGCGACACCGTCGGGTCCGATCTTGTCGAGCTTGTCGATCGTGATCAGCGCGCGCTCGCGCAGTTCCTCGGGCACGCCCCACGAGCCGAGGATGCCGGCGAGGATCCGTCGGTCGTTCAGCCGGATGCGGCACCCCTCGAGGCCGAGCGCGTCGAGCGTCGCGACGGTCGCGCTGAGCAGCTCGAGCTCGGCGAGCGGTCCGGCCTCGCCGATGATGTCGATGTCGCACTGCACGAACTGCCGGTAGCGGCCCTTCTGCGGGCGCTCGGCACGCCACACCGGCGCGATCTGGATGGCGCGGAACACCGGCGGCAGCGCGGCGCGGTGCGTGGCGTAGAACCGGGCGAGCGGCACGGTCAGGTCGTAGCGCAGGCCGAGGTCGGCGAGCGAGAGGGCGTCGCCGGATGCCGCGGCCGCCGCGAGGTCGTCGGGCGTGATGCCGCGCTTCATCACCGCGAACGCGAGCTTCTCGTTGTCGCCGCCGAGGCCGGCGTGCAGCCGCGAGGAGTCCTCCATGACGGGCGTCTCGATCTCGTCGAACCCGTGCGTCGCGTACACCCCGCGGATCACCGAGAGCGCGTGCTCGCGGCGGGCCTTCTCGGCGGGCAGGAAGTCGCGCATGCCGCGCGGGGGCGTCACGGTCTGGGCCATGCGCTCCATTCTTCCAGCAGCGGATGCCGCGTCCGGACGCCGGGGTCTCGATACGCGCTCCGCGCTCCTCGACCACGGGAGCGGGCCCGGCCGGGCGCCCGGGTCTCGATCCGCGCTCCGCGCTACTCGACCACCGGGGCTGCCTCGGCGGACCGCACGTCGTCCTGGAGCGACCGGATCGCGCCGCGCAGCGCGCGCTCGGCGTCCAGCCCCTGAGCGCGGGCGGATGCCACGAGCGCGAGCAGCACGTCGCCGAGCTCGCCTTCCGTGGCCGGCACGGTCGTGGCATCCGTCGGCGCCCTCGTCACGCCGACCTTCTCGGCCTTGCCGAGCAGCTTCTGCGCGAGCGCGAGTGCCGGCATGCCCTGCGGGACGCCGTCGAGCACGCTCGTGCGGTGCGGCTTCTCGCTGGCCTTGAGGTCGTCCCAGAAGGCGACGACGTCGGCCGCGGTCTCGGCCTCGCGATCGCCGAAGACGTGCGGATGCCGCGCCACCATCTTCGCCGTCATGTGCCGGGCGACGTCGTCGATGTCGTAGTCCTCGCCGGGCGTGTGCGCAGCGAGGTCGGCGTGGAAGAGCACCTGGTAGAGCACGTCGCCGAGCTCCTCGATCATCTCCTCCCGGCTGCCCGACTCGATCGCGTCGATGAGCTCCCAGCACTCCTCGACGAGGTACTGCACGAGCGACTCGTGGGTCTGCTCGGCGTCCCAGGGGCACCCGCCGGGGCCGCGGAGGCGGCCGACCATGGCGACGAGCTCGAGCAGGCCGTCCCCCGAAGCGGATGTCGCGGGCGCGCCATCCGTCGTCGCCGCCTCGTTCGCCTCGGACTCGCCGGCCGTTCGCGTCATCACCCACCGCCCCTCGCGGGCCGCGGCGCGGCCCGTGCCTGCGAGCCTAACCGCGCCGCCCGATAGACTCGACGGCAGGTGTGCCGGGAAGTCTGGTCGGCCGACGCGTCGCGTCGTCGCTGTTCCCGCACGGCTCCGTCGCCGTTCCCGACTCCCCTCAGAGGTGCCATGAACTTCCTCCGCTCCGAGCGCGTCTCCGCGTCGCTCCTGCTCGCCGCCGCCGTGCTCGGCCTCGTGATCGCGAACTCGCCGATCGGGCACGACCTGGTCGAGTTCAAGCACGCGCACCTGGCGGTGCCGTTCACCGGCCTCGACCTCTCGCTCGGGCACTGGGTGAGCGACGGCCTGCTCGCGGTCTTCTTCTTCATCGTCGCCGTGGAGCTCCGGCGCGAGCTCGTGATCGGCGAGCTGAACAGCTTCTCGAAGGCGGCACTGCCCGCCATCGCCGCGCTCGGCGGCGTGGTCGCACCCGCGCTCGTGTTCCTCGCCTTCGCCGGTGCGGGGCCGACCGCCGACGGCTGGCCGATCCCGACCGCGACCGACATCGCGTTCGCCCTCGGCGTGCTCGCGATGTTCGGCCGGTTCATCCCGACGCGCGTCCGGGTGTTCCTGCTCGCCCTCGCCGTGCTCGACGACCTCATTGCGATCCTCATCATCGCGTTCTTCTTCACGAGCGACGCCGACCTCGCCTACCTCGGCTTCGCGGCGATCTCCGTCACGCTGTTCGGCATGATGAGCCGACTGCTCTCGCCGCGCTCGCCCTACGTGCTGGCGCGTCGCCCGCTGTGGCCGGTCATGGTGGCGCTGTGGACGCTCGCCATCCTCACCTGGTCGTTCGTCTACCTCTCGGGCGTGCACGCCACGATCGCGGGCGTCATGCTCGGGCTCGTGATGTCGCGTCGGCCCGCCGGCCGCGCCGTGCACGCGCTGGAGCCGGTCTCGAACGCCGTGATCCTGCCGCTCTTCGCGTTCTCGGCGGCGCTCGTCGCCATCCCCGCGGTGCGGCCGAGCGAACTCGACCCTGCGTTCTGGGGCATCCTCGTCGGGCTGCCCGTCGGCAAGATCGTGGGCATCACCCTGATCGGCGGGATCGCGACCCTCTTCGTGCACCGCCGCACCGGCATCAAGCCGCTGACCTGGTCGGATGTCGCGATGGTGGGCGCCCTCGGCGGCATCGGCTTCACGGTGTCGCTGCTCATGAACGAGCTCGCGTTCCGCGAGTACCCCGAGGTCGCCGACCAAGGCGTCGTCGCGGTGCTCATCGGTTCCGGGATCGCGATCGCGATCTCGGCGGTCTTCGTCAGCCTGAAGTCGCGCGCCTACAAGCGGCGCGGCGCGGCGGAGGGCGTCGGCGGAGCGCTCGCGCACTGAACCGGAGCGGGCGCGGTCGGCCGCTCAGTGCACGAACGCCAGCAGTGCGCCGATCGAGATGAAGAGCACGCCGAACGTCACGTCGATCGTGCGCTGACCCCTCGTCGAACGGGTGAACCGTCGCATGCCGTGCGCGGCGATCGCGAAGAACCCCCACATCACGATGACGTCCACCGCGACGACGGTGGCGGCCACGACGGCGTACTGCGGCAGCAACGGCAGGTCGGGACGGATGAACTGCGGCAGGAAGGCGAGGAAGAAGACGATCGCCTTGGGGTTCAGCAGGTTCACCCACAGGCCCCTGCGGAACATCGACCAGCGCGATCCGGTCGCCGTCGGCGGCGCCGCGGCGTCCGGGCCGTCGACCGCGTCGACGCCGGCGTCGTCCTCGGGCGGATCGACGGGCGTGCGCAGGATCTGCCGCACGCCGAGATAGACCAGGTAGGCGGCCCCGGCGTACCGGATGACGTCGAAGGCCACCGGCGAACTCGCGACCAGGACGCCCACACCGAGCGCGACGATCGCGATGTGCACGACGAGCGCCGCCTGCTGGCCGAGGATGCCCCAGATCGAGCGGCGGAACCCGTGGCTGAGCGCGTTGCCCATCGTGTTGATCGCCCCGGCTCCGGGGGTGAAGCTGATCGCGAAGCAGGCCGCGAGCAGCGTGATCCAGAGCGAGAACGACACCGGCACAGCGTAGCCGGGCCGCCCGGCTACGCTTCAGCCGTGGCGGGCTCTGCGGCCGCCGTCTCGGTCGGGAAGATCACGCCGATCAGGTTCGACACCCACTCGATGAGGTCGGCGTCGCCCGGCGCCTCGCCGCCCGGCGTCGGGAACGGCACGAGGATCACGTCGTTCTGTGCGAAGAGCTTCGCCCCCGGGTACATCCGCTCGAGCCGCACCCGGCGCGAGTCGGGCAGCTTCGCCGGCGCGAGCCGCAACTTGGATCCGGTCGCGATGACATCGGAGAGCCCTGCGAGCTGCGCCCTCCGACGCAGCCGCGAGACCGCGACGAGATGCTCGACGGCCTCCGGCAGCTCGCCGTAGCGGTCGACGAGCTCCTCGACCACGAGCTCGATCTGGCCGTCCTTCGCGGCAGGCCCGCTCGCGGCCGAGAGCTTCTGGTACGCCTCGAGGCGCAGTCGCTCGCTGTCGACGTAGTCCTCGGGAATGTGCGCGTCGACGGGCAGCTCGAGCCGGAGCTCGGTCTGCCCCTCGGCCACGTCGCCGCGGAACGCGTTCACGGCCTCGCCGATCATGCGCAGGTAGAGGTCGAAGCCGACGCCCGCGATGTGGCCGGCCTGCTCGGCGCCGAGCAGGTTGCCCGCCCCCCGGATCTCCAGGTCCTTCAGCGCGACCTGCATGCCGCTGCCGAGCTCGTTGTTCGCCGCGATCGTCGACAGCCGGTCGTGGGCGGTCTCGGAGAGCGGCTTCGCCGGGTCGTAGAGGAAGTACGCGTACGCGCGCTCGCGCCCACGGCCGACCCGGCCGCGCAGCTGGTGCAGCTGCGAGAGGCCGTACTTGTCGGCGCGGTCGATGATGATCGTGTTCGCGTTGGAGATGTCGAGCCCGGTCTCGATGATCGTCGTCGAGACGAGCACGTCGAACTTGCGCTCCCAGAAGTCGACGACGATCTGCTCGAGCGCGTGCTCGTTGAGCTGGCCGTGCGCGACGGCGATGCGGGCCTCGGGCACGAGCTCGGCGAGCTGGGCCGCGACGCGGTTGATCGACGAGACCCGGTTGTGCACGAAGAACACCTGGCCCTCGCGGAGCATCTCGCGGCGGATCGCCGCGGCGACCTGCTGGTCGGTGTACGGTCCGACGAAGGTGAGGATCGGATGCCGGTCCTCCGGCGGCGTCGCGAGGGTCGACATCTCGCGGATGCCGGTGACGGCCATCTCGAGCGTGCGCGGGATCGGCGTCGCGCTCATCGCGAGGATGTCGACGTTGGTCTTCAGCTTCTTGAGCTGGTCCTTGTGCTCGACGCCGAAGCGCTGCTCCTCGTCGATGATCATGAGCCCCAGGTCTTTGAAGGAGACCTTCTCGGTGAGGATGCGGTGCGTGCCGATGACCATGTCGACCGTGCCGTCGGCGAGGCCCGCGACGGTCTCGCGCACCTCCTTGTCGGTCTGGAAGCGGCTGAGCGCGCGCACGTGCACGGGGAACCCGGCGAACCGCTCGGAGAACGTCTCCAGGTGCTGGCGCACGAGCAGCGTCGTCGGCACGAGCATCGCGACCTGCTTGCCGTCCTGGATGGCCTTGAACGCGGCGCGGACCGCGACCTCGGTCTTGCCGAAGCCGACGTCGCCGGCCAGCAGTCGGTCCATCGGGATCGGCCGCTCCATGTCGGCCTTGACCTCGTCGATCGTCTGCAGCTGGTCGGGCGTCTCGGCGTACGGGAACGCCTCCTCCAGCTCGTGCTGCCACGGCGTGTCCTGCCCGAAGGCGTGGCCCTTGGCCGCCATCCGCGCCGAGTAGAGCTTGACGAGCTCGACCGCGATGTCGCGCACCGCCTTGCGGGCGCGGCTCTTCGCCTGCGACCAGTCGCTGCCGCCCATCTTGGAGAGCGACGGCGCCTCGCCGCCGACGTAGCGGCTCAGCAGGTCGAGCTGGTCCATCGGCACGTAGAGCCGGTCGCCGGACTGGCCGCGCTTGGACGGCGCGTACTCGAGCACGACGTACTCGCGGACGGTCTTCGGCGCCTGCTTGATGCCCGCGGTGCGGCTCGGCCCCGTCGGCCTGGCGCCGGCCGCGACCTCGCGCTGCACGAGCTCGACGAACCGGCCGATGCCGTGCGTGGAATGCACGACGTAGTCGCCGGCCTTGAGCTGGAGCGGGTCGACGACGTTGCGACGGCGGCTCGCGAGCTTCTTGACCTGGCGCGTGTCGTACCCGGCGGAGCGGCCGTAGAACTCGGCCTCGGCGATGAGGCCCAGCTTCGCTTCGGGCACCTCGAAGCCCGCGGCGGCCTGGGCCTGCACGAGGAACGCGACGCCCGGCTCGAGCTCGTCGGGCACCGACTCGACGATGCGCCCCGCGAGACCGTGCTCGGCGAGCACGTCGCGGGCGCGCTCGACGAGGCCGTGCCCGGCGGCCGCGACCACGAGGCTCCAGCCGTCGCGCAGCCGCTCGCCGACGTGGGCGACCGCGCCCTCGACGTTGCCCTGGAAGCTCGGCACGGTCGTGGCCGCGACCCGCACGTACGCGGCATCCGCCCCACCCGCGGTCTCGCCGACGGCCTCGGCCGCGTCGCCCTGGTCGAAGCTCGAGAAGGTCCACCACACGCGGTCGGGGTCGGACGCACCGGGCGCGCTGTACAGGACCGACTCGCGGAGCGCCCGGAGCGTGAGGAAGTCGCCCGCGGCGAGGTCGATGGGTGCGGCGGCACCCGCGGTCGCGGCGTCCCACGCCGCCGCCAGGAACTCGCGGTTCGTCTCGCCGAGGCTGACGGCGCGGCTCGCGACCCGCTCGGGACCGACGACCGCCACCGCGGCCCCCTCGGGCAGGTAGGAGGTGACGGGCACGAGGCGCTCGAGCAGGGCGGGCGCGAGCGATTCCATGCCCTCGACGGGGATGCCCTCGGCGATGCGCTCGAGCATGCCCGACAGGTTGGGGAACTCGTGCACCATCTCGCGGGCGCGCTGGCGCACCGGCTCGGTGAGCAGCAGCTCGCGGCTCGGGGCGAGGAGGACGCGCTCGACCTCGTCGGGCAGCGAGCGCTGGTCGGCCACCGAGAACGCGCGCAGTTCTTCGACCTCGTCGCCGAAGAAGTCGACGCGCACCGGGTGGTCGGCCGTCGGCGGGAAGACATCGAGGATGCCGCCGCGCACGGCGAACTCGCCGCGCCGCGAGACCATGTCGACGCGCGCGTACGCGAGGTCGACGAGCCGCAGTGCGATGTCGGAGAGGTCGTGCCCGCGGCCGCCTGCGGCCAGTTCGACGGGTGCCAGGTCGGCGAGGTTGTCGGCGACCGGCTGCAGTGCGGCCCGCACCGAGGCGACGACGACGAGCGGATGCCTCGTGCCCTCGGCGCTCCATGTCGCCATCCGCCGGATCGCGTGCAGGCGCCGGCCGACCGTCTCGGCGCTCGGACTCAGCCGCTCGTGCGGCAGCGTCTCCCACGCGGGGAACTCGAGGATCTCGGCGCCGTCGAGGTACGGGGCGATCGCGTGGCGGAGCGACTCCCCCTCGCGGCTCGTCGCGGTGACGACGAAGAGGACGGGCGGGTGGCCGTTCGCGGCGCGGCGGCCGAGCAGGCCGGCGAGGAGCGGCGCGTCGAGCCCGGCGGGCGCGGAGAAATCGGCGTTCCGCTCCGCCTCCGCCAGGGCTCGATCGATCGTGGAGGCGCGCGAAAGCGCCGTGTTCAAGCCCTGCAGGATCACCGGAGCAGTCTACGCGCGCCCGCCGACACGCCGCCGGGGGGCGTCGGTCGCGCGCCGGTCGCCGCGGTCGCCGCGGTGGGCCGCCGCGCGCTCGACGAGAAGCGCCGGCGAGAAGCGGTCGGCGGCCGCCGATAGCATGGTCGCCGCCCGCCCCCATCGGAAGGACCACCGCATGATCATCGCCGCCGCCGACGGTTCGGCCCTCGGCAATCCCGGCCCCGC
Source organism: Agromyces sp. GXS1127 (assembly GCF_050565425.1). Lineage (NCBI taxonomy): Bacteria > Bacillati > Actinomycetota > Actinomycetes > Micrococcales > Microbacteriaceae > Agromyces > Agromyces sp. GXS1127. Next base: position 504,138 of record NZ_JBOCIG010000002.1, read on the forward strand.
GGGCTGGGCCTGGTACGTCTCCGACGACTGCTGGGCGGCGGGCGGGTGGCCCCGGGCGACGAACAACCAGGGCGAGCTGACCGCGGTGCTCGAGCTGTTCCGCGCGACCGCGCACCTCGACGACGAGCTGCTCGTGCAGTGCGACAGCCAGTACGTGATCAACTCGGTGACGAAGTGGATGGCAGGCTGGAAGCGCAAGGGATGGCGCAAGGCCGACGGCTCCCCCGTGCTGAACCGCGAGCTGCTCGAACAGCTCGACGAGGCCCTGACCGGTCGGCGCTTCCGCTTCGAGTGGGTGCGCGGGCACGTCGGCCACCCGATGAACGAGGCCGCCGACCTGCGCGCCCGGTCGGTCGCGGAGGCCTACCGCAGCGGCAGTGAGATCCCCGCGGGCCCCGGTTGGACCGGCGACTGCGAGCCGGCCGTCGAGGTCGTCTCACCCGAGCCGGCGGCGCCGGCCGCCTCGGCGCTCGCCGACCGGGAGGCCGAGGATGCGGCCCTGTTCGACTTCGACGATCCGGCCGCCGACTGGCGCACCCTCTCGCTGGAGCTCACCACCGAGGAGCACACGCGGCTCGTCGAGCGGGCCCGTGCCGCCGGCCTCACGCCTGAGGAGTTCCTCCGCGGCCTCATCTAGCGCCGCGCTCACCGCTCCGAGCGGCGGACACGAGATAATGGAGCATGTCTTCCACTGTCGAACGCCGTTCCAACCCGACTGCCTGGGCCGCGTTCTGGGTCGCCCTGGCCGGCCTCGTGCTCATGCCCATCCCGCTCTTCATCGGGCTGATCCTCGGGGGCGGCCTCTCGATCATCGCGGCGATCCTCGCGGTGATCGCCCTCTTCAAGGGGCTCGCACGCAGCGGCACGGGGATCGCGCCCGTCGTCTTCGCGGCGATCTTCATCGCCCTCACGTGGGGCGGCATCTCGGTCGGGGGCGGCACGATCTGGTAGCGAGCGGCCGCGAGTCCGGCCCCTAGGCCGGCGAGTGGAACCGTTGCTGCGCCGCCACCAGGCCGTCGGAGACGATCGCCTCGACGGCGTCCGCCGCGTCGGACAGCAGGTTCGGCAGGTCGGCGCGCTCGGGGCCCGCGAAGTCGCGCAGCACGTAGTCCGCGGCATCCATCCGCCCGGGCGGGCGGCCGATGCCGACCCTGACGCGCGTGAAGTCGGGCGAGCCCGCGGCCTTCTGGATGTCGCGCAGGCCGTTGTGGCCGCCGTGGCCGCCGCCGCGCTTCAGCCGCACGGTGTCGAACGGGATGTCGAGCTCGTCGTGCACGACGATGAGCCGGTCGACGCCGAGCGAGTAGAACTTCAGCAGCGCTGACACCGGGCCGCCCGAGGTGTTCATGTAGCTGTCGGGCTTGGCGAGGACGAGCTTCGGCCGGCCCGGGCCGAGGAAGCCCTCGGCGACGCGCGAGGGCGTCTTGTGGCTCTTGAACGTCGCGCCGATGCGCGAGGCGAGCTCGTCGGCGACCATCTGGCCGACGTTGTGCCGGTTGCCGGCGTACTGCGCGCCGGGGTTGCCGAGGCCGATCACGAGCCAGGTGTTCTCGGACACGGCCTCGTCCTTCCGACGGTGCAGGAGGCGGTCGATGAGGTTCACGGATGCCTCCGGGCTGGGGTGGTCAGGAACGGCGGAGGGCCCGCGGCCCCGCGCTCCGAGCGTACCCGGATGCGGCGCCGCGAGCCCTCGCGACGAAGGGTCGTCCTACTCGGCCGACTCGCCCGCGGCGGCAGCCTCCTCAGCGGGGGCGGCCTCGGCGGCCTCCTCGCCCTCGGCGGCCTCGGGCTCCTCGCCCAGGTCGACCTTCTGCGGCACGTGCACGTTGATGACGAGGGTCTCGGGGTCGCTGACGAGGGTGGCGCCCTTGGGCAGCTCGATGTCGCTGGCGAGCAGCTTCGTGCCCTCCTCGAGGCCCTCGACGCTCACGACGACGTTCTCGGGGATGTGGGTCGCCTCGACCTCGAGCGAGAGCGTGACCGCGTCGAGGTCGGCAATGGTGCCGGCGGCCGGCTCGCCCTCGACGTGCACGGGGACCTCGACCTGGACCTTCTCGCCGCGCTTCACGACGATGAGGTCGATGTGCTCGATGACCTGGTGCACCGGGTCCTTCTGCACGTCCTTGACGAGTGCGAGCTGGCTCTTGCCCGAGATCTGCAGGTCGAGCACGGCGTTCGCCTTGCGGATGAGCAGCGCGGTCTCGTGGCCCGGGAGGGTGAGGTGCTTGGGCTCGGTGCCGTGGCCGTAGAGCACGGCGGGGATCTTGTGGGCGGCGCGGATCTTGCGCGCCGCGCCCTTGCCGAACGTCTCGCGCTCCTCGGCGACGATCTTGTTGTCTTCGTCCATGATGGTGGCTCCTTGCGGGCTCGCGGCCCAGAGTGGGTTTCCGTTGTCTCAACTCGAACGCCCGGGGCTGCGTGCGCAGCCAGCGTGAGGAACAGCCGTGAGTCTGGTTCCACCGCGTCGATAACGGATGCCGCACCGGGACGGACCCGGCTCCGGCGGCATCCCTCGCCGAAGTTCAATGGGTCAGTCTAGCGGATGTCGCCGCCGCGCGACGCGTCGACCGCCGGCGCGACCCGTGGACGAGTCGGATCGGTCCCGCGCAGTGCCGCCGATATGCTCGCCGCATGGGTTCCCGCCTGCACGACCTGGCCGTCGAGCACCTCGGCTCGCGGATCGTGTCGGGCGAACTCGAGCCCGGCGCGATCCTCCGCACGGAGGTGCTCGAGGCCGATCTCCGCGTGTCGCGATCCGTCGTCCGGGAGGCGGTCCGCGTCGCGCAGTCGCTCGGGCTCGTGGAGTCGGTGCGGCGGGTCGGCATCCGCGTGCGGCCCCGGTCCGCCTGGAACCTCTTCGATCCCTCGGTGATCCGGTGGCGGCTGCAGTCCGAGCAGAAGGGCGCACAGCTGCGCTCGCTCACCGAGCTGCGCACGGCGGTCGAGCCCCTCGCGGCCGAGCTCGCGGCGCGGTTCGCGACGCCCGCACAGGGCGCCGAGCTCATGGGCATCGCCGCTGCGATGCGCGCGGCCGGGCGCGCGGGCGACGCCGGGGCCTTCCTCGCCCACGACGTCGAGTTCCACCGGGCCGTGCTGCGCGGCTCCGGCAACGAGATGTTCGCGGCGCTCGGCGACGCGGTCGGCGAGGTGCTGCACGGTCGGGCGTCGAGCGGGCTGATGCCCGCGCATCCCAGCGAGGAGGCGATGCAGTGGCACGTCGACGTCGCCGACGCGATCCTCGCCGGCCGGGCGGAGGGCGCACGGGAGGCGATGCTCCGGGTGCTGGGCCGCACGGCCGACGACGTCGAGCGAACGTGGCGCGACGTCCCTCGCGCGGCACCGTCGACCTGATCGGCGTCACACCGCGGCATCCGGTTTCAAATCATATTTATTGGATGCGATACTGGTTGGCGTCTGATTCTCGACCGGCGCCGCCCTGCTAGCGTGGTGCCGGAAACCGCACCGACGCAGGAGCCACGAGCATGCCCGAGAGCACCACCACCGCCAGCGCCAACATCGGGGTCGTCGGCCTCGCCGTCATGGGGTCCAACCTCGCTCGCAACCTCGCGAGCCGCGACGGCAACACGGTCGCGGTCTTCAACCGCTCCCCCGAGCGCACGCATACCCTCACGGGCGAGCACCCCGAGGCCGGGTTCGTCGCCTCCGAGAGCTACGACGACTTCGTCGCCTCGCTCGCGAAGCCCCGCACCGCGATCATCATGGTGCAGGCCGGCCGGGGCACCGACGCCGTGATCTCGGAGCTCGTGCAGCGCTTCGAGCCGGGCGACATCATCGTCGACGGCGGCAACGCGAACTTCCACGACACCATCCGCCGCGAGGCCGAGATCAAGCCGACCGGCATCCACTTCGTCGGCGCCGGCATCTCGGGCGGCGAGGAGGGCGCGCTGCACGGCCCGTCGATCATGCCCGGCGGCTCGGCCGAGTCGTACGAGACGCTCGGCCCGATCCTCGCCTCGATCGCGGCCGTCGCCGAGGGCGAGCCGTGCGTGACCCACATCGGCACCGACGGCGCGGGCCACTTCGTCAAGATGGTGCACAACGGCATCGAGTACGCCGACATGCAGCTCATCGCCGAGGCCTACGACCTCATCCGCCGCGGCACCGGCAAGAGCCCCGCGGAGATCGCCGACGTCTTCGCCGAATGGAACACCGGCGAGCTCGAGAGCTACCTGATCGAGATCACCGCCGAGGTGCTCCGCCAGGTGGATGCCGCGACCGGGCAGCCGCTCGTCGACGTCATCCTCGACGAGGCGGGCGCCAAGGGCACGGGCGCCTGGACGGTGCAGAACGCGCTCGACCTCGGCGTGCCCACCTCGGGGATCGCCGAGGCCGTGTTCGCCCGCTCGCTGAGCTCGAAGCGCGCGCAGCGCGAGGCCGCGGCCGACCTTCCCGGCCCCGACGAGGCGTGGACCGTCGCCCCCGAGGACGCCGACGCGTTCATCGAAGACGTCCGGAAGGCGCTGTACGCGTCGAAGATCATCGCGTACTCGCAGGGCTTCGACGAGATCATCGCGGGCGCCGAGCAGTTCGGCTGGGACGTGCACAAGGGCGACGTGGCGAAGATCTGGCGCGCCGGCTGCATCATCCGCGCCCGCTTCCTCAACCGCATCGCCGAGGCCTACGCCGACGACCCGTCCCTCGTCGCCCTCGCCGTCGCGCCGTACTTCCGCGACGCGATCGCGGGCGGCCAGTCCGCATGGCGCCGCGTCGTCGCGACCGCCGCCCAGGCCGGCATCCCCACGCCCGCGTTCTCGTCGTCGCTCGCGTACTACGACGGCCTGCGCGCCGACCGCCTTCCGGCGGCACTCGTGCAGGGGCAGCGCGACTTCTTCGGCGCGCACACCTACAAGCGCGTGGACAAGGAGGGCGTCTTCCACACCCTCTGGTCGGGCGACCGGAGCGAGATCGAGACCACGCCGTCGTCGCACTGAGCGATACTGACCTGACGGAACCCACGCGGGGAAGGGGGGCGCGGTGCGCGAACCGGCATGGCGCCGTGACGGCGAGGACCCGGACTACCGGTTCACGCTGGCCAACGAGCGCACCTTCCTCGCGTGGATCCGCACCGCGCTCGCGCTGCTCGCCGGCGCGGTGCTGCTCGACCAGTTCGCGACCGCCCTCGAGCCGCGCGTCGCAGTGCTGGTGCTCGCGATCGCCCTCGCGGTGGCCGCCGGCGTGCTGAGCGTCGGTGCGTACACGCGGTGGCGCGCCAACGAGATCGCCATGCGGAGGAACGGACCGCTCCCGTTCAGCTGGGTGCTCCCGCTGATCTCGGCGATCGGGCTCCTCGGGGCCGCCGTGCTCGCGGTGCTCTTCGTGGTGACGGCATGACGGAGGCCGTCGCCCGCGACCCGGGCCTGCAGCCCGAGCGCACCGCGCTCGCGTGGTCGCGGACGTCGTTCGCCGTCGCGGTGAACGCGCTCCTGGTGCTGCGCGAGGGGCTCGTCAGCGAGACGACCTCGCTCGTGGCGGCATCCGTCGTGCTCTTCGCGGGCGCTGCCACGATCCTCGCCGTGGGTTGGCAGCGCCGGCGTGCGCTCGCCGCCGCAGCGGTTCCCCTGCCTCTCCCGCTGCCGATGGCGTGGACCGTGCTCGGTGCCACGCTCCTCGCCTGCGCGGCGGCGACCTGGTCGATCCTCGCGAGCACGCCGTGGTGAACGCCGGGCCCGCGAGCGGGTGGGAGGAATCCGGGGAGCTCGACGACGGCCCCGTCGTCGGCGCTCGACGTCGCCGCATCACGCGGATCGCCGTCGTGCTCGCGCTCGTCGCGATGGTGCTGCCCCTCGTGCTGTCGGCGTTCGGCGTCGCCCGTGCCGCCGCGGCGAACGCGTGCGCCGCGTACGTCGGCGACCTCAGCCTGCTCGACGACCCGCGGGTGGAGTTCGACCTGTTCGCCGAGGGCGGGCCCGGTTGGCTCTGCGTGGCCGTCTCGCCCTCGGGAACGAGCACGGTGATCGGAAACCTCGGACTGATGCCCGCCTCCCCGAAGCCGGCCGCGCCGGGGCGCGAGGCGTAGCGGACCGGGATCGCGCCGCGCTGCGCGCGGGATCGCGGGCCGGTCCGCGTCAGTCGGCCTCGGCCGCGCCCGCGTGCAACTGCTCGCGCACCTGGCGACGGATCACCTTGCCGATGAGCGAGCGAGGCAGGTCGTCGACCGCCACCACGCGTCGCGGCACCTTGTACGGCGTCAGCCGGTCGCGCACCGCGGTGCGGATGCCCTCGGCGTCGAGCGTCGCGCCGGGGACGAGCACGACCGCCGCGACGACCTCCTCGCCGGAGCGCTCGTCGGGCATGCCCACGACGGCGCAGTCGGCGACGTCCGGGTGCTGGCGGATCGCATCCTCGACCTCGCTCGGCGCGACGTTGAAGCCGCCCGTGATGATGAGCTCCTTGATGCGGTCGACGATGCGGACGAAGCCGTCCTCGTCGATCGTGACGATGTCGCCGGTGCGGAACCAGGGTGCACCGCCCGCGGGATCGTCGACGAAGACCGCGGCGGTCTCCTCCGGCTTGTGCCAGTACCCGCTGAAGACCTGCGGCCCGCGCACGATCAGCTCGCCGCGCTCGCCCGCGGGCACGTCGTTCATCGGAGCGTCGGGATCGACGACGCGGCACTCGGTGTCGGGCAGGGGGAGCCCCACGGTGCCCGCCTTGCGGGTCGGCGCGACCGGGTTCGCCATCAGCACGGGCGAGCACTCCGAGAGTCCGTAGCCCTCGACGAGGTAGCCGCCGGTCTTCTCCTCCCACGGCTCGACGACGGAGGCCGCCAGCGGCATGGCGCCCGAGATCGCGATGCTGATGCCCTCGAGCGAGACCCCCTGCTCGGCCGCGGCGGCGGTGAGACGCTCGTAGATCGGCGGCACGGCGGGAAGGAAGGTCGGCGGATGGCGCTTCACGACCTTCAGCACGAGGTCGGGGTCGAAGCGCGGGAACAGCACGAGCCGCGAGCCCATGCTCATCGCGAACGTGAGGCACAGCGTGAGGCCGTACGCGTGGAACATCGGCAGCACCGCGTAGACCACGGACGTGCCGCGCTCGATGCCGGGCGCCCACGAGCGCGCCTGCGCGGCGTTCGCGAGGAGGTTGGCGTGCGTGAGCGCGGCGCCCTTCGGGCTGCCCGTCGTTCCGCTCGTGTACTGGATCAGCGCCACGTCGCCCACCCGCGGCGCGTGGATGTGCGGTGCGATGCGATCGGATGCCACGAGCTCGCGCCACGGCACGGTGCCCTGCACGCTCGTGGTGAGCGCAGCTCGCGACTCGCGGGCCTTCGCGATCGGCAGGCGCAGTGCGATCCGGGTGGTGAACGGCATCGCCCGGGTGACGTCGACCGACACGATGTGGCGCATCGCGAGGTCGTCGGGGAAGTCCTGGATCGTCGCGACCACCTTGTCCCATGCGATCACGACGCGAGCGCCGTGGTCCTCGAACTGGTGGCGGAGCTCGCGCGGCGTGTACAGCGGGTTGTGCTCGACGACGATCGCGCCGAGCCGGAGCACCGCGTAGAACGCGACGATGTGCTGCGGGCAGTTCGGCAGCACGATCGCGACCGGGTCGCCGGCCTGGACGCCGAGCCGGCGCAGGCCCTCGGCCGCGCGGTCGATCTGCTCGCCGAGCTCGGCGTACGAGGTGACGCGGCCGAAGAACTCGAGCGCGGGACGGTCCGGGTACTGCTCCACCGTGTCGTGGATCAGGTCGATGAGCGAACCCGTCGGTGCGGGCAGCGTGTGCGGAACCCCCGGCGCATAGCTCTCCAGCCAGGGCTTCGCCGCGGCATCCGCCATCAGGCCGCCCCGTCGAACATGCTCGTGACCGAGCCGTCCTCGAAGACCTCGTGGATGGCGCGGGCGAGGAGCGGCGCGATCGGGAGCACCGTGAGGCGGTCCCAGCGCTTCTCCTCGGGGACGGGCAGCGTGTCGGTGACGACCACGCGGTCGATGAAGTCGGACTGCAGGATCTCGGTCGCCGGGTTCGAGAACACGGCGTGCGTGGCGGCCACGACGACGCCGGTGGCGCCGTTCGCCTTCAGTGCCTCGGCCGCCTTGACGATCGTGCGGCCGGTGTCGATGAGGTCGTCGACGAGGAGGCACACGCGCCCCTCGACCTCGCCGACGATCTCGTGCACCGAGACCTGGTTCGGCACGAGCGGGTCGCGCCGCTTGTGGATGATCGCGAGCGGGGCGCCGAGCTTGTCGGACCAGATGTCGGCGACGCGGACGCGGCCCATGTCGGGTGAGACGACCGTCAGGCTCTCGGGGTCGAGGGAGTTCTTGAACTCCTCGAGCAGCACGGGCATCGCGAACAGGTGGTCGACGGGCCCGTCGAAGAAGCCCTGGATCTGTGCGGCGTGCAGGTCGACCGACATGATGCGGTCGGCGCCGGCGGCCTTGTAGAGGTCGGCGACCAGCCGTGCGGAGATCGGCTCGCGGCCGCGGCCCTTCTTGTCCTGCCGCGCGTAGGGGTAGAACGGGGAGACGACGGTGATGCGCTTCGCGGAGGCGCGCTTCAGCGCGTCGACCATGATGAGCTGCTCCATGAGCCACTCGTTGATGGGCGCCGCGTGCGACTGGATGACGAACGCGTCGGAGCCGCGCACGCTCTCGTCGTAGCGCGCGTAGAGCTCGCCGTTCGCGAAGGTGCGGGCGTCGGTCGGGACCAGCTCGCTGCCGAGCTCGGCGGCGATGTGCTTCGCGAGCGCCGGATGCGCGCGCCCCGACACGAGGACGAGCCGCTTCGATCCGGTGGTCTCGATTCCCGACATGGTCACTGTCCTTCCCACCGGCCCGGCCGGGATCCTATTCGGCATCGCTCGCGTCGGACCCGGCGGCCCCGCGCGCGGCCTCGGCCGCCTGCGCGGCCGCGGTTCCGGCGCGGTGCTGCTGGACCCATCCGTCGATGTTGCGTTGCGGGGCGACGTTCACGCCGAGCGCACCGGCCGGCACGTCCTTGCGGACGACCGTGCCTGCCCCCGTGTACGCCCCGTCCCCAATCGTAACGGGCGCGACGAAGACGCCGTGCGAGCCGGTCCGCACGTGCGAGCCGATCGTCGTGCGGTGCTTCTCGACGCCGTCGTAGTTGGCGGTGATCGAGCCGGCGCCGACGTTGGAGCCCTCGCCGATCTCGGTGTCGCCGATGTAGGACAGGTGCGGCACCTTGCTGCCCGCGCCGATGTGCGCGTTCTTCGTCTCGACGAACGTGCCGATCTTGCCGTCGGCGTCGAGCACCGTCCCTGGGCGCAGGTACGCGAACGGGCCGACCGAGGCTCCGGCGCCGATCACGGCCAGCGTGGCATCCGTGCGCTTCACCTCGGCGCGCTCGCCGACCTCGCAGTCGACGAGCGTCGTGTCGGGCCCGACGACGGCGCCGGTCGCGATGGCGGTCGCGCCCCTCAGCTGCGTTCCCGGGCGGACGGTCACGTCGGGCTCGATGCGCACGGCGAGGTCGATCCAGGTCGTCGCCGGGTCCTCGATCGTCACGCCGTTCAGCTGCCAGCCGCGCACGATGAGCGCGTTCAGGCGGGCTGCGGTCTCGGAGAGCTGTGCGCGGTCGTTGACGCCCGCGACCAGCCACGGCTCCGACACCGGACGCGCCTTCACCTCGGACCCGGCCGCGCGGAGCAGCGCGATGATGTCGGTCAGGTACTTCTCGCCCTGCGCGTTCTCGGTCGTGAGGTTGGCGAGCTGGTCGCGGAGCGCGGCCACACCGAACGCGTAGACGCCCGCGTTGATCTCATCGATCGCGAGCTCGTCGTCGGTGGCGTCCTTCTGCTCGACGATGCGGTCGAAGGCGCCCTCGGCGCTGCGGACGATGCGGCCGTACCCGGTCGGGTCGTCGTAGCGGGCCGACAGCACGGATGCCGCGAGCGCATCGGCGCGGTGCCGCTCGAGCATCTCGGCGAGGGTCGAGGCGTTCAGGAGCGGCACGTCGCCGTTCAGGACCAGCACGTCGCCGTCGAAGTCGTCGGGCAGCGCCGCGATGGCCTGCTCGACCGCGCGGCCGGTGCCGGGGACCTCGTCCTGGTCGACGATGACCGCCTCGGGCAGCTCGGCCTGGATCGCGTCGGCGACGAGGTCGCGCTCGTGCCGGACGACCGCGACGACGTGCTTCGCGTCGAGCGCGCGGGCCGTGGCGAGCACGTGCGCGATGATCGGCGCCCCGGCCAGCGGGTGCAGGATCTTCGGCGTCGCCGACTTCATGCGGGTGCCCTGACCCGCTGCCAGCACGATGATTGCGAGATTGTCGTCCATGCTCCGCCACCAGGATTCGAACCTGGTCCTCACAGCTCCAAAGGCTGTCGTGCTGCCGTTACACCATGGCGGACCGCGCCCGGGCGCAGGCCGTTCGGCCCGCGGGCGCCGCCCACAAGTCTGCCACGCGGCATCCGGCCACCCGAACGCACGGGGCCGCGCGACCGGCCGCCGCGGCCGGTGGGATACTGGGCGGCATGACGACCGGCGACCAGGACGAGGTGGACCGCATCGTTGACGACTGGGAGCGCGAGCGGCCCGACCTCGACTTCGCGCCGTTGCAGGTGTTCTCCCGTGTCGGGCGGCTCGCGAAGCTGCTCGACCGGGCGCGCAAGCAGGCGTTCGAGCGCTCCGAGCTCGAGTCGTGGGAGTTCGACGTGCTCTCGGCGCTGCGTCGCGCGGGCACGCCGTTCCGCCTGCCGCCGAAGGCCCTGCTCGCGCAGACGCTCGTCTCGAGCGGCACGATGACGAACCGCATCGACCGGCTCGTCGCGCGCGGGCTCGTCACCCGCCAGACCGATCCGCACGACGGCCGCGGCATCCTCGTCGAGATGACGCCCGCGGGGCTCACGCGCGTCGACGCGGCGATCACCCGCCTCGTCGACTCCGAATCGGAACTGCTCGCCGGACTCCCGCCCGCGGAGCAGCGCCGGCTCGCCGCACTCCTCCGGAAGCTGTCGCGCGGCTTCGCCTGAACTGCGGGCGGATGCCGCGGCCGAGCCGCGCACGCCGGCGTCGCGCCGTCGCACTGCCCGCCGCCGCGGCATCCGTTCGCCCCTGCTAGCGCCGCAGCACCCGCCGCGCGAGCCAGTTGCCCACGTACTGCACGACCTGCACGAACACGACGATGAGCAGCACCGCCGCCCACGTGACGACGGGCTCGAACTGCCGGAAGCCGTACAGCTGCGCGAAGTAGCCGAGGCCGCCGCCGCCGATGAGGCCCGCCATGGCCGACATGTCGATCACCGCGATGACGATGAACGTGTAGCCGAGGATCAGCGGCCCGAGCGCCTCCGGGACGACGACCGTGCCGAGGATGCGCCACGGGCCGGCGCCCATCGATCGGGCCGCCTCGATCACGCCGGGCCGCACGGTGAGCAGGTTCTGCTCCACGATGCGCCCGATCGCGAACGACGCGGCGAGGGAGAGCGCGAAGATCGCGGCATCCGTGCCGATGCCCACGCCGATGACCGCGCGCGTGAGCGGCTGCACCGCGGCGATGAAGATGATGAACGGGATCGGCCGGAAGAAGTTGATCACGACGTTGAGCACGTTGTTCACGACCGCGTTCGGCAGGAGGCCGCCGCGACGGGTCGCGTAGAGCCCGATGCCGAGCAGGAACCCGCCAGCGCCGCCGATGAGCATCGTGAGCGCGACCATGTAGAGGGTCTCGCCCGCGGCCGCCCAGAACTCGGGGCCGAGCTCGAGGAGCCGGTCCATCAGCGCACCTCCGTGACGTCGGCGTGACGGGCGACCTCGGCGAGCGCGCGGTCGATCGCCGCGTCGTCGCCGCGCACGGCGAGCGTCAGGTGGCCGAACGCTCGGCCGCGGATGTCGTTGATGCCGCCGTACACGAGCTCGAACTCGAGCCCCGCCTCGGCGAGGTCGAGGAAGACGCGCGCCTGCGACGCGTCGCCGTCGCGGAACGAGCACGTGATGATCCGCCCCTCGTGCCGCTCGCGGAGCACCGCGAGCTCGGCGGGCGAGGGCACGCCCTTGATCACCGTGCCGACGAACTTCTGCGACGACGGATGCCGCGGGGCGGAGAACACGTCGAAGACGTCGCCGTGCTCGATGACCCGGCCCCGGTCCATCACGGCGACCTTCGTCGCGATCGACTGGATCACGTCCATCTCGTGGGTGATGACGATGATCGTGACGCCCTGCTCCCGGTTCACGCGCTTGAGGAGCGCGAGCACCTCCTGCGTCGTCTCGGGGTCGAGCGCGCTCGTCGCCTCGTCGGCGACGAGGATGCGCGGCCGGGTCGCGAGCGCGCGGGCGATGCCGACGCGCTGCTTCTGCCCGCCCGAGAGCTGGTCGGGACGAGCACCGGCCTTGTCGGAGAGGCCCACGAACGCGAGCAGCTCGTCGACGCGGGCGCGGATGTCGGCCTTCGCCCACCCCGCGACCTTCAGCGGGTACGCGACGTTGCCGCGCACGGTCTTCGCCTCGAACAGCTCGAACTGCTGGAAGATCATGCCGATGCCGAGGCGGATGCCGCGGAGCTCGCGCTCGCGGAGACCGGTGATCTCACGGCCGTCGATGCGGATCGAGCCGCTCGTGGCGGGCTCGAGCGCGTTGACGAGACGCACGAGCGTCGACTTGCCGGCGCCCGAGTAGCCGATGATGCCGTAGACCTCGCCGGCCTCGATCACGAGGGAGACGTCGTCGACGGCGGTGACGGCCTCGGTGCCGCGGACGGTTGGCGGGTAGGACTTGGTGACGTGCTCGAGGGTGACGAGCGCCATGGGTACTCCTTGCATGAGCCGTCCCCGGTGGTCGAGTCGCGCCGGAGTCGCGTACCGAGACCCCGCACGGGTCCCGATACGGACGCTGCGCGGCCTCCTCGACCACCGGGGCCGTGGGGTCAGCCCTGGGCGCGGGTGTCGTCCTCGACCGTGGCGAGCGAGTCGACGAGCTCCTCGACCGGCGTCGTGAGTGCGACGGCGGTGTCACCCGAGGCCTCGAGCAGGCCCGCCTGCACCTCGGGGTCGGTCTGGAAGATCTCGACGAGCTTCAGGTACGTCTCGTTCTCGGCGTCGTCGGCGCGGGCGGCGAAGATGTTGACGTACGGCAGCGCGTTCGGGTCGCTCGGGTCGTCCTGCGCGATCGCGTCGGCGAAGGTCAGCCCGGCGTCCTGCACGAAGTCGTTGTTGATGATCGCCGCCGCGACGTCGGGCAGGCTCGTCGGCGTGAGCGACGCCTCGAGCGGCGTGACCTTCACCTTGGAGTCCGCCTCGACGATGTCGTCGACCGTCGAGAAGATCGAGCCGCCGCCGTCGAGCTCGATGAGCCCCGCCGACTGCAGCACGAGGAGCGCACGGGCGAGGTTCGAGGGGTCGTCGGGCACGGCGACGGTCTCGCCGGCGGGGATGTCCTCGACCGACCCGTACTCCAGCGAGTAGAGGCCGAGCGGGTAGATCGCGGTCGCGCCGACCGGCGTGAGGTCGGCGTCGGCCGAGACGTTGTAGTCGGCGAGGTAGACGATGTGCTGGAACTGGTTGAGGTCGAGCTCGCCCTCGGTGAGCGCAGGGTTGGGCTGCGTGTAGTCGGCGAAGTCGACGAGCTCGATCTCGATGCCCTCCTCCGCGGCGGCCTCCTCGAACGCCGGCCACTGGGGGTCGGACTTGCCGACGACGCCGATGCGGACGACGTCGTCGCCCTCGGCGGCGCCCGCCGAGGAGCAGGCGGCGAGGCCGATGACGAGCGGTGCTGCGGCGAGCGCGGCGATGAGCTTGACGGTGGTGCGAGGCATGGCGGAGTTCCTTTTCACGAGTCGGCGCGCGCGATCGGATGCTGGTGGCGGTGGTGCCTCGGACATGACGAACCCCACCGCTGGTGGCGGTGGGGCCTCGTTGCCGCGTTCGCGGGCGCATCTCAACGGTAAGCGAAGGATCTGCGCCCGAATGACCACATGGTCATCGATCGTCACAGATCCTGCGATCTCAACCCTCGAGTTGCTCGGATACTTCGAGCCAACGCGTCTCGAGCTCGGCGACGGAGTCTTCGAGTGACCGCAGTTCGTCGCCGAGGGCGCCGAGCCCGACGTAGTCGGACTGGTCGTGGCGTGCCATCCGCTCGTGCTGCTCGGCGATCTGCGTCTGCAGCCTCTCGAGCTTCCGGTCGATCGACGAGAGCTCCTTCTCGGCCGCGCGGCGATCGGCACCCGTGAGGGCGGGGGCGGGTCTCGATACGCTGCCTTCGGCTGCGACTCGACCAACGGTCGCCTCCGGTGGTCGAGGAGCACCCGGCGAAGCCGAGCGCGTGTCGAGACCCGCCCGCCGCAGCTCGAGGTACTGCTCGACCCCGCGCGGCAGGTCGCGCAGGTGCCCGTCGAGGATCGCGACCTGACGGTCGGTCACCCGCTCGACGAGGTACCGGTCGTGGCTCACGACGAGCAGCGTGCCGGGCCACGCGTCGAGCAGGTCCTCGATCGCGGCGAGCATGTCGGTGTCGAGGTCGTTCGTCGGCTCGTCGAGGATCAGCACGTTCGGCTCCTGCAGCAGGATCAGCAGGAGCTGCAGCCGCCGCTTCTGGCCGCCCGAGAGGTCCTTCACGGGCGTCGCGAGCTGCTGGCTCGTGAATCCGAGCCGCTCGAGGAGCTGGCCGGGCGTGAGCTCGACGGCCTTCGACCCCGAGCCGAAGACGTAGCTCGTCTTCTGTGCGGCGACGACCGCGCTCACGCGCTCGTCGGCCCAGTCGGCGAGCTCGGCCAGCTCCTGGCTGAGCACGGCGATCTTCACGGTCGTGCCGCGCTTGACCCGGCCGGTCGTCGGCTGCACCTCGCCCGTGACGAGCTTCAGCAGCGTCGACTTGCCGGCGCCGTTCACGCCGAGGATGCCGGTCCGTTCGCCGGGCGCGATGCGCCACTCGAGCTCGTGCAGCACGGCCCGGGTCGCCGGCGCGCCGGGCGCGGCATCCCGCACCGGATACTCGACGGTGACGTCGAGCAGATCGACGACGTCCTTGCCGAGCCGCGACACCGCGAGGCGGTTGAGCTCGATCGGGTTGCGGACGGGCGGCTCGTTCTCGATGAGCTGGTTCGCGGCCTCGATGCGGAACTTCGGCTTGCTGGTGCGCGCGGGCGCCCCGCGGCGGAGCCACGCCAGCTCCTTCCGCATGAGGTTCTGGCGCTTGGCCTCGGATGCCGCGGCCATCCGGTCGCGCTCGACCCGCTGCAGCACGTACGCGGCATAGCCGCCCTCGAAGGGCTCGACGATGCGGTCGTGCACCTCCCACGTGGCGGTGCACACCTCGTCGAGGAACCAGCGGTCGTGCGTGACGACGACGAGCGCGCCGTCGCTCGCGGCCCAGCGGCCCTTCACGTGCCGCGCGAGCCAGGCGATGCCCTCGACGTCGAGGTGGTTCGTCGGCTCGTCGAGGAACAGCACGTCCCAGTCGCCCACGAGGAGCGCCGCGAGCCCCACCCGCCGGCGCTGGCCGCCCGACAGGTCGCCCACGCGGCCGTGCCACGGCACGTCGGCGAGGAGGCCGGCGATCACGTCGCGCACCTTCGCGTCGCCCGCCCACACGTGCTCCTCGATGCCGCCGACGACGGCGTCGGCGACCGTCAGGGCGGGGTCGATGGCGTCCGCCTGGTCGAGCACGCCGATGCGCACGCCGCGCCGCACGGTCACGCGCCCGCCGTCGGGCTCGAGCCGCCCCGCGAGCAGCTTCAGCAGCGTCGACTTCCCGTCGCCGTTGCGCCCGACGATGCCGATGCGATCCCCCTCGTCGATGCCGAGGGTGACCTCGTCGAAGACGACGCGCGTGGGGAACTCGAGGTGCAGGCGCTCGGCGCCGAGGAGGTGTGCCATGTCGCGGTCAACCCTACTGATCGTCGAGGACGCGATCGGCATCCTTTCGACCGCGACGGGCGCGAAGGCGCGCCTCGAGGTCCCGCGGCCCCGCGGGGCGCCCGGCAGTGCGAGGGCCTCGCGTCAGAAGGGCAGCACGCGCGCCCCGTGCACGGGCCCGTGCACGTGCAGCGCCGTGAGGCCCGCGGCCGACAGCGCGACCTGGAGCTCGAGTGCGCCGTCGGCGTCGTCGACGAGGAACGCGACGGTCGGCCCGGACCCGGAGACGATCCCGGCGAGTGCGCCGTTCTCCTCGCCGAGGTCGAGCACGCTCGCGAGGCGCCCAGCCAGCCCGACGGCGGCGGCCTGCAGGTCGTTGTGCAACGCCGCGGCGAGCCGGCGCGGGTCGCCGGCTCGCAGCGCGTGCAGCACCGCGGCGTCGACGGTCGGCGAGTCGAGGGCGCTCCACGCGCCGTGGTGCCCGTCGCGCCACTCGGCCTCCAGGCCGGCCTCGCGACGTCGGTCGAGTTCGCCGTAGACGGCGGGCGTCGAGAGCCCGTAGTCGGCGATCGCGAGCACCCAGTGGAACGAGCCGGTGGCGAGCGCGGGACTCAGCCGGTCGCCGCGGCCGGTGCCGATCGCGGTGCCGCCCGTGAGCGCGAACGGCACGTCGGCGCCGAGCGACGCGGCGAGCGCGTGCAGCTCCTCCTTGGGCAGCGCCGTGCCCCAGAGCGCGTCGCAGGCGACGAGCGCGCCCGCGGCATCCGCGGAGCCGCCGCCCATGCCGCCGGCGATGGGCACGTGCTTGTCGATCTCGAGGCGCACGCCGCCGGGGACGCCCGCGTGGCGGGCGAGCAGCTTCGCGGCGCGGATCGCGAGGTTCGAGGCATCCGTCGGCAGACCCGTCGTGTCGACCGACCCGGCGAACGCCACGGAGAACTCGTCGTCGGGCCACGCCCGGATGTCCTCGTAGAGCGACACGGCCTGGTACGCGGTCGCGACGTCGTGGTAGCCGTCGTCGTCGAGTGCGCCGACCCGCATGAAGAGGTTGATCTTCCCGGGGGCTCGGACGTGCACGGCCGCATCGGTCGCCGGGAACACCATGGGACCACGCTAGCCGACGCGGGAGAGCCAGTCGCGCATGCTCCGCTTCACCTCGGCGACGCGCGAACCGTCGGGCATCCGTCCCCACGTCAGCGAGATCGACGACCGTCCCGCACCGCGCGGGCTCGATCCGGCGAGCACGAATTCGCCGCCGTCGAGCGGGAACCGGGCCGTGGGGTTCCTGGCCGTGGTGTTCCGCGCGAGCGGCTGCGCGTCGAGCTCGACGGCGACGACCTCGACGAGCGCGTGCAGCGCCGCCACGGCGTCGAGCGCCACGGTGCGCGACACGCTCGCCTCGAACGAACCGTCCTGTCGCTGGCCGGGCGATCGGATGCCGCGCGACTGCTCGTACGCGACCGTCAGGTGCTGGGACCACCAGGGGTCGACGCCCTGCTCCCCCGCGAGCCACGCGGCCGTCGCGGCGTGCGTCCACTCGCCGGCGCCGGCCTCGTCGAGCAGGTCGAACCACTCGACGCGGTCGCGACCGGTCGCCTCGCGGACCGAGGCGTCGCCGACGCCGTCCCGGCTGGATCCCACGCTGGCCTCGCCCATGCCGACACGGTACCGCCGGGTCGGTGGCCGCGCGAGGGGTGGCGCCGACCCCGGCCGCCGTGTCAGTCGACGGATGCCGCGGCGCGGGCGATCCGCAGGAAGTCCTCGACGGTCAGCTGCTCGCCGCGCGCCTGCGGGTCGACGCCCGCAGCCTGGAGCACGGCGGTCGCCTCGGCGGCCGAGCCGCCGAGCACGCCGGAGAGCGACTGGCGGAGCATCTTGCGTCGCTGCTGGAACGCGGCGTCGACGATCGCGAACACGGCCGTGCGCTCGGCCTCCGTGCCGGGCGGATCGCCGGGTGCGGCGCCACGCTCGAAGCCGACGAGCACGGAGTCGACGTTGGGCACGGGCCAGAACACCATGCGCGATACCTGTCCCGCCGTGCGCCAGTCGCCGTACCAGGCGGCCTTCACGCTCGGTGCGCCGTAGACCTTCGAGCCGGGCTCGGCGGCGATCCGGTGCCCGACCTCGGCCTGCACCATGACGATGCCCGAGATGAGCGACGGGAAATGCTCGAGCAGGTGCAGCAGCACCGGGACGGAGACGTTGTAGGGCAGGTTCGCGACGAGCCGCGTCGGCTCGCCGGGGAGCTCGGTCACGCGCAGCGCGTCCTCGCGGACGACCGTGAGCGAGGTGCCGGGCTGCATGACGGAGACGGTGTGCGGCAGCTGTGCGGCCAGCCGCTGGTCGATCTCGACCGCGATCACCTCGGCTCCGGATTCGAGGAGGCCGAGCGTGAGCGATCCCAGCCCCGGTCCGATCTCGAGCACGGTCTCGCCGCGCTGCACCCCCGCCGCCTGCACGATGCGCCGAACCGTGTTGGCGTCGTGCACGAAGTTCTGTCCGAGCTTCTTGGTCGGCGTGACGTCGAGGAGTTCGGCGAGGTCGCGGATCTCGGCCGGGCCGAGCAGGCGCGGCGTGGCGGCGCCGCCGCCGTCGGCCTCGTGCCGATGCGCGTTCACGCCCTGCTCCCCCGCACCCTCCCGATGCTGCGGCAGCCGGCGGCGCCGGCGCGCGCGGCGCGCCGCGTCACGCGGAACCCGCCTCGAGGCCGTCGGCCCAGGAGCCGTACGCGCGTTCGGTGTTCGCGGCGACCCGGGCGCACAGCTCGTCGAGGTCGGCGCCGAGCACCTCGGCCAGGAACCGCACGGTGTGCGGCACGAGGTAGGGCGCGTTCGGCCGGCCACGGAGCGGCACGGGCGTGAGGTACGGCGCATCGGTCTCGACGAGGATCCGGTCGCGCGGCACGACGCGCAGCGCCTCGCGCAGGTTCTCGGCGTTCTTGAACGTCACGTTCCCCGCGAACGAGCAGTACCAGCCGGCGTCGCCGGCGAGCCGCGCGAGGTCCTCGCCGCCGGAGAAGCAGTGGAAGATCGTCGTCTCGGGCGCGCCGACGCGGCGCAGCGTCGACACGACCTCGTCGTGCGCGTCGCGGTCGTGGATCTGCAGCGCGATGCCGTGCCGCTTCGCGATGTCGATGTGCGCCTCGAACGAGCGGAACTGCGCGTCGCGGCCGTCGTCGCCGGTGCGGTAGAAGTCGAGCCCCGTCTCGCCGACGGCCCGCACCCGCGGCTGCGCGGCCAGCCCGTCGATCACGGCGATCGCTGCATCGAGCTCGCCGCGAGCGTCGAGCTCGGGCGCCTCGTTCGGGTGCAGCGCCACCGCGGCCAGCAGGCGCGGCTCGCGCGCGGCGATCTCGGCCGACCAGCGGCTGGTCGCGACATCCGTGCCGACCTGGACGGCACCGGCGACTCCGACGGATGCCGCGCGCTCCAGGTGCTCGTGCGCGGTGAGCGGCAGCGTTCCGTCGGCGATCTCGAGGTGCGTGTGGTTGTCGTAGACGGGCACCGCGAGCGGCTCGGGCGGCGGCGGATACTCGGCGGCGCGACCGCCGTCGGACCTCGTGCGCAGGTGCTCGGCGCCAGCCGTCACTCGGTCGCCTCCACGCGCGGGAAGAGCGGCTCGAGCGCCGAGGTGTGCGTGCCGACGCTCCACTCGTGGGCGCGGTCGATGCGCTGCTCCTGCACGGTGCCGGGCGCGCCGAGCGCGGTCCAGAGCTTCGCGGTGGCCTTCGGCAGCACGGGCGAGAGCAGCACGGCGAGCGTGCCGACGCCGTGGTAGGCGGTCTCGAGCACGGCCTCGAGGCGCGCGCGCTTCGTCTCGTCCTTCGCGAGCGCCCACGGCTCCTGCTCGGTGATGTAGCCGTTCAGCGCGTCGACGAGCGTCCACGTCGCGGCGATCGCCTCGTGGATCTGCAGCCGCTCGATCGCCTGCCACGCGGCATCCGTCGCCTCGGCCTCGATGCGCCGGATCGCCTCGTCGGCCTCGGTGCGTGCCGCTTCGGTGCCCGTGGGCACCTCGCCGCCGCAGTACCGGCCGATCATGGCGATGACGCGCGAGGCGAGGTTGCCGAAGCCGTTGGCGAGCTCGGCCTGGTAGCGGGCAGCCAGGTCCTCCCACGAGAACGAGCCGTCCTGGCCGAACGAGATCGCCGAGAGGAAGTAGTAGCGGAAGGCGTCGGAGCCGAACGTGTCGGTGATCTGCGACGGCGCGATGCCCGTGAGCTTCGACTTCGACATCTTCTCGCCGCCGACGAGCAGCCAGCCGTGGCCGAACACGCCCTTCGGCACGTCGAGCCCGGCGGCCATGAGCATGGCCGGCCAGATGACGGCGTGGAAGCGGAGGATGTCCTTGCCGACGATGTGCTGCGCGGGCCAACGGCGGGCGAACTCCGCGTCGTCCTGGCCGTACCCGGTCGCGGTGATGTAGTTGAGCAGCGCGTCGAACCAGACGTAGACGACGTGCGTCTCGTCCCACGGGACCTTCACGCCCCAGTCGAACGTCGACCGGGAGATCGACAGGTCCTCCAGGCCTCGACGCACGAAGCTCACGACCTCGTTGCGCGCCGACTCGGGCTGCACGAAGTCGGGCCGCTCCTCGTAGAGGGCGAGCAGTTCGTCGGCGAAGGCCGACATGCGGAAGAAGTAGTTCTTCTCGTGCAGCAGCTCGACCGGCTTCGAGTGGATGGCGCAGACGAGCTGCCCCTCGTACTCGCCCGTGCCGTCCACCAGCTCGGACTGCTGCTTGTACTCCTCGCAGCCGACGCAGTAGTAGCCCTCGTACTCGCCGGTGTAGATGTGCCCGTCGTCGTAGAGCTTCTGCAGGAAGCGCTGGACGTTGCGCTCGTGGCGCTCGTCGGTCGTGCGGATGAAGTCGTCGTTGGCGACGTCGACGGTGTCGAGCAGCGGCTTCCACGCCTCGGCGACGAGCTTGTCGGCCCACTCCTGCGGGCTCACGCCGTTCGCGGTCGCGGTGCGGAGGATCTTCTGGCCGTGCTCGTCGGTGCCGGTGAGCATCCACGTGTCGCGCCCCGCCTGGCGGTTCCACCGCGCGAGCACGTCGGCGGCCACCTCCGTGTACGCGTGCCCGATGTGGGGCACGTCGTTGACGTAGAAGATGGGGGTCGTGATGTAGAACGAGGAGGCGTCGGCCATGCCGACAATCCTACGGGCGCGCGGGTGCGGGCTACGCCCGGGGGATGGCCGCCGCCCGCGGGGTCGCCGCCGCCCGGGCGCCGCCGGCCGGCCTCATCGGTCCCTCGCCGCGCCCTGCGCGACGACGTCCGGTGCGGGGTGCCCGTTCGCACGGCGCTGGCGCGCCCGTCCGTCGGCGATCACCGGCGGGACCTGCTCCTCGACCTGCATGCGCTCGTGCGGGGTCGGCACGCCGATGGTGAGGTCCTGTTCACGCAGGCCCGCCGGGCGCACCTTCTGGCCGGGGTACTCGACGACCTTCATGCCGATGACGATCTTCCCCGCCGAATCGCGGTGGTCCAGCTGGCGATAGGCGTCCGCGATGTCGGCGAGGGGGAACACGTCCGCGATCGGCAGTCGCAGCTGGCGGTCCGCGACGAGCTGCGCGATGCGGCGCAGCGCGATCGTGTCGCCGGCCCAGAGCTTCACGGCGTCGTCGTCCTCGACGGCACCCCAGTCCGTCGTGGTGAAGATGCGCGACGCCGGCACCTCGAGCTCGGCAGCCTCGGCGGCCTGCCCACCGAGGAAGTCGAGGAACGCCGTGACGGGCCGGTCGGTGATCTTCCGGATGCGCACCGCGAGGTCGGGCCCGTAGGCCAGCGGCTCGATGCCGAACTGCCGCACGAAGTCGAACCGCGACTCGGCGGTCGTGCCGATCACCGCGGCGCCGCGCGCCCGGGCGAGTTGCGCCGCGAGGCAGCCGATGCCCCCCGCCGCCGCCGTCACCACCACCAGGTCGCGCGGGCCGAGGTTCAGGCCGTCGACCGCGCCGAGCGCGGTCGTCCCGGCCACGTAGAGCGAACCGGCGATCTCCCACGAGAGCGAGACCGGCTTCGGGATCAGCTGGGACTCGGGCACCGCGACGTGCGTGGCCTGTGCACCGCGGCGGACGTACCCCATGACCTCGTCGCCCCGTCGGAACCGGGTCACGCCCTCGCCGACCGCGTCGACGACGCCCGCGAGGTCCCGCCCCTGGCCCGAGGGGAACTCGACCGGCCAGCGATCCCGGTGATCACCACGCCGAACGGCCGACTCCACCGGTGAGATGCCGCTTGCGAAGACCTCGACGAGGACTTCGCCCGGTCCGGGTCGCGGGACGTCGACGTCGACGACCTCCAGCACCTCCGGCCCGCCGAACCGCTCGAACACGACTGACTTGCCCATGGTTCCCACCCCCCGTGGTGTGACCGATGCCTTCATGGTGCGCCCGGTCGGTGGGAGCCGGATGGGAACGACCTGTGACTTCGATGCATGCGAATGCATCGAGTTGAGCGAGGGAAGACCTTCTGGTCAGCCGCCGGCGCGGGCCGCGAGCGCCGCCTCGTAGAGGTCGCGCCTTCCGAGTCCGGTCTCGCCGGCGACGAGCGCCGCGGCATCCTTCAACCGGGTGCCGGATGCCGCGAGCGCGACCACCCTGGCCACCGCCTCGTCGAGGTCGGCGACGGGTGCCTCCGCAGCCCCGCCGACCACCACGCAGATCTCACCGCGCACGCCGGACCCGGCCCACTCCGCGAGCTCGCCCAGCGGGCCGCGACGCACCTCCTCGTGCAGCTTCGTCAGTTCGCGGCACACCGCCGCGGGCCGATCGGCCCCGAAGGCCTCGGCCAGGGCTCCGAGGCTCGCGGCCAGGCGCGAGGGCGCCTCGAAGAAGACGAGCGTGCGCCGGTCGCCGGCGAGTTCCGCGAGCCGGCGGCCTCGCTCCCCCGCCTTGCGCGGCAGGAAGCCCTCGAACGCGAACCGGTCGGTCGGCAGGCCCGACACGGCGAGCGCGGTGACGACCGCGCTCGGACCGGGGATCGCGGTGACGTCGACGCCCGCGGCGACCGCGGCCTGCACGAGCGGGAAGCCGGGGTCGGACACGGTCGGCATGCCCGCGTCGCTCAGCACGAGCAGGTCGCCGTCGCGGGCGAGCTCGACGAGGTCGCCCGCACGGGCGCGCTCGTTGTGCTCGTGCAGGGCGATGAGGCGCGGCCGGTTCGCGATGCCGAGGGCGGCGAGCAGGCGCTGCGTGACGCGCGTGTCCTCGGAGGCGATGAGGTCGGCGTCCTCGAGCGCCTGCCGGAGCCGGGTCGACGCGTCGCCGAGGTTGCCGATGGGCGTCGCCGCGAGGATGATCACCGGTCCAGTCTGGCGCACGGGCGCCCCGAGGCGCCCGATTACAGTGGAGCGCATGGGTCTCCACGGGGTCGACGCCGGCGCGCGCGGCGAGCACGAGGCGACCCGGGCCCCGCACGACGCGACCGGCGTCCGGCCCGGCGCGTTCGCCGTCCCGGCGGAGGCGATCTCCGTCCGGTCCGAGGGGGACCGAGCTCCGCACGAGAACGCTCGCACCGCGGGCGCGCACGGCGAGCCCGAGCCATCCGGCACGTCGTCGACCGTGCCGCGGCAGCCGATCGGCAGCCGCCTCGACGCGTGGGCCGCGAACCTGCTGCGAACGCCCCGCCGGCGCGCCCTCTGGACCTGGGGCGGGCCGATCGCGGTCACCCTCCTCGCCGCCGTCCTGCGGTTCTGGAACCTCGGGCACCCGCAGGAGATCGTCTTCGACGAGACCTATTACGTGAAGGACGCGTGGACCCTCCTCGCCAACGGCTACGAGTCGGCCTGGCCGGAGGGGGCGAACGAGGACTTCGCGCGCGGCGACACCGACGTCTTCTCCGACGACCCGGCCTATGTCGTGCACCCCCCGCTCGGCAAGTGGATGATCGGGCTCGGGATGGCGCTGTTCGGCGCCGACAGCGCGTTCTGGTGGCGGGCGTCGACGGCGCTCGCCGGGACGATCGCCGTGTTCGCCATGACCATGGTCGGCCGGCGCCTCTTCCGTTCCACCCTCGTCGCGGTGATCGCCGGCCTCCTCCTCGCGATCGACGGCAACGCCATCGTGATGAGCCGCGTGGCGCTCCTCGACACGTGGCTCATGCTCTTCTGCCTGATCGGCTTCTGGTTCGTGCTCCTCGACCGGGAGGGGACCGAGTCGAGGCTGCGCGAGCGCGTCGCGGCGCTGCGCGCGTCGGGTGGAGATCCGCACTGGGGCCCGGTGATCTGGGCGCGACCGTGGGTGATCGCCGCCGGCGCGGCCTTCGGGGCGGCCACCGCGGTGAAGTGGTCGGGACTGTACTTCATCGCCGCGTTCGGCCTGTACCTCGTCCTCGTCGATGCGATGGCGCGCCGCCGCGCCGGACTCGGCTTCTGGGTCGAGGGCTCGCTGGTGAAGCAGGCGCCGGCGACCTTCGTCCTCCTGGTGCCCGTGGCCGGGCTCGTGTACCTCGCCTCGTGGACCGGCTGGCTCGTCACCGACGGCGGCTACTACCGCGGGTGGGCCGACGAGCCCGGCAACGCGGCGACCGGGTTCTGGGCGTGGGTGCCGACCTCGCTGCAGAGCCTCTGGCATTACCACCAGGCCGCCTACGGCTACCACGTCGGCGTCGCCTCGCCCCACCCGTGGCAGGCGAATCCGCTGACCTGGCCGATCGCATGGCGCCCGACGAACATGTACTTCGCCTCGACGACCGACGGGTCGGGCGGGTGCGGCCAGGCCGAGTGCTGGTCCTCGATCATGGGCATCCCGAACCCGATCATCTGGTGGGCGGCGACCCTCGCGGCTGCGTACCTCGTCTACCGTTTCGCGCGGTACCGGGAGTGGACGTCGGGTGCGATCCTCGTCGGCGTCGCCGCCGGGTACCTGCCGTGGCTGATGTACCTGAACCGCACGGTGTTCCAGTTCTACACGATCGCCTACGAGCCCTACCTGCTGCTCGCGCTCGCCGCGGTCATCGGGATCGTCCTGGGCCGGCCCGACGATCCGCGGTGGCGCCGCCAGCAGGGCATCGGAACCGTCGCGGTGTTCCTCGGCGTCGCGGTCGCGGTGTCGATCTTCTTCCTGCCGCTCTGGACGGCGATGCCCGTGACGCCCGACTTCCGTCAGCTGCACTTCTGGCTGCCGGGATGGGGATGAGCGGGAGCGGCACGGGCGCCGACGACCCGGCGGGCGCGTCGGCCGACGACCCGGCGAGCGCGGCGGCCGACGACCCGGCGAGCGCGGCGGCCGGCGGCCCGGCGAGCGCGGCGGCCGGCGCTGCGGCCGGCGGCTCCGGCCGTCGATGGGACGGGCGGATGGCGGGACTCGCCGTCACCGCGACGGCCGCCGCCGTCGCGTGGCTCGTCCACCTCGCCGTTCCGGCGGTGCCGCTGCTCACGGTCGCCGTCGCAGCGGGCATCGTCGTGGGGCAGGTGCCGGCGCTGCGTCCCGCACTCGACGGCGCCCTCCGTCCCGGGCTCGGCTTCTCGGCGCGCACGCTGCTGCGCACCGGCATCGTCCTCCTCGGGCTGAAGCTCAGCCTGGCCGACATCGCCGGGCTCGGCTGGATCACGATCGCCACGACCGTCGCGGTCGTCGTCCTCACCTTCCTCGGCACGATCGCGCTCGGCCGCGCGATGCGCCTGCCGGGGCACGAGCCGCTCCTCGTCGCCAGCGGCTTCGCGATCTGCGGCGCCTCCGCGATCGGCGCCATGGCCGCCACCGTGCGCGCCCGCGACGACGAGCAGGCGCGCCCGGTCGCGCTCGTGACGCTCTGCGGAACGCTCGCCATCGCCGTGCTGCCGGCGCTGTGGCATCCGCTCGGCCTGTCGTCCACGGGGTTCGGGCACTGGGTCGGTGCGGGCGTGCACGACGTCGGGCAGGTCGTCGCCACCGCCCAGATCGCCGGCGCGTCGGCGCTCGCGGTGGCCGTCGTCGTGAAGCTCACGCGCGTGCTGCTGCTCGCACCCATGGTCGCCCTCGCGGCGGGCGTCGAGCGGCGACGGGCGACGGATGCCTCCGGCCCCCGCCCCGCGATCGTGCCGCTCTTCATCGTCGGCTTCCTCGCCGCGGTGCTCGTCCGCACGTTCCTGCCCGTGCCCGAGGCGGTGCTCGAGGCTGCGGACGTCGTGCAGACGACCCTCCTCGCGATGGCGCTCTTCGCGCTCGGCGCGTCGATCCGCGTCGCGGCCCTGCTGCACACCGGATGGCGCTCGCTCGTGACCGGGCTCGTGTCGTGGGTCCTCGTCGCGGCCCTCGCGTACGGCGCGGTGCTGCTGGGCTGAGCCGGGATCGCGGCCGCCGAGCGCGCCCGGGTGCGGGGCGGTGCCGCGCCGCCGAGCCCGCGCCGCACCACCCCGCTGGACGCATCAGTCCGGCTGAGGACCCGCGCCGCCGCCCGCCGCGCCGGCATCCGAGGCCGCGCTCGCCGCGGCATCCGTCTCGCCGTCGCCGCCACGCACGCGGATGGCGACCTTGCCGCGGACCCTGCCCGAGGCGAGCCGCGCGAACGCCTCGGGAGCCCGGTCGAAGGGGAACACCTCGTCGACGACGGGACGCAGGTCGCCCGCCTCGGCGTACGCGCGGAGCGCGTCGAGGTCGTCACCGCTGCGCCGTGCCGCGAGCGGCTTCAGTCTGCGCCCGGTGAAGGGCGACCGGAAGGTCGCGGCGACGAGCCGCGGGATCGGCCCGAACGTGCGCGAACCGGTGCCGGCGGACAGCACGAGGGTGCCGCGCGGCGCGAGGATGCGCGTGAGGGCGCCGAGCGACTGCGCGGCGACGAGGTCGATCACGACGTCGTACGTCGCGCCGTCGGCCGTGACGTCCTCGGTGC
Source organism: Agromyces sp. GXS1127 (assembly GCF_050565425.1). Taxonomy (NCBI): domain Bacteria; kingdom Bacillati; phylum Actinomycetota; class Actinomycetes; order Micrococcales; family Microbacteriaceae; genus Agromyces; species Agromyces sp. GXS1127. Next base: position 530,735 of record NZ_JBOCIG010000002.1, read on the forward strand.
GGTGGTCGATGACGCGGCTCGCGCCGGCCGCGCGCACGTGGTCGGCCTTGGCGCCGCTCGCGACGCCGGTGACCGTCGCCCCCATCGCGACCGCGAGCTGCACCGCGTATGTGCCGACGCCGCCCGACGCGCCGATGACGAGTACCCGGTCGCCGGGCCGCACGTCGGCGAGTCGGAGCGCCTGCAGCGCGGTCGTCCCGGAGACCGGGATGACCGCGGCGTGCGCGTCGTCGAGATTCGCGGGCGCGCCTCGCACGAAGCGCGCGTCGACGACGGCGGTCTCTGCGAATCCGGCCTGGTCGGACTCCGCGAAGACACGGTCGCCGACCGCGAGGGACGTGACGCCGTCGCCCACCGCCCTGACGATCCCGACGATGTCGCGCCCGACCGGCTTCTTCGGGCGCTTCCAGCCGAACGCGGCGCGCAGCACGAACGGCTCGCCGCGCATGATCCACACATCGCCCGCGTGGACGCCCGCGGCGTGCACCGCGATCGCGACCCGACCCGGGCCGGGCGGGCCCGGCTCCGGGACATCGGCGACGGCCAGCAGCTCGGGGCCGCCGTAGCCGTTCTGCACCACCGCACGCATCGTGCCTGCGCTCATGATCCCGTCTCCTCCTGATGGGGGTACTGGAAGACGTCGTCGAGCGGCACCCCGAACACCCGAGCGATCTGGAAGGCCATCTCGAGCGACGGCGAGTAGCGGCCCTGCTCGATGGCGATGACGGTCTGGCGGGTGACGCCGAGCCGCTCCGCGAGCTCGGCCTGCGTCATCTCGCCGTGGCGGAAGCGCAGCGAACGGATGTCGTTCGTGACGCGAGTGGGCTTCACCATTCGGGCAGCCCCCGGTGGTACATGCCGAGCTTGGCGAGACTCGAGAGGATGCCGGCCAGCACGAAGCCGAGGTAGATGGTGTTGGCGATCCAGAACCAGTGCACCTGGAGCATCGCGAGGATCAGCGCGCCGATGCCCGCGATCACGATGAGCGAGTTGCCCACCTGCTCCCCGGCCCGGTCGATCTGCTTGTCGCGCACGTCGGCGCGGCGGCTCTCACTCGGCGTGAGGATCTCGAGCAGGACCCGCCCGACGATGCCGGCGACGATCGCGCCGCCGATGGTCCAGAGCATCGGCGCCACGTAGTCGACCTCGTCGACCGGCGTGCCCGCGGCGAGCTGCGCGAGCACGAGCCACAGGTAGACCCCGTAGACCACGATCGTGACCACGAGGAACGACCACGTGCCCTTCTCCTCGTACGACATCCGCTTCCTCTTCCTCCGATGTGAAGAATGTTTGACATGGCCAGTGTCGAACATTCTCGACACCGTGTCAAGCATTCTTTACACGCGCCGATGCCGCGTGCCCGCGCCGCGAGCACCGCCCACCGGGCACAGCGCGGGCGGGGCCTCGCCGAATGGCGCCGCTCGTCAATCGCCGAGAAGTCGCTGATGCACGGTGCGGCCGTGCATCTGCGACTTCTCGGGCAGCGGTGCGGCTCACGGGCGGCGGCGTCGCGGTTCGCGGGGCACTTGGGACGCGGATCGCGACGCCTGACGCGGTCGCACGCGGCGCGCGACTAGTGGCCGGCACCGCCGTCGACGAGCTTCAGCCCGACGACGCAGCCCACGAGGCCCACGATGAGCGCGAGGCGCGCCCACGAGACATCCGTCTCGCCGGTGACCATGGCCCAGATGACCGTGAGCGCCGCGCCGATGCCGACCCACACCGCATACGCGGTGCCGACCGGGATGCCGCGCATGGCCCACGCGAGCCCGCCCATCGAGAGGACGAGCGCGACGCCGAACACGACCGACGGCCAGAGCCTGGTGAACCCCTCGGACTTCCCGAGGGCGGTGGCCCAGACGGCCTCGAGCACACCGGAGACGATGAGGACGATCCACGACATGACGGCACTCCTTCGGCCAGTCTTGTCGCGTTCCGGGTACTGGGTTCCCTCGTCCGGGGTCGCCGTCGGGCGACCAGGACGAGGCTAGCAGCGGGCCCTGATCAGCCCCTGTGCAGAGCGCGACGCCCACCCACTCGAGAACAGGAGATTCCACGATGTACGGGTCCGATCGCGCGAATCCGTCCTGTGAGCCGCCGATTCTCCGGTGAAGCGGACGAGGGTCGAGCCCGGCGCGACGCCCGGCGGCCGGCATGGCCGGACGGCGGCGATCAGCGCCCGGCGAGCCCGGTCGGCGAGCCGCCGGCCGTCGCGACGCGGTCGGCCGCGAACCGCCGCGGCGCCGGCCCCGACCCGTCGGCGAGGTCGGCGAGGATCCGCCCGACGACCGGCGTGAACTTGAAGCCGTGCCCCGAGAACCCCGCGCCGACGACGATCGGCCCGATGCGGTCGAGCACGAAGTGCTCGTCGGGCGTGGTCGTGTAGGTGCAGCTGATCGGCGTCACCGCGTCGGCGTCGACGCCGGGCAGCCAGTCGCGCGCGTAGTGCTGCAGGTCGGCGAGCTGGTCGGGCACGGGCAGGAAGTCGCGTGCGTCGGGATCGACGACGGGACCGACCCCGTGCCATCCGGCCTTCACGCCCTCGCCGGGAGTCAGCATGCCGTACACGGGCGAGCGCCAGTAGCCGTATCCGTCGGCCGCCGCGCCCGGGAAGTGGTTGTAGCTCGGCCATGGCACGGACTCGTCGCGCACCGCGAAGTGCGCCGGCTGCTCCTGGGTGACCACGAGCGACGGCAGCGCGAGTCCGCCGACGAACTTCGTGGTCCAGGCGCCGAGCGTGACGACCGCGGTGCGAGCCTCGATGACCTCCTCGACCCCGGCATCGGTGACGGATGCCACGCGCACGCGATCCTCGCCGAGCGGCTCGATGCGCATGGCCCGGGTGCGGTGCCGCACATCGGCCCCGCCGGCCACGGCCGTCGCGTGGAGCGCCGCGATCGTGGCATCCGCGTTCACCCGGCCCGCGCGCTCGTTGAACAGCACCCGGGTGTCGAACCGGATGCCGGGCCAGCGTCGGGACGCCTCCTCGACCGGCAGGAACTCGGCCGGAACGCCGGCCCCGGTGAGGGCCGCGTGCACGGCGTCGAAGTGCGCGGCCGGGCCGTGGTTCGCGACGCCGACGAGGTCGAGCAGCGGCGTCCCCGACTCCGCCTCGAGCTCGCGCCAGAGCGGCAGCGCCTCGACGAGCATCGCGACGTACGCGGGATCGCTGTATCCGACGTTGAAGTTCCGCGAGGCTCCGTGCGACGCGCCGTTGCGGTGGCCGGGCTCGTACCGTTCGAGCAGGGCGACGTCACGTCCGCGTCGCGCGATCTGCCACGCGGTCGCGGCGCCCATCGCGCCGCCGCCGACGACGACCGTCTCGACGTGCGTGACACCGCTCATCGCGACGCCTCCGTCGCAATGGTCTCGCGGAAGTGCTCGACCATCGGGAACGGCTCGTAGAACCCGTGCAGCAGCTCGCGCCAGCGCGCGTACCCGGCCGACCCGCGGAAGCCGGGGTCGTGGTCCTCGAGCCGCTCCCAGTGCACGAGCAGGAGGTACTCGTTCGGCGTCTCGACCGAGCGCGAGAGCGTGAGGTCGACGAAGCCCGGCATCGACGAGATGATCGGCCGCGCCTCGGCGAACGCGTCTTCGAAGGCGGCCTCGCGGCCGGGGACGACGGGCAGGATCGCGTGCTCGAGGATCACCCGCCCCACGCTACCCGCGCCGAGCGTGGCAGGTGTTCGCGCAAGATCGGCAGCCGACGGGGCCGAGCACGCAGGCGACCGACGCCACGATGGACCCATGGACCTCGACGACACCGCCGCCCTCATCGTGATCGACGTGCAGCAGGGCTTCGACGACCGCGACTACTTCGGCGAGCGCGACAACCCCGACGCCGAGGCGAACATCGGTCGCCTGGTCCAGGCGTGGGCGGATGCCTCGCGGCCGATCGTGCTCGTCCGCCACGACTCGCGCGAGCCCGGCTCCCCGCTCGCCGCAGGCGCCCCGGGCAACGCCCTGAAGCCGGTCGTCGCCGACGCCCCGCACGACCTGTTCGTCACGAAGAACGTCAACTCGGCGTTCTACGGCGACCCCGACCTGCACGCCTGGCTCGGCGAGCGCGGCATCCGGCAGCTCGTCGTCTGCGGCATCCAGACCAACCAGTGCGTGGAGACCACCGCCCGCATGGCGGGCAACCTCGGCTACGACGTCGTGCTGCCGATCGACGCGACGCACACCTTCGAGATGGCGGGCCCCGGCGGCATCCGCCTCAGCGCCGCGGAGCTCGCGCGCGCGACCGCGGTGAACCTCGACGGCGGCGGATTCGCCCGCGTGGGCTCGACCGACGACGTGCTGGGCGGCTGACGATCCCCTCGCACCGGCGCGCCCCGGCGCCCCGGCACCGCAGCCATGGACGCCGGACCGGCGCAGGTCTAGCATCGGCCTCGTCGACGGCACCGCCCGGTGACGGCGACGTCGGGGGGAGGCGTCGGACATGGACGTGTACGGGCAGGGGAATCTGGAGGACGACGATCGGCGGCGGGCCGAGACGCTCGCCGAGCTGTCGGCCGAGCGAGCGCCATCGGTGCTGCGCGACGCCGATGCCCTCGCGGACCGCGCCGCGGCCGAGCGCGAGGTCGCGGATCTCGCGACCCGGGAGCTCGCCGCGGGCGGACTCGACGTCGAGCGCCTCGACGCGCTGGCGTCGGATCGGTCGGACGCACGCCGCGAGCGCGCGGTCGCGGCGCATCGGCGCGCGGTCGAGGCGTCCGACGGGATCGCCCGGCGCCTCGCCGAGCTCACCCCGCACCTGACGTTCCCCGCGGACCCGATGAACGTGATCATCGACCGCGTCACGTTCATCCGGAGCTTCGCGGACGCCGGAGTCGTGGTCGACTCCGAGGTGGCCTCGCTCGACAGCTGGGCGCGCTACCGGATGGACAGCTCCGCGACGGCGCTGACCGGCGGCGGCACGGGCCGGCTCAGCTTCTTCACGCTCTGGCGGAACCCGCGCACCCAGCCGATCGTCATGAACGGCGGCGCACGACTCGTCGTCAACGCGCACCTCGCGGTCGACGCCGAGTGGAACGGCGTCGCGGCGTGGTTCATCGGCGGGTCGGAGGCGCGGGCGACGGTCCGCGCCCGCACGACGATGCACGCGATGTGGGACTCGTCGATCCATGCGATCGTGCAGGACCGCGTCATCGCCGACGCCGGCGCGACGGGCGGCTTCTTCGGCGGCGACGACAGCGCGTCGCTCGCGTTCAACGAGTTCCTGCAGGGTTCCGGTTTCGCGGTGCCCGCACAGGCGTCCGTCCTCATCGAGGTCGAGCTCCTGACGGAATGGGTCGCGACGAGCGGGTCGGTGCGGCTCGACGCGGAGAGCGGTGCCTTCCGGGTCTCGGTGCCGCACCTGGTCTTCACGATCGCCTGACGGTGCGGCCGCGGCATCCGTTGCCCTGCGTTACGGGCGCGAGCGGATGCCGCGGCCGGCCGGACTACCGTGTCCCCATGGCAGACCGCGAATACGGCTTCAAGACCCGCGCCATCCACGCGGGCAACATCCCCGACGCCGAGGCGGGCGCCCGGGCGCTCCCCATCTACCAGTCGAGCGCGTTCGTCTTCGACGACACGGCCGATGCGGCGGCGCGTTTCGCGCTGCAGAAGTACGGCAACATCTACTCGCGCCTGGCGAACCCCACGGTCGCGGCGTTCGAGGAGCGCGTCGCGAGCCTCGAGGGCGGCCTCGGCGCGGTCGCGACCGCGAGCGGCCTGTCGGCGCAGTACATCACCTTCGCGAGCCTCGCCGGGACGGGCGACCACATCGTCGCCTCCGCCAACCTCTACGGCGGCTCGATCACCCAGCTGGATGTCACGCTCCGCCGCTTCGGCATCGAGACGACCTTCGTCCGCTCGTCCGACCCGGCGGACTACGCGCCCGCGATCACGGAGCGCACGAAGGCGATCTTCGTCGAGACGATCGCGAACCCGTCGGGCGAGATCGCCGACCTCGAGGGCCTCGCCGACGTCGCCCACGCGCACGGCATCCCGCTGATCGTCGACTCGACGATCGCGACCCCCTACCTCAACCGCCCGATCGAGTGGGGCGCCGACCTCGTCACGCACTCGGCGACGAAGTTCCTCGGCGGGCACGGCACGACGCTCGGCGGCGTGGTCGTCGAGTCGGGGCGGTTCGACTGGCACTCCGAGAAGTTCCCGCTGTTCGGCGAGCCGGTGCCGAGCTACGGCGGGCTGCAGTGGTCGGGCAACTTCGGCGAGTACGCGTTCCTGACGCGCCTCCGCGCCGAGCAGCTGCGCGACATCGGCCCGGCCCTCGCGCCGCACTCGGCGTTCCTGCTCGCGCAGGGCGTCGAGACCCTGCCGTACCGCGTCCAGGCCCACATCGACAACGCGCGGCAGGTCGCCGAGTGGCTCGACGCCGACCCCCGCATCGAGCGCGTGTTCTGGGCCGGCCTGCCCGACCACCCGCACTTCGAGCGTGCGGCGAAGTACCTGCCGAAGGGCCCGGGTTCGGTCTTCAGCTTCGAGGTCAAGGGCGGCCGCGAGGTCGGCCAGAAGCTCATCGAGAACGTGAACCTCGCCTCGCACCTCGCCAACATCGGCGATGCGAAGACGCTCATCATCCACCCCGCGTCGACCACGCACGCGCAGCTCACCGATCAGCAGCTCGTCGACGCGGGCGTGCTGCCGGGGGTCGTGCGCCTCTCGGTCGGCATCGAGGATGTGGAGGACATCATCGCCGACCTCGACCAGGCGCTCGCCGCGGCGACGCAGGGCCTGGTACTGGCCGGCGCGACGATCGGAGCAGACCGATGAGCACCGCGATCGAGACGACCACCGCATCCGGCGCCGAGAGCGCGTCGACGGATGCCGGGGCGTCCGACGTCGAGACCGTCCGCCTCGTCAACGGGCTCTCGTGCGAACTCCCCGCGACCTCGCCGCTGGCGAAGCTGCTGAAGTCGCAGCGCACGTGGATCGGGCCCGACGCCAGGGCGCGCCTCCGCATCCTGAACGCGGCGAAGTCGGTCGCGATCGTCGGCGCCTCCCCGAAGCCGCAGCGCTCCAGCTACTTCGTCGGCACCTACCTCCAGCAGTCGAGCGACTACCGCGTCTACTTCGTGAACCCGAACGAGACCGAGATCCTCGGCGAGCCGGCGTACGCGAGCCTGAAGGACCTGCCCGAGGTGCCCGACATCGTCGTGGTGTTCCGTCGTGGCAGCGACATCCCGTCGGTCGTCGACGAGGTCGTCGCGTCGGGCGCGAAGACCATCTGGGTGCAGCTCGGCATCTGGAACGAGCAAGCCGCGTACTCCGGCGAGGAACAGGGCCTCACGGTCGTCATGGACCGCTGCATCAAGGTCGAGCACGCCCGCTTCCACGGCGGCCTGCACCTGCTCGGCTTCGACACGGGCCAGATCACGAGCCGTCGCGGAGGTCGCTGAGTCCGCGCGGCCGTTCCGCCTTCTCCGCGCCTGCACCGGCATCGTAGTCGGCGCGCAGGTACTTCGGCGCGTGCACGCGCCACGCCTCGGTGACCGACTCGGCGAGGTCGACCTGCGGACCCTCCGGCGCCGGCTCGGCCGTCGGCGTCAGGCTGCCGGCGCGGTGGCGACGGTCGGCAAGCCGCTGCCCCCGGGCACGTCGATGCCGTACGCGAGGATGTGCACCGGCGTGCCGTCCGGCCGCTCGAACGTGAACTCCCGGTCCTCGATCCGCTCGAAGCCCATCCGCTCGTAGAGCCGGCGGGCCGGGCGCATCTGCTCGCCCGTGTTGAGCACGACGCGACGGATGCCGCGGCTCGCGGCGAGCGCGAGGACGTGCCGCACCATGGCCTCGCCGACGCCGCGCCCGCGCGCGGCCGCCGAGACGCCAAGGAACCGGAAGTCGAGCTCGTCCTCATGCCGCGCGACGGCCGACATCCGCCGACCGGCGCGCGGGACGGTGACGGTGCCGAGGAGCTCACCGTCGGCGGTGTCGGCGGCGACCCACACCTCGTGCTCGCGCGCACGCTCGCCGACGGCCTCGATCTCGTCGAGGTAGGCGTCGGTCAGCTCGTAGTCACCGGCGTAGGCGTCGCGCACCAGCCGACCGACGCGCGACGCCTCGTCGTCGTGCATGCGTCGCATCGCCACCCCGTCGGCGGTCGAGGCGGGCAGGCGGAAGGTCGGGATCGATTCGGTGGTGGGCATCCGAGCCAGCCTACGCGGAGCCGGCTGGGCCTCCGCCGAGTGGGCGGCCGGCGTGACGATGGAGCATTCCGTCGGGCGGACCCGGTTCACGCGCACGATTCTGCGAATCGACTGCGGATCCCTGCGCGTCCTGCGACGTAGCCTTGAGGGGTGACAGCGTTCGTCTCAGCCCTCGACCTGTTCTCGATCGGCGTCGGCCCCTCGAGTTCGCACACGGTCGGACCCATGCGGGCCGCACGGGTCTTCGTCGACGGGCTCGCCGACGATGGCCGCCTCGACCGAGTGCGGCGCGTCACCTGTTCGCTCTACGGCTCGCTCGGCGCGACCGGCCTCGGTCACGGCACGCCCGACGCCGTGATCGCCGGCCTCGGCGGCCTCGCTCCGCACGACTGCGATCCCGACGAGGTCCGCGGCGCGTGGACGCGCCTCGGCGACGGCGCCGAGGTCCGCCTCGCCGGTCGGCACCCGATCCGGATGTCGCAGTCCGACGTCTCACTCGAACCGCGCACCCGGCTCCCCGGCCACCCCAATGCGCTCACGCTGCAGGCCTGGGGCGACGACGACGCACTCCCGATCGCCGAGGAGACGTACTACTCGGTCGGCGGCGGGTTCATCCGCCGCGACGGCGACGCCCCCGAGCAGGCGGAGGCGCTGCGGCATCCGCTGCCCTACTCGACCGCGGCCGAGCTGCTCGCACTCTGCGATGAGCACGGCGTGAGCCTCTGCGACGTCTCCTGGCGCAACGAGGTCGCGGTGCACGGCGAGGAGGGCATCATCGCCGGCATCGACGCGATCTGGGACGCGATGGCCGAGTGCGTGGCGCACGGCCTCGCGACCGAGGGCACGCTGCCCGGCGGCCTGCGGGTAAAACGGCGCGCGCCCGAGGTGCGACGCCGCCTCGAGGAGTACGACCGCGACGAGCACGTCCGCGACACCTCGACCGAATGGCTGCACGCGTTCGCGCTCGCGGTCAACGAGGAGAACGCCTCGGGCGGCCGTGTCGTGACCGCTCCGACGAACGGTGCCGCCGGCATCATCCCCGCGGTCGGCCACTACTACCTGAAGTACGTGCCGGGCGCCGACCGCGAGGGCATCCGCCGCTACCTGCTCACGGCGTCGGCGATCGCGAGCCTGGTGAAGAGGAACGCCTCGATCTCGGGCGCCGAGGGCGGCTGCCAGGCCGAGGTCGGCTCGGCGTGTGCGATGGCGGCCGGAGCGCTCTGCGCGGTGCTCGGCGGCACCCCGGCGCAGATCGAGAACGCCGCCGAGATCGCGATGGAGCACCATCTCGGCCTGACGTGCGATCCTGTCGCGGGGCTCGTGCAGGTGCCCTGCATCGAGCGCAACGCGATCGCCGCGTCCACCGCGGTGTCGGCCGCTCGGCTCGCGCTGCACGGCGACGGCACGCACGTGGTGTCGCTCGACACCGTGATCGAGACCATGCGCCAGACCGGCATCGACATGATGTCGAAGTACAAGGAGACGAGCGAGGGCGGCCTCGCCGTCAACGTCATCGAGTGCTGAGCGGGTCGTGTCCCCCGGATGGGTCCCTTCCGGGGCGGGCCGCGATTCTGCGAAGGTAGCCGAGTGGACCCGAACATCGACCCCGGCATGCTCGGCGGACTGAGCGCCGCTGCCCTCATCATCGGCTCGCTCATCTACCTGGCGTTCATCGCGCTGAGCCTCTGGATCGGCTACCTGATCATCAAGGCCGCCGTCCGCAACGGACTCCGCGAGCACACGCTCTGGCTCGAGCAGCGGCGCGGACCGCTGCGCTGAGCGGGTCCGCCCCGCTCGCCCGCCGGCGAACGGCGCCGGCCGACGGACCCCGCCCGTGTCCCCCTAACAGGCGCACTCGACGACCGGCGCGCCGGTCGCCACGTTGGTGAGCGTGTCGACCGGGCCGCGCTCGCGACCGGCATCGCGCTCGACCTCGAACCCCTCGCGCACCCAGTACTCGAAGCCGCCCAGCATCTCCTTCACGGGGTGGCCGAGGCTCGCGAACGCGAGTGCGGCACGCGTGGCCCCGTTGCAGCCCGGGCCCCAGCAGTAGACGACGACCGGAGTGCCCGGTGCGAAGCGCGTCGGTGCGACGGCCGGGATGCGCCGTCCCGGCAGGTGCACGGCGCCGGGGATGCGCCCGGCCGCCCAGGCGGCCTCGCTGCGCGTGTCGACCAGGACGAAGCCGGGGTCGGATGCCGCGAGCGCGCCGGCCACGTCGGACACGTCGGTCTCGAAGCCGAGTCGCGCCCGGAAGTGGCGGACCGCCTCCTCGGGCGTGGCGACGTGGGCGAAGAGCCCATCGACGGATGCCGCACGCACGGCGGGCACGGGGGCGGTCGCGTTCGTCATGCTCCGATGCTCGCACCCGGCCGCGCGCCGACCGGAGGCGCATCCGGCCGACGATGCGCGAGATCCCGCCAGAGTCGGGTGCGCGCGCCTCCCGACCGACGCTGCGGGGCCGGGGTCCCGGCGCCCGCCGCTTCCCGCCGCGCCGGCCCGGGCTCAGGCGCCCCGGAAGAAAGCCGCGATCGCCGCGCCGAGTGCCGCGAGGTCCTCGACGTGCGCGAGCTCGCGGGCCGAGTGCATCGAGAGCAGCGGCGGGCCGACGTCGACGGTGCGGATGCCGAGCCGGGTGGCCGTGAGCGGCCCGATGGTCGAGCCGCACGGGATCGCGTTGTTCGACACGAACTCCTGGGTCGGCACGCCCGCCGCAGCGCACGCCGCCGCCCACCGCGCCGCGCCCGCGGCATCCGTCGCATACCGCTGGTTCGCGTTGAGCTTCAGCAGCGGACCGCCACCGAGCACCGGACGGTTCACGGGGTCGTGCCGCTCGGGGTAGTTCGGGTGCACGGCGTGGCCGGCGTCGCTCGAGACGTGCCACGACGCCGCGAACGCGCGGCGGCGCTCCTCGACGCCGGCGCCGAGGCCGGCGCCGATGCGCGCGAGCACGTCCTCCAGGAAGGGGCCGCTCGCACCCGAGCGCGATTCCGAGCCGAGCTCCTCGTGATCGAACGCGGCGAGCACGCTGATGTGCCCGGCGTCCTGCGGTGCGTCCAGGATGGCGGTGAGCCCGGCGTGCACCGAGGTCAGGTTGTCCATCCGTCCCGATGCGAGGAAGACGTCGCCCCGGCCGAACCGGGCCGGTGCGGCCGCGTCGACGACGTGCACGTCGTGGCCGACGACCTCCTCGGCATCCACGCCCGCCAGCGTCGCGAGGTGCGCCACGACGTCCGCCGGCTCGCCGATCGTCTCGACGCCCCAGATCGGCTGGACGTGACGCTGCTTGTCGAGCGTGAGGCCGTCGGCGTTCACGCCCCGGTCGAGGTGGACCGCGAGCTGCGGGATCCGCAGGAGTGCACCGGTCGCCACGAGGTGCGTCACGCCGTCGCGCGTCGCCAGGCGCCCGGCGAGGCGAAGCTCGCGGTCGAGCCAGGAGTTCAGCAGCGGACCGCCGTAGACCTCCACGTTCGCCTGCGAGAGGCCGGCGGCGCCGCTCGACGGGTTCGGCTTGAGCTTGAACGACGGCGAATCGGTGTGCGCGCCGAGGATCCGGAAGGGCGTCGTCGCCTCGGCGCCCTCGGGCTGCACCCACGCGATGACCGCGCCGTCGCGGACGACCACGCGACGACCCGGTCCCGTCGGCCAGGCGTCGGGTTCCTCGAGCCGATCGAAGCCGGCCTCCACGAGCCGCCGCGCCACCTCCTCGGCCGCGTGGTACGACGACGGCGATGCCGTCACGAACGCGGTGAAGTCCTCGATGTACGCGTCGACGTCAGGGGTGCCCATCCCTCCATCTTGGCAAAGGTCGACGGATGCCCCGGACGGCCGTCAGGTCGACGACCGCCGAGCGGACCGCCGGACCGCCCGGCCGCCGACCCGCCGGGCTCACGCGAACCGGATCGTCGCCTGCAGCCGGCTCCGGATCTCCATGACGTCCGCGCCGCCGAGCACCGGGGATCCGGGGATGCCGTCGCGGATCGCGCTCGCGAGCCGCGACCGCCGCACGAGCACGGCTGCGGCGCCGCGCACCGACCCGCCGACCTCGAGGTCGGTCCGCGCGTGCTCGTCCGGGACGACCACGACGAGTGCCGTCGGCTTCACGCGCGCGGGCCGCGTCACGGCCTTCGCACGCGCCGCGAGGAGGCGGATCGGCCGTTCCCCGGCCAGCGCCTCGCCGATGAGCTCACCGCGCTTGAACGCGATCGGCCCGCCCCAGTCCTCCGACTGGATCGCGATGAGTCCGGTCGGTCCGAGCACCAGGTGATCGAGCTTCGGCGGCAGGCCGGGCCCCGCGGCATCCGTCGCGATGTCGTGCCACACCGTGTACGCGATCCCGAGCGTCGCGAGCGATCGCGCGGTCTGCTCCTCGGCGAGCGCATCGGCGAGGACGTGACGGATGTCGCGCGGCGCCGATCGCACGAGCGCCGGGTCGTACGGATCCTCGAGCGTCACGCCGCGCCCCGCCCACTCGCGGATGAGCGCGAGGTAGCGCTCGCGCGTCCACCCGCCGGGGTGCCCGTAGGCGCGGGCCATGGGCCGCGAGTCGCGGCGCGGCCTCGGTGCCGCAGGGGCCCACGCCTCGTGCTGCGGCTCCGCCATGCCGCCGCCCGAGCCGCGGTCGAAGGCCGCGCGGGCCTCCGGCGTGCCCACGAGCTCCCATGCGCGCTGGACCGCGTGGAACCGGACGGCGTCGCCGCCCGTGTCGGGGTGGGCGTGCCGCAGGGCGCGACGGTACGCCAGGCGCAGCGCCACGGCATCCGCGTCGGCGGGGACGCCGAGCACCTCGTAGGGCGAATCGGAGAGTGGGGACTCGGGCATGGGCTCGCTTTCGGTGGCAGCCACGAGGATACCGCCGCCGTCGGGGATGTCGCCGTGCGCGAGCGGCCGCGCGGCGGGCGGCTCGGTAGACTCCGGCCATCCGGACCGTGGGAGGGCACGATGATCTGGGACGTCAACTGGTGGGCGGTGGCCCTCGCCACGCTCTCGACGCTCGTCGTCGGGTCGGCCTGGTACACGCCGATGCTGTTCGGGAACTACTGGATGCGGGTCGCGCGCGTCGACGCCGGCGACCGCAGCCCGGTGGGTCCGATCACGACGACCATCCTCGTCAGCGTCGTGTCGGCGTGGGTGCTCGCGGTCGCCGTGAACACGGCGTGGACGGCGCTCGGGGGCTCGTACCTGCTCGTGGCCCTCGGCACGGCGGCGCTGCTCTGGGCCGGCTTCACGGCGGCGCGGTTCGTCACGCACGACGCGTTCGAGGGCCGCCCGGCCGGGCTGACCGCCGTGAACGTCGCGCACGAGTTCATCACGTTCGCCTTCATGGCGCTCATCGTCGGGGCCTGGCCGCCGGCCGGCACGGTCTGACCCGGGCGGCTGCGCCGACGGCCGGCACGCCAGTCGACGGCGGAGTCGACCCTCAGCCGACGACTGGCCGGAGCATCCCGCCCGCGACGAGTTCGCGCGTCGCCGCCGCGAGCTCGTCCCAGAGCTCGGCACGGTCGACGTCGAGCAGGTCCGCGATCGCGTCGACGAGCACGCCGAGCGGCAGCTCGCCGTCGGCCGCGCCGACGAGCGCGGCGAGCCCGGTGCCGGCGTCGACCACCCGGCCGAATCCACCGCCCTGCCGCAGCAGGATCACGGTCGGCTGTTCGGCGCCCGGCCAGTGGTGGCGTTCCTCGGTCACGTCCTCGGCGACCTCGACGCGCAGGCCGCGGAGCGCGGGGTCGTCGAGCGCCGTGACGAGGTCGGAGGCCGCGAGGCACGCCTCGAGGTGGGCGGCGAGGCCGCCGGCGACGTCGCCGAGCGGTCCGTGCAGGCGTTCGGCGCGCGCGAGCGAGCGCCCGCGGCCGTCGGCGGGGCGACGCAGCAGCACGTACCCGAAGCCGACCGACTCGACCCGGCGCTCCTCGAAGTCCTCGAGCCAGGCGCCGTGCAGCGCCTCGAACTCGGGCGTCCCCGCACGCGTGCCGCCGTCGCGGATCCAGGTCTCCGCGTACTCGCTCGGGTCCTGGCGCTCGCGCTCCACGATCCAGTACTCCAGGCCCGCGTCGGCCGCCCACCCGGCGACGCGCTCGAGCCCGTCGGCGAGCTCGCCGCCGGAGCGCCGGTACTCCCAGTTCCCGAGCAGCTGCGCGATCCCGCCGGGCGCCAGGTGATCGGCGGCCCCGCGGACGACCGCCTCGACGATGCCGTCGCCGACCATCCCGCCGTCGCGATAGTCGTACGCCGGCACGCCGTCCCGTCGCGGCGTGATCACGAACGGCGGGTTCGACACGATCCGGTCCACCCGCTCCCCGCCGAGCGGCTCTTACAGGCTGCCGGCCCGGAGTTCGACGCCCTCGATCGCATTGAGGCCGATGTTCAGCCGCGCGAACCGCACCGCGCGATCCGAGATGTCGCTCGCGACCACCCGCTCGCTGAACCTGGCCGCGTGCATCGCCTGGATGCCGCACGGGTCTGCTGCACGGATAGGTGACAGTTTTTAGTCACGCAGCCAGTGCGGCTGGCGTGTTCATGATGACCTCGAACT
>NZ_JBOCIG010000020.1:0-1196 GCF_050565425.1 Agromyces sp. GXS1127
TGTCGACGACGGTTGAATTCTGGTCGTTTGCGGCGGCCGGAAAGTGAACGGTCGCGGGCAGTCTAGCCGTGGTCTTGTTCGGCTCTGATGCTGGGCAGGGTGTCGATGCCGCGGTCGCGTAGCCGGTAGCTGGCGCCTTTGAGTGCGAGGACCTCGGCGTGGTGGACGATGCGGTCGATCATCGCTGCGGCGACGGTCTGGTCGCCGAACACGCCGCCCCAGCCGCTGAAGGGCAGGTTGCTGGTCAAGATCAGTGACGCGTGTTCGTAGCGGGATGAGACGAGTTGGAAGAACAGGTTCGCGGCGTCTTGCTCGAATGGCAGGTAGCCGACCTCGTCGACGATGATCAGGCTGTACCGGCGTAGCCGGGTCAACTCGTTCGGGAGCCGACCGATGCGGTGGGCGTCGCTGAGCCGGGTGACCCAGTCGGTCGCGGTCGCGAACAGCACCCGGTGCCCGGCACGGGCGGCGGCGATGCCCAGCCCGGTGGCCAGGTGGGTCTTGCCGGTGCCGGGCGGGCCAAGCAGGACGACGTTGCGCGCCTCGGTCAGGAACGCGCCGGATGCCAGGGCGGCGATCGGCTGGCGGGCGGCGGGTTGGGCGTCCCAGTCGAAGTCCTCCAGCGTCTTCCGGGCGCTGAACCCGGCGGCGCGGATGCGCAGTTCCGCGCCGGACGCGTTGCGGGCGGCGACTTCGCGTTCGAGGACCGCGGCCAGGTAGTCCTCATGGGTCCAACCGGCGTCGCGGGCGTGATCGGCCAACCGGGCGGCGGCTTCGGTGATCCTCGGCGCTTTCAACGCGGCGGCGAGGTAGTGGATCTGCTTGACCGTCTCGGACGTCGTCTTCGCGGCACCCATCAGTGCTCGTCCTCGTCATGGCCGGTCAGCCCGAACGCACGGTCGTAATCGGCCAGGTCCCGGCCCAGTTCGTGCCCGGCCGCGGCCTGCCGGCGGGGCTGTTGGAACAATCGACGCAGCCGGGCGGCTTCTTCGACATGGCCCGGGTCGGTCAGAGTCATCCCGCGCGCCCACACCCGATCGTGCTCGGCGACGATCCGGCCGTTCATCCGCACCCGCACCCGGTCCAGGTCCGCGGTCACGTCCACGATCCGGCCGATCGCGGCAGGGTTCACGGAGTAGTCGTTGCTGTCGACACGGACGTAGTAGTCCCGACCCAGCCGAACCCGATTGCGCCAG
>NZ_JBOCIG010000021.1:0-951 GCF_050565425.1 Agromyces sp. GXS1127
TGTCGGCGACGCTTGAAAACTGAACAGTAGCGGCGGTCGAAAAGTGAACACTCAACGATTGGAGAGTGATCACTGTGGAGGACTGGGCGTTGATCCGGCGGCTGGTGGCCGATGGGGTGCCGAAGGCCAGGATCGCGGAGCGGTTGGGGATCTCGCGGACGACGGTGGTGAAGGTGGCGGGCTCGGATTCGCCGCCGCGGTACGAGCGAAGGCCGGCGCCGACCTCGTTCACCCCGTTCGAAGCGCGGGTGCGGCAGCTGTTGAAGGACACCCCGGACATGCCGGCGACGGTGATCGCCGAACGCGTCGGCTGGGACGGGTCGATCACATGGTTCCGTGAGCATGTGCGGCGGCTTCGTCCCGAGGTGCGCCCGCCGGATCCGGCGGACCGGTTGGTGTGGGAGCCCGGCGATGCGGCGCAGTGCGATCTGTGGTTCCCGCCGCGGAAGATCCCGCTCGAGGACGGTTCGAGGGTGCTGCTGCCGGTGCTGGTGATCACCGCGGCGCATTCGCGGTTCATGCTCGGCCGGATGATCCCGACCCGGAAGACGCCGGACCTGCTGCTGGGCTCGTGGGAGCTGATCCGGCAGTTGGGTCGGGTGCCGCGGCGGCTGATCTGGGACAACGAGCCCGGCATCGGCCGTGGCCACCGGCCCGCCGAGGGGGTGACCGCGTTCACCGGGACGTTGGCGACCAAGCTCGTGCTGCTGCCGCCGCGGGACCCGGAGTCGAAGGGCATCGTGGAGCGACGCAACGGCTATTTCGAGTCCTCGTTCATGCCGGGCCGGCAGTTCGCGTCACCGGCGGATTTCAACGCACAGTTCACCGACTGGCTGGCCGCCGCGAACCGGCGGGTGGTGCGCACGACGAAGGCCCGCCCGGTCGAACGGCTCGAGCAGGACTTGGCGGCGATGCTGCCGCTGCCGCCGGTGCTGCTGCATCTGGGCTGGC
>NZ_JBOCIG010000022.1:0-786 GCF_050565425.1 Agromyces sp. GXS1127
CGGTCACGCAGCTTGCGGTGGACCACACGTCCTGTCGCCAGACGCCGAGTTCAGCGGCGCGCGACCTCGAGCTGCCGGATGACCCCCGCCAGCTCATCTGCCGTGAGCGGCTTCGGGATGAGAAGGCCATCACGCAGGAGCACGATCGGCACCCGGATCATCCGACCGCCACTGATGACCTCGGCAATGATCGCGTCCGGCCGGGACAAACCGTGCGCCGCCTTACCGGCCCGGTAACGCAAGTCTTCACTGCGGACCTCGGCGAGATGCACAAGTGGCTTGCCCATCCAGAATGCGAAGCGGTGCGGCTCAAGAACGACTGCCACGCCCTGGGGAGGGTGGTACCCCGGAGAGATCACGCCTACCTCGCGAAGCGCGGTGGTCTCGGCCTCATTGAGGTACGACATGAACACCAGCGCATCTGGGTAATCCGCGGTGATCCTGCGGACGGCCTTCCTTGCCGCCGCGTAACCACCACGCAGAGCTGTCACCACGATCAGGCCGGTAATTCCGAGCGAGACCACAAGGACGTCCAGCACATTGGCCCCGAGCGCGTCGCGTGCGAGGCGGTTGTCCGCGAAGAGGGATACGAGCACCCGGGCGATCAGCACGAGGGCGATCCCGATGGTCACGACGAGCCAGGTGACGCGTCGACTCGAAGACGGTGTTTGGCCCAGACTCATGCCCTAATCATTCCCGGAGCGGCGGCCACTGTCGCGCGGGTCGCCGCTACGAAGCTGGCCGAGCAACATTTGCCGGTGGAGCCTGCGTTGCACTGAAGGATCG
>NZ_JBOCIG010000003.1:0-181034 GCF_050565425.1 Agromyces sp. GXS1127
TTGGGCACGATGACATCCTTCCAGCCCGTCCCGCAGGACAAGCCAACTCAGATGTCACCTACTCGTGCAGCAGACCCCACGACGTGACGGGTTCAGCGCGGTCCCGTTGTCGGACAGCAACCGTTGCGGGACGCCGTGGGCAGCCATGGCCTTGTCGAACACGAGGACAGCGGCGTCGGCGGTCTCGCTGTGCGCGACGAGAGACGCGACGGCGTAGCGGGAGTGGTCGTCGATGAGTTGGAAGATCACGCACTTGCGGCCGCCGGTGAGGACGTACTCGGTCGCGTCCAGCTGCCAGCACGCGTTCGGCGCCGGGTACACGAATCGGCGCCACGCCGAACGCGGCTTCTTCTTCGGCTCCGCCCGCGCGACGCCCGCGTCGCGGAAGATCCGCGCCAAGGATGCGACCGAGGGCACCGGGGTCAATCCCATCGCCCGCATCCTGTCGTGCACGCTGATGGGCCCGTGATCCAACCCGGATGCTTCCAGCGACGCCCTCACCGCCACGGCGCGGGCCTTGACGTCTTCGGTCAGGCGCGTTGGGCTCGAGCGTGGGCGTCGGGAGCGGGGCTCGAGGATCGAGGCCGGTCCGTCGTCCAGCGCCCGCCGGCGCAGCGCGTAGAACGACTTCCGGGAGATGCCGTGTTCGGCGCAGAACGTCGAGACCGCACCCCGAGGCGCATCCTCGGGCCACTGGGCGATCGCGAGACGAACACGAGGGTCAATAGGTTCACTGGCAGCCATCCCCGCAGACTCGCCGCCGAAGTGTCACCCCAACAACCGAGGAAGCGTCACCAATGTCCTGAGGCAGAACTGTCACCGATGTCCTGAGATATGACACGGCGATCCGTGCGTCGGCTTGCCACACGTTCGAACATGTGTTCGAATGAGCCCATGCGGTGGAACGGGCAGGAACTGGGCGTCGAGCAGGAGGGCACGCTGCCGGGCCTCGCTCGCCTGAACAACCTCGTCCGGTCGGTACAGACGCCCGAGTTCACCGGGCTGACCTTCCACGAGGTGCTCGCGAAGTCGGCCCTGAACAAGGTCCCCGGCCAGTCGTACGTGCCGTTCGGCTGGACCATCAACCCCTACCGGGGCTGCAGTCACGCATGTGCCTACTGCTTCGCGCGGCCGACGCACGAGTACCTCGACCTGAGCCCTGGCGACGACTTCGACCGGGAGCTGATCGTCAAGGTCAACGTGGCCGACGTGCTCCGGCGCGAGCTCGCTCGTTCGTCGTGGCGGCACGAGCCGGTCGCCCTGGGGACGAACACCGACCCCTACCAGCGTGCGGAGGGGCGCTATGCGCTCATGCCCGGCATCATCGAGGCGCTCGCCGGCAGCGGCACGCCGTTCAGCGTGCTCACGAAGGGCACGCTCCTCCGTCGAGACCTGCCGCTGCTCGCGAGCGCGCGCGAGCACGTGCCGGTCGACCTCGCGATGTCGATCGCCGTGTACGACGACGAACTGCAGCGATCGATTGAACCCGGCACCCCCACGACGGCGGCGCGCCTGGCCACGGTCACGGCCGTGCGCGAGGCGGGCTTCGACTGCACGGTCTTCCTGATGCCGATCCTCCCGTATCTCACCGACACGCGAGCGCACCTCGACGACGCGCTGCGCCGAGCGAAGGCCGCGGGTGCGACCAGCGTCATCTACTCGGCGCTGCACCTGCGCGGTTCGGTCAAGCCGTGGTTCTTCACGTGGCTCGCGCGCGAGCATCCCGAACTGGTGCCGAAGTACCGGGCGATGTTCCCGGGCGCCGCGGCCTACGCGCCGAAGGCGTACCGCGAGTGGCTCGCCGCGCGCATCCGACCGCTCATGCGCGCGCACCGACTGGAGCGCGGTCGGGAGGACGCGGTCACGGGCGGGGTGCAGTCCTCGGCTGCGACCGGCGCGGAGCGCGGGCCCGGCGGGTCGGGAGCGGCGCGGTTCGCTGCCCGTCGGCGCAGCGAGGTGACGGATGCCGCCGCGCTCGCCGACGCCGCCCCGGCGATGCTCTTCTGAAGGCACCGTGGCAGCGGACGCCCGGCGCCGCTGCACGCGATCGACTTCGGCGGCGACCGCGGCGGATGCGATAATCCGGCCAGCGCCGTGTTCCCCCGCACGGCGGGATCGGAGCACGAATGACCCTCGGCCTGCCCGAGCACCTCGCACGCGCGTCCCTCAGCAGGGCGCTCGCGAGTGCCGGTCACGCCGCCGGCGCCGTGTGCCTCGCCGCCGCGCTCATGGTCGCCCTGGCATCCGTCGTCGTCGATCCTGACCCCGACGGCATCTCCGACCGGCAGACGGCGCTCATCGCGACCGCGATGGTCGTCGTGCAGGCGCTGCTCTACGCGCTCGTCACGCTGAACCCCTCCGTCACGCTCACCGTGACCTACCTCCTCGGCGGCACGGCGGTCGTGTTCGGCCTCACCACGCTGGTGATGCAGCCCGACAACGGCTTCGAGACGACGAACAACGCGGTCCTCGCGATGCCGAGGGTGGCGCTGCTGCTCGTCGGCGGCGCGGGGATCGGATCGCGCATCGCGATCACGTGGGCCGCGCTCGGATGGGGGCTCGGCGAAGCGGCGAGCCTGCTCGGTGCGGCGATCGTCGGCGGGGCGTGGGCGCCGAGCGTCGCCGCGGCCGCGGCGCTCGCGCTGGTCGTGGTCGCGCGGGTCTACGACTCGCTCACCCGGAGCGAAGGGCGCCGTGGGACGGCCCTGCACCGGGCGAGCCAGCAGACGCGCGAGCTCGTGATCCGACACGACTACGAACTGCGCGCGATCGCGCGCCTGCACGACACCGCCCTCAGTCACCTCGTCGCCATCGCGGCAGCCGGCTCGGGCCCGGTCGACGAACGGCTGCGCGCTGCCATCGGCCACGATCTCACGCTCATCGTCGGCCGCGACTGGGCGGCCGAGCACGCCGGGCAGTCCGACGTCGCGCTCGATGCCGCAGGGTCCGCGACGCGCGTGGGCGCTCGCGTGGGGGGCACGGATGGCGCGGGCGCGACCTCCCCCGGGCCGGCCGTCTCGCCGTCCGCCGCCGGCGCGAGGACGACCGCGGAGTCGGGCGGCGCGGACCGGCCGCGCGGCGCCTCCGCCGCGACATCCGACGGTCTCGACGACGCCCTCGCGATGGCCCGCGCCTCGGGCCTCACCGTGAACCTCTCGGGCTCGCCCGAGGCGCTCGCCCGCATCGGGCCCCAGCGGCGGGCCGCCCTCGAGGCCGCCGTCGCGCAGTGCCTCGTGAACGTGGCGCGCCACGCGGGCGTCGACGACGTCGAGCTCGCGATCGGCCCTGGCGACGGCGAGGTGACGGTCGTCATCGTCGACAGCGGACGCGGATTCGACCCGGATCGCGTGCCCGAGGACCGGATCGGGCTCAAGACCTCGATCCGCGGGCGCGTGGAGCAGGAGGGCGGCCGTGCCCGCATCTGGTCGCGACCCGGCGTCGGCACGACCGTGGTGCTCTCGGTCCCGGAGGGCGGCGCATGATCGGCACGATGCGCCTCACCCAGCAGGAGGTCGACCCGATCGGCGCCGTCGCGGCGGGCCCGCTCGTCCCGATCGGCGCGGTGCTCGCCCTCGGCGCCTCGGTCGCGCTGACCGCGTGGCACTGGGAGGAGGTCGGCTCCCCGTTCGCGGCCTGGCTCGGGATCCTGCTCGTCGCGATCGCCGGCCTCGTCGCCTCGCTCTCGGTGCGGGCGTCCCGGGCGCCGTTCACGGTGGACCGGCTCTGGTACGTCGTGTCGCTCGGCGTCGCCGGCGCGGTCGCCGAGTACCTGAGCACGGTCGGCGCCGACCGGTACCTCTACGACGACTACGGGCCGGTCGTCGTCGGCATGCTGATCCTCTCGCTCGCGCCGTTCTGCACGTGGATCTCGCTCCTGCTCGCCGGCACGGTGGCGGCCGCGGTGCTCGCGATCCTCGCCGTCGGGACGGCCGGCTCGAGCGTGCTGGACGTGCCCGCCGCGGTGCTCGTGGTCGTGAACTCGGTCGCCGTGCTCGCCCTCTCGGCGGCCGCGGCGGCGTACTCGGCGACGATCGTCGGCGCGAGCCTGGAATGGCAGCGGCAGGCGAACGCCACCGCGCTCGAGCGCGACGGAGGTCTGCGCGAGGGCATCGTCCGGTCGGTGCAGCAGGGGCGGGTCTCGGTGCTCGGTCGCGAGGTGCTGCCCTTCCTGGCGCACGTCGCCGCCGCCGACCGCATCTCGGTCGCCGACGCCGATCGCGCCCGCGAACTCGCCGACATGCTCCGCCGCGCCCTGAAGGCGGGGATCGAGTCGACCTGGCTGGACGACCTCGCATCCTCGCTCGACGCGGCCCGCGACATCCGGATCACCGTCGACGACCCGGGCGCGACCGCGTCGCGGCTGCCGAGCGACCAACGCCCCGCACTCACCGCGCTGCTGTCGTGGCTGTCGGCCGACGACCGCTCCGAGTCGATCCGGGTGACCGTGCGAGCCGACGACGGACGCGCGCGCGTCACGGTCGACGCGGTGACGGCGGGCGCCGCGCCGGCCCGACGCGACCTCGACCGGTTCGTGGCGGCCGCCCGAGCGGCGGGCGTGCGCGGCGAACTCGAGCTGTCGCGAGAGAATGTCCGGGTGGAGTTCCGCTATGACGCCTGATCCCGACGCCGAGGGGACCGTGCGCGTCGCCATCCTCGACGACCACGCCCTCATCGTCGACGGCCTCGCCGCGTGGATCGGCGAGCACGCGCCCGACCTCGACGTGGCGATCCGCACGACGCAGTGGCTCGACCTCATCCGGCATCCCGAGTTCCCGGTCGACCTCGTGCTCATGGACCTGCAGCTCGGCGACTCCGTCTCGATCGAGTCGCGGATCCGTGCATGCCGCGCGGCCGGCGCCTCGGTCGTCGTGGTGACCGCGCTCGACGACGCCGAGTCGCGCGAGCGCTGCCTCGCGGCCGGCGCCGACGGGTTCGTCTCCAAGACGCAGCCGCTGGGCGAGGTCGTCGGCCTCGCGCGCCGCGCGCTGCTGGGCGGGCGCGGGGGCGCGGTCGCGGTCGACGGCGACCCGGCGGCCGGCGGGGTGGCCGCGCCATCCGACGCCGCCCTGAGCGCCGCCGAGCGACGTGCGGTCGCCCTCTACGTGCAGGGCCGCTCGACCGCCGATGTCGCCGCCGCGATGGACGTCGGCTACGAGACGGCGAAGACGTACCTGCGCCGTGCGCGCGACAAGTACGCGAAGGTCGGCCGGCCCGCCGGGCGACGGGCCGAGCTGATCCGCCGCGCGGCGGAGGACGGGATGCTCGAGTAGTGGCGAAGCTCTACTTCCGGTACGGCGCCATGAACTCGGGCAAGTCGACCGCGCTGCTGCAGGCCGCCTTCAACTACGAGGAGCGCGGGCATCGGGTGCTGCTCGCGAAGCCCGCGATCGACACGAAGGGCGACCGCGACATCGTCTCGCGGCTCGGCGTCGTGCGTGAGGTGGACTTCACGATCGCCCCGCACGATCCGGTGCTCGAGCTGTTCCAGCGTCACCGCACCCCCGTGATCGAGGAGCACGGCCGCGACGTGAGCTGCCTCCTCGTCGACGAGGCGCAGTTCCTGACCGGGGAGCAGGTCGACGACCTCCTGCGCATCGCGCTGCTCGACGACATCCCCGTGCTCGCCTACGGCATCCGCACCGACTTCCAGACCGCCGCCTTCGAGGGCAGCCGGCGGCTGCTCGAGGTCGCGCACAGCCTCGAGGAGCTGAAGACGATCTGCCGCTGCGGACGCAAGGCGATCTTCAACGGACGGCGCATCGGCGACCGGTACGTGTTCGACGGCGACCAGGTCGCGATCGACGGCGTCGAGGTCGCCTACGAATCGCTCTGCGGCGTGTGCTACCTGCAGGAGAGCGGCGGCCGGCTGCGCGGCCGGCACGGGTGAGCAGCCGCCGGCAGCACCGCCCGTCGCGTTTCTCCCCAGTTCGGGGGGCACTTTCGACCCGGTCCTCCGTTGCGGGGACATCCGGAGATAGCCTAGCCATGCCCGTCGACCCGAACGGCGGGCGCTCGGGGGTCGACATCGGGCCCGCGAGCCACTGCGGCGGAGGTGGTGCATGACCCTCACGCGGCAGCCCACCGAGACGAGTCCGGCCGCGGTGGTCGCCGAGTGGCAGCGCTCCTACGCCCGCCGCCTGCTCGTCACCGACCTCCTCGTCATCGTGTTCGCCGTGTACGGATCGCAGTTCATCCGGTTCGGCACGACCGGCACCTCGCTCCGCATCCCCGGCGTCGACGGCGACGCCGACTACCTGCTCAGCTACGCCCTCGTCTCCGCGCTCCTCGCCGCCGGCTGGTTCGCGTCGCTGTCGATCTTCGCGACCCGCGACCGCACCATCATCGGTGCGGGCACCGCCGAGTACCGCCGCATCGCGGACGCGAGCATCCGGGTCTTCGCGATCCTCGCGATCGGGGCCTTCCTGCTGCGGTCCGAGGTCGGCCGCGCGTACGTGCTCGTCGCGCTGCCGCTCGGCCTCGCGCTGCTCATGACCGGGCGGTGGGCGTGGCGCAAGTGGCTGCTGCGCCAGCGCGCCGCCGGCCGGTTCCTGCACCGCGCCATCCTCATGGGGGAGCGGCAGAAGTCCGTCCACGTCGCGCAGCAGATCGCGCGGGACGGCATCTCGGGCTTCCTGATCGTCGGCGCCGTCACCGAGCACGGCGAGGCGGCGCGCGAGCTCGCGCCCGGCATCCCCGTCCTCGGAGCGTACGACGCGCTCGACGCGGCCCTGCGCGATGCGCGCGCCGACACGGTGGTCTTCACCGGCGCCGACACCATCGACCCGCGCGGCATGCGCGAGCTCGGCTGGCAGCTCGAGGCCACGTCGACGAACCTCGTGGTGGCGCCGGCGATGACGGATGTCGCGGGCCCGCGGATCCACGCGCGACCCGTCGCCGGCCTGCCCCTCATCCAGGTCGACTACCCGGTCTTCAGCGGCCGCAAGTACGCGGCCAAGCGCGCGTTCGACATCGTCGTCTCCGCGCTCGCCCTCGTCATCCTGAGCCCGGTCTTCCTCACGATCGCCCTGCTCGTGCGACGCGACAGCGACGGCCCCGCGATCTACTCGCAGGAGCGCGTCGGGCTCAACGGCGAACGCTTCCGCATGCTCAAGTTCCGGTCGATGGTGGTGGACGCCGAGGCGCAGCTGCCGACGCTGCTCGACCGCACCGACGGCAACGGCGTGCTCTTCAAGATGCGATCCGACCCGCGCGTGACGCGCATCGGCGCCATCCTGCGCCGGTACAGCCTCGACGAGCTGCCGCAGTTCATCAACGTCCTGCGCGGCGAGATGTCCCTCGTCGGGCCCCGTCCGCCGCTCGCGGCCGAGGTGGAGCGCTACGACGACTGGGCGCGCCGGCGCCTCCTCGTCCGGCCCGGCATCACGGGTCTCTGGCAGACGCAGGGCCGCTCCGACCTGTCGTGGGACGACAGCGTGCGCCTCGACCTCTACTACGTCGAGAACTGGTCGCTCACGGGGGACGTCATCATCCTCTACCGCACCGGCCGGGCCGTGCTCCGGGCGCAGGGCGCTTACTGATGGCGTGTCCGGATCGTGACCCCGCTCGGGGCCGTCTCCCGGTGAGCCGCGTCTACGATGTCACCCGTGGGTAGGCGAGGAACGGATCGGCCGAAGCGGCCGCTGGTGAAGAGCGCACGGCTATGGGTGCCGGTGACGCTGGGCGTCATCCTCCTCGCCCTCGTGGGTCTCGGCGTCGCGGGCGCGCAGGTCGCCGAACGCGGCTTCGCCGCGAAGGACGAACTCGAGCAGGCCATCCCGCTCGCCAAGCAGGCGCAGCAGCAGATCCTCGCGGGCGACCGCGAGGGTGCCACGGCGACCATCGACCAGCTGCGGACGCATTCGGCGAAGGCCCGCGAACTCACCGACGACCCGATGTGGCGGTCGCTGGAGTGGGTGCCGACGCTCGGGCCGAATCTGCAGGCGGTGCGCGTGACGTCCGCCTCGGTGGACGACCTCGTCGACGGCGTCGTGGAGCCGGCCACCACGTTGAGCATCGACGCACTGAAGCCCGTGGACGGCGCCGTCGATCTCACCGCGCTGACGCAGCTCTCGGAGACGGTCGACGGCGTGGCCGACACGATCGTCGAGGTCTCGGCCGAGCTCGACACGGTCGACCGTGAGTCGCTCATCGGACCCGTCCGCGACGGGATCGACCAGCTCGACGGCGCGGTGTCGGAGCTGGAGCCGATGATCCTCCCCGCCCGCCAGGCCCTCGCGGTCCTTCCCGGCGCGCTCGGAGCCGAGGGACCACGCAACTACCTCGTCCTCTTCCAGAACCTCGCGGAGGCCCGCGGAACCGGGGGCAATCCGGCCGCGCTGCTCCTCGTGAACGTCACCGACGGCCGCATCAGCATCGCCCGCCAGGCGTCGAGCTCGGACTTCCAGAACGGCCGGGCGACGCCCATCATCGAGCTCGATCCCGAGACCGAGGCGCTCTACGGCGACAAGATCGGGCGCTACATGATGGATGTCACGCTGACGCCCGACTTCCCCGAGAGCTCCGAGCTGATCAGGGCGTTCTGGGCCGAGTCGTTCGGCGACCAGGTCGACGGGGTGGTGTCGTTCGACCCGGTCGCGCTCGGGTACCTCCTCGGGGCGACCGGTCCCGTCACGTTGCCGACCGGCGAGAAGCTCACCGCCGACAATGCCGCGAGCCTCGTGCTCAACGAGGTCTACTCGATGTACGAGGAGCCCGAGGACCAGGACGCCTTCTTCGCCGCGGCGGCCGGTTCGGTGTTCAAGGTCCTGACCGCCGGGGGCGGCGACGCCGGTGACCTCGTCGAGGCGCTGAACCGGTCGATCGACGAGGACCGGCTGATGTACGTCCCGTCCGACGCCGACGAGGCCGAGTACATCGCCGGCGCGCGAATCGCCGGCACGCTGCCCGCCGACAACGCCGAGGAGAGCGTCGTCGGCGTGTACGTCAACGACATCACCCAGGGGAAGATGGACTACTACGTCCAGCTCGATGTCGCCGCGTCGACGGACGCCTGCACCGTCGACGCCGGCGCGGCGCCGACCTTCTCGACGAGCGCCACGCTCACCAACACCGTCCAGCCGGGCGACGTCGACGGCCTCGCTGCGTACGTCGCGACGGGCAAGTACTTCCCTCGGGGCGACATCTCGACCGACCTCGTCCTGTACGGACCCGTCGGAACCACGTTCGGATCGGTCACGGTCGACGGGAAGGCCGTCTCCGCGACCCCCCTGCCGCACCTCGGACGCCCCGCGGTGAAGGTCAACGTCCGGAACACGCCCGGCGCGTCGCACGCCGTCACCGCGACGTTCACGGGCGAGGCCGGCGCGGAGTACGGCCCGCTCGAGGTCAGGCACACCCCTCTCGTGCGGCCCGCCGGGATCACGATCGACGCCCCGGGCTGCACCGAGGGCTGACCGCCGATCGCCGCGTGCGCCACCCGCGGCTCGGGCAGAATGGGACGCGATGAAGGGCATCATCCTGGCCGGTGGATCCGGCACCCGCCTGCACCCGGTCACGATCGGCGTCTCGAAGCAACTGCTTCCCGTCTACGACAAGCCGATGGTGTACTACCCCCTGAGCACGCTCATGCTCGCAGGGATCCGCGACGTGCTCGTCATCACGACACCGCACGACGCCCCCCAGTTCCATCGCCTGCTCGGCGACGGATCGCAGTTCGGCATCGCGATCTCGTACGCCGAGCAGGCCGCACCGGAGGGGCTCGCCCAGGCGTTCGTCATCGGTGCCGACTTCATCGGCGACGACGAGGTCTGCCTCGTGCTCGGCGACAACATCTTCTACGGCCCCGGGCTCGGAACCCGGCTCTCGCGATTCCGAGGGCTCGACGGCGCGGCGGTGTTCGCGTACCGCGTGGCCGACCCGGCCGCGTACGGGGTCATCGAGTTCGACGCCACCGGGCGCGCGATCTCGATCGAGGAGAAGCCTGCGAGCCCGAAGAGCGCGTACGCCGTGCCGGGCATCTACTTCTACGACAACGACGTGGTCTCGATCGCCCGGTCGCTCGAACCCTCCGCCCGCGGCGAATACGAGATCAGCGACGTCAACGCGGCCTACCTCGCGGACGGACGCCTCGAGGTCGAGGTCCTGCCTCGCGGGACCGCGTGGCTCGACACCGGCACGGTCGACTCGCTGTCCGAGGCGACCGAGTTCGTGCGCACGGTGGAGCGCCGTCAGAACCTCAAGGTCGGCGCACCCGAGGAGGTGGCCTGGCGGCAGGGC
This sequence comes from Agromyces sp. GXS1127, assembly GCF_050565425.1. Taxonomy (NCBI): domain Bacteria; kingdom Bacillati; phylum Actinomycetota; class Actinomycetes; order Micrococcales; family Microbacteriaceae; genus Agromyces; species Agromyces sp. GXS1127. The sequence goes on from NZ_JBOCIG010000003.1 coordinate 10,237, forward strand.
TGGATCGACGACGACGCGCTCCGCGCTCGGGCGGCGGACCTCAGCAGGTCGGGGTACGGCGCGTACCTGCTCAGCCTCATCGAACGCGGAGGGAGCGCATGAGCACGCTGCTCGTCACGGGCGGGGCCGGATTCATCGGCTCGAACTTCGTCAGGCAGGCGCTCGAGCGGACCGACCACGACGTGCTCGTCCTCGACAAGCTCACGTACGCCGGGAACCTCGCCTCGCTCGAGGACCTGCCCTCCGACCGGTTCCGGTTCGAACGCGGCGACATCGCGGACGCCGACCTCGTGGCCCGCCTGGTCGGCGGACTCGACCCGGCGACCGACGCCATCGTCCACTTCGCCGCGGAGTCCCACAACGACAACTCGCTCGAGGGTCCCAGGCCGTTCATCGACACCAACGTCGTCGGCACCTTCACGCTCATCGAGGCGGCGCGTCGGCGCGACATCCGGTTCCACCACATCTCGACGGACGAGGTCTACGGCGACCTCGAACTCGACGACCCTGGGCGGTTCACCGAGCTGACCGCGTATCGGCCGTCCAGTCCGTACTCGTCGACCAAGGCGGCATCCGACCTGCTCGTCGCGGCGTGGGTGCGCAGCTTCGGCCTGCGTGCCACGATCAGCGGCTGTTCCAACAACTACGGCCCCTTCCAGCACGTCGAGAAGTTCATCCCGCGCCAGATCACCAACATCCTCCGCGGGCGGCGGCCGAAGCTGTACGGCACCGGGCGCAACGTCCGCGACTGGATCCACGTCGACGACCACAACAGCGCCGTCCTCGCGATCCTCGAGCGCGGCCGCATCGGGGAGACGTACCTCATCGGGGCCGACGGCGAACGGGACAACCTCGACGTGGTCGGGACGATCCTCGAGGTGATGGGTCGGGATCGCGACGCCTACGACCTCGTGGGCGACCGGCCGGGACACGACCTCCGGTACGCGATCGATGCGTCGAAGCTGCGCGCCGAGACCGGGTGGGCCCCGGGGACCACGGACTTCCGTGAGGGACTCGCGCGGACCGTCGAGTGGTATCGCGCGAACGAGGCGTGGTGGGCCCCGCAGAAGGATGCCACCGAGGCGCGGTACGCGGAGATCGGACGGTGAGCGGCGAACCGAGCCGGCTCGGCGTGCACGAGACCGCGATCGCCGGGCTGCTCGTCGTCGACCTGCCGGTGCACCCCGACTCCCGGGGCTGGTTCAAGGAGCACTGGCAGCGCGAGAAGATGGTCGCGCTCGGGCTGCCCGATTTCGGGCCGGTCCAGCAGAACGTCTCGTACAACGCCGCGGTCGGCACCACGCGCGGGTTCCACGCCGAGCCGTGGGACAAGTACCTCGGCGTCGCGACCGGCCGCGCGTTCGGCGCGTGGGTCGACCTCCGGCCGGGGCCGGGCTTCGGCACGGTCGTCTCCCGTGAACTGCATCCCGGGGTCGCGGTGTTCGTGCCCCGCGGCGTCGCCAACGCGTTCCAATCGCTCGAACCGGACACGGCGTACACCTACCTCGTCAACGACCACTGGTCGGCGGATGCCGCGTATGCCGCCGTCGACCTCGGCGATCCCGCGCTCGGCATCGACTGGCCGGTCCCGCTCGACCGGGCGGCCGTCTCGGAGAAGGACCGCAGGAACCCCCGGCTCGCGGATGCGGTGCCCGTGCCGCCGCGCTCGACGGTGGTGCTCGGCGGCAGCGGGCAGCTCGGCCGGGCGCTCCGCGAGACGTTCGCGGTCGAGGACTCCGGCGGCGGTGGCCGGTCCGTCCGATTCCCGCTCCGCGAGGAGCTCGACCTGTCGGATGCCCGGACGATCGCCGCGTACGACTGGAGCGGCGTCGGCACGGTCATCAACGCCGCCGCCTACACGGCGGTGGACCGCGCCGAGGGGGAGGACCGGGCGGCGGCGTGGGCGGTGAACGCGGCCGGCGTCGCAGCGCTCGCCGATGTCGCCGCTCGGCGGCGGATGACGCTCGTCCACGTCTCCACCGACTACGTGTTCGACGGATCGACGTTCCCGCACCGCGAGGACGAGTCGGTCGCGCCGCTCGGCGCCTACGGCGCCTCCAAGGCCGCGGGCGAGTTCGCCGTCCGACGGGTTCCGCGGCACTACCTCGTCCGCACGAGCTGGCTCGTGGGCGACGGCCCGAACTTCGTCCGGACCATGCTCGACTGCGCCAGCACCGGCACCGATCCCGCGGTGGTCGCCGACCAGACCGGGCGGTTGACCTTCGCGGACGAACTCGCCCGCGGCATCCGTCACCTGCTCGACCGCGACGCCGAACCGGGCACCTACCACCTCTCGAACGGCGGCGCCGTCGTCACCTGGCACGAGGTCGCGCGCGAGGTGTTCGCGGCGGCCGGACACGATCCCGATCGCGTGCGCGCGGTGACGGCCGAGGCCTACGCGGCGGAGGCCGCCGCCGACGGGCGCGCGGTCGCCGCGCGTCCGGCGCACAGCGAGTTCGACCTCGCGAAGATCCGCGCTGCCGGCTTCGACCCGGAGCCTGCGTCGTCGGCGCTCGCGCGCTACGTCGACCGGGTGGTCACGGCGTCAGCGTGACGATGCCGAGCCCGCCGGCCGTCCGGCCGGCGGCGCGGCCTCAGTCGTCGTCGCCGCGTTCGGCCGGCGAACGCCGCGGAAGACGACGTAGTGGTACAGCACGAACCGGAGCAGCACGACGACTACGATGCTCGCCAGGTTGATCGCGTTCACCGCGAGGGGGCCGGCTTCGCGACCGAGCATGGCGGAGGCCGCCACCACCCCCGCCCAGACGATGAGCGCGCCGAGCGCCGTGCACGCCGCGTTCACGATCACGAACAGCGTGATCTCGACCGCCCGGGAATGACCGCCGCGATCCCGGAACGTCCACTCGCGATTGCCGAGGTAGGCGTTGACGAGGGCGACCAGCGACGCGGTGACCTTCGCGACCACCACGTCGGCGCCGAGCACGAGGTAGAGCAGGTTGAACACCGCGATCTCGATGATCGTGCTGATCGCCCCGACCGTGAGGAACCGGGCCCCGAGCCCGGCGAGGCGGCGCCACCGATCGTGCTTCGACATTCGACTACGCTACTACGCGAGCCGACACCGCCCCGCGTGCGGCCGGACGTCGGGAGGGCGTGTGCAGCTGGACCATCTCGTCGTCGTCATGCCCGCGTACAACGAGGCCGAGGGGCTGCCGGGATTCCTCACCGAGATCCACGAGCACCTCGCCCCGCTCGCCGCTCGCCTCGACCTCGTCGTCGTCGACGACCGGTCGACCGACGACACCTACCGCGTGCTCGGGGAGCTCGGCGAACGTCTCCCGGGGCTCCGGGCGATCCGCGCCGACGCGAATCGAGGGCACGGGCCGACTGCGTTGGCGGCGTACCGCGCGGGGCTCGAAGGTTCGCCCGACCTCATCTTGCACGTCGACGGCGACGGCCAGTTCCACGGATCCGATCTCGCCCGCGCGGTGCGCGCCGCGCAGTCGACGGAGGCCGACGTGGTCCACGGCGTGCGACGAGGGCGGGAGGACCCGTGGTTCCGGCGCGCGCTGACGTTCGGCGTGGGGCTCGTGATCGCCGCCGCCGTGGGCCGCCGCGTTCCCGACGTCAACACGCCGCTCCGGGTGTACCGGCCGGCGCCGCTCAGGGAGCTGCTCGAGCTCGTCCCCTCGGACGCGCTCGTCCCGCACGTGCACTTCTCGCTCGCCGAGGTCCGACGCGGCTACGTCGTCAGGTACGTCGACGTGGCCAGCCTGCCGCGGCGCGGCAGCAACCAGACCGGGACGATGTGGGGGGTCGAGCGCCCGCCGAAGCTGCCGCCGAAGCGCCTCCGGCGGTTCGCGGTCGCCGCGGCGAACGAGCTCTGGAGGGTGTCGCTCCGCCCCGGAGCGGCCGGGTGACGGCCTCTCCGGTCCGCGGCGGCTCGGCGACCGACCGCCGGCGTTCCGTCGTCATGCGTGTCCTGTGGTGGGTCGCGGGCGGCGCGCTCGTGATCGGGAACCTGCTCGTCCTCGTCCCCGGCATCGCGGTCGTGCGGCTCTGGGAAGACGAGGCGTTCAACCTCACCGTGCCGCTCAATCTCGTCGACGGGCTGGGCTATGCGAGCGACGGCACGCTGTCCGGGAGCACGCTCACCCCGTTCGACGTTCGCATCTCGACCGGGCCGGTCATCCTCCTGCCGACCGCCGGGCTGATCGCGCTCGGCGTCGATCCGATCCTCGCGGGCAGGCTGGTGGCGAGCCTGGGCTACGTCGGGCTGCTGGCCGCCCTCGGCCTCGTGGGGCACCGGCTCGGCGGGCGGTGGGCCGCGCTCGTCGCGATGGCGCTCCCGCTCGCGTTCGAGACGGCCGCCCTGCCCTCGCCGATCCAGACTCCGGCCGACGTGCTCGGCGAGGTCACCGCGGCGGGATTCCTCGCCGGCGCGCTCCTGTTCCTCCACCGGCGACCGTGGCTCGCGGGACTGCTCGTGGGACTCGCCATCCAGACGAAGTTCATCGCCCTGCTCGCCGTGCCGGCCTTCGCGCTGGCGGTGCTGCTCGACGCGCCGGGCCCGCTGGCCGGGCGGCTGCGGACGACGGTGCCCAGGGTCCTCGCCGCGGCCGGAGCCGCAGCCGTGCCGACGGTCCTGTTCGAGGCCGCCAAGCTCGTCTCGCTGGGTCCGGCGGGCTACTGGGCGAACCTCCGCGATTTCGGATACTTCCTGCTCTCCGGGGGCCAGCGCGGGTACGTCGTGACGGCGCTGGACAAGCTCGGGGCCCTGGCGGGGTCGTGGAACCTGCCCATCGTCGTGTCGGCCCTCGTCGCGGCCCTGGCGATTTCGGGCGGGGCCGCGCTGCTCGTCATCGCGGCGCGACGCGTCCGTCGCACGCCCGCGCTGCTCGCCGATCCGGGTCGGGTGCGAGCCGGGCTCGCGGAGACGACCGCCATCCTGCTCACAGCCGGACTCGGGCTGGCGACGTTCCTGGCCTGGTGGTTCGTGTCGCGGCACACCCCCGCCTGGGTGCGCCACCCCGCGCCCGGGGTCCTGGCCTTCGCGCCGGTCCTCGCCGCATCCCTCGTGCCCGCTGCTCGCATCGTCTGGCGCAGCCATCGCACCACGGTCACGCGGGCCGCCGTGGCCGCGTTCGCGGGCATGCTGCTCGTCGCCTTCGTCTGGTCGGCGGCGGTCCGCGTCGAGACCGTCGGCACCAGGCCCGGCGTGCCGGGCGAGTCCCTGGCCGACCAGCGCGCGGCCGCGCGCGACGTCGCCGAGCTCGGCCACGAGCGGCTCGCGACGTGGTGGGGCGCCCCCGTGAGCGTCGCGGTGCTCGCCGGCGCGCACATCGGGCTCACCGACGCCGGCGCGGCCACCGCCGACGACCCGACCATCTGGTGGGGCGAACCGCCCTTCGACGGGTGCGACGAGGAGCTGCGAACCGGTCGTTACACCGTGTGCGCCCCGTTGCCCTGATATCGCGCGGCGGATTCGCGCTGGTTCGCGCCGGTTCGCGCCGGTTCGCGCGGATTCGCGGGCGTTCTCGCGGGCTCTCGCGGGTCGGACGCGGTGGCGGATGCGAGGATGGCGCAATGGCCGATGCTCCTGACCGCCGGGTGGCGCGCAGCCCGTCACGAGTCGACGGCGTCGACGCCGCGCGGGGCCTCGCCCTCATCGGGATGTTCGTCGCGCACGTGTCGCCCGCCGCGGACGTCGAGTTCTGGGATTCGGTCATCGCCGTCGCCGACGAGCGTCCGCGACTGCTGTTCGCCCTCACCGCGGGGATCGGGCTCGGCCTCCTCTCGGGCGCGATGACACCGCCCGCGTCGGGCGCTCGACGCGCGGAGCTCCGGCGCCAGATCGCGATCCGAGGGGTGCTGCTCATCGCGCTGGGCCTGCTCGTGGTCGCGCTGCTCCGCCCCCTCGTGTTCGTCATCCTCGACGTCTACGGGGTCGCGTTCCTGCTGATGCTCCCCCTCATGTTTCTCTCGGCCCGCGTCGCGCTCCCGCTCGGCATCGGGCTGCTCGCGATCACGCCGGCCCTCGCGGAGCTCGCCGCGCGAGACCGCGGCCTGGCGGAACTCGCCACGCAACCGACGGGCATCCTGGTCGAATGGTTCCTCGTCGGGGCCTATCCCGTCATCATCTGGGTGCCGGTCATGCTGATCGGACTCGGCCTGGCGCGCGCCGGCATCGAGGGCCGCCGGACGATCGCGTCGGCCTCCGTCGTCGCGATCCCCGTCGCGCTGCTCGCCCTCGGTCTCGGACGAGGGCTTCCCGATGCCGACGACATCGCGTCCGCTCCCGACACGACGGCCTGGAGCATCCCCCTGGGGACGTCGCTCGAGACGCTGGGGAACACGGCCGTCGGCGTGGTCGTCGTCGCGGCGACGACCGCGCTCCTCAGCTTCACGGGGCCTGCCGTGCGACGGTACTCGCACGCCATCCTGTCGCCGATCACGGCGATGGGCGCGATGCCGCTCACGATCTACACGCTGCACCTGGTCGTCATCGCCAACGCGAAGTACGTTCGCGACGACGGCGTGGTCTCCGACGATTCCTGGCCCCTGCTCATCGGTCTCGTCGTGGGATCCGCCGCGTTCGCCTGGCTGTGGCGCCGGACGATCGGACGTGGGCCCATCGAGCGGTTCTTCCGGTGGGCGAGCGGGCGCAGCCGAGCGGATGGCGCGGCCGCGGGCGAGTCGCGACGGGCGACGTGACTCGCGGTCGGCGAGGTGAAACGCATCGAGCCCCCTCGCACGGAGGGGGCTCGACATCCGGATCGCGCTGAGGCGCCGGGTTTCCCGGTCGGGGTGACAGGATTTGAACCTGCGACCTCTTCGTCCCGAACGAAGCGCGCTACCAAGCTGCGCCACACCCCGGGGGCCCGAAGGCCTCCACAAGCATAGCCGAGATTTTCCGTTCTCCTGACCACCCGGGATCGCCGGCACCGTCGCGCGCCGCCTCTGGGTCGCGGAGCCCCGAGCACGCCGGCGGAGCTCAGGACGCGGCGGTCAGCGTCATCAGCGTGGCCTCGGGCGGGCACGCGAAGCGAACGGGTGCCGTGATCGACGTGCCCAGGCCGGCCGAGACGTTCAGGTAGGCGCTGCGCAGTCCGTGACGCCACACGCTCAGCCCGCTGGCCTGCTGGCGCGGAATGTCGCAGTTCGTGACGAGCGCTCCGAACCCGGGGAGGCAGACCTGCCCGCCGTGGGTGTGGCCGGCGATGAGCAGCTGCGCGCCGTGGTTCACGAACGAGTTCAGCACGCGTCGGTACGGTGCGTGCGTGACGCCGATCGTGACCGTCGGGCGCACGGTCGGCCCGGTGTCCCGGTCCGGCCAGACGTCCTCGCCGAACGGATCATCGGCACGCAGGTCGTCGATGGCGGCGGCGACGACCTCGAGTCGGTCGTAGCCGCGGTGCGGATCGTCGACGCCGAAGAACTCGAAGTGCGTGCCACTGATCTCGATCGAGGTGGCGGCGTTGTCGAGGTCGACCCAGCCGAGTTCCGCGAAGAAGTCGTGCAGGGCGCCGATGTCGAGGCGTTCGGCACGGGCGACCCTGCCGGACGGCCCGCCGAAGTAGGACAGCGGGTTCTTCACGACGGGCCCGAAGTAGTCGTTGGATCCATTCACGAACACCCCGGCGACCCCTCGGAACGGCTCGAGGGCGCGACGCACGCCCTCCAGTCCGCGGCGGTGCCCGAGGTTGTCTCCGGTGTCGATCACCAGGTCGGGTCGCAGGGCGGCGAGTGACGCCACCCACTCCTGCTTGTCACGCTGCCAGGGCGCCATGTGCAGGTCGGACACGTGCAGCACTCGAACCGGATCGGATCCGGCCGGGAGGACCGGGACCTCGACGCGGCGGAGGGTGTAGCGGCGCCGCTCGACGAGCGAGCCCCACGCGAACGCGGCGGCGCCCGCCGCGCCGATCGCGAGTGCGATCCGCGCGACGGGCGTCAGTCCGGACCCCATCAGTCGCCCTGGTCGGGGGAGTCTCCGCCCGGCTCATCGGGGCCACCGCCCCCACCGGGGAGGTTGAGCTTTCCGACGACGATCTCGATGCGTGCGCCCGCCTTCACGGAGCCGCCCGCACTCGGCGACTGGCTGACGACGATCCCGTCCTGGGTCGGGTCCGTGACATCCTCCTCCCGCCGGTTCACCTTGAAGCCCGCGTCCTTCAGCGTGCGTTCCGCCTCGTCGCCGGTCATGCCGACCACGTTCGGAAGGCCGGACAGGTTGCCCCGGCTGACCTGCAGGCTGATGACCGCACCGCGGCTCGCGGCTCCGGAGGGCGACTGCGCGCCGATCGTGCCCTTGGGCTTGTCGGAGTCGACCTCGCCGTCCATCTGCCAGCCGAAGCCTGCGGACTCGAGCGCCTTCTGCGCCTCCTCGGGCGACAGCCCGAGAACGTCGGGCACCGAGACCTGGGGCGCGTTCAGCATGGAGCCCTGGACCTCGGGGAAGTCGCCTCCGCCGTACCGCTCGTTGGCGACCGACATGACTCGCGGCCAGATCTGGTGGCGGAGCGACGCAGCCTGGCCGGCGTCGAAGTAGGTGTCCCGGAGGTTGACGTGGCCCGTCACGTTGAACACGCCGACGACGGTGGCGACCTCCGTGGAGGCGCCGCTCATCCAGGTGGCTTCGGCGTTGTCCGTCGTACCGGTCTTGCCGATCATCGGGACCCAGGGGGAGGTGCGGGTGGCGGAGGCCGCAGCGGTGCCGCCTTCGGCGGTCCGCTCCATCGCGTAGGCCGTTCCGGCAGCGACCTCCGGCGTCAGTGCCTGCTTGCACTCCGACTTGGGCGGGTCGAGCTCGGTGCCGTCCTGCTTGGTGATCTTGTCGATCGCGATGGGCGAGCACGAGACGCCGTTGCCGGCGATGCCCGCGAACGCGGTCGCCATCGAGAGGGGAGCGATCTCATTCGTGCCGAGAACGGCCGACGGGAACTGCGAGAGCGGGTCGTAGTCGGCCCGGTGCACGCCGAGCGCCTCGGCGGTCTTCGCGATGCCGCACAGGTCGAGCTGCTTGGCCATCGCGACGAACCCGGTGTTGTAGGAGTTCATGGTGTTCTGGACGGCGGTCCAGTACCCGCCGGGGCTGAAGTCGTCGTTCTTCGGTCCCCAGCCGTCGCCGCTCATCGTGCCTTCGCAGCTGTTGTTGAACGAGCCCCAGTTCTCGCGGAATCGCGCATCGACGGACTCGTTGAGGGCGTGACCCTCCTTCAGCCACTCGGCGAGCGTGAAGACCTTGTACGTGGAGCCGGGCTGGAAGCCGCTGGAGCCGCCGTAGTCGATGTCGGCGTTGTAGTTCACCGCGGTGTAGTTCTTGCCCGAGGCGAGCACGTCGGGATCGTTCGAGTAGTCCTTGTTCTGCGCCATCGCGAGGATCCTGCCCGTCCCCACCTCGACGCTGACCACGGTTCCGCCGATGTCGACGCTGTCGGCGGACTTCGGCACGTTGTCGTTCAGGGCGCGGATGGCCTCGTCCTGCACGAAGAGGTCGATCGTCGTGTAGATCTTCAGGCCGCCCTTCTGCAGGAGCTCGCGGCCTTCATCGACCTCGGTCTCGGGGTCGTCGAACTTGTTGCGGATCTCCCACGCGACGTAGTCGCAGAAGAACGCGTGCCCCTTCGCCGTCACGCAGCCGGTGCTCGGCTCCGAGATCTTCGGGGTGACGGGCTCGGCGACCGCAGCGTCGTACTCCTCCTGGGTGATCTTCTTCTCGTCGAGCATCTCCCGGAGGATGTAGTCTCGACGGTCCTTGTTCGCCGCATAGGGCGTCGCCTCGCCTGCCGCGTCGACCGAGTTCGCCCCGTTCTCCTCGCTCTCGGGGTAGTCCAGGCGGAACTTCTCCGGGTGGTTCACGATCGCGATGAGGCTCGCGGCCTGCGCGAGCGTGAGGTCGTGCGCGTTCGTCCCGAAGTAGTACTGGGCGGCGGCCTGCACGCCGTAGACGCGACCGCCGAAGTGCGCGATGTTCAGGTAGCCGCGCAGGATGTCGTCCTTCGAGTACTTCTTCTCGAGCGAGATCGCGTACCGGATCTCCTTGAGCTTGCGCTCGGCGCTGACCTCGGTCGCCGCTTCGTAGGCGGCCGCCTTCTCCTCCTCGGTCGTCGCCTCGGAGACGCCGTTGTTGATGAGCACGTTCTTCACGTACTGCTGGGTGATCGATGATCCGCCCTGGGTGTCCTGGCCGATGACGGTGCTCAGCGCGCCGCGCACCGTACCCTGGATGTCGACGCCGCCGTGGCTGTAGAAGCGCGGGTCCTCACCCGCGACGGCCGCGTCCTTCAGGTACTGCGAGATGTAGTCCCAGGCGACCTCCTCGCGGTTCTCGTCGAAGAACGAGGCGAGTTCGATCCACTCGCCGTCGCCGTTCTTGGCGAGCACCGTCGACTTCTCGGAGAGCTCCTTCGGCTCGAGGTACCCCGGGAGGTTCTCGAACATGGTGATGCTGTTGTTCGCGGCCATGCCCGTGACGGCGAGCGCAGGGGTCACCGCGGCAGTCACGAGGATGCCGGCGAGCGCGCTCATGCCGACGAAGCCGAGGATCCCCGCGGCGGCATCGCTCATCGTTCGATTTTGGGCAGACATAGAGTGGAGCCTAACTGAGGAAGGCTGGCAAAATCCGGCATGCCGCAGGGCCGCAGCGCCCACGGCCGGCTGAGCCTCAGGATAGCCGCCCGTCCCGACATCGAGGAGTCGCCATGCCCGCCTGGGAGTACATCACCACCCCGCTGCTCATCCACAACACCGCCGCGATCCTGAACAACTGGGGATCCGAGGGGTGGGAGCTCGTGCAGGTCGTGCAGGGCCCGGAGGGCGGCCTCGTCGCCTACCTGAAGCGCCCCGCCGGCGATGACTCGTCGGCCGCGGCATCCGCCGGCCGGGCCGCGGCGGCGCAGGCCGCCAAGCAGTTCGAGGGCGACGCCTGATGGCCGCCGTCTCCGCCGAGGCCCGCCTCGCCGAGCTCGGCCTCGAGCTCCCGGATGTCGCGGCGCCCGTCGCCGCGTACGTGCCCGCCGTCGTGACGGGCGACCTGCTCTTCACGTCGGGGCAGCTGCCGTTCGTCGCCGGTGCGCTGCCCGCGACCGGCAAGGTCGGCGACGGGGACGGCCTCGTGCCGGCCGCCGACGCCAAGGAGTACGCCCGGCTCTGCGCCCTGAACGCCCTGGCCGCGGTCAAGGCCGAGCTCGGCTCGCTCGACCGCGTGACGCGCGTGGTGAAGGTCGTCGGCTTCGTGGCATCCGACCCCGCCTTCACGGGGCAGCCGGGGGTGGTGAACGGCGCGTCCGAGTTCATCGGCGAGGTCTTCGGGGATGCCGGCCGCCACGCGCGGTCCGCCGTCGGCGTGGCGGTGCTCCCGCTCGACGCCCCGGTCGAGGTCGAGCTCGTCGTCCAGTTCGCCTAGCGGCGGCCGGGCCGCGCGGCCCGCGCGCGACGGATGCCGCGGCCGGAACGCCCGGCCGCGGCATCCGCTGTTCGACGGGGTCAGCGCACCTGGGCGCTGATGACCTCCATGATCGAGGTGTCGGCGAGCGTCGTCGTGTCGCCGACCTCGCGGCCCTCGGCGAGGTCGCGCAGCAGGCGCCGCATGATCTTGCCCGAGCGCGTCTTCGGCAGCTCGTTGACGATGAAGACCTGCCGCGGGCGCGCGATCGCGCCGATCTGGGTCGCGACGTGCTTGCGCAGCTCCTCGCTCGCTTCGAACGGATCGGTGGCGTGCGAGACCTGGCTGGCCTTGAGGATCACGAATGCGACGACCGCCTGGCCGGTGGTCTCGTCGGAGGCGCCCACGACGGCGGCCTCGGCGGTCCAGGGGTGGGCGACGAGCGACGACTCGATCTCGGCGGTCGACAGGCGGTGGCCCGAGACGTTCATGACGTCGTCGACGCGGCCGAGCAGCCAGATGTCGCCGTCCTCGTCGCGGCGCGCGCCGTCGCCGGCGAAGTACTTGTCGCCGAACTTCTCCCAGTAGGTCTCCTTGAACCGCTCGGGGTCGCCCCAGATGCCTCGGAGCATCGACGGCCACGGCTCGGTCGCGACGAGCAGGCCGCCGCCCTCGCCGTCGACCGGCGTGCCGTCGTCGTCGAGGATGTCGATCGAGATGCCCGGGACGGGCACCTGCGCCGATCCCGGCTTCAGGTCGGTGACGCCCGGCAGCGCGGAGATCATGATCGCGCCGGTCTCGGTCTGCCACCAGGTGTCGACGACGGGGATGGAGCCGCCGCCGATGACGTGGCGGTACCAGATCCAGGCCTCCGGGTTGATCGGCTCGCCGACCGAGCCGAGCAGCCGCAGCGACCGGAGGTTGAACTCGTGCGGGATCTGCCGGCCGAGCTTCATGAACGAGCGGATGGCGGTGGGCGCCGTGTAGAGGATCGAGACCTTGTACTTCTCGACGATCTCCCACCAGCGGCCGGGGTGGGGCGTGTCGGGGGTGCCTTCGTAGAGCACCTGGGTCGCGCCGTTCGCCAGCGGACCGTAGACGACGTACGAGTGGCCGGTGATCCAGCCGACGTCGGCCGTGCACCAGTAGACGTCGCGCTCGGGGTGCAGGTCGAACACGTTCTTGTGCGTGAACGCGGCCTGGGTGAGGTAGCCGCCCGACGTGTGCAGGATGCCCTTCGGCTTCCCGGTGGTGCCGGACGTGTAGAGGATGAAGAGCGGATGCTCCGCCTCGAACGCCTGCGCTACGTGCTCGTTCGACGCGGTCGCGACGGTCTCGTGCCACCAGAGGTCGCGGTCGGCGTTCCAGTCGACCTCGTTCTCGCCGCGCTTGACGACGAGCACGTTGCGCACCGTGCCGCCCTCGGCCTTGTCGAGTGCCTCGTCGACCACGGGCTTCAGCGGGAACACGCGGCCCTTGCGGTAGCCACCGTCGGCCGTGATGACGACGGATGCCTCGGCGTCGTCGATGCGCGATGCGAGGCTGTCGGCGCTGAACCCGCCGAAGACGACCGAGTGGATGGCGCCGATGCGCGCACACGCGAGCATCGCCACGACGGCCTCGGGGATCATCGGGAGGTAGATCGCGACGCGGTCCTGCTCGCCCACCCCGAGGTCGGTCAGCGTGTTGGCCGCGCGCTTGACCTCGTCGGTCAGCTCGGCGTACGTGATGTCGCGGGAATCGCCGGGCTCGCCCTCCCAGTGGATGGCGACGCGGTCTCCGAGGCCGGCCTCGACGTGCCGGTCGAGGCAGTTCACGGCGACGTTGAGCTCCCCGTCGTCGAACCACTTCGCGAACGGCGGGTTCGTCCAGTCGAGCGTGCGGGTGAACGGCTTCTCCCACTGGAGGAGCGTGCGGGCCTGGTCGGCCCAGAACTCGAGCCGGTCTGCGCGAGCGGCGTCGTAGAGGCCCTCGTCGGCGACGGCCTGGGCGGCGAACTCGGGACTCGGGCGGAAGCGCCGGATCTCCTCGAGCGCGTGATCGATCTGCGCGTTCATAGTGGTGCGATCGCTCCTTCGCGAAGTGTTCAGATGACGGGTCGCCTGCCCCACACAGCACCATAGCGCCAGCCGCCCGATGTTTCGCTGCGTGTATCGCTCGCGCTCGCGCCTGCGGCGGGCGTATGGTGGGCCTCGCGCGAGGGGGCGCGACGGGCGGCATCGCGGCTGGGCGACCGCATCGGCGGCCGAGCGCCAGGGCACGACACGGCGCGGGTCGATGGAAATCGTTGCGGATTGTGCGTTTCGCACGTGATTTCGGCTCTCGCAGGCGCTCCGGCTAGAGGATCTCGACGAGATTCCTGTGTGTCCACACAAATGAGGACAAAAAGTACTTGCGCATGGACCTCCAGCCCCTACACTGATGTACGCCCGAACAACTTCGATTCGAGGCCTGCAGCGCATCTGATTCCCCCCAATCGGTGCGTTGCCGAGGCGGCACCTGTTCCCCCCAATGGGTGCCGCCCCCTTCTTTTAACGCGGCGTCCGAGACGTCGACGGCACGAGCTCTCCTCCACAACGGCGTGGCGGAGGGCTCGTCTCGTTTCGGGCGTTCCCCGCCGCCGGCGCCTCCCGAGTGCCGCCTAGCGTCGTGCCCATGTCCGCCCCGTTCGTCGCCGTCCCGTCGTGGGAGACCGACGCCGCGCCCGAGTGGGCACCTCCCGAAGACCGCGAGCTGCCGGATGTCGCGGTGTCGGCCGCCGGCGCCGACCGGGCCGCGCTCGGGGCGCCGCCGCACGCACCCGTGCCCGGAACCGACCGCGCGGCGGCACCCGACGTCACGTCGCTCGGGCCGCTCGCCCCGTTCGCCGCCGACGCGGGCGTCACCGATCTCTTCGTGAACGGCGAACACGGACTCTGGCTCGATCGCGGCGCCGGACCAGAACACCGACCGGAATGGCGGGCCGACGAGGCCGAGGTGCGCGCGCTCGCCGTGCACCTCATCGCGCGAGGCGGCCGGCACATCGACGAGGCGACGCCGGCGGTCGACGTCCGGCTCGGCGACGGCATCCGGGTGCACGCGGTCCTGCCGCCGTTGTCGGCGTCCGGAACGCTGCTCTCGATCCGCGTCCCGCGAGCCGCCGGTGCGAGCCTCGGCACGCTGGCGCGCGCCGGCATGTTCGATCCCGACCAGGAGGTGCGGCTCCGCGACGCGGTCGCCGCCAGGCGCAACCTCCTGATCACCGGTGCCGGCGGCACGGGCAAGACGACCCTGCTCGGCGCGCTGCTGGCCGAGGCGTCTCCGGGCGACCGGATCGTGCTGCTCGAGGACGTCGCGGAGCTCCGGCCGGCGCACCCGCACGCGGTGTCCCTGGAAGCGCGGCAGGCCAACCTCGAGGGCGCCGGCCGGGTGGGGCTCGACGCCCTGCTGCGCGAAGCGCTGCGCATGCGTCCGGATCGGCTCGTGGTGGGGGAGTGCCGCGGGCCCGAGCTCCGCGACCTCCTCGCCGCCCTCAACACCGGGCACGACGGCGGGGCCGGCACCCTGCATGCGAACTCCCTCGCCGACGTGCCCGCGCGACTCGAAGCCCTCGGCGCGAGCGCCGGCATGTCCGCCGAAGCGGTCGCGAGGCAGGCGGTCAGCGCGTTCGACCTTGTCGTGCACCTCGAGCGCCGCGATGGACGGCGTCGGGTCGGCGGCATCGGCGGGTTCGCCCTCGTCGACGGCCGACTGGAGGTGGAGGCGTGCTGACCCGTGCGCTGCGGTCGACGCCGCCCCTGCCGCTGCCCGGGCGCCGGCGGGAGCGCCTGCTCCTCGGCCGGCTCCTCGGCCGGCTCCTCGGCCGGCTGCTCGGTCGCGCGCGACGCGATGAATCGGCCGGCATCGACCTCGTCGCGGGGATCGCCGAACGGATGGCCGCCCTCCTCTCGGCCGGACTCGCACCGGCGACGGCCTGGGCGGCGCTCGACGCGGCCGCGGCGGACGACGCAGCGCCGACGCCGGACGCGGGCGTCATCGCCGCGGCGGCGCGAGCGGCCGTCGACGGGCTGCCCGTCGCGGTCGCCGTCGAATCCGCCCGGTCCACGGATCCGGCCGCGTCGCCGGGATGGTCGGTCCTTGCCGCGGCCTGGGCGGTGGCGGATGCCTCGGGGGCGCCGCTCGCGCGATGCCTCACCATGCTCGCCGCGACCCTGCGCGATGAGGCGCAGCTCCGACGAGAGGCGGCAGCCCTCCTCGCCGGTCCGGCGGCGAGCGCGCGACTCGTGGCGGCGCTGCCGCTCATCGCGGTCGCCTTCGGCGCCCTCCTCGGCTTCGACACGTTCGGCGTGCTGTTCGGCGGGCCGGTCGGCGTGGCCTGCCTCATCTTCGGCAGTGCGCTGCTGTGGGGCGGCGCCCGGTGGAACCGCGCCCTGATCCGACGAGCCGCGGTCGCGCAGCCCTCCGCGGGCCTCGAACTCGAGCTGCTCGCGATGGCGCTCTCGAGCGGCGCCTCGGTCGCCAGGGCCGAGCGGATGGTGCGTGACGCGCTCTCCGGGCACCTGCCGGATGCGACCTCGACGGTGGAGGCGGCATCCGTCGTCGCTCTCGCCGAGCGGGCCGGCGCCCCCGTCGCCGACCTGCTTCGCGCCGAGGCCGGTCGCGTCCGCGGCGCGGCGCGGTCGGCGGGCGCCGCCCGTGCCGCGACGCTCGGGGTGCGCCTGATGATCCCGCTCGGCTGCTGCGTGCTGCCGGCATTCGTGCTGCTCGGCGTCGCACCGCTCATGATCTCCGTCGTCACCGGCACCCTCGGCGCTGCCGCGTGACGTCGACCCGCCTCGTGCCACCGTCGCCGCCACGCGCGGCAGAGTCGCCGCCATGCGCGGCAGAGAGTAGGAGAACCCATGCACGAATCACCGTCCGCCGGCCGGTCCACCGCCGCGACCGACCACGCCGACGTGCGCGGCACCATTCACCAGCCCGTGCGGCGCGGAGCCGCCCGCCGGCGCCTCGTCGCACTCGCACGCCGCCTCGGGGGCGAGCGCGGCGCCGCCACCGCGGAGTACGCGGTCGCCACGATGGCCGCCGTCGGATTCGCCGGTCTCCTCGTGGTCATCCTGCGGGGCGACGAGGTCCGCGGCATCCTCACCGACCTCGTGCGGAATGCGCTCACGGTCGGGTGACGCCGAGCAGGGCAGCGTGACGGCGGAGTTCGCCGTCGCGCTGCCCGCGATCGCCCTGGTGCTCGCCGCGGCGCTCGCGTCGGTGCATGCGGTCGCGCTGCAGGTCCGGCTGGCGGACGCCGCGGCCGACGCGGCCCGCGCGCTCGGCCGGGGCGAGACGGCCGAGATCGCCGTCGGCATCGCATCGCGGCACGTCGGCGAGACCGGCCTCACGATCCTCGACGAGGGCGATCTCGTCTGCGCGCGGTTGTCGAGCCGCCCGGGTGGCCTGCTCGCCGCGCTCGAGCTGCACGCCGAGTCGTGCGCGATGCGGGGCGGGTTGTGACGGCGTCCGGTGCCCGTCGTCCCCGATCCCGCCGCGCCCGCCGATCGGGGCGCTCGGCGGACCAGGCGCATGCGCCCGCGGTCGCCGGCCTGGCGAACGAGGCGGGGGCTGCGACGGTCGTCGGACCGGAGGACGACGCGCACGCGCCCCTGGTCGCCCGCCCGCCGGACGACGGGCATGTGCGCCCGGTCGGCGGCGTGGCGGCCGACACCGGCGCCGCGACCGTCGTCGCCGTCGCGATCCTCGGCGCCGTGGTCGCGCTCGCCGTGGCGGTCGTCGGCGTGCTGGGCGCGTCGGTCCTGGCGCAGCAGGCAGCCAACGCCGCGGATGCCTCGGCTCTCGCCGCGGCCGATGCGCTGAGCGGGGCCATTGCCGGTGAACCCTGCGTCGTCGCCGGACGGCTCGCGAGCAGGAACGGCGCCACCGTCGTGACGTGCTCGGTCGACGGGCCGACCGCGCTCATCTCGGTCGTCGTCGAGGGCGGCCCGCTGAGCGCCACGGCGACGGCCCGTGCTGGGCCGCCCGGCTGGGCCGGGTGACCTGGCGCCATCCGCCGGTCGGCGCGACCGGACACGGCTGCCGGTACGCTCCTGCGATCGCGACCGGCTCAGCGCCCGAGCGCCGCCTCGAGCGCGGTGAGCACCGTGGGGTCCTCGATCGTCGCGGGAACCTTGTACGGCTCCCCGTCGGCGATCTGCCGCATGGTCTTCCGGAGGATCTTGCCCGAGCGCGTCTTCGGCAGGCGGTCGAGCACGGTCACGTCGCGGAAGGCCGCGACCGGGCCGACGGTCTCGCGCACGAGCGCGACGACCTCGCGCACGAGCACGTCGTGGTCGATGACCGTGCCGTGCTTCAGCGTCACGAAGCCGGCCGCACGTTGTCCCTTGAGCTCGTCCCGGATGCCGATGACCGCCACCTCGGCGATCGCCGGGTGGCCGTTGATGGCCTCCTCGAGGCCTCCGGTCGAGAGGCGGTGTCCGGCGACGTTGATGACGTCGTCGGTGCGACCCATCACGTACACGTACCCCTCGTCGTCGAGGTAGCCGGAGTCGCCCGTCGCGTAGTGCCCCGGGAACGCGGTGAGGTACGACGACACGTACTTCTCGTCGCCGCCCCAGAGCGTCGGCAGGCTCCCGGGCGGCAGCGGCAGCTCGAGCACGATGTTGCCCTCGAGCCCGGTCGAGACCGGACGGCCCGTGCCGTCGACGATGCCGACGCGATAGCCGGGCACCGGCACGGTGGGGGAGCCGGGCTTCACCGGCAGCGGTTCGATGCCGCGCGGGTTGGCGGCGATCGCCCACCCGGTCTCGGTCTGCCACCAGTGGTCGATCACCGGGCAGTGCAGTGCGTCGTCGATCCAGTGGTACGTCTCGGTGTCGAGGCGCTCGCCCGCGAGGAACAGGGCTTCGAGGCTCGACGTGTCGTAGCCGGCGAGGTGTTCGAGCGCCGGGTCCTCGCGACGGATGGCGCGCACCGCCGTGGGCGCCGAGAACAGCACCTTCACGCGGTACTCCTCGACCATCCGCCAGAACGCGCCGGCGTCGGGCGTCCCGATCGGCTTGCCCTCGTAGAGCACGGTCGTGGCGCCCGCGAGGAGCGGCCCGTAGACGATGTAGCTGTGGCCGACGACCCAGCCGACGTCGGATGCGGTCCACATCACATCGCCCGCGTGGATGTCGTAGATGTTGCGCATCGACCATGCCAGCGCGACCGCGTAGCCGCCGTGGTCGCGCACCACGCCCTTCGGCGTGCCGGTGGTGCCCGAGGTGTAGAGGATGTAGAGCGGATCCGTCGCCGCGAGCTCGACGGGCGCGACCGGATCGGCGTGGGCGAGCTCGTCCTCCCAGTCCAGCCAGCGGACGCCGACGCGACCGTCGAACGCCGCGGCATCCCCCGGCACCGCCTCGCGGTTGCGCACGATCACGGCCTCGACGCTCAGTTCGTCCTCCGCGACCACCGTGATCGAGCTCGTCACGGTGCCCGCGACCGAACGGTCGCCGACGATCATCGCGAGCGCCTTCTCGACGATCGGCAGGTACTCCACGACCCGACCGGGCTCGAGGCCGCCGGAGGAGGTGACGATGAGCTTCGGCGCGGCGTCCTGGATGCGCACGGCGAGTTCGTTGGTCGCGAACCCGCCGAAGATCACCGAATGCACGGCGCCGATGCGGGCACAGGCGAGCATCGCGATGACGGCCTCCGGAGTCATGGGCAGGTAGATCGCGACGCGATCGCCCCGCTCGACGCCGTTGCGACGAAGCACCCCGGCGAAGAGCTCGACCTCGTGCAGGAGCTCGGCGTAGGTGAAGGTGCGCTTGGACCCCGTCATCGCGGAGTCGTAGGCGAGGGCGACCTGGTCGCCCCGCCCGGCGGCGACCCAGCGGTCGAGCGCGTTGGCGCTGACGTTCAGCGTGCCATCCGGGAACCAGCGGTAGAGCGGCGCGGCACCGGAGTCGAGCGCTCGGGCGGGCGGGCGGACCCAGTCGATGAGACCGGCCGCGTCCAGCCAGAACCCCTCGGGGTCCTCCATGCTGCGGCGGTACTCGTCGGCGTAGCTCGTCGTCGTGCTCATCGCGGGGTTCCTCCCTCGAGGACAGCGGCGGTGCATGCCCTCGGGACTGCGTGTCTTCCGCACCGGCTGTGGTGCGCTGGCGCTCAATGTATACATAGAGGGGTCGAAAGGCGAGGGTCCTTTGGCCTATTCGCAGATTTCAGTGTCTTCGTTGCGCTGATCGCGGCGCCCGTGTATACATGAGTCGTCGACGACGAGGACGGAGGGCCGCATGCGAGCCGGTGAGCGGGCGTACGAGACCCTCCGCAGCGAGATCCTCGACGCGGTGCTCGGGCCGGGCACCGTCCTGCAGGAGGTCGAGCAGTCCGTGCGGCTCGGGGTCAGCCGCACGCCGGTCCGCGAAGCGCTCCGTCGGCTCGCCGCAGACGGCCTCGTCGAGCCGACCGCGCGCGGCACCATCGTCACGGCGATCTCAAGGGACGATATCGTCGCGCTCTACGAGCTGCGCGAGGCGCTCGAAGCGCGCGCTGCGGGCCTCGCGGCACGACGGCGGGCGGATGGCCCGTTCCTCGTGATCCGCGACCGGCTGCGCGACGCACCCCGGCTCCTCGGGGAGGGCGAAGCCGGACTCACGAGCTACTTCGAGATCGTCGACGACCTCGACGCGGCGATCGACGACGCGGCCGCCAATCCGTTCCTGGGCACCGCGCTGCGCAGCGTGCAGCTCCACTCGGCCCGGATCCGCCGTCTCTCGCGCCACAACCCGGATCGCCTCCGGGCGGCCGCGGCCGAGCACGAGCTCATCGTCGATGCGATCATCGCCGGCGATGCCGAGCTCGCCTCCCATGCCACCCACGTCCACCTCCACCGCAGCCTCACCAACGCGCTCGCGAGCGCTCCGGACGATGAGGCGGCACGGTCGGCCGAGGCCGATGACGGGCCGCGCGTCGCGTGAGCGAGGCATCCGCTCGCCTGATCGGCCGCCCCGTTGCGATCGGCCGGACCGCCCGGTTCCCAGCGGGCACGCAGACCACCGCAATGAACGAAGCGAACACCGAACCGAAAGGCCGAACCGTGCAGCAGCACCACGTGCGCGTCCACCGCAGCGAGGAGAACCTCGCCCGCCCCGACCAGCTCGCCTGGAAGATCGCCGAGGTCGCCGCCGACCCGGTCGAGGTGACCGACGAGGTCGCCGAGATGGTCGTGAACCGCGTCATCGACAACGCCTCGGTCGCCGCGGCATCCCTCACCCGCGGGCCGATCATCGCGGCCCGGTCGCAGGCGACCGCGCACCCCGTGTCGGTCGGCGGCGAGGGCGCGACCGTGTTCGGGCTCGAGCCCGCGCGTCGCACGAGCCCCGAGTGGGCGGCGTGGGCGAACGGGGTCGCGGTCCGCGAGCTCGACTTCCACGACACGTTCCTCGCGGCGGAGTACTCGCACCCGGGCGACAACATCCCGTCGATCGTCGCGGTCGCGCAGCACCTCGCCTCGCAGCGCGGCCTCACCGGCCGCGAGGTCGTGCGCGGCATCGCCACGGGCTACGAGATCCAGGTCGACCTCGTGAAGGCCATCTCGCTGCACCGGCACAAGATCGACCACGTCGCGCACCTCGGCCCGTCGGCCGCGGCGGGCATCGGCACGCTCCTCGGCCTCGACCCGGAGACGATCTTCCAGGCCGTCGGCCAGGCCCTCCACACGACGACCGCGACCCGCCAGTCGCGCAAGGGCGAGATCTCGACCTGGAAGGCGCACGCCCCCGCGTTCGCCGGGAAGATGGCCGTCGAGGCCGTGGACCGCGCGATGCGCGGGCAGACGAGCCCCGTGCCGATCTACGAGGGCGAGGATGGCGTGATCGCGTGGCTCCTCGACGGGCCGGACGCGAGCTACGAGGTCCCGCTGCCCGAGCAGGGCGAGGCGAAGCGCGCCATCCTCGACACCTACACGAAGGAGCACTCGGCCGAGTACCAGGCGCAGGCCTGGATCGACCTCGCCCGCAAGCTCAACCGCGAGCACCCCGAACTCGTCGCCGAGCCGTCGCGCATCGCGAGCCTCGTCATCCACACGTCGCACCACACGCACTACGTGATCGGCTCGGGCGCGAACGACCCGCAGAAGTACGACCCGACCGCGTCGCGCGAGACGCTCGACCACTCGATCCCGTACATCTTCACCGTCGCCCTGCAGGACGGCACGTGGCACCACGTCGACTCGTACGCGCCCGAACGCGCCGGCCGCCCCGACACCGTCGAGCTCTGGCGGAAGGTCACCACCGTCGAGGACCCGGAGTGGACCCGCCGCTACCACTCGCTCGACATCGCCGAGAAGGCGTTCGGCGGCCGCGTCGTGATCACCCTGACGGACGGCACGACCATCGCCGACGAGATCGCCGTCGCCGACGCGCACCCGCTCGGCGCCCGGCCGTTCGGCCGCGAGCAGTACGTCGAGAAGTTCCGCACGCTCGCCGACGGCGTGCTCGAGGCGGCCGAGATCGAGCGCTTCCTCGACGTCGCCCAGCGCCTGCCGGAGCTCGGCCCCGACGAGCTCGGCCAACTCACGATCATCGCCGCGCCCGGCGTGCTCGCCCAGTTCGAGACGCCCCGCGGCATCTTCTAGGAGGACCCATGCTGTACGCCCAGACCACCCCGGCCGACAAGCGCGCCGGATTCCGCGAGCGCCTCGCGAGCGGCCAGCTGCTCCGCTTCCCCGGCGCGTTCAACCCGCTCTCCGCCCGACTCATCGAGCGCAAGGGCTTCGACGGCGTCTACATCTCGGGCGCCGTGCTCTCCGCCGACCTCGGCCTGCCCGACATCGGCCTGACGACCCTCACCGAGGTCGCGGTCCGGGCGAAGCAGATCGCGCGGATGACTGAGCTGCCCGCGATCGTCGACGCCGACACCGGCTTCGGCGAGCCCATGAACGTCGCCCGCACCGTGCAGGAGATGGAGGACGCGGGCCTCGCGGGCCTGCACATCGAGGACCAGATCAACCCCAAGCGGTGCGGTCACCTCGACGGCAAGCAGGTCGTCGACGAGCACACGGCGCTCCAGCGCATCCGCGCCGCGGTCGACGCCCGACGCGACCCGAACTTCCTCATCATGGCGCGCACCGACATCGCCGCGGTCGACGGCCTCGACGCCGCGATCGATCGCGCGAAGGCGCTCGTCGACGCGGGCGCCGACGCCATCTTCCCCGAGGCGATGCGCTCGCTCGAGGAGTTCGCGGCGATGCGTGCCGCGGTCGACGTGCCGCTGCTGGCCAACATGACCGAGTTCGGCAAGAGCGAGCTGTTCACCGTGCAGCAGCTCGCCGACGTCGGCATGAACCTCGTGATCTGGCCGGTCTCGCTCCTGCGCCTCGCGATGGGCGCGGCCGACCGCGGCCTCGACGAGCTGGCGGATGCCGGTGCTCTCACGCGCCTGCTCCCGGAGATGCAGCACCGGGCCGACCTCTACGACCTCATCGACTACGAGGGCTACAACCACTTCGACACCTCCATCTTCAACTTCACGGTCGCGCGCTGAGGCGCGGCCCCGAGAGGAGCACGACATGACCGACACGATGACCGCCCCGGCGCCCGCACCCGAGATCCGCAAGGGCCTCGCCGGCGTCGTGGTCGACACGACCGCGATCTCGAAGGTGAACCCCGAGACCAACTCGCTGCTGTACCGCGGCTACCCGGTGCAGCAGCTCGCCGCGACCAAGCGCTTCGAGGAGGTCGCCTACCTGCTCTGGCACGGCGAGCTGCCGGATGCCGCGGAGCTGGCCGAGTTCCGTGCCGCCGAGCGGGCCGGCCGGGCGCTGCAGCCGAACGTGAAGGCCGCGATCGACCTGCTGCCCACGACCGCGCACCCGATGGACGTCGTCCGCACGGCGGTGAGCGTCATCGGCGCCTCCGACCCGACCACCGACGACGCGAGCCGCGAGGCGAACCTCGCCAAGTCGATGTCGCTGTTCGCGGCGCTGCCGGCGATCGTGGCGTACGACCAGCGGCGCCGTCGCGGCGAGGCGCTCGTGGACCCCCGCGACGACCTCGACTACTCGGCGAACTTCCTGTACATGTCCTTCGGCGAGGTGCCCGACCAGGTCGTGGTCGATGCCTTCGACGTGTCGATGATCCTGTACGCCGAGCACTCCTTCAACGCCTCGACGTTCACGGCGCGCGTCATCACCTCGACGCTCGCCGACCTGTTCTCCGCGGTCACGGGCGCGATCGGCGCGCTCAAGGGTCCGCTGCACGGCGGGGCGAACGAGGCCGTCATGCGCATCTTCGACGAGATCGGGGATGCCGCGAACGTCGTGCCGTGGCTCGATGCGGCGCTCGCCGAGAAGCGCAAGATCATGGGTTTCGGCCACCGCGTCTACAAGAACGGCGATTCGCGCGTGCCGACCATGAAGTCCTCGCTCGACACGCTCATCGCACACTACGACCGGCCCGACCTCGCCGAACTCTACGACGCGCTCTCGGGCGAGTTCGTCGAGCGCAAGGGCATCCACCCGAACCTCGACTACCCGTCGGGCCCGGCCTACCACCTCATGGGCTACGACACCGAGACGTTCACGCCGCTGTTCGTGGCCTCGCGGGTCACGGGCTGGACGGCGCACATCATCGAGCAGGCCGCGTCGAACGCGCTCATCCGCCCGCTCTCGCACTACGACGGGGTCGACGAGCGCCACGTGTGATCCAGACGGTCGGCGGGCCTGAGGCGGGGCGCACCGACGTGCTGCGCCCCGCCTCAGGCATCCG
This sequence comes from Agromyces sp. GXS1127, assembly GCF_050565425.1. NCBI lineage: Bacteria > Bacillati > Actinomycetota > Actinomycetes > Micrococcales > Microbacteriaceae > Agromyces > Agromyces sp. GXS1127. The sequence continues at coordinate 34,324 of NZ_JBOCIG010000003.1, forward strand.
CCTCAGTCGAAGACGGTCTCGATGAAGCGGTACTCGACGGCCGACGGGCGGTCGTCGCCCGGCGACTCGAACTCGAGCCCCGCGCCCCGGGAATAGACGTAGTGCTTGCCGCCGTCGCCGGGGAAGCTGATCCGGGGTTGCGGATCGCCGGTGTCGAGGAACCCGGTCGAGACCGTCTTCCCCTCGAGAGGCCCGTCGATCAGCTTGGCGGTGTAGGTGCCGGATGACGTGTCCATGCCGTCATTCTCCACTCGTCCTGCACCGGCGCAAGGGGCTTTCCTCCCGTCGTCGCCTCGTGCCATGAGCGGTGTCCTCACGGTCGATATGTGTATGGTGTGCCATGTCGGCGTCCTGCGCCGGCCGATGGCACACCGCTCGGGGGCGCGGCGATGATGTGCGTCCCTCGTTCCCGTCCATTAGCAAGAGGAGTCCGGTGTCTGGCGCGAAGAAACTCGTGATCGTGGAGTCGCCGACCAAGATGCGGTCGATCGCCGCCTATCTCGGCGACGGGTACGAGGTGCTCTCCTCCGTCGGTCACATCCGCGACCTCGTCGAGCCGAAGAACCTGCCGCCGGAGCTCAAGAAGGGCTCGCTCGGCAAGTTCTCCGTCGACGTCGAGAACGGGTTCGAGCCGTACTACGTCGTCTCCGATGCGAAGAAGAAGACGGTCGCCGAACTCAAGCGCGCGCTGAAGGGCGCCGACGAACTCCTGCTCGCCACCGATGAGGACCGCGAGGGCGAGGCCATTGCGTGGCACCTCCTGCAGGAGCTGAAGCCCAAGGTGCCCGTTCGCCGCATGGTCTTCCACGAGATCACGAAGGACGCGATCCTCAAGGCGAAGGAACAGACGCGCGAGCTCGACACGGCGCTCGTCGACGCGCAGGAGACCCGGCGCATCCTCGACCGCCTCTACGGGTACGAGGTCTCGCCGGTGCTCTGGCGCAAGGTCGGTCCCGGCCTCTCGGCCGGCCGCGTGCAGTCGGCCGCGACCCGGCTCGTCGTCGACCGCGAGCGCGAGCGCCTCGCGTTCGTCGCGGCCTCGTACTGGGATCTGATCGGCACGTTCACGAAGGAGACCTCGTCGTTCGAGGCACGGCTCGTGCGCGTCGGCGGAGAGCGCATCGCGACCGGCCGCGACTTCGACGACGCCGGTCGGCTCACCGGCAAGGCGGTCGTGCTCGACGAGGCGACCGCGCAGTCGCTCACCGCGGCGATCCGCGACGACACGGTCGCCCGCCGCGTGAGCCGCGTCGAGTCCAAGCCGTACTCGCGTCGCCCGGCCGCGCCCTTCACGACCTCCACCCTGCAGCAGGAGTCGGCCCGCAAGCTCCGCCTCTCGGCGCGCGACACCATGCGCGTCGCGCAGTCGCTGTACGAGAACGGGTACATCACCTATATGCGCACCGACTCGGTGTCGCTCTCGCAGCAGGCGATCCAGGCAGCGCGCACCCAGGCGACGAAGCTGTACGGCGCCGACAGCGTGCCCGACAAGCCCCGCGCGTACGCCGGCAAGTCGAAGAACGCGCAGGAGGCGCACGAGGCGATCCGCCCCTCCGGCGAGGTGTTCCGCACGCCGTCCGAACTGCAGAGCGTGCTCCGCGGCAGCGAGTTCAAGCTGTACGACCTCATCTGGAAGCGCACGGTCGCCTCCCAGATGGCCGACGCCAAGGGGCAGACCGCGACGGTCACGATCGAGGTCGGTCCGACGGCGACGGATGCCGCGGCGCCCGAGTCGCCGACGGCCGCGGTCGCCGGCACGACCGCGGAGTTCACCGCCAGCGGCACAGTGATCACCTTCCGCGGCTTCCTCGCCGCGTACGAGGAGAGCCGCGACGAGGAGCGCAACGCCGACGAGACGCCGGGCGAGGCGAAGCTCCCGCAGCTCGCCGAGGGCGAGGCCGTCGGGCTCGCGGAGCTCGAGGCGAAGGGCCACGAGACGAGCCCGCCGCCGCGGTACACCGAGGCGAGCCTGGTCAAGCGGCTCGAGGAGCTGGGCATCGGCCGCCCCTCGACGTTCGCGTCGATCATCTCGACGATCCTCGACCGCGGGTACGTCACGCAGCGCGGCCAGGCGCTCGTGCCGAGCTGGGTCGCCTTCTCGGTCGTGCGCCTCCTCGAGGAGCACTTCGGCGACCTCGTCGAGTACGACTTCACGGCCGAGATGGAGGACGACCTCGACCGGATCGCCTCGGGCGAGGCCGACCGGGTCGACTGGCTCAACGAGTTCTACTTCGGCAGCGACCGCCACACCGGCCTCCGCCAGGTGGTCGACAACCTCGGCGACATCGACGCGCGTGAGATCAACTCCATCGCGATCCGCCCCGGCGTGACGCTCCGCATCGGGCGATACGGGCCCTACCTCGAGGTCGTGGACCCGGAGGCGGCCGCCGACGCCCCGCCGCGCCGGGTCAACCTCCCCGAGGGCCTCGCCCCCGACGAGCTGACGACCGAGAAGGCGCAGGAGCTCATCGACGCACCCGTGCAGACCGACCGGGTGCTCGGTGCGAACCCCGACAACGGCAAGCAGGTCGTGGTCAAGGACGGCCGGTTCGGCCCGTACGTCACCGAGGTCGAGCCCGAGCCGGAGGAGCAGGCGGCTGCCGCGGCATCCGTCGACCCGGCGACCGGCGAGGTGGTCGAGGCACCCAGGAGGCGGGCCGCGAAGAAGGCCGCCGCCCCGAAGCCCCGCACCGCGTCGCTGTTCAAGAGCATGCAGATCGAGGAGGTCGACCTCGCCACCGCGCTGAAGCTGCTGGACCTGCCGCGAGTGGTCGGTCTCGATCCCGAGTCAGGCGACGAGATCACCGCGCAGAACGGCCGATACGGCCCGTACCTCAAGAAGGGCACCGACACCCGCACGCTGCCGAGCGAGGACGCGATCTTCGACATCGACCTCGCCGGTGCGCAGGAGCTGTTCGCCCAGCCGAAGTACGGCGCCCGCCGCGCCTCGAGCGCTCTCAAGGAGTTCGCGGAGGACCCGGTCAGCGGCAAGCCGATCAAGGTCAAGGACGGCCGGTTCGGGCCGTACGTGACGGACGGCACGACGAACGCGACCATCCCGCGGGCGGAGTCCGTGGAGGACATCACCTTCGAGCGCGCGGTGGAGCTGCTGCAGATCAAGCGCGACAAGGGTCCGGCACCGGCGCGGGGCAAGCGCACGGCCGCCGCGAAGTCGGGCGCGAAGGCGCCGGCCAAGCGCACCGGCACGCGCACGGCGAAGAAGAGCTCGTGAGCCCGGGGCTGTTCCTCACCCTCGAGGGCGGCGACGGATCGGGCAAGACCACCCAGGCGGAACTCCTCGAGCAGTGGTTCACGACTAACGGTCGCACGGTCGTGCGCACCCGCGAGCCGGGCGGCACCGACGTCGGCGTCGAGGTGCGCGAGATCGTGCTGCACCACCGCGGCGACATCGCCCCGCGCGCCGAGGCGCTCCTCTACGCCGCCGATCGGGCCCACCACGTCGCCACGGTCGTGCGCCCGGCACTCGCGCGCGGCGAGGTCGTCGTGCAGGACCGCTACATCGACTCGTCCGTCGCCTACCAGGGCGCGGGTCGCGTGCTCGACGCCGCGGAGGTGCGATCCATCTCCGAGTGGGCGACCGAGGGCCTCGCGCCCGACCTCACGGTGCTCCTCGACCTGCCGTGGGAGGTCGCGCGCCGCCGGCTCGACGGGGCGCGGACCAGGTACGACCGGCTCGAGGCGGAAGCGGGGGAGTTCCACGCCCGGGTCCGCGAGGCCTACCTCGTGCTCGCCGAGGCCGAGCCCGAGCGGTTCGTCGTCGTCGACGCGACGCTGCCGGTCGAGGACATCCACGCCCGGATCCGGGCTCGCATCGAGCGGCTCGCGTGAGCGGCATCCGCTCGGCACACGGTCAGCGGCCTCACAGCGCCCTTGACAGCGGCCGAAGGTAGCGTGGGAACGTGACCGTGTGGAGCGACCTGACGGGTCAGGATGCCGCGATCGACGTGCTGCGTGCCGCCGCCGCGGCGGCCGCGTCGTCTCGGGCGTCCTCCGACATGACGCACTCGTGGCTCATCACCGGCCCGCCCGGGTCCGGGCGCTCGAACCTCGCCTACGCCTTCGCCGAGGCGCTGCTCTCCGGTCGTCCCGACGGCGATGAGACGACGCGGGCGCAGGTCACCGCTCGCAGCCATCCCGACCTGCACGTGCTCGCGACCGAGGGCGTCATCATCAAGGTCGCCGACGTGCGGAAGATCGTGGAGCGCTCGCACTACGCGCCGTCCGTCGGCCATCACCGGGTGATCGTCGTCGAGGACGCCGACCGCATGACGGAGCAGACGTCGAACGTGCTGCTCAAGGAACTCGAGGAGCCGCCGGAGCGCACCGTCTGGATCCTCTGCGCGCCGAGCGAGGCCGACCTGATCCCCACGATCCGCTCGCGGGTGCGCTCGGTGCGGCTCCAAGTGCCGGGCGTCGCCGCGGTCGCCGACCTCCTCGTGCGGCGCGACGGCGTCGACCGCGAGCTCGCACGACGCGCCGCGCGCGAGGCGCAGAGCCACATCGGCATGGCGCACCGGCTCGCCACGAGCGCCGAGGCCCGCGACCGCCGCGACGAGACGCTGCGCCTCGCGCTGAACGTGCGTTCCACCCCCGGCGCCGTGCTCACGGCGGCACGGCTCATCGAGATCGCCGGCGACGATGCGAAGGCCATCACCGAGCTCCGCGACGCGGAGGAGCGCGAGCACACCCTCCGCTCGCTGGGCGTCGCGCCCGGCCAGGCGGTGCCCGCGGCGCTCCGGTCCCAGATCCGCGCGCTCGAGGAGGACCAGAAGCGCCGCGCCACCCGGAGCCTGCGCGACGGGATCGACCGCATCCTCGTCGACCTCGCGTCCCTGTTCCGCGACATCCTCGTCACCCAGCTCGGCGCTGAGGTCGACCTCGTGAACCGCGGGATCGCCGACGATGTGGCGCGCGCCGCCGCGTCCGCGACGCCGGCCCAGACGCTCGCGACGCTCGACGCCATCCAGGAGGCCCGCATCCGCATCGAAGCCAACGTCCAGCCCACGCTCGCCCTCGAGGCGATGCTCGTCGCGGCGATCCGGCGGCCCGAGCCGGCGCGCGAGGTCCGTTCGTGAGCGCGCGTCGCCGACTGCTCGCCGGCGCGGGCGCCGTCGCGGCATCCGCCCTTATGCTCACCGGATGCAGCGCGCCGTCGTTCCTCGCAGGCGGGACCGACCGCTCCGAGCCCACCGGCGAGACGGTCGCCGCCGAGCTCGAGCCGTTCTACTCGCAGGTGCTCGAGTGGGACCGCTGCGACGACGTGTGGTGTGCGACCGCCACCGCGCCGCTCGACTGGAGCGACCCCGGCGCGGGCGAGATCGAGCTGGCACTCGTGCGCAAGCCCGCGAGCGGCGAGAAGCTCGGCTCGCTGCTGGTGAACCCCGGTGGACCCGGCGGATCGGGGTTCGAGTTCATCGCCGAGTCCCTCGACTACGCGACCGGCCCCCGCCTCCAGGACCGGTTCGACGTGGTCGGCTTCGACCCGCGCGGCGTCGGCCGGTCGAGCCCGGTCACCTGCTTCGACGCGGCGGAGATGGACGACTTCCTCTACGGCATCGTGCCCGCCGAGCGCGGCAGCGACGAGTGGATCGCCGAGGTGACCGAGGCCAATCGCGAGTTCGGCCAGGCATGCGCCGACGAGACCGGCGAGCTCCTCGGCAACGTCGACACCGTCAGTGCGGCGCGCGACCTCGACCTGCTCCGCGCCATCCTCGGCGACGACCGGCTGAACTACCTCGGATACTCCTACGGCACCTTCCTCGGTGCGACGTATGCCGGGCTCTACCCGGAGAAGACCGGGCGCCTCGTACTGGACGGCGCCGTCGATCCGACGGCGAGCAGCCAAGAGGTCAGCGTGGCGCAATCCGTCGGCTTCGAGGATGCGCTGAAGGCCTACCTCGGGGACTGCCTCGACGGCGACTGCCCGTTCTCCGGGTCGGTCGACGACGCCGCCGACGAGGTCTCCCGGCTCCTCGCGTCGGTCGAGCGGAGCCCGCTGCGCGGCAGCGACGGGCGCATGCTCGGCGCCGACGCGCTCGTCATGGCGATCATCTACCCGCTCTACAGCGCGGAGAGCTGGCCGTACCTCAGCGAGATGTTCGAGTCCGTGATGTTCGGCGAGGCCGACACGGCACTCGCGTTCGCCGACCTCTACTACGGCCGCGAACCGGACGGAACGTATCTCGACAACTCGACCGAGGCCTTCCGTGCGATCAACTGCCTCGACGACACCTACGACGACGACCCCGTGAAGATGCGCACCGACGCCGAGGCGCTCGCGGCGGCCGCGCCGATCATCGGGCCGTACTTCGGCTTCGGCGACATCGGCTGCGCGCAGTGGCCGGTCGCCGGCGACGCCGAGCGCGGCGCGATCACGGCCGAGGGCGCCCCGCCGATCATGGTCATCGGCACGACCGGCGACCCGGCGACGCCGTACCAGTGGGCCGAAGCGCTGGCCGAGCAGCTCGAGTCCGGCTTCCTCGTCAGCTACGAAGGCGAAGGACACACGGCCTACCGCAAGTCGAACGCCTGCGTCGACGACACCGTCGAGGACTTCCTCATCGACGGCACCGTGCCGGCGGCCGACCCGAAGTGCTGAGAACCGGCGGCAATTCGCTCGACGCCGGGCCCGCACCGCGCGGCGGGGCCGCGTGGTCATGAGCGCTCCGAAAACCCGCTAACATGGTCTCTCGTGCCGTCCGCTGCGAAACGCGACGGATGCCACGCCGCCTTAGCTCAGTCGGCAGAGCGATTCACTCGTAATGAATAGGTCGTGGGTTCGATTCCCACAGGCGGCTCGACTCGAAGGGCCCGGACGACGTCCGGGCCCTTCGTTCGTCCCGGCCTGAACGGCCGCCGCCGCGGCGGGACCGGCGGCCGTCGCTCAGAGCGCCGCGAGGAACGCCCGCACCCGCTGCATGAGCAGCGCGGATGCCTCGGGGTCGTACGCGTCGAGCGACGAGTCGGCGAAGAGGTGCTGGTCGCCGGGGTAGATGAACAGCTCCGCATCCGGCGTGGAGGCGACGAGTTCGCGGGCGGCCGGCAGGTCCTCATCGAAGTACTCGTCGCCCTCCTTGCCGTGGACCTGCACGGGCACGCCCTCGGGCCAGGCTTCCCCGAACTCGGACACGGGGATGCACGAGTACATGAGCAGGGCGCCGCGGGCTCCGGGCCGAGTCTGGGCGAGCTGCTGGGCGATCGTCACGCCGAAGGAGAACCCGGCGTAGACGAGCCCGGATCCGAGCCCCTCGGCCGCATCGGCGCCCCGCTTCCGGATCGCATCGAACCCCTGCTCGCGTACGAAGGCGAACCCATCCTCGAGGCTGCCGAAGGTGCGGCCATCGAACAGGTCGGGGGTGTGCACGGTGTGCCCCGCCGTGCGGAGCTCGTCGGCGAAGACGCGCACCCCGTCGGTGAGGCCCTGGATGTGGTGGTACAGCAGCACGTCGGCCATGTCAGTGGCGCTCCTCGTCGATTGATCCAAACTACTCGAACAATCGGCGATGCTAGTCTGATCGATCATGGAGGACAACCCCCCGGACTACGAGCTCGCCGATCGGATGGCGCTCACCGAGCCGGCGCAGGTGCAGGCCATCGCTCATCCGCTGCGCACCACGATCCTGCAGCTCCTCCACGAGCGTGCCGCGACCGTCACCGAGCTCGCCGCCGCGGTCGGTCGCCCCAAGAGCACGGTCGCCCATCACGTCGACGTGCTCACCCGCAACGGCCTGCTGGCCGTCGTGCGCACGCGCCGGGTACGGGCGATCGAGGAACGCTTCTACGGGCGCACTGCGCGCATGTTCCACGTCACGGCGGAGCCGGCGACGAGCGGGGCCGACCTGCCGCGCGACTTCAACGACTTCGAGGTCGCCGCGCGCGAGTCGGCGACGGCATTCGAGCAGGGCACGCTGTGGGGCTTCATCCGGCACGCACGCATCTCTCGCGACCGGGCGTCGCAGTTCTGGGAGCGGATGGCCGCCCTCGTCGACGAGTTCGACCGGATGCCGCGGTCGGGCGAGACCGTGTACGGATTCGCGGTCGGCATCTACCCGACCGACCACCCGACCCTGCCGCACGGGGAACGCACGGACCGCGACGACGCCTGACCGGTCTCGCGAGGCTCAGGACGTGGCGGCCTCGCCGGGCCGCACGAGGCCCGACTCGTACGCGAGGATCGCGATCTGCACGCGGTCGTGCGCGCGGAGCTTCGTGAGCAGCCGAGAGACGTAGGTCTTCACGGTCGACTCGCTGAGGAAGAGCGTCGCGCCGATCTCGGCGTTGGACCGGCCGCGCCCGACGAGGCGGATGATCTCGAGCTCGCGCTCGGTGAGCTCGAGGTCGGGCGGCAGGGCCGATTCCGGGGAGGGAACGGACGCGAACCGCTCGAGCAGCCGTGCCGTCACGGCCGGCGCGAGCATCGCGTCGCCACGCGCGACGACGCCGACGGCGTGCACGAGGTCGGCCGGGGGCACGTCCTTCAGCAGGAACCCGGATGCCCCTGCGCGCACCGCGGCGAACACGATCTCGTCGAGGTCGAACGTCGTCAGTGCGAGCACCCGGCTCGACGGGTCCCCGTCGAGGATGCGGCGCGTGGCCTCGATGCCGTCCATGACCGGCATCCGGATGTCCATGAGGACGACGTCGGGGTCGAGTTCGGCGGCGGCCGCGACCGCCGCAGCGCCGTCGCCGGCCTCTCCGACCACCTCGATTCCGGCCCGCTCGAGGATGAGTCGGAACCCCACCCGTACGAGTTCCTGGTCGTCGACGAGGAGGACGCTCGTCGATGCCGCCCCGGTCACGAACCCGCCTCGGTGGGGAGGGAGGCGCGGACGCGCCATCCGCTCGGCCCCGGCCCCGCCTCGATCGTGCCGCCGTACAGGGCGACGCGCTCGCGCATGCCGAGGAGACCGTGCCCGGCGGGGCGTGCGGGAGCGGCGACATCGCCGTCATCGGTCACGGTGATCTCGACGCGGTCGGACGAGCGATCGATGGCGACCGAGGCCGAGGCTGCTCGCGCGTGGCGTCGGACATTGGTGAGCGCCTCCTGCACGACCCGGTAGACGGCGAGCTGTCGGCCGGCAGAGAGATCGCTCGTGTCGTCGGCCCGGAAGTCCACGACGAGTCCCGTGCCGCGCGCCTGCTCGATCAGCTCGGGGATACGGGCGACGCCCGGCTGCGGCGAGAGGGCATCGTGGTCGTCCTCGCGCAGCAGCTCGACGACGCGTCGGACCTCCGCCAGCGCGTCGGTGCCCGTCGTCCGGATCGCCTCGAGCGCCCGACGGGCGGCCGCTGCATCGACGTCGACGACCTCGGCCGCGGCGCCGGCCTGGACCACCATCACGCTCACCGAGTGCCCGAGGATGTCGTGCAGCTCGCGCGCGATCCGAGCACGTTCCTCCGCGACCGCACGGAGAGCGGCCTCGCGGGCGTCGCTCTCCGCCGCGATGGCCCGCACGGCGGCATCCGCCGCCCGCCGCTCGGAGACCCGCATGCCGATGCCGACGAGGAAGATCGTGATCAGCACGCCCCAGTGGAAGAAGACCTCGCTCGGGCCCTGCAGCTCGGGGACGAAGAGGTCGGCGAGGATGACGGTCGCGAAGATCGAGCCGCACACGATGGCCGACGTCCGGGCGCTGCCGTGACGCGCGCCGGTGTACAGCGCCAGGGCGACGGGAAGGAAGCTGCCGAAGAAGAGCACCTGCGTGTCGCCGGCGGTCCCGATGAAGCACGCGACCCACGTCAGCGGGACGCCGACGAGCGCGAGCGGCGCGACCCGACGTACCGCGAGCAGCACCGCGCAGATCACGATGGCGACCGAGCTCAGCACCGGCGAACCCGTGCCCTGCACCGATTCGAACGGCACCCACACCTCGGCGAGCCCGAGTGCGGCGACGAGCGCGGCGACGGCGACGTCCTGGGCGAGATGCCAGCGGGTGCGGCGGTCCACGACCGCAGGCTAGCGGTCCGGGCCCCCAGGCGGAATCTCCGAGCGGTGATCGGCGAGTCGACTTCGGGTGATCGTGGCGGTGCGTGGGACCGATGACGTCGACGGCGCGGCCTTCATAGCTTCGTGCCGACGCCGCGGAACGGCCGCGGCCGACCGAGGGGAAGTCCGTCCATGTCCACGTCCCGTGCACTCCCGTCCGTCCGCCGGGTGCTCGTCGCCGGCTCACTCGTCGCGGCCATCGTCCTCGCCGCGATCGGGATGCTGCTGCAGCCCGAGTTCCCAGCAGACCCGAACGAATACGTCGAACTCCTGGCAGGCTCGGCATCCGCCGCGATCGGGCTCCAGCTCTTCCTGTGGTCCCAGGTGTTCTGGGCGATCGGGCTGGTGGGCCTCGCCCATGCGACGAGTCACCGCACGCCCGTGCTCGCCACGCTCGGCGCGGCCTGCAGCGGTCTCGGAGCGTTCGGTCACGCCGCCTACGGCGGGGCGAGCCTCGTCACGCTCGGCATGGCGCGGTACGCCGTGGACTCCGGTGACCTCGAGGGGGCTCAGGCCGCGTTCGGCGCCACCCAGGGCGGCGACTTCGCGCCGTACCTGCTCGCCGGGCTCGGCGGCACCGTGATCGGCGTGATCCTCGTCGCGGTCGCGCTCCTTCGATCCGCGGTCGCACCGCGCTGGGTCGCGATCGCGCTGCTCGCCTGGGTCGTGATCGAGTTCGTCCTGCCGAACTTCCTGGCGGGTGCGTGGATCACGTACACGTCGCTCGTGGTCGGCGTCGTCGCCTTCACGGGCGCCGCGGTCGCCGTGCTTCGCGGCGGCTCGCGCGCCTGGACGACGATGCTCGAGGCGGGATCGCCGGAGCGCGACGCGGCGGCGCCGGTCGGGGCAGCGACAACGCCCTGACCGGTCGGGCTCCCGGCGCGCGGCCCGCCCCGATCGCCGCCGCCCGCCGGCGCACGGAGGACCCGGACGTTCGTCCGGGTCCTCCGTGCGCTCGCCCGGGTCCTCGGGGCCTGTGCACGACCTATGGGAGCGGCACCGCCCGGATCGCCGTGGCGTACGCGGCGTGCCCGGTCGCGTTCGGGTGGAAGGCGTTCACGGTCGAGGTGGTGAGCCATTTCCAATCGTTGATCCACGGGCTCGTGCTGCCGATGCCGTGGCCGGCGAAGTCGTCCTCGACGTCGACGAACACGGCGCCCGCGGAGGTCGCGGCGGCTTCGACGACGTTGTTCAGGTCGACCGTCTCATCGTTCACCTCGTCGGCCCAGGAGTACTTCGGGTTCACGCCCGACGTGTTCTCCCAGAACAGCAGCGGGTAGCCGGCGACGATCACCTTCGCACCGGTGGCCCGGGCCTGGATCCCGTCGACCACCGCGACGATGCCGGCCGCGAACTCGGGCGACGCCACGATCGCGGCGCCGGCTGCGATCTTCGACGAGCACGACGAGTTCACGATCACGAAGCAGTTCTGCATCACGTCGGCGAAGCCGACGTCGTTGCCGCCGACCGTGACCGTCACCAGCTTCGCCGTCGTCGGGATCATGGCGATCTGCCGGGCGAGCACGTCCGCCGTGTCCTTGCCCGAGCACGCGGGGAAGGCGACGAGCTTCTTGTCCGCATCGGCGTCGAGGAGCTTCGGGTAGCTCTTCGAGCTCGTGTAGCACGTGCCCTCGAGATAGCTGCCGGCGCCCACGCCGGCCGCGAACGAGTCGCCGAGCGCGGCATACTCGAGCTCGGTCGTGCCGCCCCCACTACCGCCGCCTCCGCCGGGCTTGCCCGGCTTGTCGGGCTTGCCTGCCGCGACGGCGGCGGATGCCGCATCCGCAGGCCCCGCGACGGCGGTGCCGAGCACGAGCGCCAGGGCGGCCAGGAGGGCGGCGACGAGCAGTGCGATGCGCCGGCGCTCGACGGGCGAGGACGCGATGGTCACCGCTTCGGCCTTCGACATGATCGCCGCCCCTAGCTCGTCAGCACCGCGAGGATCGCGTCGCGGTAGACGGCCTGACCGGTCGCGGTCGGGTGCAGGAAGGTCAGCGGATCGAACTGATCGGCGCCGAGCCACGGCTCGGGCGTGCCGACCTGGTGCCCGACGTACGCGAAGGCGAGGCTCGTGTAGTCGACGTTCGCACCGGCGCCGGCCGCGCCCGCCGCCGCCGCGCCGATCTGGGAGTCGAGTGCGAGGGTCGCGGCGTTCACGGTGTCGGTCAGCGCGCTCCACCCGCTCACGAACGGAACCGGGTAATCGGTCACGATGATGCGCGCGTTCGGTGCCCGCTCCGCGATGGCGACCAGCAGCCCGCCGAGCTGCTGCCCGATGACCCCGGAGGCCAGCAGCTGCTGCGCCTCGGCGATCGCCGTCCCGCACGCGAGCGACTCCGGGGCGGGCGCGCAGATCGCGAGGATCTCGCCGACGCCGAGGTCGTTGCCGCCGACCGTGATCGTCACGAGCGTCGTGCCGCGGTTGACCTGCGAGAGCTGGGTTTCCGCGACATCCGAGATCGTCGCGCCGCTGCAGGCGGCCTGTCGGAGCAGGTTGGTCCTCGGTACCGCGTCGAGCAGGACGGGATATGCGGCATCCGACCTGAGGCAGCCGTCGAGCGGGATGCCGGCGCCCTGCCCGGCCGCGTACGAATCGCCGAGCGAGACGTACCTGTTGACGGGGTCGGGCGGAGCCGCGAGGGCGGATGGAGCGGCGCCGAAGAACACGGCGACGAGGGCGACCGTGGCCCCGGCGATCGAGCCGACGATGCGGCTCCTTCGGTTCGAATGTGCCGACATGGCCGAAACCTAGCGGGAAGGTGAGGTTCCCGCATATCCCAGAACAGGTGTCATCTGGACATCGACCTCCGGATCCGCACGGGGGAGGCTCGCCGCTAGGCTGGCGCGCATGACGGCACGACTGCCATGGGGCATCCTCGCGACGGGCGGCATCGCCCGCCTCTTCACCTCCGACCTCGTCCGCAACGGCTTCGACGTGCGCGCCGCGGGCTCGCGCTCACTCGACTCCGCGCGGGCGTTCGCCGACGAGTTCGCCATCCCGACGGCATACGGCAGCTACGCCGACCTCGTGGCCGATCGCGACGTCGATGCGATCTACATCGCCACGCCGCATCCGTGGCATGCGGCATCCGCCCTCGCGGCGATCGAGGCGGGCAAGCACGTGCTCGTCGAGAAGCCGTTCACGCTCAACGAGGCCGAGGCACGGCTGGTCGCCGACGCGGCGCGCGCACACGGCGTGCTCGCGCTCGAGGCCATGTGGACCCGCTACCTGCCGCACATGGTGCGGATCCGCGAGATCATCGCCGCGGGCACCATCGGCGAACTGCGATCGATGATCGCCGATCACACCCAGAAGCTCTCCGACGACCCCGCGCACCGCCTCAACTCGCTCGAGCTCGGCGGCGGCGCGCTCCTCGATCTCGGCATCTACCCCGTCTCGTTCGCGTGGGACCTGTTCGGAGCGCCCGCGGTGATCCAGTCCACGGCCATCTTCAAGGAGACCGGCGTCGATGCGCAGGTCGCCGTGCAGTTCGGATACCCCGAGGGCCGCATCGCATCGACCTTCTCGGCGAGCGACTCCCGCGGTCCGAACCGCGCACTCATCCTCGGCTCCGAGGCGCGCATCGAGATCGACGGCGTCTGGTACACGCCGACCGGCTTCCGGGTGATCGGCCACGACGACGCGGTCCTCGAGGAGTACTCCTCCGAGGTGAACGGCCGCGGCATGCACTACCAGGCGGCCGCGCTCGAGCAGCTCGTCGCCGACGGCCGGCTCGACGGCGGCGACATCCTGCCGACCGAGGAGTCGGTGGCCATCATGGGCACGCTCGACCGCATCCGGGCCGAGATCGGGCTGCGCTACCCGGGTGAGGACTGACGCCGCAGGCGGGGGAGCCGCCGCGATGCCGCCGAGCGATGTCGCCGAGCTGACCCGCCGCCTCGTCGCGATCGATGCGACGAACCCCTCGCTCGTTCCAGGCGGGGCCGGCGAGCGGGAGCTCGCCGAGGTCATCGCGGCCTGGCTCGCCGAGCGCGGGTTCGAGGTGCGCCTCGTCGGAGCGGATCCGACCCGTCCGAGCGTGCTCGCCCGGCGTCGCGGCACCGGTCGCGGTCGCACGCTGATGCTCGCCGGGCACCTCGACACCGTCGGCGGCGGAGGCAGCGGGGCGGACGCCTCGGGGCGGGCACCGGAGGCGGATGGCGCGGCCGGCGACCCGATGGCGGATGCCGCCGGCGGCGCCCGCTCCGACCGGGTCGTCGGTCGTGGCGCGTACGACATGGCCGGGGGCCTCGCCGCCGCGATGGTCGCTGCTGCGGCGGCACCGGGCGACCTCGCGGGCGACATCCTGCTCGCGTTCGCCGCCGACGAGGAGTTCGGCTCGGTCGGCATGGAGGAACTCCTCGCGGCGATCGACGCCGATGCGTCGGCACCCGATGCGTCGGCCTCTGTCGAGCACACCGCGGCATCCGACGGGCGGGCCGCGGCATCCGGCGGAGGCGCCGTCACGCCCGCGCGTCGGGCCGGTCGGCCGTCCGGCGCGGTGGTGCTCGAGCCGACCGACCTCGAGGTCACCGTCGCCCACCGCGGCTTCGCCTGGTACCGCGTCGAGTACGAGGGCGTCGCGGCGCACGGTTCGCAGCCCGAGCTCGGTGTCGATGCGGTCCAGCGTGCGCTCGACGGGCTCGTCGCCCTGCGCGAGCTCGGCCGCGACCTCGGCGCGCGGTCGCGGCATCCGCTGCTCGGCACCGCCAGCGCCCGCGTGGCCACCATCGAGGGCGGGACGGATGCCGCGACCGTCGCCGACCGATGCGTGCTCGTCGTCGAACTGCGCACCTTGCCCGGCGACCCAGATCCGGGTGCCGAGGTCGCGCGCGTGCTCGCCGCGTCGGGGCCCTCCCGGATCGTGCCGCTCGTGGCGCGACCGGCGATGGAGTCGGCGACGGATGCCGCGATCGCCCGGTCGGTGCTCCGCGCGGTCGAGGAGATCACGCGTGCGCCCGCCGTGCGGCGGGGCGACCCGTGGTGGACGGACGCGGGCCTCATCGACGAGGCCGGCATCCCGGTCGTGCTCGTGGGGCCCGAGGGCGGCGGAGCCCACGCGGACGAGGAATGGGTGTCCGTGGCGTCGCTCGAGACGCTCACGGCGGTGATCGGCCGCGTCATCGTCGACTTCTGCGGTGCTCCCGCCGAGCGCTGAGGCGTCCGGCTCGCGGCGCCGGCCGCAGGCGGCACTCGGGACTCGTCCGGGCGGCCTCCGTACAATGCCCGGGTGCGCGACGAGACGGATGCCGCGGGCGCGACGCCCGAACCGGGGGAGACCCGCTCCCCGGGCGACCCCGCCGCGCCGTCGTCGTCGGAAGCGTCCGACGGTCGCCGGCCACGCGGCATCCGTGCGCTGATCGCCGAGCACCGCGTGCTCGCGGCCGCGGCCGGGGTCGCCGCCGTCGGGCTTGTCGGCACCGCCGTCGCGTTCGCCGCGACGATGCCCGGCGACGAGTCGACGCCGGTCGCGAGGGTCGCGCCGTCGCCGACCCAGACCCCGAGCGCGACGCCCACGCCGACCCCCACCGCGACGCCCACCCCCGAACCCGCCGCGCGCGTGCGGACCTGCTCGGTCGCCGGGCTCGCGGCAGATCCGCGACTGGCGAACCTGCAGGCGCAGGTCATGAACGCGGAGACCGGCGAGGTGCTCTTCGACCGCGGTGGGCTCACGGCCTCGCGCACCGCGAGCGTCATGAAGGTCGTCACCGCGGCGGCGGCGCTCGCCGTGTTCTCGCCCGACGACCGATTCGCGACCACCGTCGTGAAGGGCTCCGAACCGGGTTCGGTCGTGCTCGTCGGCGGCGGCGACCTGACCCTTTCGCGCACCGCGACCGGGAACGAGACCGTCTATCCCGGCGCGGCCCACCTCGACGACCTGGCCGCCCAGGTGCGCGCGGCGTGGAACGCCGATCCGTCCAACCCGCCGCTCACGAAGCTCATCCTCGACTCGTCGTACTTCGGCGGGGAGACCTGGCACGCGAGCTGGGCGGCGACCGAGCGCGAGCTCGGCTACATGCCCGAGATCACGGCGCTGATGGTCGACGGCGATCGCGACGACCCGTACGCGAACACCTCGGGGCGCGGCGCCGACGCGGTCGGCCGTGCCGGCGACGCGTTCGCCGCCGAGCTCGGCGGCATCTCGGTCGTCGAGCGCGGCGCGGCGCCGGCCGGCGCGACCGAGCTGGGTCGGGTCTGGTCGCCGACGGTCGCGCAGCTCATCGACAAGTCGCTCATCGTCTCCGACAACACGGTCGCCGAGATGCTCGCGCGGCAGGTCGCGATCGCGGTCGGAACCGGGAACACGTTCGAGGCGATCGACCCCGCCGTGCGCCAGGCGCTCGAGACGTACGGCATCGCGCGCGGCGGCATCCGCGTCATCGACGGTTCGGGGCTCTCGCCCGACGACGCGGTGCCGCCCGCCTACCTGACGCGGCTGTTCGCGAAGGTCGAGGCGCGCGAGGGGAACCTCGGGGTGATCCGCGACGGCCTCCCGGTCGCGGGCCAGCGCGGATCGCTGTCCTACGCCGACCGGTTCGCGGGCGACAACGCCGTCGCGGACGGCGCGGTGTTCGCCAAGACGGGCTGGATCGACACGGGCTACACGCTCGCGGGCATCATCCATGCCCAGGACGGCACGACCCTGACCTTCGCGATCTACGCGCTCGGCGACGTCTCGCAGATCACGGCCGACGCGAAGGTCGCGATCGACACGCTCGCGACCGGCTTCCACCGCTGCGGCGACGAACTCTCGAACGAGTGACCGAGGGCCTGCCGAGGCATCCGCGAATCGCGACAGAATGGGAAGCGGCGGCCGGAGCAACCCCGCCCGAGACCCGAGGAGCGAAGGAGCCGATCATGAGTCGGGCCCTGTTCATCATCGACGTGCAGAACGACTTCACCGAGGGCGGCGCGCTCGGCGTCGACGGCGGTGCGGCCGTGGCCGCCGGCATCACGGCGTACCTCGCCGAGCACGCGGAGCGCTACGACCTCGTCGTCGCCTCACGCGATTGGCACAACGCCGACGACGACAACGGCGGGCACTTCGCGACGGACGCCGCGCCCGACTACGTGGTGACGTGGCCGAAGCACTGCATGGCCGGCACGCCGGGCGCCGAGTACCACCCAGCGCTCGACACGAGCGCCGTCGACGTGCACATCCGCAAGGGGCAGGGTGTTCCGGCGTACTCGATCTTCGAGGGTACGGACGACTCGGGCGCGTCGATCACCGAGGTGCTCGAGCGCCACGGCATCACCGACGTCGACGTGGCGGGCATCGCGACCGACTACTGCGTGCGCGCGAGCGCGCTCGACGCGATCGAGCACGGGCGCCACGTGCGCGTGCTGCGCGACCTGGTCGCGGGCGTCGCGCCGGAGTCGTCCGAGGCGGCGATCGCCGAGCTCGGTCATGCCGGCGCCGCGATCGTCGACTCGTCGGAGCTTCCGCCGGGCGAGGTCGGCGAGGGCCGCGACGACCATGCGGACGACGGGCCCGATCAGGACAGTGCGACGGATGCCGCCGGCGGGCCGGCCGATGATGAGGCGGGTCGCGCGTGATCCCGCAGGCGTCATCCGCGCCGCTCCTGCACGCCGAGTCGCCCGACGGGGTGCTCATCGCCTATCGGGTGCACGGCGACGACGCCGAGTCGGGCCGTCCTCCCGTGCTGCTCGTGCACGGCTTCGCGTCCGACTCGACCGTCACGTGGGAGGGCACGGGGTGGGTGCGCGCGCTCGTCGAGTCCGGGCGACGCGTGATCACCACCGATCTCCGCGGGCACGGAGCGAGCGACAAGCCCGTGACCGCCGACGCGTACGCGCCCGACCGGCTCGGTGCCGACCTAGTCTCCGTGCTCGACTCGGCGGGCGCGCCGCGCTGCGACGCCGTCGGCTACTCGATGGGCAACCGCGTGATCTCCGCGCTGTGCGAGCTCGCCCCCGACCGGGTGCGGCGCGTCGTGGTGGGCGGCGCCGGCCCGACCGAGCTCTTCGCGACCTGGGACGTCGAGGACGCGCGCGGCTACCTCGTGGACGGGACGCCGCCGCGGAACCCCGTGATCGCGCAGGTGCTCGGGCCTGCGATCCGCGCGGGCGCCGATCGCGATGCGCTCCTCGCGTGCGTCGAGGGCGTCTCGGGCGCCCCGCTGGCGATCCCCGGAGGCATCCCCGTGCTGTTCGTCGCGGGGGAGGAGGACCCGGTGCCCCTCGGGGTCCAGCAGCTCGCCCTCGACTGGGGGAGCGATCTCATCACCATCCCCGGTCGCGACCACGTGTCGACGCTCACGTCCCGCACGTTCAAGGACGCGGCGATCGACTTCCTCGTCTGAGCCCGGGTCGCCTCACGCGCCCGTGGCGCGCGCTCGCACGGCGGACGGCGGCTCGCCGAACTCGGCGCGGAAGGCGCGGCTGAAATGCGCGGCGTCGGCGAAGCCCCAGCGACCGGCGACCTGGCCGACCGGCCGGTGCGCCGCGAGCGGGTCCAGGAGTTCGCGGCGGCAGCGGTCGAGCCGCCGGGAACGGACCCAGCTGGAGACGGTGAGCCCTTCCTCGTGGAAGATCGCGTGGAGGTGGCGCGTGGAGATGAAGTGCGCCGCGGCGATCGACGCCGGCGTGAGGTCGGGGTCGCCGAGGCGGCCCTCGAGCCAGGCCTGGATGCTGCGAAGCATCGCCCGGTGGGGTCGGTCGGCGTCGCGGGCGACGTCGAGCTCGCGCGCGTAGAGCGTCGTCACGAGATCGACCGCGTTCCGGGCGAGACGGCCGCCGACGGCCCCGCCCAGCTGGTCGAGGTCGCCGGCGAGTTCGGCGAGGAAACGCGCGACGACACGGCCGAGCCCCTGGTCGCCCGCGATGCGGGCGGCGGTCATGCCCTGCACGGCGTCGATGGGCAGTTCGAGCATCCGGTGCGGCACCATGAGCACGAGCGTGCTGAAGGCCTCCTCGAAGACGAGCGTGTACGGCGAGTCGGTGTCGTAGATCGTGAGGTCGCCGGGCCGGAGCACGGCCTCTCTGGAGTCCTGGATGAGCAGGCCGGTGCCGGAGAGCTGGAGTCCGAGCTTGAACGAGCGATGCTCGGACCTCGCCACGAGTTCGGGCGTCCGGTGGATCTCGTGGCCGGTCGCGGTGACCACGGAGAGGTGGATGTCGTCGCCGACCGACGCGCGGATGTCGCCGCGGAACGCGTCCGGATCGTCGGAGCGCACGCGGAGCGGCACGAAGGACTGCGAGGCGAGTGCGCTGAACTCGGCGAAGTCGAGCGGTAGTGCGGAGGCGTCGAAGGCGGGCGCATCCGGGGCGAGTGCGGGGGAGGATCCGTGCGGCACGGGATGCACCTCATCTCTGGGCGGGACGTCGATGTCCGGGTCGAGAGGAAACTCTACGCTCGTTGAGCGAAATTCGACAGGGCGGGTCTGCGGTGGAGGTCAACCGGCGTACGCTCTGCGACAAGCCCGGGGCGGCGGCGCACGGAACCATGGGCTGGAACCGGGCGGTGCCGCCGTGGCTCGCCCTTCCGTCGACCAAGGGATCCCCAGCCATGACCTCCTCAACGACGACGTCGACGCCCGCGGCGACCGGTGCACTCGGCCACCGGCGCCTCGGCGTGCCATCCGTCACCCTCATGATCATCGCGGCGTCGGCGCCGCTGACCGTGGTCGCCGGCGGGGTGACCACGACCTTCGCCGTCACGGGCGTGATCGGCGTGCCGGTCGGCTTCATCGTGCTCGCCGCGGCCCTGGCGGTCTTCGCCGTCGGCTACGCGGCGATGAGCCGCTACGTCACCAACGCCGGCGCGTTCTACGCCTACATCGCGCAGGGCATCGGACGACCCTTCGGCGTGGGCGCCTCGCTCGTCGCGCTCGTCGCGTACAACGCCATGCAGGTCGGCATCTACGGACTGTTCGGGTTCCAGATGTCGATGTTCCTCGAGGCGAAGTTCGGCATCACCACGCCGTGGTGGCTGTGGATCTTCGCCTGCATCGCCGTCGTCGGCACGCTCGGCGTGAACCGCGTCGACCTGTCGGCGAAGGTGCTCGGCATCCTCGTCGCGCTCGAGTTCGCGGCCGTGCTCGTGTTCGACCTCGTCTCGTTCGCCGTCGCGCCCGAAGGCGTGAGTACTGCCGGCATCGAGCCCGCCAACCTGTTCGTCCCGGGTGTCGGCGCGGTGCTCTCCTTCGGCGTCGCCGCATTCATGGGGTTCGAGTCGGCGGCGATCTACGGGGAGGAGTCGAAGGACCCGAAGCGCACGGTCGCGCGCGCGACCTACGCCGCCGTCGCCATCATCGGCGTGTTCTACGCGTTCAGCGCCTGGGCGTTCACGGTCGGCATCGGACCGTCGCAGATCGTCGAGGCCTCGGCGACCTACGGTCCCGACCTCATGTTCGTCTTCATGGGCGAGCACGCACCGGCCATCGTGAGCGACCTCATGCAGGTGCTCTTCCTCACGAGCCTCTTCGCGGCGCTGCAGTCGTTCCACAACGCCGTCGCCCGGTACCTGTTCTCCCTCGGCCGCGAGGGCGTGCTGCACCGAAGCCTCGGCTCGGTGCGTGCCGCCTCGCGAGCGCCGTGGGCCGGCTCGGTCGCCCAGAGCGTGATCGCGATCGTCGTGACGCTCGGGTTCGTCGTCGCCGGCGAGGTCGTGGGGCTGAAGGCCGACTTCGCCCCGGTCGAGTTCCTCTACCCGGTCCTCACCATGTTCACGTGGCTCACGAACACGGGCGCGATGGGGCTCGTGCTCCTCATGGGCATCATCGCGATCGCGGTGATCGGCTTCTTCCGCCGCGATCGGCGCGGACTCGGGGCCTGGCAGACGCTGATCGCGCCCGCGATCTCCGCGGTCGTGCTGTTCGCGGTGTTCGTGCTCATCCTGGCGAACTTCAACGTGCTGCTCGGCCAGGCGGAGACCACCGCGGCCACGTTCGTGCTGCCCGCGCTGCTGATCGTCCCGGGCGTCGCCGGCGTCGTGTGGGGGCTCGTCATCCGGCGGCGGAACCCGGAGCTCTACGCCCGGGTCGGCCACGGCATCGAGGAGGCCGAGGCGGCCGTCGTCGAGGTCCCGGCGCACCGGGGGATCTAGGCGCCGAGCGTCGCCGCGAAGCCGGGAGCAGCCATGGCGGCGAGCATGACGGTCATGCTCGCCGCCATCACGCCGTGTCCGATCCCGCTGCGGCCCTCGCGCACCGCACGAACCGCGACCCAAGCCCCGAGCGCGACCACCGCGAGCACGACGAGCGTGCCTGCCGGGAGCACGGCCATGACGTGGGTGTGCGTCTCGTCGGTCGTCCCGGCGACGTCGCGGCCGGCGGCGGCCACGAGCCATCCGGCCGCGATGAGCGCCAGCGCGTGGTGCAGGTCGTCGAGGGGGCGGCCTCCGAGGCCGACCGGCCGGCGGCGCCTCGGCGAGGCGGATGCTCGGTCGCGCGACCGGTCCACGCGGGATCGGACGCCGATCGCGAGGCCCGCCAGGACGAGGATGCCCGCCCAGGCCACGCCCGGGAGCATGCCGGCGAGCGCCGTGTCAAGCATCGCGGCGAGCATCGCGACGGCGGCGAGCGCATCCAGGGTGCGGAGTCGCCGACCGCGGGCGAGCGTCGCCCCGGTCCCGGCGAGCGCGCCCGCGAGCATGACTCCGTGTGCGATCTCGGCCATTCGTTCCCCGAATCTTCCCTGTTCCGGCGAGTCCGGTTATATTACTCGACAAACGTAGAGAAAAACGAGGTGCACCATGACGACGATGTCGACCACCCGAGCCGCAGAGCGGCACCACTCGCACGATCCGGGCACGCCCGCCATCGACCCGATGCGCGGCCTCTCCGCCGACGAGATCGACGCGACGCGCGAGATCCTGGCCGAAGCCGGCCTCCTCACCGAGCAGACGCGGTTCGTGTACGTCGGACTCGACGAGCCGGCGAAGCCCGACGTCCTCTCGGGGGCCGAGCTGCCGCGCATCTCCCGAGCCCTGCTGCTCGACCGCGCGACCGGCGAATCCGCAGACGTGCGCGTGTCCGTCACCGACCGCGCGATCGTCAGCCGAACCGGGATCGACGGCGCGAACGGGCAGGTCCCGATCCTCGACGTCGAGTTCGAGGCGATCTACGACCTGCTGGGCGCCGAGCCCGAGTGGCACGAGGCGCTCGCCAAGCGCGGCATCACGCACGAGCAGGTCGCGCTCGCCCCGCTCTCGGCGGGGGAGTACGGATTCGAGGCCGAGCGGGGGCGCCGCGTCATCCGCGTGCTCGCCTTCATGCGGCACGACGAGCAGGACCACTGCTGGGCGCACCCCGTCGACGGGCTCTGCGCCTACGTCGACATGATCGAGGGCCGGATGTTCGAGCTCATCGACCACAAGGTCTACGAGATCCCCGCCGAGTCGGGCAACTTCGACGACCCGGAGGTGCAGGGCGCGCCGCTCGACACGCTGAAGCCGATCAGCATCACCCAGCCCGAGGGGCCGAGCTTCACCGTCGAGGAGGACCGGGTCAGCTGGGCCAACTGGCGGTTCTCGCTCGCATTCGATGCGCGCGAGGGGCTCGTGCTCCGCCGCATCCGCTACGTCGACGCCGACCAGGGCGGCATCGAGCGCGACATCGTCTACCGCGCCTCCATCGCCGAGATGGTCGTGCCCTACGGCGACCCGTCGCCCGCGCGCTTCTGGCAGAACTACTTCGACACCGGGGAGTACGTCTTCGGCCGCTACGCGAACTCGCTGCAGCTCGGGTGCGACTGCCTCGGCGAGATCCGGTACTTCGACGCCACCATCGCCGACGAGTTCGGCCACCCCCGCGTCATCCCGAACGCGATCTGCATGCACGAGGAGGACTACGGCACCCTCTGGAAGCACACCGACATCTACACGGGCTCGAACGAGGTCCGCCGCCAGCGGCGCCTCGTGATCAGCTTCTTCACGACGGTCGGCAACTACGACTACGGGTTCTACTGGTACCTCTACCTCGACGGCACGATCGAGTGCGAGGCGAAGCTCACGGGCGTACTCTTCTCGTCGGCCTACGACCCTGAAGCCGGCGACCACGCGAGCGAGGTCGCTCCCGGGCTCGGGGCCCCGTACCACCAGCACCTCTTCAGCGCGCGGCTCGACATGATGGTCGACGGCGTCGCGAACGCGGTCGAGGAGGTCGACGCGGTCCGCGTGCCGATGGGGGAGGGCAACGCCTACGGCAATGCGTTCACCAAGCGCACGACGCGCCTGCGCACCGAGGCGGAGGGTGCGCGCGACGCCGACCCCGTCGCCGGTCGCGTCTGGCACATCGTCAACACCGAGCGGCAGAACCGGCTCGGCCGCCCCGTCGGCTACGAGCTCCGGGCGGAGGGCACGCCGACGCTCCTCGCCGACCCCGAGTCGGTGATCGCCAAGCGCGCCGGCTTCACGCGCAAGCACCTCTGGGTCACCCGCTACGACCAGGACGAGCGCTACCCGGCGGGCGACCTCGTGAACCAGAACCCCGGCGGCGACGGCCTCCCGCGCTACACCGAGGCCGACCGCTCGATCGACGGCGAGGACATCGTCCTCTGGCACACCTTCGGCCCCACGCACTTCCCGCGCGTCGAGGACTGGCCGGTCATGCCCGTCGACTACGCGAAGTTCACGCTCAAGCCGTACGGCTTCTTCGGGCGGAACCCCACCCTGAACGTCCCCTCCTCCGAGGCGATGGGCATGGCCTGCCACACGGATGCCGCGGCCGGCGGATGCCACTGCGAGGCGGGCGCGTGCACGTGCTCGGGGCACGGGCACGGGGCCTGACGCCCGGGCGATCGAACGACGGCGGGCGGATGTCGCGGGGCGCGGCATCCGCCCTTCGCCGTCCCCGCAAGGAGGTCTACGCTGTCCCGGGTGGGCGACGCACTGGACGAGGGGCCGTTCTACCACGGCACGAAGGCCGACCTGGAGGTCGGGGACCTCGTGACGGCGGGGTTCCGCTCGAACTACCGCCCCGAGGTGGTCATGAACCACGTCTACTTCACGGCGCTTCCGGATGGCGCCGGCCTCGCGGCCGAACTCGCCGCCGGCGACGGCGAGCCGCGCGTCTACGCGGTCGAGCCGACCGGATCGTTCGAGGACGACCCGAACGTCACCGACCGGAAGTTCCCCGGCAACCCGACGCGGTCGTATCGGAGCACGGAACCGTTGCGGGTCGTCGGCGAGGTCGCCGACTGGACCCGGCTCGCGCCGGAGGCGCTGCAGGCGTGGCGGGATCGCCTGGCGGAGCTCGCGGCAGACGAGCGCGGCGAGATCATCAACTGACCCGCGCCACCGGCGCAGCGGCATCCGTCGCCTTCGACAGACCGCGGTCGGCGGTCAGCGCAGGAGGTCGAGGTAGCCGTCGAGCGATCGGGTCAGTCGGTCCGTGGCGGCGCTCGCCGGAGCGACGACCGCGATGACCTGCACGCCGTCGAGCATCGCCATGAGGTGATCGACGACGACCGGGATGTCGACGTCGTCGCGGATCTCGCCGAGGCGCTTGGCGTCGGCGAGGTGCCCTCCGAACTCGACGCGCCACTGGTCCATGGTGCGCTCGTGCAGGGCGAGCAGGTCGGGTTCATTGGCCGCGTACTCCCAGAACGGGATGACGATGCGCGCCTCGAGGATCCGCTCCTCGTCGAGGGGGAAGATCTGCAGCATCAGCTCGCGGAGGGCCGCCATGCCCTCGAGGTCGGCGCGCACGGCCGCGAAGCGCTCGTTCGTGGCGGCGAACACGTGCTCGAACGTCGCCCCGATCAGCTCCTCCTTGTTGCGGAAGTAGGGGAAGAGCCCGCCGTTCGCGACGCCCGACGCCTTCGCGATCTCGCGCATCGTGGTCGCACGGAACCCCTTCTCCGCGATCAGGCGCCAGGTCGCATGCACGATCTCGAGGCGGCGCGCGTCGTGGTCGACGATCTTCGGCATGGTCCCCTCTCGCGACGCCGCGGCGTCGGGGTCAACGATACGCGCCGCGGCGGGCCGACCTCGGCAGGCGGGGACGGGAGCGCGGCACGGCGAGGGCCGGGAGCGCGATCGCGCTCCCGGCCCATCCCTGCCCGCCCCCGCGGACGCTCCGCAGGTCAGCCGTTGACGACCTGCGGGACGCCGAGCGCCTTGAGGCCCTCGACGCCGAACTCGAGCCCGTAGCCGGACTGCTTCGCGCCGCCGAACGGCGCCATCGGGTGGACCGCGCCGTGCGCGTTGATCCACACCGTGCCGGCCTCCAGGCGCGCGGCGATGCGGCGCGCCTCGTCGCGGTCGGTGGACCACACCGACGCGCCGAGCCCGACCTCGACGCCGTTCGCCATCGCGATCGCCTCGTCGAGGTCGTGGTAGCGGATGATCGGCAGCGCCGGCCCGAACTGCTCCTCCTGCACGAGCGGCGCGGCGTCATCGATGTCGGCCACGAGCGTCGTCGGGTAGAAGTTGCCGGGTTGCGTGCGATCCGGGTCGCCGCCGAGCAGCACCCGCGCGCCGCCGGCCTTCGCCGACTCCACGAGCCGGTCGACGATGTCGAACTGCGGCCGGTTCTGCAGCGGCCCGAGCACGTTCGCCTCGTCGAGCCCGACGCCCATGGGCATCGCGCGTGCGACGTCGACGAGCGCCTCGCACACGGCGTCGTAGACCTCGTCATGCACATACAGCCGCTTCAGCGCGGCGCACGTCTGACCCGTGTTGATGAAGGCGCCCCAGAACACGCCCTCGGCGATCGCCTTCGGGTCGACGTCGGGCAGGACGATGCCGGCGTCGTTGCCGCCGAGTTCGAGCGTGAGGCGCTTGACCGTGTCGGCCGAGCTGCGGATGATCGCCTTGCCGGTCGCCGTCGAGCCGGTGAACATGACCTTCCCGATCGACGGGTGCGACGCCAGCGCCGCGCCGACGTCGCGGCCACCTGAGACGACCGAGACGACGCCCTCGGGCAGCACGCGGTTGATGACCTCGATGAGCGCGAGCACGCTGAGCGGCGTGTACTCCGACGGCTTCACGACGACCGTGTTGCCCATCCGGAGCGCAGGCGCGACCTGCCAGATGGTGATCATCTGCGGCCAGTTCCACGGCCCGATCGCGCCGACGACGCCGATCGGGCGGTAGTGCAGCTCCGCACGCGTCTCGCCGTCGTCGACGACGACCTCGGCCTCGAGCGGCGTCGCGGCGGCGGCCCGCATCCACCCGGATGCCGCGCCGACCTCGAAGCGCGCGTTGGGACCGTTCAGCGGCTTGCCCTGCTCGCGCGACAGCACGTGCGCGAGGGCCTCCGCCTCGGCGTCGATCGCGTCAGCCGCCCGCATGAGCAGTTCGCTACGGCGCTCGTGCCCGAGTGCCGCCCATGCCGGCTGGGCCGCCTTCGCGCGGGAAACCGCACGCTCGAGGTCCGCGACGGAGTGCACCGGGGCGTGACCGACGAGCCCGCCCGTCGCCGGGTCGAGGATCTCGCGGCGTTCGCCGTCCTGCGGCGTGATCTCGGCGAGCAGGTCGGTCTGCGTGTCGTCGAGGACAGGGATCGGGCTGTTCATGGCACCTCCACGTTGAGTCGGGGTTCCACGGTAGGCAGCGCACTCGTCCACCTCGTTGCCCGTGGGTGCGGCGCGCTTGGACGTGCGCGCACGAAGCGCTCACGGCCGGGACTAGGGTGTCAGGGTGTCCAGTCGTACCAGCGGTTCCGATTCGAGCGGGTACTGGTACGGTCCCGATGACGCGCGCATCGGGAGCGTCGACGTCCTGAACCTGCTGCGCCGCTACCGCGCCGCCGACCAGGAGATGCGGCGGCGCACGCGCGATTCGATGGGCATGGGCGAGACCGACCTGCTTGCGCTCCGGTACGTCCTGCGTGCGGAGCGCGAGGGCGAGATGCTGACGCCCGGCGTGCTCGCGAAGCTGCTCGGCATCTCGACCGCGTCGACGACGGTGCTCATCGACCGGCTCGCGCGGAGCGGGCACCTGGTCCGGCGGCCGCACCCGAGCGATCGCCGTTCGCTCGTCGTCGGGAGCACGACCGGGAGCGATGCCGAGGTGCGCGCGACGCTCGGGCGGATGCACCAGGCCATGATCGAGGTCGCCGACGGACTGGCGCCCGACGAGCTGGCCGTGGTGGCGCGTTTCCTCGCGGGCATGATCGAGGCGATGGAGCTCGTGGAGACGCACGCGCACGACCCGGCGGGCGAGGGCCCCACGACGGACGGTCCCGCGACGGACGGCTCCGGACACGACGACGCCGCCGGGCACCCTTCAGGTGCCGGCGGCGAGTCGGGCCCCACCGGGGGCTGATCACCGGGTCGCGTCGCGCGACCCGGTGGAGGCGATCAGACCCTCCGGCTGCCGGTGAGCATGCGCACGAGCCAGACGATCACGGCCAGCACGAGCAGGATGATGCCCACCCAGAGCAGGAAGTTCAGCGACTCCACGAAGCCTCCGGTGAAGAGCAGGATGACGGCGATGATTCCGACGATGATGAGCAGGATGTTCACGGAAGTGCCTTTCTGATCGGCGATGACGCCGTGCATGCACGGCGTTCGGGAACGTGGGCCCCGGGAGGCAGGTGCCTCCCGGGGGTCGGTCCCCCCGGTGTGATCGCCCGCGTAGCGGTCGTTCCCTGGTCCGCGATCACGGGTCCAGCATCCCGCGGCGGTCGCCGGGTCGTCCAGCCATTCCGGCGGAGGCGGGAATCCGCTATTGTTCGCGCGCCTGAGCGGGTTCGGCCTGGCCCTCAGAGCGTGTTGCCGAGCTTGAAGCCCTTCTCCTCGTCGCCCATGCGGGTGTACGAGAAGCCGTCCGCGCCGATGGTCACGGCCATCTCCGAGTCGTCGGTGCGTGCGACGACGGGCTTCGGGTTGCCGTCGAGGTCGAGCACGAGCGACGCCTCGGTGTACCACGACGGCACCACGGGGTTGCCCCACCAGTCGCGGCGCTGGTTGTCGTGCACGTCCCACGTGACGACGGGGTTGTCGGGGTCGCCGGTGTAGTAGTCCTGCGTGTAGATCTCGACGCGGTGGCCGTCGGGGTCGCGCAGGTAGAGGTAGAACGCGTTCGAGACGCCGTGACGGCCGGGGCCGCGCTCGATCGCGTCCGACATGCGCAGCGCGCCCAGCTTGTCGCAGATGGCGAGGATGTTGTGCTTCTCGTGCGTCGAGAACGCGACGTGGTGCATGCGGGGGCCGTCGCCGCCGGTCATGGCGGTGTCGTGCACGGTGGGCTTGCGGCGCATCCACGCCGCGTAGACCGTGCCGGCCTCGTCCTGGATGTCCTCCGTCACGCGGAACCCGAGGTCCTGCATGAAGCCGACCGCGCGCGGCACGTCGGGCGTGACCTGGTTGAAGTGGTCGAGGCGCACGAGCGCGCCGGGCGTGTAGAGGTCGTAGCGCCACGCGAGGCGCTCGACGTGCTCGACGTCGTGGAAGAACTCGTACGGGAAGCCGAGCGGGTCCTCGACGCGCACCGACTCGCCGATGCCCTTCGTCCAGCCCTCCGTGCGGCGCTCGACGCGGCATCCGAGCTCGGTGTAGAAGGCGACCGCCTTGTCGAGGTCTTCGGGGGTGCGCACGCGGTAGCTGAACGCGGCGACCGCCGCGACCGGACCCGTGCGGAGCACGAGGTTGTGGTGGATGAACTCCTCGAGCGAACGGAGGTAGACGGTCTCGTCGTCCTCCTCGGTCACGGTGAGGCCGAGCACCTCGACGTAGAAGTTCCGGCTCGCCGCGAGGTCGGTGACGACGAGTTCCATGTACGCGCAGCGCAGGATGTCGGGCGCCGGAGCCGTCGGGGTCGGGATCGGGTTCTCGCTCCGGATCGGCGCCTCCTGGGAGACGTAGAAGCCGGAGGAGGTGAGGGTCATGTCGTCGCGGTTGGTCATGTCAGCGTCCTTGCTTTCGATGGTGGGGATCTCGATACGGCGCTGCGCGCCGACTCGATCAGCGGTGGGAGTTCAGCCCTTGCCGAACGTGGGGTTGTGGACGGCCCCGAGGGTGATGTGCACCGCCTGCTGGTCGGTGTAGAAGTCGATCGAGCGGTAGCCGCCCTCATGGCCGAGGCCTGAGGCCTTCACGCCGCCGAACGGGGTGCGGAGGTCGCGCACGTTGTTCGAGTTCAGCCAGACCATGCCGGCCTCGACCGCCTGCGAGAAGTTGTGCGCCCGCTTGAGGTCGTTCGTCCAGATGTACGCGGCGAGGCCGTACTTCACGCCGTTGGCGAGCTCGAGCGCCTCCTCGTCGCTGTCGAATGGCGTGATCGCGACGACCGGGCCGAAGATCTCCTCCTGGAAGATGCGGGCGTCCTTGGCGACATCCGCGAACACCGTCGGGGCGACGTAGTTTCCGTTCGGCAGGCCCTCGGGGCGGCCGCCACCGGCGACGAGGCGACCCTCGCCCTTGCCGATCTCCACGTAGCTCATGACCTTGTCGTAGTGCTCGGGGTGCACGAGCGCGCCGACCTCGGTCTTCGGGTCGTGCGGGTCGCCGACGACGACGCGCTTCGCCTGCGCGGCGTACTTCTCGACGAACTCGTCGTAGACCGAGCGCTCGACGAGGATGCGGCTGCCCGCCGTGCAGCGCTCGCCGTTCAGCGAGAACACGCCGAAGATCGTCGCGTCGACCGCGGCGTCGAGGTCGGCGTCGGCGAACACGACGGCCGGGCTCTTGCCGCCGAGCTCCATCGAGAGGCCCTTGAGGAACGGTGCGGCGTTGCCGAAGATGATCTGCCCGGTCCGGCTCTCGCCCGTGAACGAGATGAGCGGCACATCCGGATGCTTCACCAGCGCGTCGCCCGCCTCCTCGCCGAGCCCGTTGACGAGGTTGAACACGCCCTGCGGCAGGCCGGCCTCCTCGAAGATCTCGGCCCACAGCGACGCGGAGAGCGGGGTGAACTCGGCCGGCTTCAGCACCACGGTGTTGCCGGTGGCGATCGCGGGGGCGAGCTTCCACGACTCGAGCATGAACGGCGTGTTCCACGGCGTGATGAGGCCGGCGACGCCGATCGGCTTGCGGTTGACGTAGTTCACCTGGCGACCGGGCACCTTGTAGGTGTCGTCGGCCTGCGCGACGATCAGGTCGGCGAAGAAGCGGAAGTTCTCGGCCGCGCGTCGCGCCTGGCCGAGCGCCTGCGTGATCGGCAGCCCGGTGTCGAAGGTCTCGAGCTCCGCAAGGCGCGCGTCGCGCGACTCGACGAGGTCGGCGATCCGGTGCAGCACGCGCGAGCGCTCGCGCGGCAGCATCCGCGGCCACGGGCCCTCGGTGAACGCGCGGCGCGCGGCGACGACGGCGAGATCGATGTCAGCCTGCTGGCCGGCAGCGGCCTGCACGTACGTCTCGTTCGACACGGGGTCGAGCACGTCGAACGTCTCGCCGCCGACCGAGTCGACGAATTCGCCGTCGATGTAGTGGCGGATGCGGTCGGGCAGGCCCTCGGGGATGTAGTGGGTCATGCTGGTGGATCCTCTCGGAGTGGTGCTGGGCGGGCGGCGTGCGTCGATGGGCGCCGCGGGATGGTCGGTGAGTGGCGGGGTCAGGTGGCGACGGCCTCCGTCGCCGGAGCGCCCGCCGGCCGGTGGTCGGCCTGGTAGGCGAGCACCGCGTCGAGCGTCGCGGTGCGGTGCCGTCGGGCGGCGAGTTCGATCTCGAGCGCGTCGGCGCCCTGCTCGATGAGGTCGATGATGCGCTCGTGCTCCTCGACGGAGGCGCGGGCACGGCCCGGGACGAAGCTGAACGACGAGTCGCGGAGCACGCGCATCCGATTCCAGCCGCGGTGCACGAGATCGAGCACGTGCGGGTTCGGGCACCCCTCGAAGAGCACCGCATGGAACTCGAGGTTGAGCTCGGTGAACCGGTGCGGCTCGAAGTCCTCGAGCGTGCGGCGCATCTCGGCGTTGATCGCCCTGGCCCGGCCGAGTTGCTCGGGTGAGAGGTACGGCGCGGTGAGCGACGTCGCGAAGCCCTCGACGAGCGCGAGCGTCTCCATCGTGTGCAGGTACTCGGTCTCCTTGATGAGCGCGACCTGCGCGCCGACGTTCTTCTGGAACGTCACGAGTCCCTCGGCCTCGAGGCGCCGGATGGCCTCGCGCACGGGCACCACGGACACGTCGAGTTCGCCGGCGATCTGCGCGAGCACGAGCCGGTAGCCCGGCACGTAGCGGCCGTCGTCGATGCGCTCCCGGATGAAGCGGTACGCCTGCTGCGACTTGCTCTCGACGCTCATCGCGACTCCTCGGCGCGGCCTTCGACGGCGCCGGATGCCGCGGCATCCCGCTCGCGCTCGTAGCGCGCGCGCCACGCGCGGTCCATGGGGAACAGCCCGTCGACCGGCTCGCCCTCGGCCACGCGCTCGGCGACCCACGCGTCGGCGGCGTCCTGTTCGGCGGCCTCGGCCGCGACCTCGGCGACGAGGTGCGGCGGGATCACGATGACACCGTCGCCGTCGCCCACGATCACGTCGCCGGGCTGCACGGCGGCACCGCCGCACGCGATCGTCACGTCGGTCTCCCACGGCACGTGGCGCCGGCCGAGCACGCTCGGGTGCGGGCCCTGCGAGAAGACGGGGATGCCGATCTCGGCGACCGCGTCGAAGTCGCGCACGCCGCCGTCGGTCACGATCCCCGCGGCGCCGCGCACCTTCGCCCGGAGGGCGAGCACGTCGCCGACCGTGCCGGTGCCGCGCTCGCCGCGGGCGTCGACCACGAGCACCTCGCCCGCGCCGACCGAGTCGAATGCGCGCTTCTGGGCGTTGTAGCCGCCGCCGTGCACGGCGAAGAGGTCGGGCCGGGCGGGGATGAAGCGGAGCGTCCGGGCGCGGCCGACGACGCGGTCGCCCGGGTGGTTCGCGAAGACGCCCTCGATGAACACGTCGTGGTAGCCGCGCTTGCGGAGGGCGACCGAGAGCGTTGCGACGGCGACGGACGAGAGCTGGGCGCGCAGCGCGTCGGTGAGCTCGAACGCGGGCTCGGCGGCATCCGTCGCCTCGGCGGCGGCGGCGTCGTCGGCGTCGGCCGCGGCATCGGCGTCGAGCGGCGTCGCCCGGGCGGCCGCGACCGCCGCGGCGTGGGCAGCCTCAGACCCCCAGGCCTCGACGCGCTGCAGGTCGTCGACGGCGGGCTTCGAGCCGTAGTCGCCGAACGCGACCTCGCCCTGCGCCACGGTCGTGACGAGGCGACCGGTCGTCGGTGCGCCCGGCGCGCGCGGCGCATCGACCTCGACCTCGACGACATCGCCGGGGACGACGACCGACGAGCCGGCGGGGGTGCCCGTGAGGATCACGTCGCCCGTCTCGAGGGTGAAGTGCTGCGAGAGGTCGGCGACGAGCCGACCGAAGTCGAAGAGGAGCGTGTCCGACGTGTCCTCCTGGACGAGTTCGCCGTTCACCCACGTACGCACACGCCAGTCGCCCTGGCCGATTCCCTCGGTCGGGATCGCGACGGGGCCGAGCGGCGTGAAACCGTCGCCGCCCTTGGAGCGGACGTTCGAGCCCTTGTCGGCGGCGCGCAGGTCGTAGAGGCCGAAGTCGTTCGCGGCCGTGACGGCGGCGACGTGGGACCAGCCGTCGGCGGGGGAGACGCGGCGGGCCGGCTCGCCGATGATGAGCGCGATCTCGCCCTCGAATGCGAGCAACTCGGTGCCGGCGGGGCGTTCGACGGTGCCGCCGGTGTCGCCCAGGGAACTCTGCGGCTTGAGGAAGTAGCTCGGCTGCGCCGGCGTGCGACCGCGCTGCGCCGCGCGCGACGGGTAGTTGAGGTGCACGGCGATGATCTTGCCGGGCTTCGAGATGGCGGTCATGGACTCCCTCGTCTTCCGATATCTGAAATCATATACGATCTGGCGATGCCTGGCAAGGGGGCGGATGCCGCGGCCGCTCAGTAGCTCTGACGCTCGCCGGTTCCGGTGCTCGTGCCGGTCGCTGACGACCCGCCGCCCCCTCCGGCGGCTCCGTCGGACCTGCCGCCCGAGGCATCCGCCGCCCCGTCGGCGCCGATGAAACGATCGGCAAGGGCCTCGGACGCGCGCGCGAGCAGCGCGACATCCGCTCCGACCGCGACGAACGACGCGCCCGCGTCGAGGTAGCGCTCGGCGTCGGCCGCGACGAACGCGTTCACGCCGACCGGGATGCCCGCCCTGACGCCCGCGCGGATCGACGTGAGCACCGCCTCGACGACCTCGTGGTGCGACTGCTGGCCGAGGTGACCCATCGACGCGGCGAGGTCGGCCGGGCCGACGAAGAGCCCGTCGACCCCGGGCGTCACGGCGATGGCGTCGACCGCCGCGACCGCCGCGGCGGACTCGATCTGCACGAAGAGGCTGATCGTCGACGAGGCATCCGCCAGGTAGTCCTCGACGCGGTTCCAGCGCGAGGCGCGCGCGAGCGACGAGCCCACCCCGCGGACGCCGCCCGTGGGGTAGCGCACCCCGCGGACGATCTCGGCGGCCTGCTCGGCCGAGTCGACCATCGGCACGAGCAGGTTCTGCACGCCGAGGTCGAGGAACTGCTTGATGACGACCGTGTCGCCGTAGGGCACGCGCACCACCGGGGCGACGGGGTAGGCCGCGACGGCCTGCAGCTGCGCGAGGATCGACTCGAGACCGTTGGGGGAGTGCTCGCCGTCGATGAGCACCCAGTCGAGGCCGCTGCCCGCGGCGATCTCGGCGACGAGCGGGCTGCCCGAGCACACCCACATGCCGACCTGCGGTCGGTCGGCCTCGTCGATGCGCGCGGCGAAGGTCGGCGGCAGGGTCAGGCGAATCGGCACGAGATGCTCCCGAGGTCGTGGTAGTCGGCGTGGACCGTGTCGCCGCGCTCGACCCACATGGGCCGCGTGAAGCTGCCGGCGAGGATGATCTCGCCGGCGCCGAGCGACTGCCCGTGCGCGGCGAGCTTGTCCGCGAGCCAGGCGACGCCCATGGCGGGGTGGCCGAGCACCGCGCCGGCGACGCCCGACTCCTCGATGGTCTCGTTGCGCGAGAGGAGCGCGCCCACCCAGCGGAGGTCGACGTCGTCCACCTTCACTGGGCGCCCGCCGACGACCATCGCGCCCATCGCGGCGTTGTCGCTGATGGTGTCGACGATCGTGCGGCCCTCGAGCGCGATGTGCGAGTTCAGCACCTCGAGCGCGGGCACGACGTACTCGGTCGCGCGCAGCACGTCGAAGATCGTCGTGTCAGGGCCCTCCAGCGGGGCACCGAGCACGAACGCGAGCTCGACCTCGATGCGCACGTTCGAGAAGCGGTCGAACTCGATCACCGAACCCGACTCGTAGACCATGTCGTCGAAGATCACGCCGTAGTCGGGCTCGGTGATGCCCGTGGCGACCTGCATGACCTTCGAGGTGAGGCCGATCTTCCGGCCGACGAGCCTGGCGCCCGCCGACCTCCGCCGCTCGGCCCACTCGCGCTGCACTGCGTACGCATCCTCGACGGTCATGCCGGGATTGCGCGCGGTCAGGAGGGGGACGGTCGTGCGGTCGCGGTCGGCGGCGAAGAGCTCGTCGGCGATCTCCCGGATGCGAGACGGGTCTGGCACGTGATCTCCACTTCGTCGTGAGCGTTCGCGTCGATCGTATCGAACCGCGAGTCGCATTTAATATCTCAGATCATATATGATCTGCGGTACGCTCGACCGGTAGATTCCGGCGGCACTCCCGCCGCCGGCGTGGACCTCGGTGGCGTTCTACATCGCTGGCGTCATGCTCGTCGCCTTCGCGGCGATCCTGCTGCTGCGCGACCGCACCGACATCCCGCTCGGGCCCGAGCACGAGGCATCCGTCATCTGCGCGGGGGAGCGTCAGGAGTTCACGCGGATGATCTCGTGCTGGTACGGCGCCACGATCCGGTCCGAGACCCGGCAGTCGAGGAGCAGGAAGCGCCGCTCGGCGACGGGCTCGGCCGCCCAGGCTTCGAGCCGGTCGAGGTCGGCGAGCTCGCGGACGACGACGCCCTCGGCGCCGACGGCCGTCGCGAGGCCCGCGAAGTCGACCTCCGGGATCCGCATCGGCGGCTCGGCGAGGCCCTTGCGGCCGTACAGGTGCACCTCGGCGCCGTAGGCGGTGTCGTTCCAGACCACGGCGATGCCGCGGCCGCCCGCGGTGCGGACGGCGGTCTCCAGGTCGGCGATCGCCATCAGGCCGCCGCCGTCGCCGGTCGTGAGCACGATCGCCGCGTCGGGCTTCGCCGTCGCGGCGCCGGGCACGCTCGGGAAGCCGAGCCCGATCGACTGGAACGCGGTGCCGATCATCATCATGCGGTCGGGTGACGCCACGGGCCAGTACATGTTCGCCCAGCCGATGAAGTGGCCGCCGTCGGAGACGACGACGCGGTCCTCCGGCAGGAGTTCCGCGAGGCGCGCGGCCACCGAGCGGGGGTCGAGGCGGCCGTCCTCGGGCACGATGCCGACGCCCGGATCGTGCGCGCGGAGCGGCGCGAGGTCGATCGACTCGCGCCATCCGGAGGTCTCGGCGCCGAGCGCGCCGAGCTCCTCGACGAGCGCACGGGCGACGAGCGCCGCGTCGCCCCTCACGTAGGCGCCGACGTGCGGGTGCGTCGCGGCCGGCGCGACGTCGACCTGCGCGACGTGCGTGCCCGGCGCGAACAGGTCGCCGAAGCGCATCGTGAACTGGTTGAGCGAGGCGCCGAAGACCACGGCGACGTCGGCCTCGCGGATGAGTTCCATCGCGCCCTCGGCGCCGAAGCCGCCCGTCACGCCGAGGTCGTAGCGCGCGTCGGGGAAGACGCCTCGCCCGAGCGCGGTCGATGCGGTGACCGCTCCGGTCGCCGCCGCGAGCTCGCCGAGGGCCTCGCCGGCGCCCGCGAGCCAGGCGCCGCGGCCCGCGATCAGCACCGGGCGGCTCGCACCGGCGAGCGCGCGGGCGAGCGAGGCGATCGCGCCCGCGGCGAACTCGCCGCGGGGAGCGAGCGGACCGGGCAGGGTCGGCGCAGCGGTCTCCGGCACGGGCCCGGCCTCGAGTGCGGCGACGTCGTAGGGGATCGCGAGCACGGTCGGCACCCGGTACGCCAGGGCGTGCTCGATGGCGATGACGGTCGTGGCCGCGGCATCCGCTCGGCCCACGGTGTAGGTGCGGGCGCCGACGCCCGACGCGAGCGCGATCTGGTCGACGCCCCACGGGCGCGGGCCCGAGGTCGGCTCGTCGCCGACGACGAGGACGAGCGGCACGTGCGCCTGCACCGCCTCGGCGAGGGCGGTCAGCGTGTTCGTGAACCCGGCCCCGTACGTCGCGGTCGCCGCGGCGAGCCGGTTCGAGGCGCGGAAGTGCGCGTCTGCCGCGACCACGCCGCCGACCTCGTGGCGGACCGGGGTGAACGCGGCATCCGTCTCGCGCTCGAGCGCATCGAGGAACCAGGCGTTGCCGTTGCCCATGACGCCGAAGACGTGGTCGACGTGGGCGGCGAGCGTGCGGGCGACGTGCGCGGAGACGGTGGGCATGGCGGAGCCTTTCGAGACGGGACGGATGCGGGATTTCCGTATGTGTCTCGCGGGGCCGGCCGGACCGGCCAGACGCTTCGCGCCCATTTTTCGAGCGCCGGTGCCGGTGCGGAGCGTGCGATCCGCGGCGCCTGGACCCTCGCAGTCTATGCGAGCGGGCGGAGCCGCCCGAGCCTCGTGGCGTCATGAGCCGCCGCGGTGGGGGAGGATGGCACGCGTGAAGACCATCCAGCTGCGCCGGTACACGCTCGTCGACGGGGAATACGACGCCTTCGTGGCGTGGTGGAACGAGTGGATGCCGCGCGTGCGGCCCGCCGCCGGGTTCGCGATCGAGTTCGCCTACGGCATCCGCGAGACCAACGAGTTCGTGTGGGCGGTCAGCGCGCCCGGCGATGCCGACGCCTTCCGGGCACTCGAGGCCGCCTACCTCGCCTCGGAGAGGCGCGCCGCCGCCTTCGACGGCGTGCCGCAGCGCGTCGCGGTCTACGACATCGCCCTCGTCGACGACGTCTTCGCCTGAGCGGCAGAGCGGATGCCACGGCTCGCCGCCGCGGCATCCGTCGCCGCCGTCACCGGACGTCGTGTACAGCGCCCTCGCAGCAGCGCGCTGGTTATGATCTGAGCATCCCCTTGGACAACCCCCGTGGTCGACGCTGCCCACCCGTGAGCGCGACCCGAACCAGGCCGACGAGGTCCCACCCGCGGCTGGAAGGAAGAGTCGTGAGCCACGAGTTCGACGCCCGCCGTGAGGATTGGATCGCCCGAGAGGAGCTCGCCGAGCGCATGATCCCGCTGATCGGCGGGTTGTACCGCCGGCACGGGGTCGTCACCTCGATCCACGGCCGGCGGCTCATCAACCGCTCCGCCGTCGAGTTGCTCAAGGCGCACCGCTTCGCACGCCAGGCCGGCGATGTCGAGCTCGACCTCGCCGACACCATGCGCGTGCTCGAGGCCCTCACCGAGATCGCCCCCGGCCCGGCCTCGATCGACGTGGCCCGCCTCGTCTCCCGCTTCCACGCGGCGCCCGAGGGCACCGACCTCGTGGACTTCCTCCGGTCCGAGCTCGCGCCCGTGCTCGTCGACGCGGCGGCCGACGCCGACGCCGCGGAGACGGCGGCATCCGGCACCGACGTCGTGCTCTACGGCTTCGGCCGCATCGGGCGCCTGCTCGCCCGCATCCTCATCGCGCACGCCGGGGGCGGCCAGGGCCTGCGCCTGCGCGCGATCGTCGTGCGCAAGGGCGCCGAGAACGACCTGCAGAAGCGCGCGAGTCTGCTCCGCCGCGACTCGGTGCACGGCCCCTTCCAGGGCACGATCACGGTCGACGAGGAGGCGAACACGATCCTCGCGAACGGGACGCTGATCCAGGTCATCTACTCCGACGACCCGGGCACGATCGACTACACCGCCTACGGCATCTCCGACGCGATCGTCGTCGACAACACGGGCCGCTGGCGCGACGAGGCGGGCCTCAGCCGTCACCTCGAGTCGACGGGCGTCGCGCGCGTGCTCCTCACAGCGCCGGGCAAGGGCGCGATCAAGAACATCGTGCACGGCATCAACCACGGCGACATCGAGCCGGGCGACCGCATCCTCTCGGCCGCCTCGTGCACGACGAACGCGATCACCCCGGTGCTCGCCGCGATCGAGGACGCCTACGGCATCGTGCGCGGCCACGTCGAGACCGTGCACTCGTTCACGAACGACCAGAACCTGATCGACAACTTCCACAAGGGCGACCGCCGCGGCCGCTCGGCGGTGCTCAACATGGTCATCGCCGAGACCGGCGCCGCGAAGGCCGTCTCGAAGGCGCTGCCCGCGCTCGAGGGCAAGCTCACCGGCTCGGCGATCCGCGTGCCCACGCCCGACGTGAGCCTCGCCATCCTGAACCTGCAGCTCGAGCGCCCGACCGACAAGGCGACGCTGAACGCGTACCTCCGCAAGGTCTCGCTCACCTCGCCGCTGCGCCAGCAGGTCGACTACATCGAGTCGGCCGAGGTCGTCTCGACCGACTTCGTCGGCAGCCACCGCGCGGGCATCGTCGACGGCCTCGCGACCATCGCCGACGGCACCGACGTCGTGCTCTACGTCTGGTACGACAACGAGTACGGCTACTCGTGCCAGGTCGTCCGCGTCATCGAGGCCATGGCGGGCACCCACCCGGTCGTGCTGCCCGAGCGCGAGCCCGTGCGCATCGAGCAGGTCGCCGCGGCGGCCGTGCCCGAGGTCGCCGAGGTCGGCTGAGCGGATGCCGCGGGGCGGGCGCCGCACGGCGGCGACCCGCTCCCAGGCCGGCCGGGCCGTGCCGCTCTCGCCCGGCCGTAGGCTGATGGCATGAGCAGCGAAGCCGTCATCGTCGACGTCGTCCGCACCCCCGTGGGGCGCGGCAAGCCCGGGGGCATGCTGAGCGAGGTCCATCCCGTGGACCTCCTGGCCGGCGTGCTCACCGCGATCGTCGACCGGAACGACCTCGACCCGGCCCTCATCGACGACGTCATCGGCGGGTGCGTCAGCCAGATCGGCGAGCAGTCGTACAACGTCACGCGGAACGCCGTGCTCGCCGCCGGCTTCCCCGAGCACGTTCCGGGGACGACGATCGACCGGCAGTGCGGCTCGAGCCAGCAGGCGGCGACGTTCGCCGCGCAGGCGATCCTCGCCGGGCAGGCCGACATCGTGATCGCGTGCGGCGTCGAGTCCATGAGCCGGGTGCCGCTCGGCTCGAGTGCGGCCGGCGCCGAGCCGTACGGCCTGCGGCTGAAGGCCAGGTACCCCGAGGGGCTCGTGAACCAGGGCGTGTCGGCCGAGCTCATCGCGGCGAAATGGGGCTTCTCGCGCGCCGACCTCGACGCGTTCGCGGCACGTTCGCACGAGCTCGCCGCCGCCGCGGGGGAGTCCGGCGCCTTCGCGACCGAGGTCGTGCCCGTCGCGGGCGTGGACAGGCTGGTCGACGAGACGGTCCGTCCCGGCACGACGGTCGAATCGCTCGCGGGACTGAATGCGGCCTTCCGCACCGACGCGCTCGCCGAGCGCTTCCCCGACCTCGACTGGCGCATCACGCCGGGCAACTCGTCGCCCCTCACCGACGGCGCATCCGCGGCGCTCATCATGAGCGCCGACGCTGCCGAGAAGCTCGGCCTCACGCCGCGCGCTCGCTTCCGGGCGTTCTCGGTCGTCGGCAGCGACCCGCTGTACATGCTCACGGGCGTCATCCCGGCGACCGCCAAGGTGCTCGAGCGCGCCGGCCTGGCGCACGACGACATCGACGCGTACGAGGTGAACGAGGCGTTCGCGTCGGTGCCGCTCGCCTGGCTCGCCGAGACCGGCGCGGAGCCGGGCAAGCTCAACCCGCGCGGCGGCGCCATCGCCCTCGGCCACGCGCTCGGCTCGTCGGGAACGCGCCTGCTCACGACGCTCGTCAACCAGCTCGAGTCCACCGGCGGCCGCTACGGCCTCCAGACGATGTGCGAGGGCGGCGGCATGGCCAACGCCTACATCGTCGAACGCCTCTGACCCCCTCGCGTGTGATACACCTCTCGCCGACTGATACAGGTCCACCGGCATCACTCGGCGCGAGGTGTATCACTCGGCGAGATCCAACCGAACGAAGGAGCAGCATGGAACTCAGCGGAGCATCTGCGATCGTCACGGGCGGCGCGTCCGGCCTCGGCCGCGCGACCGCGCAGGCCCTCGTCGACGGCGGTGCGCACGTCGTCCTCGTCGACCTGCCCGGCCCGCGCGGCGAGCAGGCCGCGGCCGAGCTCGGCGACCACGCGCGGTTCGTGCCGGCCGACGTCGCCGACGAGTCGCAGGTCGCCGAGGCGGTCGCCGCGGCATCCGCCCTCGGGCCCCTGCGCGTGGCCGTGAACTGCGCGGGCATCGTGACCGCGAACCGCACCGTCGGCCGTGACGGACCCGCACCGCTCGACGCGTTCGAGCGCACCATCCGGGTGAACCTCATCGGCACGTTCAACGTCATCCGCCTCGCCGCCGAGGCGATGGCCGGGACCGAGCCCGTGTCGGCGGGCGTCGCGGGCGGTCCGGCGACGCTCGAGCGCGGCGTCATCGTCAACACCGCCTCCGTCGCCGCGTTCGACGGGCAGATCGGCCAGGCAGCGTACTCGGCGTCGAAGGCCGGCGTGGCCGGTATGACACTGCCCATCGCGCGCGACCTGTCGAAGCTGCTCGTCCGCGTCGTCACGATCGCGCCCGGCATCTTCGAGACGCCCATGATGGCGGGCATGTCCGACGACGTGCGAGCCTCGCTCGAGGCGCAGGTGCCGCACCCGTCGCGCCTCGGCCACCCGAGCGAGTACGCCGCGCTCGTGCGGTCGATCATCGCGAACCCGATGCTGAACGGCGAGGTGATCCGCCTCGACGGCGCGATCCGGATGCAGCCGAAGTAGGCGGCCGCCGCGCCGGCGGCCGCCTGGGCCGAGGGGCCTGGGCCGGCGGCCGTCGGGGCTCAGCCGAAGGATGCCGCGTCGGCGTGCTCCGCGAGGGCGCGCGCCGTCCAGCGCATGAGCGCATCGGTCTCGCGATCGTCGCGGGCCTCGGCGCTCGGCTCGACGAGGCGTCCGTCGTCGTAGTACTCGCCGCCCGCGGCATCCGTCGTCAACGCGTCGACCACGTTCGACGCACCGTGCTCGACCGAGGCGCCCGACGCGCCGAACATCGCGTGCAGCAGGTCGGTGCTGATCACGCCCGGACTCAGGCTGACGGCGGTCGCGCCACGGGGGAGCCGCCCGGCGAGCCAGCGGGTGTACATGATGATCGCGAGCTTCGAGCGCGCATAGGCGCGAACGCCCGAGTAGCCGTGCTCGAGCTCGATGTCG
Source organism: Agromyces sp. GXS1127 (assembly GCF_050565425.1). Taxonomy (NCBI): domain Bacteria; kingdom Bacillati; phylum Actinomycetota; class Actinomycetes; order Micrococcales; family Microbacteriaceae; genus Agromyces; species Agromyces sp. GXS1127. The sequence goes on from NZ_JBOCIG010000003.1 coordinate 75,540, forward strand.
TCGAGGTCGAGCGAGGTCATCTCGTGCGTCGCCGAGCCGAGGTTCACGATGCGCGCCGCGTCGTCGAGCGCCGGACGCAACCGGGCGGTGAGCAGCACCATCGCGAGGTAGTTCACCTGCAGGGTCCGCTCGTGCCCGTCGACCGTGAGCCGGCGCACGTCGGCGCCGGGAATGCCCGCGTTGTTCACGAGGGCGTCGATCGGACCGGCCGCCGCGGCGGCGATCGCGGCGGCGCCGTCGACGACGGATGCCAGTCGGCTGAAGTCGCACGAGACGTACTCGACGTCGGCACCCTGCGTCCGGATGCTCGCGATGAGGTCGTCGACGCGCTCCTCCGGTTCAGGGCCCTGCACCACCAGGCGGTCGACGCGTTCGGCGAGCCGTCTCGCCGTCTCGAGCCCGATGCCGCTCGTCGCGCCCGTCACCACGACGGTTCCCCGCAGCATCCGCATGTCGTTCCCTCCGCGTCGTGCGCACCGACGTCCCGCCGTCGCGAGGCTCGCGCCGTGGCGGGAACTGCTCATACCCTAGGCCCGGGAGGCGGGCATGGGGAATCGCGAGATCGTCGAGGCGGCATTCCGGGACTGGGCGAACGGCGAGGGCCACGTGTCGCGCATATTCGCCCCCGACATGCGCTGGGAGATCGCCGGTCGGTCGGCCGTGGCCGGGACGTACGACGACGCCGCCGCCTTCCAGGAGGAGGTGCTCGCGCCATTCGCGCGACGGTTCCCCGCGGAGGCGCCGTTCCGGCCCGTGCGGATCCGGAGCGTGCACGCCGACGCGGACGCCGACGCGGACGCGGACGCCGACGGCGACACGGTCGTGGTCGTCTGGGATGGCGCCGGGACGACCACCGCCGGCACCGAGTACGCGAACACCTACGCCTGGATCATGCGCGTGAGCGGTGGGCGGGTCGTCGAGGGGCTCGCGTTCTTCGACAGCATCGCATTCGACGAGCTCTGGCACGGGGTCCCGCCGACCCCGCCGGCCGGCTGACCGAGCGGAGCCGGTGCCCCGCCGCCGACCCGACGGCGCGGCACCGGATCAGATCCGGCCGAGCGTGAGCGCAGACCCGCCGCGGCCGCGGACGGTCTTGATCACCCCGTCGACGACGTCCCAGATGCTCACCGCCACGAACACGAACACGATGATCGTCGTCACGACGCTCCCGGCCTCACCCCACGGCCACCCGATCACCTCGAGGAACACGGGGTTGAAGAGCTGCCCGGTCGTGAACAGCCACAGTGCCGGCACCGCGAACGCGATGTTGAGGAGCAGGTTGACGACGGCGAGCCACCAGTTCCAGCCCCACGCGTAGATCGCGGCGGCGAACACCATCTCGAGGCCGATGATCACGAGGAACCACGGGATCCAGAACGACCACAGGTCGGGCGAGAGCACCGGGACGGCCTCGCCCATCGGCCGCTCGATCGGCGCGCCGTAGCCCTGCCAGATGATGAGGATCGCGAACAGCCCGAGGAAGACGAGCGACGCGATGAGGTCGCCCAGTCGCCCGCGGCGGCCGGTCTCCGGGAGGTCGGGGAGCATCTCCGGGTTCCAGGTGAGGTCCGGCGCGCGACCAGGCGAGCGCTCGAGGATGGCGAAGACCAGGGTCGGCCAGAACCCGAGGTGCACCGCGAGCGCGAACGCGACGGAGAACGCGTCGGCGAACGCCTCGCCGATGGGTGCCTGCGACACCATCTTCGCCAGGAGCACGGCGCCCGCCGCGATCGGGAGCACGATCGCATAGAGCATCTTCACGAGCCGCCACCAGGTGAGGAAGTAGCTCGGGCCGATGAGCTGCAGCGGGCGGTCGACGTACCCGGCCGCGAGCGCGGCCGGGTCGCCGAGCTCGACGAGGGCCATGCGCTCGGCGTCGGCGGGAGTGCGGCCGGTGCCGACGAGGGCGTCGGATGCGTCGCCGATGCGCTCGCGCAGCTCGCGGTCGAGGTCGGCGCGCTGGGCATCGGGCACGGTGCGGACGGCGGCCCAGACGTAGCGGTCGGTGAGGGTTGCAGCGGGGGTGGTCATGATTCGTCTCCCGAAGTGAGCCGGGCGAGGGCCCGGTCGATGTTCTTCCAATCGGCGGTCAGGACGCCGGCGAGCTGCTCGCCCGCCGGGCTGGTGCGGTAGAACTTCCGAGGTCGGGCCTCCTCGGTGTTCCACTCGCTCGTGAGGAGGCCCTGCTTCTCGAGACGCCGGAGCAGCGGATACAGGGTGTTCGCATCGACGGTGATGCCGATGCGGTTCAGCGACTCGAGCAGGGCGTACCCGTAGTCGGGCTCGCGCAGCCGGACGAGGCAGCCGAGCACGACCGTGCCGCGCCGCAGTTCCTGCAGTTGACCGGCAGTCGTGTCATCCATGCTCATGTCATGCACTGTACTGTGCAACGCACATTATCGCAACGGCTCGGTACCGTTCTCAGGATCGGGCGACGGAATCACCGCGCTTCTCAGGACGACACTCCGGTGCCCGCGGCGACACGCCGAAATCCTCCTGAGAACGGCACCCCACCGCTACTCGGTGGCGTGGGCCTCGAGGAAGGCGTAGACCTCGGCGTCGTCGACGCCCGGGAAGGTGCCCGACGGCAGCGGCGAGAGCACGTGCGCGTGCAGGCGCGCGCTCGGCCACGCCTGCCCGGCCCAGCGCTCGGCGAGGCCGTCGGGCGCGCGCCGGCAGCACGACTCGTCGGGGCAGGTCGAGACCGCGCGAAGGGTGGTCTCGCGGCCGCGGAACCACTTCGCCTGGCTGAACGGCACGCCCACGGTGATCGAGAACTCCGTGGCATCCGTGCGCCCGGTCTGGGTGGCGCACCAGAACGTGCCGACCGGCGTGTCGGTGTACTGGTAGTTCTCGGTCGTGCGGTTGGTGTGCTCGAAGGCCGTGCGCGCGCTCCACTTCTTGCACACCCACTGGCCCTCGATGGAGCCGGTGACATCGGTCGGCAGCGGCAGGCCGTCGTTCTCGTAGCCCTTCAGCAGGGCGCCGTCGCCGTTCACCCGCAGGAAGTGCACCGTCATGTCGAGCTGACTCGTGGCGAGGTTCGTGAACCGCAGCGCGGCGGCCTCGTGGGTGACGCCGAACGCGTCGCGGAAGTCCTCGATCGCGAGGCGCTTGTCCTTCTTCGCCTCCTGCAGGAAGGCGACGGATGCCTCCTGCGGCATCAGGCACGCGGCGGCGAAGTAGTTGATCTCGAGCCGCTGCCAGAGGAACTCGTCGTAGCTCGCCGGCGGCTGGTGGCCGAGGAGGCGATGCGCCATGGCCTGCAGCGCCATCGACCGCAGGCCGTGGCCGCCGGGGATCGAGGCCGGCGGCAGGTAGATGCGGCCGTTCGCGAGATCGGTGATCGACCGGGTCGAGTCGGGCAGGTCGTTGACGTAGATGAGCTGGAAGCCGAGGCGCTCGGCCATGACGCTCACCTCGCGGTGCGTGAGCGCACCCTGCCGGTGCCCCGAGGCGCGCACCTGCTCCTCGGCGAGTTGCTCGATCTCGGGCAGGTAGTTGCTGCGCGCCCGCATGCGCTCCCGCAGCTCGGTGTTGGCGCGCCGCGCCTCCTCGGGCGTCGCGATCGCCTCGCTCGCTCGGCGTTGCAGTTCGTGATGCAGGCCCACGATCGCCTCGAGCGACTCGTCGCTCATGCCGCGTGACGGCTTCACGTGCGGCAGGCCGAGCGCGGCGTAGAGCGGGCTCGACTGCGCGCGCCCGAGCTCGAGCTCGAGCTCGGCGCGCCGGCTCGGCGCCTCGCGGCTGAGCAGGTCGGCGAGGTCGACCTCGAGCGCCGAGGCGAGGGCGTCGAGCGTCGAGAGCTTGGGTTCGCGCTTGCCGTTCTCGATGAGCGAGAGCTGGCTGCCCGCGAGGCCCACGCGATCGCCCAGTTGGTCGAGCGTGAGGCCGAGGTCGGTGCGGTAGTGGCGGATGCGGTGGCCGAGGGTGGCCAGGTCGGGGCTGCCGAGCTTCATGGCTTCAGATTATCGAAAGATCGCGGATTCTTAACAACGGAATTGGCGGAATGGATGTCTCATCCTCGCTCAGACTGGAAACACGCCACCGGTCACGGCGGCACTCCGAACTCCTCGAAAGGACGACGATGACCATCTCCGACTTCTCGGTCAGCGCCTCCGGACCCGCCTCGGACGCGGAGGACCGCCGCCACGGCACGAGCGACCCGGCGCTGCGCGCCTGGGTCGCCGAGATCGCCGCGATCACGCAGCCCGACGACATCGTCTGGTGCGACGGCTCCAAGCAGGAGGCCGATCGGCTCACCCGCCAGCTCATCGCCGAGGGCAAGCTCATCAAGCTCAACCCCGAGTGGCGCCCCAACAGCTACCTCGCCCGCACCGACCCGTCGGACGTCGCGCGCGTCGAGGACCGCACGTTCATCTGCTCCACCTACGAGGAGGACGCGGGCCCGACGAACAACTGGCGCGACCCGCACGCGATGCGCGAGGAGCTCACCGAGGTCTTCACCGGCTCGATGAAGGGCCGGACGATGTACGTCGTGCCGTTCTCGATGGGCCCGCTCGGCGGCGAGATCAGCCAGCTCGGCGTCGAGATCACGGACTCGCCCTACGTCGTCCTGTCGATGGGCATCATGACCCGCATGGGCGAGCAGGTGTACCGCCTGATCGAGGCCGGCGAGCCGTGGGTGCGCACCATCCACTCGCTCGGCTACCCGCTCGTCGACGGCGTCGGCCACCGCCGCGATGACGTCGAGTGGCCCTGCAACGAGACCAAGTACATCGTCCAGTTCCCCGACTCGCGCGAGATCTGGTCGTACGGCTCGGGGTACGGCGGCAACGCGCTGCTGGCGAAGAAGGCGTTCGCGCTCCGCATCGCCAGCGTGATGGCCCGCGACGAGGGATGGCTCGCCGAGCACATGCTCCTCATCAAGGTGACGTCGCCCGCGGGCAAGGCGTACCACATCGCCGCAGCGTTCCCGTCGGCCTGCGGTAAGACGAACCTGGCGATGCTGCGCCCGACGATCCCCGGCTGGAAGGTCGAGACCATCGGCGACGACATCGCCTGGATGCGCCCCGGCGAGGACGGCCGCCTCTACGCGATCAACCCCGAGGCCGGCTTCTTCGGCGTCGCGCCCGGCACCGGCGAGACGACGAACCCGACCGCCGTGCAGACGCTCTGGGGCAACACGATCTTCACGAACGTCGCGCTCCGGCCCGACGGCGACGTCTGGTGGGAGGGCCTGACCGACACCGTGCCCGCCGAGCTCACCGACTGGGAGGGCAACCCGTGGACGCCGGCGTCCGGCCGGCCGGCGGCGCACCCGAACTCGCGCTTCACGGTCGCCGCGGCGCAGTGCCCCCAGATCTCGGACGACTGGGACGCCCACGACGGCGTGCCGATCGACGCGATCCTGTTCGGCGGGCGCCGTGCCACGAACGTCCCGCTCGTGGCCGAGGCCCGCAGCTGGAAGCACGGCGTGTTCATGGGCGCGACGATCTCTTCCGAGCAGACCGCCGCGGCCGAGGGCACCGTCGGCGAGCTCCGCCGCGATCCGTTCGCCATGCTCCCGTTCTGCGGCTACAACATGGCCGACTACTGGGGCCACTGGGTCAAGATGGGCCGCGTGCTCGGCACGAACGCCCCGAAGATCTTCCAGGTCAACTGGTTCCGCAAGGGCCACGACGGGAAGTTCCTCTGGCCCGGATTCGGTGAGAACTCCCGCGTGATCGAGTGGATCGTGGGCCGCATCGAGGGCACCGCCGAGGCTGAGGAGACCCCGATCGGCAACCTGCCGGCCGCCGGTTCGCTCGACCTCGACGGAATCGAGATCTCCGACGACGCGCTCGAGCAGCTCTTCGAGGTCGACCCGAAGACCTGGCTCGCCGAGTGCGACCTCACCGAGGAGTACTTCGGCCAGTTCGGCGACCGGGTGCCCGCGGCGCTCAACGCCGAGCTCTCCAGCCTCCGCTACCACCTCAAGCAGCAGGTGGCGTAGCGGGCCCCTTCCGCCGGTCGTCGCTCAGGGGTGGGCGACGACCGGCGGTATCGCGCCTGAGGGCGCAAGGCGACGGATGCCGCGGGCGCGACGTGCACGGGAAGGCGCGTCACGCCCGCGGCATCCGTCGCCGTTCTCGTGCAGGCGAGCGCCGGGTCAGTGGATCTGGCCGCGGATCTCGCCGCCGGGGATGTCGCCCGGCTCGTTCGTCACCGGACCGCCGTCGTTCGTGTGCACGTTGACGTAGGCGTCGCCCGAGTCGAGCAGGTCGACGAGTTCGCTGAGCGACGCGCCCGCCAGCGGACCGACGAGGTTCGCCGCGGTGATGGTGCCGGTGGCGATCACGCCGCTCGTCCGACCGCCTCCGGGTGCTGCGGGACCGAACAGGAACGCGACGACAGGCCCGTTCACGCCGGCAGGTGCGAGGTGGATGTGCGCCGCGACGGGGTTGTCGAGGTTCGCCACGACGAGGCGGTAGTCCAGTTCGGTGCCGTCGGCCGACAGCATGAAGATCGCCGCGCCGCGCGCGAGCGAGTCGTTCGTCGGGACCTCCTGCGCTGCGCTGAGCTGAGCGGTGTAGGTGGAGTCGTCCGCCTGGGCGGCGACGGGCATCAGCGTCGCGGCGGCGGCCAGCGCCGCAGCGGCCAGGATTCGGGTTGCGTTCATCATCGGTCCCCTCGAGTAGGAATCGACCGGCATCGGCGTCGGCCGATGCGCGCATTCTCGTCCTGCTCCGCCGCGGCCGGAAGCCCCAGTCGGCGTGCCGGCTCGATCGCGGGCCACCGCCCGCGCAGCACGCCACGCGCGGCGCTTCCGCCGTCGCAGCGGGCCGCGGGGCTACCGTGACCGCGGAGGGACCATGGAATTCGGGACGCTCATCACGCAGGTCGGCGAGGTCATCGACGTCCTCGGCGTGGTCGCGATCGTCGTCGGCGTGCTCTACGCGATGGCGGATGCCGCGATCCGGCGGCTCCGCAGGCTCGGTCCGGTCTACACCCGGTTCCGGCGCGTGCTCGGCCGCGGCATCCTGATCGGCCTCGAGCTGCTGGTGGCCGCGGACATCATCCGCACGGTCGCCGTCACGCCGACGATCGAGTCCGTGACGGTGCTCGCGCTCATCGTCGTCATCCGGACCTTCCTCAGCTGGTCGCTCGAGGTCGAGATCTCAGGTCACTGGCCGTGGCAGAAGTCCCGTGCCGCCGCCACCACCGAGGACGCCGCCACGTCGTCCGTCACGCCGACGGCCGACGCCGACCGCGCGTAGGTCGGGGTGCCGCAGGGCCGGTGCGCACGTGCGCCGGACGGTCAGTCGTCGAGCGACCAGACGGCGGCCACCGAGCGCATCGCGCGGCCTTCCGGCGGGCGCAGGTCGACGAGCGCGACCTGGACGAGCCGGGCGGTGCGGCCCGTCGGCATCGACCCGTGCTCGGTGTCGGTCACGTGCGGCCTGAAGTCGAACCGAGCCCGGGCGACATCGACGTCGGCCTCGCGCAGGGCATCGAGCAGGCGCGTGCGCATCGCGCCGAGCGGGCCGTCGTCGCCGACCAGGGTCACGGGCACGTCATGGCGTCGGCCGAACATGGCCCGGTCGAACGCCGTGACCTCGACCGCCCGTCGCCCGTGCAGCACGGGGCCGATGAGGCCCGCGACCCACGCGGCGTCGTTGCGGGTCTCGAACGGCTCGACGACCGTGACGTGCAGCGGCCAAGACGAGACCGGGAACGACGCGCCCGCGTTGAGCGGGTCGACCGGCAGCACCACGGCGAAGCGTCCCATGCGGCGAGGCTACGCCGCATGGGACGCCCGCGGGTCTCAGACGCCGGCCTCGCCGAAGAGGTCGAGCAGCGCGTCGGGCGCGAAGCGCACGTCGACCGAGCCGGTCGGGCCGCGGTCGGCCGCACCGACCCACAGCCCGGAGCCCTCGTGCAGCCGCATCCAGCCGTCGCGGAAGACGATGTCGGCGCCGACGACGATGCCGATCACGGGGGAGTCGCCCGCTCGGACGGCGATCGAGCCCTCGATGTCCTGCTCGGCCTGCGCGTCGACGTCCTCCCGGGCGGCGACGCCGACCAGCGGCCGGACCGTCGGGGTCGCGAAGCCCGGCACGTCGAACGGGCTGCCGGTCGCGGCATCCGGAACGACGCCGACGTGCACGCTCGTCGAGACGAGCGCGGTCTCGGCGCGACCGTCGAGCACGAGGCGGCTGCCGACGCGGAAGCGGTAGAACACCCGGCCGTCGGCGGGCGCGGTGGGGAGCACGACCGCGGTGACCCAGTTGCGGGTCCAGGCGAGCGGGTCGCCGCCGCGGCTCGGCGGGTCGTAGAGGCTCGCGGTCAGCCGCACGGCGCCGTCGGTGCGCGTGGGCGCGGCGCGGAGCGAGGTGGGTCGGTCGCCGGCGGGGGCGATCGAGCGCGCCTGCTCGAATGCGGGCAGTCGCTGGGTGTCCCACTCCCGCAGCCACGACTGCAGGCGGGCGCGGAGCGCGTCGAACGAGGGCTCGGGCGAGGCGGGCGCCTCATCGGCGACATCCGCTGCGGGGGCGGACAGGACGGCGGCGAGGTCGCGCACGGTCGTCGCGCCGCGGGCAGCGGTCCTGGGGGCGTCGAGCAAGGTCATGATGGTCCTCCGGGGTGGATGGCGCGAGCGCGCCGCAAATCCGATGGAGGACACGCTACGAACGGTCGACGGGTCGCGGCATCCGCGCTGGCCCCGGGGTGGGGTGGGGGAGAACCCTGAACCTCGAGGGTGCCGGCGGCTCAGACGAGCAGCTGGTGCTCGGCGAGTTCGCGGTAGAGCGGCACCGTCTCGACGAGCTCCTGGTGCGTGCCCTCGCCGATGACCCGGCCCTCCTCGACGACCACGATCCGGTCGGAGTCGACGACCGTCGACAGCCGGTGTGCGATGACGATGAGCGTGCGCCCCGCCGCGACCGCGTCGATGGCCTCGCGCATCATGCGCTCGTTGACGCCGTCGAGCGACGACGTCGACTCGTCGAGCAGCAGGATCGGCGGTGCGGCCAGCAGCGCCCGCGCGATCGCGAGGCGCTGGCGCTCGCCGCCCGAGAGCATGATGCCGTTCTCGCCGACCTGCGCGTCGAGCCCGGCGGGGTCGCGTTCGAGGACCGAGCCGAGGTTGACCGCGTGCAGCACGTGCTCGCACTCCGCGTCGGTCGCGTCGGGGCTGCCGAGCCTGAGGTTGTCGCGGATCGTGCCGGCGAGCACCGGCGCATCCTGCTCGACGTAGCCGATCTGCGCGCGGAGCTCCGCGCGGTCGAGCGCACGGAGGTCGAGCCCGCCGAGCCGGACCGTGCCGACGCTCGGGTCGTAGAAGCGCTCGATGAGCGCGAGGATCGTCGACTTGCCGGCGCCCGACGGACCGACGAGCGCGATGCGCCGCCCGCGCGGCACGCGGAACGAGACGCCGCGCAGCACGGGCTGGCGTTCGGTCACGTCGGGCTCGGGCAGGTGCTCGTCGGGCGAGTCGTTGCCGGGGTCGGCGGGGTCGGACGGCCGCGTGAGCGCGTACGCGAAGTGCACGTCGTCGAACTCGACGGCCGGGGCCTCCGGCAGGAGGCCCTCGTTGGCGGGGCCGACCATCACGGCTCGTGCGGCGAGCTGCCGATCGTGCGCGTCCTCGTCGGGCAGGTCGAGGATCTCCTGGATGCGCCCGAGCGCGCCGAGCGCCTGGTTCACGGAGGTGATGGCCCCGAACGCCTGCCCGAGCGGCAGGATCATCATGAAGAGGAAGAGGATGAACGTGACGAGGTCGGCGATCGAGATCGCGCCCGACGCCACCCGGAAGCCGCCGACGCCGAGCACGACGAGGAACGAGACCTGCATCGCGATGCCCGCGATGGGAACGATCAGCGCGGAGATCTTCGCGACGGTGACGCCCATACGCCAGGCGCCCTCGGCCTCGGCCTCGACGTCGCGCACCTCGCGCTCGGTCGCACCGGCGGCCCGGATGGTGCGCACCGAGGTGATCGCGCGCTCGACGGATGCCGCGACGTCGCCGACCTTCGCCTGCGCCGCGTGCGAGGCCTCGCGCACACGCGAGGAGAGCAGGGTCACGGTCGTGATCGCGACCGCGATGACGAGGACGGTGAGGCCGAGCAGCACGGGGTCGATCAAGAGCATCGCGATGAGCGCGCCGACGAAGGTGACGGCGCCGCCGATCGCCTCGACCAGCCCCTGGGTCAGCACCGCGCGGAGCATGGTCGTGTCGCTGCCGACCCGGGAGACGAGGTCGCCCGTGCGACGGGTGTCGAACTCGGCGATCGGCAGGTGCAGGATCTTCGCGATGAGCCGTCGACGGCTCGAGAGGACGATCCCCTCGCCCGTGCGCTGCAGCAGGTAGTGCTGGTAGCCGGTGATGAGGCCGCTGACGACGACGAGTGCGACGAGCGCCCAGACGAGCCCGTCGAGCGGGTCGCCGGCCTCGACGATCGTGATCACGCGGCCGACGAGGAGGGGCTGCGCGAGGCTCGCGATCGCGCCGACGATCGAGAGGGCCGCGACGAGGATGAGCACCGGGCGGTGCTCGAAGATGAAGGGCAGCAGCTGGCGGAAGGTCGCGCGGGGGCCGGGCGGCGTCTCGCCGCGGCGGCCGAACGGGCTGCGGCGCGGCGTGCGCCGGCCCGGCCCCGCCGTCGTGCCGCGGTCGTCGGTCGTCGGTCGGTCCGCCCCGTGGGCCTGCTCCCGCTTCGCGCTCGCGTCCCGGCGCCCGATGATCGGGATGCCCCCGGTGCGGGCGGCTCGCTCGGCCGCGCGTTCGGCGGCGCGCGCGGCGGCTCTCGTGCCTGGTGTGATCTCGGTGTCGCTCATGAGGTGTCCTTCGCGGCGCACGGCGGCATCCGTCGTCGGGGGATGCGCGGGCCGCCTTGCAGCATACGTCGCCCGACTGGGAGATCGGGCCCGTCCGCAGTTCCTGTGGACAGCCGACGTGCCGCCCCCGACCACCCGGCCCGGTCCGGCCCGACCCCGCCCGGCCCGACCCCGCCCGGCCCGACCCGTCAGCCGGCGTCGACCGCGTCGCCGCCGGGCGAGCCGATGACGGATGCCGCGGCGGCGTGCCCCGCGAGGCAGCACGCCCCGGCATCCGCCCCGCCCATCGCTTCGGCCAGGTACCCCGCGGCGAAGGCGTCGCCCGCCCCGGTCAGGTCGCGGACGCGGGCGACCGGGGCGACCGGCACGCGAGCGACGAGCGCCCCGTCGTCGAACACCTCGGTCGGTTCCGGTCCGTGCTTGACCACGACGCGCCCGGCCACGGAGGCCGCGGCCGGGCCGCCGCCGGCGACGCCGAGGAGCAGGCCCTCCGTCTCGTTCGCGAACAGCACGTCGGGGTGCAGGGCGACCAGCCAGCCCAGCACGCGCTCGACGCCGAGCGACTCGATCAGTCCGGTGGACGACGCGTCGATCGACACGCGCGCACCACGCTCCCGCGCGAGTTCGACGAGGCGGCGCACCTCGCCGCGCATCGGTTCGTGCTCGAAGCCGTAGCTCGGCACGTGCAGCCGGGCGACGCCGTCGAGCCATGCCGGGTCGACGGCCGCGAGCTCGGCCGCCGCCGCGCGGTCGGGGAACATGGTGCGCTCGCCGTCGGGTGCGATGACGAGGACGACGGCGCCCGTCCGGCCCGCGCGCTGGACGCGCACGTCGACGCCGCTCGCGGCGAGCGCGGCCACGAGCGCGGCGCCGGCCCCGTCGTCGCCCACGCGTCCGACGAACCGTGTGGGCGCGCGGGAGGCGGCGTGCGCGGCGACGTTCGCGGCGCTGCCGCCCCGCGAGCGGAACACCTGCGCCGCCGAGTCTGTCGCCGCGCGAATCGGCTCGGTCGCCCAGACCACGATGTCCTCGAGCAGGTCGCCGACGACCACGAGGACGCCGGGCGCCGACGCATCCGGCGGGGCCGCGCCGGCCGTAGCCCGGCTCGCCGGTTCAGCGGGCGAGCTCACGCGCGATCTCCGCACCGAGCCGGGCGTTGCCGCGATAGACCGCGAGGTTCGCCTCGAGGCTGCGGCCGCCCGTCGCGCGCTGGACGAAGTCGAGGAGGAACGGCGTCGTGTCGTGCCCGGCGACGCCCGCGGCATCCGCTGCGGCCAGTGCTTCCGCGAGGACGCGCCCGTGGACCTTGGGGTCGAGCTGCTCGGCCTCGGCGACCGGGTTCGCGACGAGCACCGCCGAGGCCAGGCCGAGCTCGTCGCGGGCGCGCGCCACCGCGGCGGCCTCCGCCGCCGACTCGACGCGCGCCGGCACGGCGAAGCCCGAGTCGGCGACGTAGAAGCCGGGGAAGCGGTCCGTCCGGAACCCCAGCACCGTGATCCCGAGCGTCTCGAGGCGTTCGAGCGTCGCACCCACGTCGAGGATTGACTTCACGCCGGCGCTCACGACCACGATCGGCGTCGCGGCGAGCGCGGGCAGGTCGGTCGACTCGTCGAACGTGTCGCTCGCACCGCGGTGCACGCCGCCGAGGCCGCCGGTCGAGAACACCCGGATGCCGGCGCGGTGCGCGAGCCACGCCGTCGCCGCGACCGTCGTGCCGGCGTCGAGGCCCGCGGCGCGGGCGACCGGAAGGTCGCGCGTGCTCGCCTTGACGACGTCGCCCGACGTGCAGAGCCGCTCGATCTCGCGCTCGTCGAGGCCGACGACCGCCCTGCCGCCGACGACGCCGATCGTGGCGGGCTCGACCCCGGCGTCGCGCACGAGCGCCTCGGTCGCGAGGCCGACCTCGAGGTTGCGGGGGCTCGGCAGCCCGTGCGTCAGGATCGTCGACTCGAGGGCGAGGACGGGCCGCCCGGCGGCGACGGCGTCGCGCACGCGATCGGCCACGCGCAGGGCGGGGGAGCGGTCGGGCTGCATGCGCCTCATCGTATGTCGGCGCCGGAGGGTAGTCTCGGGATCCGTGCCGGAGCCCGTGATCATCGCCGAGAACCTCGTCAAGCGCTACGGGGAGTTCGCCGCGGTCGACGGGCTCTCCTTCGAGGTCGCGCCCGGCGAGTCCTTCGGCCTGCTCGGGCCGAACGGCGCAGGCAAGTCCACGACCATGCGCATGATCGGCGCCGTTTCGGCGCGTTCCGGCGGCGACCTGTCGATCCTCGGGCTCGATCCCGACCGGCACGGCCCCGACATCCGATCCCAGCTCGGCGTCGTGCCGCAGTCCGACAACCTCGACGCCGAGCTCCGCGTCCGCGAGAACCTGCTCGTCTACGGCCGCTACTTCGGGCTGCCCCGGCGCGTGGTCGCCGAGCGCGCCGACGAGCTGCTCCGGTTCGCGCAACTGGAGGACCGCGGCGCGGCCAAGGTCGATGCGCTCTCGGGCGGCATGAAGCGGCGGCTCACGATCGCCCGCGGCCTCATCAACGACCCCCGCATCCTGCTGCTCGACGAGCCGACGACCGGGCTCGACCCGCAGGCGCGGCACATCCTGTGGGATCGCCTGTTCCGGCTCAAGGAGCAGGGCAAGACCCTGGTCGTCACGACGCACTACATGGACGAGGCCGAGCAGCTCTGCGACCGGCTCGTCGTCGTCGACCACGGGCGGATCATGGCCGAGGGCACGCCGGCCGAGCTCATCCGCCGCTACTCCTCGCGCGAGGTGCTCGAGCTGCGCTTCGGCTCCGACCGCAACGAGGAGGTGGCGCGCGCCCTCGAGGGCACCGGCGACCGGATCGAGGTGCTGCCCGACCGCATCCTCGTGTACACGCCCGACGGCGAGGCCGAGCTCGAGCGCATCGCCGAGGCGGGCCTGCACCCGCTCACGAGCCTCGTGCGCCGCTCGAGCCTGGAGGACGTCTTCCTCCGGCTGACCGGACGGAGCCTCATCGAATGAGCGACGAGTCCGCCGCGGTCGCCGCGCGACCTCCGACCCGGTCCGATGACGCCCGCCGTGCGCTCTCCGGCGGCGTGAAGCCCCGCCGGTTCGGCGCCTGGTACGTGGCGGAGCATCGGCTGCGCGTCATGTGGTCGTACGCGCAGACGATCCTCGCGACCGGGTTCGGCGAGCCGCTCATCTACCTCTACGCGATGGGCGTGGGCCTCGCGACGCTCGTCGACCAGAACCTCGGGCTCGAGGCGCAGGGCGTCGGCTACCTCGTCTACGTCGCGCCCGCCCTGCTGTGCAGCGCGGGCCTCACGACCGCGACCATCGAGTTCTCGTACCCCGTGCTGCTCGGCTACAAGTGGAATCCCACGTTCGCCGGCATGCACGCCGGGCCGATCAGTCCCGGGCAGGTGGTCGACGGGCTGGTAATCTCGGTGGTCGCCCGGCTCACGGCGACGATGATCGTCTACTTCGGCTTCATGCTCCTGGTCGGCGCCGTGCCGTCGGCCACCGGGTGGCTCGCGATCGTCGTCGCCATCCTCACCGGGATGGCGTTCGGCACGCTCCTGATGGCGTACGCGTCGACGATCCGGGAGGACACGGGCCAGCTCGCCATGGTGCAGCGGCTCGTCGTCGTGCCGCTCACCCTGTTCTCCGGCACGTTCTTCCCGCTCACCGAGCTGCCGTGGTTCCTGCAGTGGATCGGCTGGATCTCGCCGCTGTGGCACGGCACGGAGCTCTCGCGGGTGCTCACGTTCGGCTACGCCGAACCCGCCTGGCTCACCGTCACGCACCTCGTCGTCCTCGTGGCCATGACCGCGGTCGGCTGGCTGTGGTCGCGGCGCATCGCGATGCGGAGGCTCACCGCATGACCCTCGTCGACCACGCCCTCGAGCACCGCGCGCCGCGCCGCGGCGTCGGCGCGCTGTACGCCGGCAACGCCCGCGCGGTCATGTACCGCGGATGGCGCGCGACGCGATCCACGAACTGGCTGGTGATGCTGAGCGGCCTGTTCGAGCCGATCTTCTACCTGCTCTCGCTCGGCATCGGGCTCGGCGCGCTGGTCGGCACCGTGGCCGTCGACGGCCGCGAGGTGCCGTACGCCGCGTTCATCGCGCCCGCCCTGCTCGCGGTCGCCGCGATGAACGGCGCGATCTACGACTCGACCTGGAACGTGTTCTTCAAGATCCGCTTCGCCAAGCTCTACGAGGGCATGCTCGCCACCTCGCTCGGACCGCTGGACGTCGCGCTCGGCGAGATCTCGCTGGCGCTGCTCCGCGGCGGGCTCTACGCCGCCGGCTTCATGCTGGTCATGCAGGTGCTCGGGCTCGCGCTGTCGTGGTGGGCCGTGCTCGCCTTCCCGGCGGTGCTGCTCATCGCGTTCGGGTTCGCGAGCGTCGGCATGGCCGTGACGAGCTACCTGACCTCGTTCCAGCAGATGGACTGGATCAACTTCGTGATGCTGCCGATGTTCCTGTTCTCGGCGACGTTCTACCCGCTGTCGGTCTACCCGGAGCCGATCCAGTGGGTCATCCAGGCGCTGCCGCTCTGGCACGGCGTCGAGCTCGTCCGCGGGCTCACGACGGGCGCGGTCGATGCGTCGTTGCTCATCCACGTCGCGTACTACCTCGTGATGATCGCGGCGGGCATGGTCTTCACCACGAAGCGGCTGCGAGCGCTCTTCCTGGGCTGAGGCGCGGACTGTTGCCGCGTGTGACGGCGCCCCGCGACATCCGTCATGCCCCGGCGTATCGTCGCCTGCACGAACCGACCGAACGACCGAGGAGCATCGCCATGTCGCCGCAGAACCCGCACGCCGCCGCCGAGTCCCGCACGGGCCTCGCGATGGGCATGCGCGGCTGCGTCGACGGGGAGGCGTGCACGAGCGACCGACCGGGCCACGGGCTGAACGCCATCCAGGACCGGCTCTCCCGCATCGTCGCGAGCCGCTGGGTCGACGCGGTCGTGACCGCGTCCGGCGCCGACGGCTTCGTCGAGCTGCTCGACCTCGACGGCGGCGTGCACCGCGTCTGGCATCACGGGGCGCTGCGCGGCGAGATCGCCGTCGGCGATCCGGTCGCGCTGCACCCCGTGTACGGCGTGCTCGCGCGCGGCGACGAGCGGTTCAGCATCGCCGCCGTCTGAGCCGAGGGAGCGTCAGCTCGCCGGCATCTCCTCCATCGCGCCCATCATCTTCTCCATGGCCATCACGGCCTGGTCGCAGGCCATGGCGCACATGCGGCAGTGCTCGCTCATCTCGGCGTGCTGCGAGCACTCGGCGGAGCAGGCCCGGCACATGGTGACGCAGGCCTCCATCATCGACGTCATGACCCGCACGTCGTAGCCGGTGGTGCGGAGCATCATCCGCATCATCGTGTCGCACACGTCGGCGCAGTTCGAGCACATCGCCGCGCACCGGCCCATGCTCTCGCCCGCGTCGGCGTCGGCGCACATGAGGCATGCCTGCATGCACGCGGAGAGCGCCTCGACGGCCTCCTGCATCATCGACAGGTCCACGTCCTTCATGGGCCGGTCCGACGCCGACATGGCGCCCTTCATCATGTCCATCGTCAGGTTCATGCCGCACCTCGCCGTCCCGGGGGCCGGGCGTCGGTCCTGCCGGCATTGGGACCCGGCGACCCCGTCGAGCCGAATGCTACGCCGCGCGCCACGCGTCGAGAAGGGGGTCGACCGGCGCTCGCCGGCGTGCAGCGGGCGGATGCCGCGGGGCGGATGCCGCGGGCTGCGCGAGCCCGCGGCATCCGCCCCGTTCGATCGATGCGCCGTGCGGCTAGAGCGACGCCGCCTCGGCCTCGCCCTCGGCGATCCGTCCCTGCGCGGGAACGCCCGCGGCCTCGTAGTCGACGTCCTTGGTCTCCTTCGAGACGAGCAGCGCCACGAGGGTCAGCACGCCCATCGCGGAGAGGTAGACGCCGACCGGCCACGGCTCGCCGCCGGCCGCCGCCCAGAGCGCGACCGCGATGAGGGGTGCGACCGCCGCTCCGAGGATGGACGAGACGTTGTACGCGATCGCCGAGCCCGTGTAGCGGACGTTCGTCGGGAACAGCTCGGGCAGCAGCGCGCCCATCGGCCCGAACGTCGCACCCATGAGCATGAACCCGAACACGAGGAACGCCTGCGTGAGCGCGCCCGTGAACTTCGGGTCGAGCTGGGGCATGAGGAACAGGTTGAACGTCAGGCCGAAGACGATGATCGCCGAGGTGACCCAGATGAGCAGGCGCCGGCGGCCGATCGCGTCGGCGATCGGACCGGACAGCAGCGTGAAGACGCCGAAGAACACGACCCCGATGATCTGCATGGTCACGAAGTCCGCGTAGCCGAACCCGAGGCCGGGGTAGAACTGGGCCGCGAACGCGCTCGCGTCGAACTGGGTGCCGGAGGCCTCGGCGGCGGCCTGCGCGGCGGCGGACGCGGTCTCGAGGTCGGCGGCCTTCGTGCCGTACGAGAGCGTGAAGTTCGTCATCAGGTAGAAGAGCACGTAGGTCGCGAGCATGAAGAACGTGCCGAGGACGAGCTCGCGCCAGTTGTGCCGGAACACCGTGCCGAGCGGGAGCTTGCGGATGGCGCCCATCCCGCTCGCCTTGGTGAAGGCGCTCGACTCGACGAGCCGCAGGCGCACCCAGAGGCCGACGATCACCATGACGGCCGAGAAGAGGAACGGCACGCGCCAGCCCCACTCGAAGAACCACTCGCGCGACGGCGCCGCGAGGTTGATCGCGAGGAAGAGGCCGTTGGCGATGATGAAGCCGAGCGGCGCGCCGAGCTGCGGGAACGTGCCGTACCAGGCGCGCGTGCCGGCGGGGGCGTTCTCGGTCGCGACGAGCGCCGCGCCCGACCACTCGCCGCCGAGGGCGAAGCCCTGCGCGAGCCGGAGGACGAGCAGCAGCAGCGCCGCGAACCATCCGATCTGCTCGAAGGTCGGCAGGAGGCCGATGAGGAACGTCGCGATGCCCATGACGAGCAGCGACGCGACGAGCGTCGCCTTGCGGCCGTGCTTGTCGCCGAAGTGGCCGAACACGATCGCGCCGATGGGTCGCGCGATCATCGCCGCCCCGAAGACGCCGAACGAGGCGAGGAGTGCGGTGGTCTGGTTGCCGGTGGGGAAGAAGAGGATCGGGAACACGAGGACGGCGGCCGTCGCGTACGCGTAGAAGTCGTAGAACTCGATCGTCGTGCCGACGAGGCTGGCGAGGATGACCCGGCCGCGCGAGTTCACGGGCGCGGCGGGGGTCGTGGCCGAGGCGTCGGCGGGGGACTGGGTTGCGGTCATTGCGGTGCGGGAACTTCCGATGGGGAGCGAGGCCCTCGCGGGGCGCGTCGATCGGGCGCCGCACCGCGCGGGTCGAGTGGATCCGCTGCTTGTGGCAACCTGCACACCCTACGCGCGCGGCACCGAGCGGACGAACCGGATGCGACGAGCGGCGGCGCCCGTGCGACGAGCGGTGCGGCCAGCGTGGCCTCGGGGGCGGTCGAGCGGATGCCGCGCCCGCACGCGTCACGGACCGTCGCGGATTTCGAGGCCCGCGTCGCGTCGAGTAAGGTAAGCCTCACCTTCCCGCCGATCCGGCGGAATCCGCCCCCTCGAACCGGACACCGCCATGCCCATGCTCCTGACCAGGACCGAGCCGACGCTCGACCTCCTCGGCGGCGACCCCGGCGCTCCGGCGCTCGTGACCCCGACCGCGCAGGTCGACTACGCCGAGCTCCGCGACCGGATCGACGACCGCCGTACCGCGCTCGGCGCGGGCCGCCGCCTGGTCTTCCTCTCCGGCTCGAACACGGTCGAGTCGATCGTCACCTACCTCGCCGCCCTCGCGGCGGGGCACCCGGTGCTGCTCCTCCCGGCGGGTGTCGAGGGTGCGGCGCTCGAAGCGCTCGTCGACCGGTACGTCCCCGACGTCGTGGCGCGCGCAGACCGGGGCGGGTTCGGTCTGTCGGGCACGACGGACGGCGCCCCGCGCGAGTTCCACCCCGAGCTCGCCCTACTCGCGAGCACGTCGGGATCGACCGGCTCCCCGAAGCTCGTGCGGCTCTCGCGCACGAACGTGACTGCGAACGCACGGAGCATCGCCGACTACCTCGGCCTCACGCCCGACGACCGGGCCGCGACGACGCTGCCCCTCGGCTACTGCTACGGGCTCTCGGTCGTGAACAGCCACCTCGCGGCCGGCGCGAGCCTGCTGCTCAGCGACCGATCGGTCGTCGAACTGGCGTTCTGGAGCGAGTTCGCGGCCCTCGGCGCGACCTCCTTCGCCGGCGTCCCGTACACGTACGAGCTGCTCGAGGGCACCGACTTCGCCGAACGCGACCTGCCCGACCTCCGCTACGTCACGCAGGCCGGCGGCCGCCTCGCCCCCGAGCGGGTCCGCGCGCTCGCGCGCCTCGGACGCCGGCGGGGCTTCGACGTCTACGTGATGTACGGCCAGACCGAGGCTACCGCGCGCATGGCCTACCTGCCGCCCGCGCTCGCCGAGACGGCCGCGGGCGCGATCGGCGTGCCGATCCCCGGCGGGTCGTTCCGCATCGACGAGTCCGCCGCGGGCGCGTCGCTGGGCGAGGGCGAGCTCGTCTACTCCGGCCCGAACGTGATGATGGGCTATGCCGAGTCACCGGCCGACCTCTCCCGAGGCGCCGAGCTCGCCGAGCTGCGCACGGGCGACCTCGCCCGTCGCCGCGACGACGGGCTGATCGAGATCACGGGCCGGATCAGCCGGTTCGCGAAGAGCTTCGGGCTCCGACTGGACCTCGACCGGATCGAGCGGCTCCTCGCCGACGACGGCGTCGAGGCGCGCACCGTCGCGGTCGACGAGCGGCTCGCGGTGTTCGTCCGGCACGACCGGTTCGCGGGACACGCTCGTGACGCGGTCGCCCGGCACACGGGACTGCCCGCGCACGCGTTCGACGTCCACGCGCTCGCCGAGTTCCCGCGCACCGCGAACGGCAAGCCCGACCACGCCGCGCTCCGCGCGCATGCGGCACTCCTGCGGGCGACGGATGCCGCGGCACCGCGTCCGCAGACGGCTGTCGCCGACGCGTCGTCGTCGACCGCTCCGCCGCTCGCGGACGGCTCAACCCCGGCCGCCGCCGCGACGGTCGACCTCCGCGACCTCTACGCCGAACTGCTCGGCCGGCCCGACGCGACCGAGGACGACAGCTTCGCCTCGCTCGACGGCGACTCCCTGAACTACGTCGAGCTCGCGCTGCGCCTCGAGGAGCGGATCGGCGCGCTGCCCGCCGACTGGCCGAGCCGGAGCATCCGTTCGCTCGGCGGCGCGGTGCCGCAGCCCGAGCCGGCCGGCGCCGACACTGAACCCGACGCGGCAACCGCGGGAGCGACCACGCCCACGACGGCGCGCATCGCGCGCGCCGCAGCCTCCCCGCGGCGTCGCCGCATCGCGTGGCTCGAGACCTCGGTGGTGCTGCGTGCCGCTGCGATCGCGCTGATCGTCGCCACGCACGCCGACGTGGTCCAGTTGAAGGGCGGCGCGCACCTGCTGCTCGCGGTCGCGGGCTTCAACCTCGCCCGGTTCCGTTTCGCCGGGAGTGCCGGTCGGCTCGCCGACGAACGCCCGGAGCGCCGCCGGCGCGTGCGGGGCCTGCTGCGCAGTGCGGCGCTCATCGCCGTGCCCGCCGTGCTCTGGATCGGCGGCGTCGCGCTCGTCGCCCGCACGTACGACCCCGCGACGGTGCTGCTGTCGAACCAGCTCGTGCCGGGAGCCACCGCGTGGAGCGAGCAGTGGCAGTTCTGGTTCCTCGAGGCGCTCGTCTGGTCGATCGTCGGTCTCGCCGCGCTGTTCGCCGTGCCGGGCGTCACCCGACTCGAACGGCGATACCCGTACGCGTTCGCGCTCGTCGTCCTCGGCGTCGCCCTCGCGTTCCGCTACGCGGTCACCGGCGGGATCACGCCCTCCTCGCCGCTGCGGTACGCGCTCCCGGCGATCGCGTGGTTCATCGCGCTCGGCTGGCTCGTCGCCCGGTCGACGACGCCGCCGCGTCGGCTCGTCGCGAGCGCGATCGCCCTCGCGACCGTGCCGGGCTTCTTCGGCGATCCCGTCCGCGAGGTCGTCGTGCTCGTCGGGCTCGGCCTGCTGATCTGGGTGACGAGCCTCCCGGTGCCCGCCGTGCTGGCGGGAGCGGTCGGCACCGTGGCATCCGGCTCGATGTTCGTCTACCTCACGCACTGGCAGGTGTACCCGCCCATCGAGGAGTGGTCGCCGCCGCTCGCGATCGTCGCGTCGTTCGCGGTCGGGCTCACCGCCTGGTGGGCGTGGGGCAGGGCGACCGGATGGCTCGGTGCCGCCCGTCGCCGCCGGATCGCCGGGCGCACGGCGGGGCGCGCACCCCTGCGCTGACCGGCGGCCCCATAGGATGGCCGCGAACTGCGCTCGACGCCCGACCGTGTGGGAGGCAGGATGACCGGCGCGACCAGCGAACTGCCGGAGCCGATCCTGCCCTCGACGCTGCAGCTCCGACGGCGCCACCTCAACCGACTGCGCCTGGCCGACCTCCTCGAGGGCGCCGCGTGGTTCTCCACCGTGGTGGTCCTGGCGCTCTTCCTCGCCGACGGCGGGGCGTCGACCTTCACGACCTGGCGCGAGGTGCCCACCGGCCTCGGCATCGTCGCCGGGCTCATCGGCAGCAACGTCGTCCTCATCATGCTGCTGCTCGTCGCGCGGGTTCCGCTGGTCGACCGGACGTTCGGCGCCGATCAGACCATGGCCGCGCACCGCCGGCTCGGCAAGCCGGCGATCCTGCTGCTCATCGCCCACGCGCTCCTGCTCATCTGGGGCTACGGCCTCGCGCTCGGCAGGGACCCCATCGCGCAGGGCGCGGCGATGCTCACCTCCATGCCCGACATGCCCCAGGCCTTCGCGGCCCTGGCCGGGTTCATCCTCGTCGTCGTGACCTCGCTCGTGGTCGTGCGTCGGGTCGTGTCGCACGAGTTCTGGTACGCGGTGCACCTCGTGACCTACGCGGCGGTGCTCCTCGCGCTGCCGCACCAGTTCTCGCACGGCGGACTCTTCGCGGAGGGCACCTGGGCGCGCTGGTACTGGCTCGCGCTCTCGTTCGGCGTGCTTGCGCTGATCCTGGTGTTCCGGGTGCTCATCCCGCTCGGACGCAACGCACGCCATCGCCTGCGCGTGTCGGAGGTGGCGGCGGAGGCGCCGGGCGTGGCATCCGTGACCATGACGGGCCGGAACCTCGACCGCCTCCACGCCCGGGGCGGCCAGTACTCGATCTGGCGGTTCTGGTCGCCGGGCCTGCGGTGGGAGGGCCACCCGTACTCGCTCTCGGCCGCCCCCGACGGGCGCTCGTTCCGCATCACGGTCCGCGACCTCGGCGACGACAGCCGACGCGTGCTCTCGCTGGAGCCCGGCACGCGCGTCTACTTCGAGGGCCCGTACGGAGTGTTCACCACGGCGACGCGGACGAGCCCCGACGCCGTCCTCATGGGCGCGGGGATCGGCATCACGCCGATCCGCGCGCTCGCCGACTCGATGCTGCGCGCCGCTCGCACCGTGACGATCATCCTCCGGGCCAACGAGGACGGGCAGCTCTACCTCCGCCGCGAGTTCGACGCGCTCCGCGAGCACGCGTCGGTCCGGGTCGTCGAGATCGTGGGACCGCCGGCCACCCGGGAGCGCACCTGGCTTCCCGACTCGATGGCCGACGACTCGCTCGCCACGATCGTGCCCGACCTGGCCGATGCCGACGTCTACGTGTGCGGACCGGCCGTGTGGGCCGACCTCGTCATCGCCGACGCCCGATCGGCGGGCCTCCGGCGCCGCCAGATCCACAGCGAGCGGTTCGCCTGGTGATGCGGCGATCCAGTGCGGTGATCCTCGTGTCCGCGTCGACGGTGACGCTCGGCGCGGGGTGGCTGGCGGGTGCGGGGTACGGGATCGACTCCGGGTCGGGCACGGCCACCGTGCCGTCGTCGCCGGGGCCCGGTGCGACCGAGACGGATGCCGCGACCAGCGCGCCGAGCACCGCGCCGACCGAGACGGCGACCGGTCCGGTCACCGTCGACGGCGCGGTCGTCGACACGAAGTACGGCACCGTGCAGGTGCAGGTGGTGGTCGAGGCCGACGCCATCGTGGACCTCATCGCGGTGAAGCTGACAGACTCGAGCGAGACGTCGGTCGAGGTCAGTGCGAGGGCCGCGCCGATCCTCCGGGAGGAGATCCTGGCCGCGCAGTCGACCGAGGTCGGGAACGTCTCGGGTGCCACCTACACCTCGGAGGCCTACCGGTCGTCGGTCCAGTCCGCGCTCGACGCGATCGGGTCCGCCGAATAGGCGTTCCACCCGACTCGAGGTTCTGCGACCGAGGGCCGATCGGCGCCGCCGGTCTCGGCGGCGCCGGTGCACGGCCGGTCAGCCGCGCAGCGCCCGCAGCGTGTTCGCCGTGGCGATCGCGGCCTCCGCCGCCTCGCGCCCCTTGTCCTCCTTCGAGCCCGGCAGGCCGGCCCGGTCGAGGCCCTGCTGCTCGTCGTCGAGGGTGAGCACGCCGAAGCCGACCGGCTTGCCGGTGTCGAGCGCGACGCGGGTGAGGCCGTCGGTCGCCGCCGACGACACGTACTCGAAGTGCGGCGTGCCGCCGCGGATGATGACGCCGAGCGCCACGACCGCGTCGGCGCCCGCCTCGAGGGCGGCCTTCGACACCACGGGGAGCTCGAAGCTGCCCGGCACGCGGACCAGCTCGAACGATGCGCCGGCCGCCTCGAGCGTGCGCGTCGCGCCCGCGATGAGGCCGTCGGAGATCTCGTCGTGCCAGCTCCCGGCGACGATCACGACGTTGAGGCCCTCGCCGTCGACGTCGAGTTCGGGTGATCCTGCTCCGCTCATGATGCGTGTCCCTTCAGGAGTTCGTCGGCAGCATCGGTCAGCTGCCGGTCGTCGATGGCGTGTCCCATGCGGGTGCGCTTGGTCTCGAGGTAGCCGGCGTTGACGGCGCCGACGCCGACGACGAGCGGCAGGCGGTCCGCGATGCGGATGCCGTGGGCCTCGAGCTGGTGCACCTTCTCGGGGTTGTTCGTGAGCAGTCGCACCCGGTCGACGCCGAGGTCGTCGAGGATGGCGCTCGCCGCCGAGTAGTCTCGAGCGTCGATCGGCAGGCCGAGCGCGAGGTTCGCGTCGAGGGTGTCGAGCCCGCCCTCCTGGAGGCGGTATGCGCGCAGCTTGTTGATGAGGCCGATGCCGCGGCCCTCGTGGCCGCGCAGGTAGACCACGACGCCGCCGTGCTCGGCGATCGTCGACAGCGCGGTGTCGAGCTGCGGCCCGCACTCGCACTTCAGCGAGCCGATCGCCTCGCCGGTCAGGCACTCGGAGTGCACGCGCGTGATCGCGCCCGCCGGGTCGGCGGCGGGGTCGCCCGCGATGATCGCGAGGTGGTCGGCCCCGGTGTTCCGGTCGCGGTAGGCGCGCACGCGGAACGTGCCGTGCATGGTCGGCAGGTTCGTCTCGACCTCGAACTGCACGCGCGGCGACTCGTCGATCGGGGCCGGCGTCTCGCCCGCCGCGAGGTCCTGGCCGCCGTGCTGCTCGTGGAGCCAGTCGATGAGCGCGGCGACGGTCGTGACGGGCAGCCCCTCGCGCTCGCCGAGCTCGATGAGCCCTGGGAGGCGCATCATCTCGCCGTCGTCCTCGACGAGTTCGCCGATCACGCCGACGGGCGAGAGGCCCGCGAGCCGCATCAGGTCGACGGCCGCCTCGGTGTGTCCAGCCCGCTCGCGCACGCCGCCGTCCACCGCGCGGAGCGGCAGGATGTGGCCGGGCCGGATGAGCCGGTCGGGCGTCGACTCCGGGTCGGCGAGCACGCGCAGGGTGTGCGCCCGGTCGGAGGCCGAGATGCCCGTCGACGTGCGATCGGACGCGTCCACCGAGACGGTGTACGCCGTGCCGCGCGCGTCCTCGTTGCGTTCGACCATGAGCGGGAGCCCGAGCCGGTCGGCGAATGCGTTCGGCATGGGCGCGCAGAGGTACCCGCTCGTGTTGCGCACCATCCACGCGATCCACTCGCGGGTGGCGAACTCGGCGGCCATGATGGCGTCGCCCTCGTTCTCGCGGGCCTCGTCGTCGGCGACGATGACGGGCTTGCCCGCGCGAAGCGCGTCGAGCACCTCGGGGATCGTGGCCAGGCTCATCGGTCGCCCCCGATCGTCGACGACGCGGGTTCGTCGGCGCGGTGCTCGAGGCCGGGACCGCCCGGTTCGGCGAGCGACGAGGGCAGCGCGTGGTGCGCGTCCAGGCGCAGCATCCGCTGCACGTGACGGGCGAGCACGTCGGTCTCGAGATTGACGCGGTCGCCCGGCTCGAGGGAACCGAGGGTCGTCGCGGCGAGCGTCTCGGGGATGAGCGAGACCTCGAACCAGGACCCGCCCGGCTCGTCGCCGAGCCCGCTCACGGTGAGGGAGACGCCGTCGACCGCGATCGAGCCCTTGTCGACGACGAGGGCGGCCAGGCCGGCCGGCAGCGAGAATCGCACGACGCGCCAGGCGTCGCCGGGGACGACGTCGAGCACCTCGGCCGTCCCGTCGACGTGGCCCTGCACGATGTGGCCGCCGAGCCGGTCGCCCACGAGGGCGGCGCGCTCGAGATTGACGCGCCGGCCGGCCTCCACGGAGTCGAGCGTCGACATCGCCAGCGTCTGGGCCATGACGTCGGCGGTGAACGAGTCGGCGTCGGAGTCGACGACGGTGAGGCAGACGCCGGAGACCGCGATCGAATCGCCGTGGCGGACGCCCTCGACGACCTTCGGCCCGTGGACGGTCACGCGCATGACGTCGGCAGCGGGCTCGACGCGCGTCACCTCGCCGAGCTCCTCGATGATTCCGGTGAACATGTCAGGCCCTCTCTCGGGTGGTGGTCTCCGGGTGCCCGGCGGCTCGGGGCCGCGCGACGACGAGGAGGTCCTCGCCGAGTCGCACCAGGTCGGTGATGTGGAAACGACGGGTGTCGGCGATCGTCGCGACGCCGATGTCGCCGACCGCGGTGCGCGGACCGCCGATGACGGCGGGCGCCAGGTAGACGAGCAGCTCGTCGGCGAGGCCGGCCGCGAGGAAAGCGCTCGCGAGCGTCGGTCCGCCCTCGACGAAGAGCGAGCGGATGCCGCGACGCTGGAGCTCCTCGAGGTCGGCCGCGAGCTCGGTGCCGGCCAGCGTGATCGCCTCGAGCGGATGCCGCAGCACCGCGGCGTCGGCGGGGACGGCGCGTCGTCCGAACACGACCGGGACCGGCTGGTCGTCGAGCAGGGCGCCGTCGTCGTCGCGCGCGGTGAGCGCCGGGTCGTCGGCGAGCACGGTGCCCGTGCCCACGGCGATGGCGTCGGCGGTCGCCCGTCGGCGGTGCACGTCGGCGCGGGCCTCGGCACCGGTGATCCAGCGGCTCGAGCCGTCGGCCGCCGCGACGCGCCCGTCGAGGCTCGACGCCCACTTCAGGATGACGCGGGGGCGCCGCTCGCGCGTGGCGAAGACCCAGTCCTCGAGGAACGCCGCGACCTCGTCGGCGAGCACGCCGCGGTCGACCTCGACGCCCGCGTCGCGGAGCGTGCGGGCTCCGCCCGCCGAGCGCCGGCCCGGATCGTCGACCGCGTAGACGACCCGCGCGACCCCGGCGTCGACGAGCGCCTGCGCGCACGGGCCGGTCCGGCCGACGTGGTTGCACGGCTCGAGCGTGACCACGGCGGTCGCGCCGCGCGCCGCTCCGGGCGCGAGCTTCGACAGCGCGTCGACCTCGGCGTGCGCGGTGCCCGCGCCGCGGTGCCACCCCTCGGCGAGCACCTCGCCGTCGGGGGAGAGGATGACGCAGCCGACGCGCGGGTTCACGCCTCGCGCCGGACCGCGCTCCGCGAGCTCCAGCGCCCGACGCATCGTCGCGGCATCCGTTGCCGCGCGCGTGGCCGTGGTCATCGCCTCTCGCCTGCCTTCCAGGCTCCGGGGCGCCCGGGCAACGCCGGACCGGTCGACGACGCGCACGGCGTCGCCGACACGTGCTGCCTCCCATCCGGACTTTCACCGTCGGTCCCGGAATCCCACCGGATCAACCGTCCGCGCGCGACCGGATGGTCACGCGCTCGCGGCTCGCGGACTCTCACCGCCGGTTCGGACTTGCACCGACCCCGGAGCACGTTACGTGTTCGATTCTAGGTCAACGTCCGAGGGCGGCGGGTATTCCCGGTCTCGGCCGTGCGTGCCCCGACCGGCGGTCGGCCCGGTCGCGCGCGTTCACCCGTCAGCGGCAGGCTGACGCGGCCTGGATCTGCGCGTCGCTCGGCCGGCCGTACGCCTCGATCCCGGCTCCGGGCACGTCGTAGCCCATGCCGATCGCCCACGCCGTGGCCCAGACCTCGTGGTCGCCCGCGAACTCCGCTCCGCTGAAGATCGTCGCGCAGTCCTCGCGCATCACCTGCACGTGGCCGACCTCGTGCACGACCACGGCCTTCGCGTTCTCGTCCCACGACCAGGCGTCCTCGATGCTGTACGTGAGCGAGATCAGCCCGTAGCCCTCGCCGTCGGCGTCCTGGAAGAACTCGGCCGTGCCCGAGTAGTACCCGTCGCTCGAGTACCCGCCGACCACCTCCGCCCAGACGACGTCGAACGGCACCCCGAAGGCGACGGACCGTGCGAACGCCTCGATGTCGGCGCGGACGGGGAATTCGGCGAGCCGTGCCGTCTCGGTGGCGTGCGAGTCGCGGAGCGCGGCCACGGCGGCGGCGAGGTCGGCGTAGCGGCTCGAGTCGCCTGACGACACGGTGGGGGAGTTCCGGAGCGCGGCGATCGCCTCGTCGACTTCGACCCGCGCGGTGACCGTGGCCGACGGGTTCTCCTCGATCGCGGCGGCGGCGCGCGCCTCGGTCCCGGCGATGAGCGCCTCCGTGGCGTCGGCGATCGCCAGGCTGCCGTCGGCGACGCGGTCGCGCGCGGCGTCGTAGCGGGCGGTCGCCTCCTCGCGGGACGGGACGAGGTCGATCAGCTCGACGAGGTCGGCGTAGCGCTCCCACGCGGGAGCGAATGTGCCCGGATCGCCGAGCGCGGCGATGCCGGGGCTCGCCGGGCGCTCGGCGAGCCGCGCACGGGCGTCGGCGATCGCCTGTTCGAGGGCGGCGCGGTCGCCGTCGGCGACGAGGTCGCCGGTGGCGATGCCGACGAGTGCGTCGCCACGGTCGGCCGCACTCCCGGCGCGTTCGGCGGTCTCGCGGTAGTCGGCCGCCGCCTCGTCGTACGCGGCGTCGGCGGCGGACCAGGTCGGCCACACCTGCGCGTGGACCACGGTCGCGACGACCTGGTGGCCGACCGCCCACACCGCGACCACGGCGGCGATGATCGCCGCACCGGCGAGGCCGCTGACCCCGCGGCCGGCGCGGGGGGAGCGAGGCTCGGGCGGGACCATGACGAACTCGATCGGCTGGTCGGCGTCGTGCATCAGGTCTCCTCGTGCGCGCGCCCGCGCGGGCGGGCGCGAGGGCAAACCTATCGCGCGGAGCGCGTGGGCGGGATCACGATTGCGTCGCAGCTCCGGTTCGGGCCGCGCGATCGTCGTCGTCGCCGCCCGAACCCTCGACCAGCCGTCGCGCGGTGCCCTCGTCGACGATCAGGTCGGTGATGAGGCCAGCCGCGAGCGCGCCGATGAGACCCGGCAGCTTCGCCTGCCCCGAGACGACGCAGATCCGCCGCGGCGCGCGCCGCAGCACCGAGAAGTCGGGCCCGGTCGCGCGGGCGTTCAGTGCGATGCCCTCGGTCGTGCCATCCGCTCGGTAGAAGACGGTGGCCACGTCGCCGACGACGCCGTCGCGCGACAGAGCCTGATAGTCGGCGCGCTCGAGGTACCCGCCCTGGTACACGTGGCTCGGCACCTCGGCGAACGGGGAGCCGATGCCGAAGATCGCGACGTCCATCGACGCCTGCAGGTCGAGCAGGCGGCGCGTACTGCGCTCGCGCCAGAACGCCTCCTTCGTGGCGGGGTCGTCGAAGAAGGCCGGCACCGGGAACTGCTGCACGCGCGCCCCGAACGCGTCGCCGAACCTGCGCAGCAGTTCCGAGGCGTAGAGGATGCCGGTGGTGCGCAGGTTGCCCGCGCCGTTCAGCTGCACGATCTCGGAGTTGTGCGTCGCCTTGGGCGCGAGGTGGCGGCTCATCGCGCTCATCGTGGAGCCCCACGCGACGCCGATCGTCTGGTTCGAGTCGATGAACCGAGTGAGAATCCGTGCAGCCGAGAGCGCGACGCGCTCGAGCCGGTCGACGTCGCTCGCGTGATCCGGCACCGGGACGACGTGGGCGGAGACCTCGTGCCGCTCGAGGATCTCCTGCTCGAGCCGGCTCGGCAGGTCGAGCGGGGAGTGGATCGAGATCTCGACGAGCCCGGTCGCGCGCGCGTGGCTCAACAGGCGCGAAACCGAGGAACGGGAGGTGTGCAGCTCCTTCGCGATGGCGTCCATGGTGAGGTCCTGCAGGTAGTACAGGTGTGCCGCGCGCAGCGCGTCGCGCGTCTTGCCGGTGGGCAGCTCGTGCCCGGCGGTCGGTCCCGCGGCATCCGTCACGACCATCGGATCATCCCCCTGCACATCTGTTCATTCGGCTTGCAAGCATGTTCAGCACTGCCACGATGTATTCATCCACAGCCGGGGCACGCACCGCAACCCGGCGTGACCAGCTCGAAAGGACAGCGATGTCGCCCACCACGTCGCCGACGACGAACCGCCCCACGCACGCCCCCGGCACCCGCGCCGAGATCGCCGCGCTCCGAGACCGACCCACCGCCGAGGTCGTGATCATCGGCGGCGGCATCAACGGCATCGCCACCTTCCGCGACCTCGCCCTGCAGGGCGTCGACGTCGTGCTCGTCGAGCGCGACGACTTCGTCTCGGGCGCGTCCGCCGCCTCGAGCCACATGATCCACGGCGGCATCCGCTACCTCGAGAACGGCGAGTTCCGCCTCGTGCAGGAATCGGTGCAGGAGCGCAACGGGCTGCTGAGGATCGCGCCGCACTACGTCAAGCCGCTGCGCACGACCGTCCCGATCTTCTCCACCTTCTCCGGCATCCTCTCGGCGCCGCTGCGCTTCCTGACGCACCGCCAGGGCAGGCCCGCCGAGCGCGGCGCGGCCCTCATCAAGGCGGGCCTCACGATCTACGACGCGTTCTCGCGTGACGGCGGGTCGGTCCCGCGCCACCGGTTCCTCGGCGCGCGGAGGTCGCTCGCCGAACTGCCCGCGCTCAACCCCGGACTGAAGTACACCGCGACGTACTACGACGCGAGCATGCACGACCCCGAGCGCCTCGCGCTCGACGTGCTGCACGACGGACTCGCCGCCGGCCCGCACGCCCGCGCGGCGAACGCGCTCGAGGCCGTCGGCCTCGGCGCCCACGGCGTCCGGGTGCGCGACGGGCTCACCGGCCAGGAGTTCGACCTCGCCGCCGACGTCGTCGTGAACACCTCCGGCCCGTGGACCGACCTCACCAACGCGCAGCTCGGCCGCGGCACCCGCTTCATGGGCGGCACCAAGGGTTCGCACATCGTGCTCGAGAACGACGAGCTCCTCGCCGCCACCGGCGGACGCGAGATCTTCTTCGAGCACGAGGACGGCCGGATCGTGCTCATCTATCCGCTCAAGGGGCGGGTCATGGTGGGCACGACCGACCTCGAGCACGACATGCGCGAGCCCGCCGTCTGCACCGAGGAGGAGGTCGACTACTTCTTCGACCTCGTCGCGCACGTCTTCCCGGGGATCGCGGTCGACCGCTCGCAGATCGTCTTCCGCTTCTCCGGTGTCCGGCCGCTGCCGCGGCACGACGACACCCAGCCCGGGTTCGTGAGCCGCGACTACCGCATCGAGCGGGCGGAGGTCGCGGAGCGCCCCGGCACGACCCTGCTGAGCCTCGTGGGCGGCAAGTGGACGACGTTCCGCGCCCTCGCCGAGCACCTCTCCGACGAGGTGCTCGGGCTCCTGGGCCGCCACCGCGTGCGGTCGACGAAGGGCCTGCCGATCGGCGGCGGCGCCGGGTTCCCGACCACGGATGACGCGCGGCTGGTGTGGATCGCCGGCCACGGCGACGGCGTGGGGCGCGAGCGGGCCGAACAACTGCTGGAGCGGTACGGCGCGCGCGCCGAGGCGGTCATCGAGGCGATCGAGGATGCCGCGGAGACGCCGCTCGCAGCGGCGCCGTCGTACTCGCGCGAGGAGATCGCGTGGCTCGCCGCGAACGAGCGCGTCGTGCACCTCCTCGACGTGGTGCTGCGCCGGACCAGCCTGGCGTTCACCGGAGCGGTGACCTCCGCGCTGCTCGTCGAGCTCGCCGACGTCGTCGGCGATGCGCTCGGCTGGACGGACGTGCGGCGACGCGACGAGGTCGAGTCGACCCGACGGGTGCTCGCCGAACGGCACGGCGTCGCGCTCGATTCGCCCGTCACGGCGTGACTCCGGCGCGGGGCGCGGCGGTAGCGGTGCCGGGCGGCGCTCGCCGGCGGCCTCGCGAATCTGCACGGATGTGCACGTGGAACGGCCGCTGACCGGCGGATCCCGCGGGTACGTTTCATGCGGGCCGCTCGGATGACGGCTCATCCGGCCGCTTTCGATGCGGCCCGCAACGGCGGTCCGCCCCCGGGCCGCCCGGTCCTACCCAGAAAGGTCAACGTGGACAATCTCGGAGTGCTGTTCCTCTCGGAACTCGTCGGCACCGCCATGCTCGTGCTGCTCGGCTGCGGCGTCGTCGCCAACGTCGCCCTGGCGAAGAACAAGGGGCACAACGGCGGCTTCCTCATGGTCAACATCGGCTGGGGCCTCGCGGTGTTCGCGGGCGTCGTCGTCGCCTACGCCTCGGGCGCGCACCTGAACCCCGCCGTCACGCTCGGACTCGTCGCGAACGGCGCGAGCGAGTTCGGCAACGCCGCCGCGGGCACGACCGTCCCGGTCGACGCGCTGTCGGTGCTCACCTACCTCGGTGCGCAGCTCATCGGCGCCTTCCTCGGCGCGGTCGTCGTCTGGCTCGGCTACAAGCAGCACTTCGACGCCGAGCCCGAGGCCGCGAACAAGCTCGGCGTGTTCTCGACCGGCCCCGCGATCCGCTCGTACGGGTGGAACCTCGTGACCGAGATCATCGGCACCTTCGTGCTGGTCTTCGTCGTCATCGGCTTCGGCCGGAACGGCGACGCCTCGGGCCTCGCGGCGCTCGGCGCACTGCCGGTGGCCCTCCTGGTGATCGGTATCGGCGCCTCGCTCGGTGGCCCGACCGGCTACGCGATCAACCCGGCCCGCGACCTCGGACCGCGCATCGCGCACGCCGTGCTGCCCATCGCCGGCAAGGGCTCGAGCGACTGGGGCTACTCCTGGGTCCCGGTCGTCGGCCCGATCATCGGCGGCGTGCTCGCCGGCCTCGCCGCGATCCCGCTCCTCCCGCTGCTCGGCTGAGCGCGGCACCCGAATCACCCCACCACCCACCCCACTGACAGCAACGGAGTTCTCAGATGGCTGACTACGTCCTCGCGATCGACCAGGGCACGACCTCGTCGCGCGCGATCATCTTCGACAAGCAGGGCTCGATCGTCTCGACCGGGCAGCTCGAGCACGAGCAGATCTTCCCCAAGGCCGGCTGGGTCGAGCACGACCCGAAGGAGATCTGGGCCAACACCCGCGAGGTGATCGGCCAGGCCCTCGGCAAGGCCGACCTCACGCGTCACGACATCGCCGCCGTCGGCATCACCAACCAGCGCGAGACCGCGGTGGTCTGGGACCGCACGACCGGCGAGCCCGTGTACAACGCGATCGTCTGGCAGGACACGCGCACGCAGCCGATCGTCGACCGCCTCGCGGCCGACGGCGGCGTCGAGCGCTTCAAGGCGAAGGTCGGCCTGCCGCTGGCGACCTACTTCTCCGGCACCAAGATCGTCTGGATCCTCGAGAACGTGCCCGGGGCGCGCGAGAAGGCCGAGGCCGGCGACCTGATCTTCGGCACGACCGACACCTGGGTCCTCTGGAACCTCACGGGCGGCGTCGAGGGCGGCGTGCACGCGACGGATGTCACCAACGCGAGCCGCACGCTCTTCATGGACCTCGAGACCCTGCAGTGGGACGACGAGATCCTCGGGATCTTCGGCGTCCCGCGCTCGATGCTCCCCGAGATCAAGTCCTCCTCCGAGGTCTACGGGGCCGTCGAGTCGTCGAGCCTCCTCCGCGAGACGCCCATCGCGGGCATCCTCGGCGACCAGCAGGCGGCCACCTTCGGGCAGGCCGCCTTCGCGGCCGGCGAGGCGAAGAACACCTACGGCACGGGCAACTTCCTGATCTTCAACACGGGCGAGGAGATCGTCCACTCGAAGAACGGCCTCCTCACGACCGTCGGCTACAAGCTCGGCGACCAGCCCGTGCACTACGCACTCGAGGGCTCGATCGCGGTGACCGGGTCGCTCGTGCAGTGGCTGCGCGACAACCTCGGCCTCATCTCGTCGGCTCCCGAGATCGAGGAGCTGGCGAAGTCCGTCGAGGACAACGGCGGCGCGTACTTCGTGCCCGCCTTCTCGGGGCTCTTCGCCCCGTACTGGCGTCCGGATGCGCGCGGTGCGCTCGTGGGCCTGACCCGCTACGTGAACAAGGGGCACATCGCGCGGGCGGCACTCGAGGCGATCGCGTTCCAGACGCGCGACGTCGTGGAAGCCGTGAACGCCGATGCGGGGATCGACCTCACGGAGCTGCGCGTCGACGGCGGCGCGACGGCCAACGACACGCTGCTGCAGTTCCAGGCCGACATCCTCGGCGTGCCCGTCGTGCGTCCGGTCGTCGCCGAGACGACCGCGCTCGGCGCGGCCTACGCCGCGGGTCTCGCGGTCGGCTTCTGGGCCGACCTCGACGACCTCGCGAAGAACTGGCAGGAGGACCGTCGCTGGGAGCCGTCGATGGACGAGGCCGAGCAGGGGCGCCTCGTGCGCAACTGGAAGAAGGCCGTCACGAAGACCCTCGACTGGGTCGACGACGACGTCCGCTGACGCGGGCGGGATGACACGGGCCGGGCGCGCGGGAAGGCGCCCGGCCCGTTTCCGTGCTCCGCAGGCCGGTCTCGATACGCTCCGGCTGGCGGTGCTATTCGACCGCCAACGAATCGGCGAGGAGGGGCGCGAGCTCCGCGAGCGTGCGGATCTCGTGCACGCCCGCGGCCGCGGCATCCGTCGCCTCGACCTCGGCGGGCCGTTCACCCGATCGGTTGAGCCACACCCCGACCAGCCCCGCCTCGGCCGCGCCGATCGCGTCGGTGCGCAGGCGGTCTCCGATGTACGCCGCGCCCGAGACCGCGCCGTCGGCCTCGAAGCGCGAGACCGCGACCTCGAAGATGCGCCGGTCGGGCTTGGTCACGCCCTCGGCGCCGGATGCCACGAGGTGCCCGATGCGCCCCGGATGCCCGACCTCGAGCCCCAGCCGCACCAGCTTCGCGAGCTGGAAGTCGGCCTCGCCGTTCGTGATGATGCCGAACCGCACGCCGGGAAGCGCGGCCTCGACCGCGTCGAGCGCGGGCAGGACGTCGTCGTGCAGCGCCCAGGCCTCGCGGTAGCGCTCGAAGTAGCGCGCGAACCAGGCTCCGGCGGCCTCGCCGTCGAGCTCGTCGCCGTGTGCGCGCGCGAACTCCGTCGCCCGCGCCCGCCGTTGCCCCTCGAACGTCAGCTCGCCCGCGAGGTACGCGTGGTAGTGCCGTTCCTCGAGCTCGTGCCACAGCACCTGCGCCGCGACCACCGCGGCGTCGTCGGCCGCCGCGTACCCGCGCTCGCGCAGGTGCAGCACGATGCCCGCGGCGACCGCCTCGCGGTGCGCCATGAGCGTGTCGTCGAGGTCGAACAGCACGACGGGGCGGCCGGCAGCGGTCGATGCGCCGCCGACCGCATCACCCGGCCCGGCGGGCGTCACGGCCGGCGCAGGAAGCCGACCCGGTCGTACACCGTGGCCAGCGTGCGCTCGGCACGTTCCGACGCCTTGTCGGCGCCGATCGCGAGCAGCCGGTCGAGCTCGGCCGGGTCGGCCATGAGCTCGAGCGTGCGCTCCCGGATCGGCGCGACGCGCTCGACGACGACGTCGGCGAGGTCCTTCTTCAGGTCGCCGTAGCCCTTGCCGTCGTACTCCGCCTCGAGCTCGGGGATCGAGCGGCCCGTGACGGTCGCGTAGATGTCGAGCAGGTTCGCGATCCCGGGCTTCGCCTGCGGGTCGTAGCGGATCTCGCGCTCGGTGTCGGTCACGGCGCTGCGGATGCGCTTGGCGATGACCTTCGGATCGTCCATGAGGTTGATCAGGCCGTTCGGGCTCGCCGCCGACTTCGACATCTTGGCGGTGGGCTCCTGGAGGTCGTAGATGCGGGCCGACTCCTTCGGGATCATCGCCTCGGGCACGACGAACGTCTCGCCGTAGCGCGAGTTGAAGCGCCCGGCGAGGTCGCGCGTGAGCTCGAGGTGCTGCCGCTGGTCGTCGCCGACGGGCACCAGGTGCGTGCCGTAGAGCAGGATGTCGGCGGCCATGAGCACCGGGTACGTGAAGAGCCCGACCGTGGTGGAGTCGGTGCCGTAGCGGGCCGACTTGTCCTTGAACTGCGTCATCCGGCTCGCCTCGCCGAAGCCCGTGAGGGTGCCGAGCACCCACGCGAGCTCGGTGTGCGCCGGCACGTGCGACTGCACGAACAGCGTCGAGCGGCTCAGGTCGACGCCCGCGGCGAGGTACTGCGCGGCCGTGCGGCGCGTCGCCTCGCGGAGCGTCGCCGGGTCCTGCTGGACGGTGATCGCGTGCAGGTCGACCACGCAGTAGATCGGGTCGTGGTCGT
Organism: Agromyces sp. GXS1127; assembly: GCF_050565425.1. Taxonomy (NCBI): domain Bacteria; kingdom Bacillati; phylum Actinomycetota; class Actinomycetes; order Micrococcales; family Microbacteriaceae; genus Agromyces; species Agromyces sp. GXS1127. The sequence goes on from NZ_JBOCIG010000003.1 coordinate 111,120, forward strand.
CCTGGAGCGCGACCCAGTTGACCAGGGCGCCCAGGTAGTTGCCGAGGTGGAGCGAGTCGCCCGACGGCTGCATGCCGGAGAAGACGACGGGGCGTGCGGTGTTCATCGTGGTTCGGGGGTCCTTCGGTCTCAGATGGCGTAGTCGACGACGACGGGGGCGTGGTCGGACCATCGCTCGTCGTAGGCGTCGGCCCGGTCGACGACGTACGACACCATCGCGTCGGCGAGCGCCGGGGTCGCGAGGTGGTAGTCGATGCGCCATCCGCTGTCGTTGTCGAATGCCTTGCCGCGCCACGACCACCACGTGTAGGGGCCGGGCACCTCGCCCGCGGAGCGGCGGCCGAGGTCGATCCAGCCCAGGCCGGCGCCGGCGTTGTAGCCCTCCTCGCCCTCGCCGCCCATGAAGCGGTCGAAGTACGCGCGCTCCCCGGGCAGGAACCCGGCGCGCTTGACGTTGCCCTTCCAGTTCTTGATGTCGAGCGTGCGGTGGCCGACGTTCAGGTCGCCGACGACCACGGCCAGCTCGTGCGTCGCGAGCTCCGACATCCGCTCGCTCATCGCGTCGAGGAACCGGTACTTGTCGACCTGCTTCGGCGTCTCGGCCTCACCCGAGGGCACGTAGCAGCTCACCACGGTGACGATCCGGTCGTTCACCTCGTAGTCGGCCTCGAGCCACCGGCCCGCCGTGTCGTGGTCGGCGGTGCCGAGCTCGACGCGGTGGATGCTCGCGCCCGCGCGGCTCGCGATCGCCACGCCCGCGCGACCCTTGGCGGTCGCGGGGTCGTGCAGGATGCTCCACTCGTCGCCGAGGAGCGCCGCGAGGTCGTCGGTCGAGGCCCGAACCTCCTGCATGGCGAGGATGTCGACGTCGCGCGCCGCGAGCCAGTCGCCCATGCCGCGCCGGAACGCCGCCCGGACCCCGTTCACGTTGGCGCTGGCGATCCGGAGCGGGGAGGGGGAGGGCATGCCTTCGATCCTAGGCGTTGCCACCCCCACGGCCGTTCCCGTTCAGCCACGAGGGCTTGGCGGGCGGCGGGGGCGGGGCGGATGCCTCGAGCTCGTCGAGGTCGCGACGCGCCTTCGCCAGTCGGCGGCCCGCGGGGACCCGCTCGTACCAGCGCGCCGATTCGGCCGCGGCCCGGGCCTCGCGGACCCGGACCCGCGCCGCCGTGAGGAGCGCCTCGTATTCGCGCTGGCGCCGCTCCGCCTCGAGCTGCGCCGCGGTGACGCGTCGGAGCGACTCGTTCCGGTCGGCGGCCTCCACCGCGATCCAGGCAGCGGCGACGAGGATGATGATGCTCGCGATGCGGAACCAGAGCAGCAGCGCCACGATCACCGTGAAGGTCGCGAGCAGCGGGTTGCTGCCGGCCCAGGAGAGCACGAGCCCGCCGAGCATCTGCAGCACGCTGAGCGCCGCCGAGCCGAGCAGCGAGCCCGTCCACATCCGGCGCCACGCCACCTCGGCGCCCGAGAGGAACCGGAACATGACGGCGAGGGCGAGCGTGTCGATGACGAACACGACGAGGATGGCGCCGACCTGCAGGCCGACGCGCACGGCGGGGGACTCCGCCGTCAGGTCGACGCCGAGGAGGCCGAAGATCCAATCGAGGAATCCGGTCGCGACGATCGAGAGGACGGCCGCGACGAGGATCGCCACGCCGAACATGAAGGCCGCGGCGAAGTCGCGCGCCTTGAGGTAGAGGTACGCCCGGTCGTCCTTCGGCAGGAGGAAGATGCTGCGGACCGCCATGCGGGAGTACGTCACCCACCCGATCGCGGTCCAGATCAGGCCGCCGAGGGCGACGGCACCCGTCCAGCCGAAGAGGCTCGTGCTCGCGGTCGCCGCCTCCTGGAGCGCCTCCGGGGTGATGATCCCGTTCTCGCCGACGAGCCCGGGCGCATACGTGTTGATGAGGAGGTAGAGCGCCTGGAGCGTGTCCTGGTCGTTGAACAGCCAGATGCCGGCGACGGCGAACACGATGTAGATCGCCGCGAAGACCGCGAAGAGCGACTGGTAGCTCATCCCCGCCGTGAGCAGGAACCCGTTCCGGGCGAGGAAGTGCCGCCAGACACGCACGGGGAACAGTGCCATCGTCTGCTGCGTGACCTGTTCCGCCCAGGTGATCGGCTCGTCGAAGCGCTCGAGGATCGGCGCGCTCGCCGCTTCGATCCGCTCGCGGACGCGGTTCGACGCGGTCGGCGCCTTCGCGTCCGCCGTCGTCGCATCGGAGGCAGGCGCGCTCGTCGGGGACTTCGCGGCGCGCGACGATGCGCTCGATGTCGACGTCGACGTCGATGGCGGCGACGCGGTCGCATCCGAGCCCGCGGCCGCGGGCACGGCGTCGCCCGGCCGCGCGGAACCCGCGCCGCGTCCCCGTCCGCGATCGCTCACACGATCACCCTAGCGAGCCGATGCCGCGGGGTACGCGGCGCACGCGGCATCCGCCCGGGAACGACGGAGGGGCCGGTGCTCGCGCACCGGCCCCTCCGTCACGTGGTCGCCCTCGGTCAGGGCTTGCCGCGCATGATGGCCTGCTTGACCTCGGCGATGGCCTTGGTCACCTCGATGCCGCGGGGGCACGCGTCGGTGCAGTTGAAGGTCGTGCGGCAGCGCCACACGCCCTCCTTGTCGTTCAGGATGTCGAGTCGGACCTTCGCCTCGTCGTCGCGCGAGTCGAAGATGAACCGGTGCGCGTTCACGATCGCCGCCGGGCCGAAGTACTGCCCGTCGGTCCAGAACACCGGGCACGAGGAGGTGCACGCGGCGCAGAGGATGCACTTGGTGGTGTCGTCGAAGCGCGCTCGCGACGCGACGTCCTGGATGCGCTCCTTGCCGGGCTCCGGCGCCGTGGACGCCTGCAGGAACGGCTGCACCTCGCGGTAGCTCGCGAAGAACGGCTCCATGTCGACCACGAGGTCCTTCTCGAGCGGGAGGCCCTTGATCGCCTCGACGTAGATGGGCTTCGTGATGTCGAGGTCCTTGATCAACGTCTTGCAGGCGAGGCGGTTGCGGCCGTTGATCCGCATCGCGTCGGAGCCGCAGATGCCGTGCGCGCACGAGCGGCGGAAGGTGAGCGAGCCGTCCTGCTCCCACTTGATCTTGTGCAGCGCGTCGAGCACGCGGTCGGTCGCGTACATCTCGACGTCGAAGTCCTGCCAGCGCGGCTCCGTGTCGACGTCGGGGTCGAACCGGCGGATCAGGAAGGTGACGGTGAAGGACTTCGTCGCGGCATCCGTCGACGTGGTCTCGAGCGTGGCGGTCGTCACGTCAGTACTTCCTCTCCATCGGCTGGTATCGGGTGATGGTCACGGGCTTCCAGTCGAGCCGGATGTGATCGGACGCGACCGACGAGTGGGCGTCGCCCGACAGGTAGGCCATCGTGTGCTGCATGAACTTCTCGTCGTCGCGGTTCGGGAAGTCGTCGCGCATGTGGCCGCCGCGGCTCTCCTCGCGGTTGCGGGCGGAGGCCACGACGACCTCGGCGAGGTCGAGGAGGAAGCCGAGCTCGACGGCTTCGAGCAGGTCGGTGTTGAACCGCTTGCCCTTGTCCTGCACGGCGATGTTCCGGTAGCGGTCGCGGAGGCCCGCGATCACCTCGGCGACGTGGTCGAGGGACTCGCTCGTGCGGAACACCTGCGCGCCCTTGTCCATCTCGTCCTGGAGCTCCTTGCGGATCGCGGCGATCCGCTCGGTGCCGTTCGAGTCGCGGAGCACCTCGAGCAGTCGCCGGACGTCGCCCGCCGGGTCGTCGGGAAGCGGCGTGAACTCGACGCCCGAGTTGACGTACTCGACCGCGTTGCGGCCGGCGCGCTTGCCGAAGACGTTGATGTCGAGCAGCGAGTTCGTGCCGAGGCGGTTCGAGCCGTGCACCGACACGCACGCGCACTCGCCGGCGGCGTAGAGACCGGGGACGACCGTGGTGTTGTCGCTCAGCACCTCGGCCTTGACGTTGGTCGGGATGCCGCCCATGGCGTAGTGCGCGGTCGGCATGACCGGCACCGGCTCGTACACCGGGTCGACGCCGAGGTAGGTTCGGGCGAACTCCGTGATGTCGGGGAGCTTCGTCTCGAGGACCTCCGCACCGAGGTGCGTGCAGTCGAGCAGCACGTAGTCCTTGTCGGGGCCGGCGCCGCGGCCCTCCGCGACCTCCTGGACCATGCAGCGGGCGACGATGTCGCGCGGCGCGAGGTCCTTGATGGTCGGCGCGTAGCGCTCCATGAACCGCTCGCCCGAGGCGTTGCGGAGGATCGCGCCCTCGCCGCGGGCCCCCTCGGTGAGGAGGATGCCGAGGCCGGCGAGGCCGGTCGGGTGGAACTGGAAGAACTCCATGTCCTCCAGCGGAAGGCCCTTGCGCCAGATGATGCCGACGCCGTCGCCCGTGAGGGTGTGCGCGTTCGACGTCGTCTTGTAGATCTTGCCGAAGCCGCCGGTCGCGAAGATCACGGCCTTCGCCTGGAAGACGTGCAGTTCGCCCGTCGCGAGCTCGTACGCGACGACGCCCGACGGCTGGGGGACTCCGTCGACCTCGGTCATCACGAGGTCGAGCGCGTAGTACTCGTTGTAGAACTCGATGCCGAGCTTGACGCAGTTCTGGAACAGCGTCTGCAGGATCATGTGGCCCGTGCGGTCGGCGGCGTAGCACGCGCGGCGCACCGGCGCCTTGCCGTGGTCGCGCGTGTGACCGCCGAAGCGGCGCTGGTCGATCTTGCCCTCGGGCGTGCGGTTGAAGGGCAGGCCCATGTTCTCGAGGTCGATGACCGCGTCGATGGCCTCCTTCGCGAGGATCTCGGCGGCGTCCTGGTCGACGAGGTAGTCGCCGCCCTTGATCGTGTCGAAGGTGTGCCACTCCCAGCTGTCCTCCTCGACGTTCGCGAGCGCCGCGGCCATGCCGCCCTGCGCCGCGCCCGTGTGGGAGCGGGTCGGGTACAGCTTCGAGATGACCGCGGTCTTCGCGCCGGGGCCGGCCTCGATCGCCGCCCGCATGCCCGCGCCGCCGGCGCCGACGATCACGATGTCGTACTGGTGGTAGTGGACGCCGTCGACGACCGTGGTCTCGACGTGGTTCTCGCTGGTCACGTGTCTCCTATGCGGCGGGGCAGAACGAGGGGAGGAGCTCGGCGGGGGAGCCGGCGGGGCACGGGTCGAAGGTGAAGACGACGAGGGTGCCGAGCACGAGGAGCACGACCGTGGAGACGAGCAGCGCCCCCTTCAGGATGCGCTGCACCGCGCCCGGGTTCGTGTAGTCGTTCACGATGGTGCGCATGCCGTTGGCGCCGTGGATGAGCGCGAGCCACAGCATCAGCACGTCCCACCACTGCCAGAACGGGTCGGCCCACTTGCCGCCGACGAAGCCGAAGTCGATGGCCTTGACGCCCTCGCCCACCATGAGGTTGACGAAGAGGTGCCCGAAGACGAGCACGACGAGCACGACGCCCGACGCGCGCATGTAGATCCAGCCCCACTTCTCGAGGTTGACGCCGCGCCGGGGCGCCGGACGAGCGGGGGTGCGCGGGGATTCGATGACGGTCATCTCTGCGCTCCTAGTGGCTGAAGACGTTCATGAGGTGCCGAGGCACGAAGCCGAGCATCGTGATCACCCAGAGCGCGATCACGACGTAGAAGAGGACCTTCTGGTTGCGGGTCGCCCACGACCAGAAGTCGACGAGGATGACGCGGAGGCCGTTGAACGCGTGGAACACGATCGCGCCGACGAGCGCGACCTCGCCGAGGCCCATGATGGGCGTCTGGTACGTGCCGATGACGGCGTTGTAGGCCTCGGGGCTCACGCGCACGAGCGCGGTGTCGAGGATGTGCACGAGGAGGAAGAAGAAGATCGCCACCCCGGTGATGCGGTGCAGCACCCACGACCACATGCCCTCGCGGCCGCGATAGAGCGTGCCGCCCGGCTTCTGCTTCGCCGGCTTCTCGGGTGCGATCGGGGTCCGTGTCGTCGTTGCTGACATGGACGTCCCTCCTGGCGGTGTGCGTCGCCCGACTGTGGGCATGACGGGACCGATGGCCCGGCTCCGAGTCTAGTGCGCTCGCAGCGGTGCTCCGGTCGCCGTCGTGTCGAGGCGCCGGCCCCGGGCTGTCCCCGGTGGCCCGCGGCTATCCTGATCGGATGCGACAGGCTCCCCTCGACCGCTTCTACAGCGTCATCCCCGCCGGCGGCGTGGGCTCCCGGCTCTGGCCCCTCTCGCGCGCGGACGCCCCGAAGTTCCTGCACGACCTGACCGGATCCGGGCAGACGCTGCTGCGCGACACCTGGGACCGGCTCGTCCCGCTCTCCGGCGAGCAGCGCATCATGATCGTCACGGGCCGCGCGCACCGCGCCGCCGTCGAGGCGCAGCTGCCCGAGCTCGCCGACGCCAACATCGTCCTCGAGAGCGAGCCCCGCGACTCGACCGCGGCGATCGGCCTGGCCGCGGCGATCCTGGAGCGCCGGGAGCCCGGCGTGATCATCGGCTCGTTCGCCGCCGACCACGTCATCTCGGGCACGTCGCTGTTCCGCTCCGCGGTGACCTCGGCGGTCGCCGCCGCCGAGGCGGGCCACATCGCGACGATCGGCATCACGCCGACCGAACCGGCCGTCGGGTTCGGCTACATCGAGTGCGGCGATCCGCTCGACCTCCCCGGCGCGGGCGAGGTCACCGCGGTGTCGAGCTTCGTCGAGAAGCCCGACCTCGAGACGGCGCGCGAGTACCTCGAGGGCGGGCGGCACCTGTGGAACGCCGGCATGTTCATCGCCCGGGCCGACCGGCTGCTCGAGGAGCTGGCGCTCACGAAGCCCGACCTGCACGCGGGGCTCCTCGAGCTCGCCGATGCCTGGGACGACCCCGAGCTGCGCGGCCCGGCCGTGGACCGCATCTGGCCGCGCCTCGAGAAGATCGCGATCGACTACTCCGTGGCCGAGCCCGCCGCGGCCCGCGGCCGGCTCGCGGTCGTGCGCGCGCACTTCCAGTGGGACGACGTCGGCGACTTCGCCTCGCTCGCCAAGCTCAACACGGCGGGCCGGTCCGGCGAGCTCGCGATCCTCGGCGAGCACGCGCGCGTCCTCTCCGACGCCTCGAGCGGTATCGTCGTGAGTCGAGCCGACCGGGTCATCAGCCTGATCGGCGTGAAGGACATCGTGGTCGTCGATACGCCCGATGCGCTGCTCGTGACCACGAGCGAGCACGCGCAGCGGGTGAAGGCCGTCGTGGACGCGCTGCGCCTCGGCGGATCGAGCGACGTGCTGTAGGCACGGAAGGGTGGTCGGGCGGATGTCGCTGCGACGGGTCGTCACGTTCGGGACCGCGCTGGTCGCGGCATCCGCCATGCTCGCGGGCTGCGCGCCCGCACCGGAGGGCGGCGGCGACGCCGAGGCCGACGGGTGCGTCCGCATGGTGACGAACTCGGGCGGGCTCGAGGACCGCTCGTTCAACCAGTCGAGCTGGGAGGGACTGCAGCAGGCGGAGGACGAGCTCGGCGTCGAGGCCGAGGCACTCGTGTCCACCAGCGAGACCGACCTCGCCCCGAACGTGCGCCAGGCCGTCGACTCCGGGTGCGCGCTCGTCGTGACCGTCGGCTGGGAGCTCGCCGAGTCGACGCGCTCCGAGGCCGAGGCCAACCCCGACGTCTCGTTCGCCATCGTCGACGAGACGGTCGAGGCGGACAACGTCAAGCCCGTCGTGTTCGACACCGCCCAGGCGGCCTTCCTCGCGGGCTACCTGGCGGCGGGAGTCTCGCGGTCCGGCGTCGTCGCGACGTTCGGCGGCGGCAACCAGCCGCCCGTCACGCTCTTCATGGACGGCTTCGTCGACGGCGTCGCCAAGTACAACGAGGTGCACGGCGCCGGCGTGCGCGCCCTCGGCTGGAACAAGGACGAGCAGGACGGTTCGTTCACGGGCGACTTCGAGGACATCAACAAGGGCAAGGTGCTCGCCGAGGGCTTCATCGACCAGGGCGCCGACGTGATCCTGCCCGTCGCCGGCCAGGTGGGGGAGGGCGCGGCGGCCGCGGCGATCGAGGCCGGCGACGTGTCGGTGATCTGGGTCGACAGCGACGGCTACGAGACCCTGCCGGCCGAGTTCCGTCCGATCGTGCTGACGAGCGTCCTGAAGAACACCCAGCAGGCGATGGTCGAGATCGTCGGCGCCGTGCAGGAGGGCGGGTTCACGAACGAGCCGTACGTGGGGACCCTCGAGAACGGTGGCGTCGAGATCGCGCCGTACCACGACCTCGAGTCGCTCGTGACGCCCGGGCTGCAGGGCGAGATCGACGGCCTTCGGCAGGCGATCATCGCCGGCGAACTCGTCGTCGACTCCCCGTCCGCGCCGTGAGTGTCCCCTGCTCGGGGGAGCCCGCAGGCTGCTCATATGAGCAGAAGGTCGCGGCTTCATAACCTTTGCCCGGTCGGGGTCGGACGGCCCATGGCGCCGGTCGAAACATTGGGTAACGTGACCTCACGGTCCCCGAGATCGTTCGGGGTGCACTGTCTTTTGGAGGACACTGTGACGTTCACGTTCAAGAAGGCCGCCGTCGGCGGTCTCGCGACCATCGGCGCGGTCGCGCTCCTCGCAGGCTGCGCGTCGGCTCCCGAGGAGACCGACGGCGACGGCGGCGAGGCGCTCGACTACCTGCCCTGCATGGTCTCCGACGCCGGTGGCTTCGACGACAAGTCGTTCAACCAGCTCGGTGCCGAGGGCCTGGACCGCGCCGCCGAGGAGCTCGGCGTCGAGAGCAAGAAGGTCGAGTCCGCTGCGGAGACCGACTACGCGTCGAACCTGCAGAGCCTCGTCGACCAGGGCTGCAACACGATCGTGACCGTCGGCTTCCTGCTCGCGCCCGCGGCCCTCGAGTCCGCGACGGCGAACCCCGACCTCGAGTACGTCTCGATCGACGACACCGTCGACCAGGACTTCGACGGCACGACCGACGCCGAGAACATCAAGCCCATCATCTTCGACACCGCCCAGGCGGCGTTCCTCGCCGGCTACCTCTCGGCGGGCATGAGCGAGACCGGCTCCGTCGGCACCTACGGCGGCATCAACATCCCGACGGTGTCGATCTTCATGGACGGCTTCGCGCAGGGCGTGGAGTACTACAACGAGGAGAACGGCGCCGATGTCAAGGTGCTCGGCTGGGACCGCGAGGCCCAGGACGGCTCGTTCACCGGCGGCTTCGAGGCGAACGACACCGCTCGCCAGGTGGCGCAGGGCCTGATCGACCAGAACATCGATGTGCTGCTGCCCGTCGGCGGGCCGATCTACCAGTCGGGCGCCGCGGCCATCCGCGACTCCGGCCGCGACATCATGCTGCTCGGTGTCGACGCCGACGTCTACGAGACCGACCCGTCGGTCGGCGACCTGCTGCTCACGTCGATCCGCAAGGGCATCGACGTCGGCGTCGAGGACGCGATCGTCGCCGCCGGCAACGGCGAGTTCGACGCCGAGCCGTTCGTCGGCACGCTCGAGAACGAGGGCGTCGGGCTCGCGCCGTTCCACGACTTCGAGGACGCGGTTCCGGCCGACCTGTCGTCGAAGCTCGACGAGCTCAAGCAGATGATCATCGACGGCGACATCACCGTCGAGTCCTACCTGGCCGGCTGAGCCGACCCAGTCGCGGAGGGAGGCCGGTTGCGTACCGGCCTCCCTTCGCGGTTTCCGGGGCGCGCGTGAGCACGCCCGCCAACAACTGAGCAGTTCGGGGCGCTCATCGGCGCACTTCGGCGCACGACCGCTGCGATTCCCGGCGCGATCATTAGGATCGGTGGCATGAAACTCGAACTCCGAGGAATCACGAAGAAGTTCGGTTCCCTGGTGGCGAACGACCACATCGACCTCACCGTCGAGGCAGGCGAGATCCACTGCCTCCTCGGCGAGAACGGGGCCGGCAAGTCGACGCTGATGAACGTCCTCTACGGCCTCTACCAGGCCGACGAGGGCGAGATCCTGCTGGACGACGAGGTCCAGCACTTCGCCGGTCCGGGCGATGCGATGCGCGCCGGCATCGGCATGGTGCACCAGCACTTCATGCTGATCCCGGTGTTCACGGTCGCCGAGAACGTGATGCTCGGTCACGAGCAGACCCGCAACGCCGGCCTCCTCGACATCGACGCGGCGCGCCGGAAGGTGCGCGAGATCAGCGATCGGTTCGGGTTCGACGTCGATCCCGACGCGCTCGTCGACGACCTCCCGGTGGGCGTGCAGCAGCGCGTCGAGATCATCAAGGCGCTCTCGCGCGACGCCCACGTGCTCGTGTTCGACGAGCCGACCGCCGTGCTGACGCCGCAGGAGACCGACGAGCTCATGGCGATCATGCGCCAGCTCAAGGAGTCGGGCGCGTCCATCGTCTTCATCACGCACAAGCTCCGCGAGGTCCGCGAGGTCGCGGACCGCATCACCGTCGTGCGGCTCGGCAAGGTCGTGGGCGAGGCGGAGCCGACGGCCACCAACGCCGAGCTCGCGTCGCTCATGGTCGGGCGGGCGGTCGAGCTCACCGTGCAGAAGGAGGAGCCGAACCTCGGCGACGAGGCGCTGCAGGTCGAGCACCTTCGCGTCGTCGACCCCCTCGGGCAGCTCGTCGTCAACGACGTCAGCTTCAGCGTGCGCCGCGGCGAGGTCCTCGCGGTCGCGGGGGTGCAGGGCAACGGCCAGACCGAGCTGACCGAGGCGCTCATGGGCCTGCAGCCGCGGGTCGAGGGCGTGATCCGCCTCGACGGCGACGACATCACGCGCAGCTCGGTGCGGCGGATCCTCGACGCGGGCGTCGGCTTCGTCCCCGAGGACCGGACGGAGGACGGCCTCGTCGGCGAGTTCTCCGTCGCGGAGAACCTCATGCTCGACCGGTCCGACGGCGCGCCGTTCGTGAAGGCCGGCAACGTCCAGCGCGCCTACCTGGCGGAGTTCGCCGCCGACAAGGTCGCGGAGTTCGACGTCCGCACGCCCGGCATCGAGACCAAGGCGGGGCGCCTCTCCGGCGGCAACCAGCAGAAGGTCGTCCTCGCGCGCGAGCTCAGCCGCGACCTCAACCTCCTGGTGGCGGCGCAGCCCACGCGCGGTGTCGACGTCGGCTCCATCGAGTTCATCCACAAGCGGATCATCGAGACGCGCGACGCCGGCGTGCCCGTGGTCGTCGTCTCGACCGAGCTCGACGAGGTCACCGCCCTCGCCGACCGGATCATGGTGATGTACCGGGGCAGGGTCGTCGGCATCGTGCCGGGCGACACGCCCCGCGACGTGCTCGGCCTGATGATGGCCGGCGAGAGCCCCGGGGCGTCCGGTGACGTCCCGTCCCCCGAAGGAGCCGCCGCATGAGCGACCGCAACGACCCCGACGTCGCGCTCGAGACGAGCACCGAGGTCCCGCCCGACGAGCCGGTCGTCCAGCCCGACCCGGAGCCCGAGGGGTCGCGTTGGCAGCAGGCGTTCCGCCAGATCGCCACGGGCAACGCGATCATCTCGGTGCTGGCCGTGCTCCTCGCGTTGGTCGTCGGCGCGATCATGATCGCGTTCACCGACGAGCGCGTGCAGGCGGCATCCGTGTACTTCTTCGCGCGGCCCGGCGACACGTTCGTCGCCGTCTGGGACTCGGTCGCGGGTGCGTACTCGGCGCTCTTCCAGGGCGCGGTCTACAACTTCCGCCGCCCCGACTTCGCCTCCGGCATCCGGCCGCTGACCGAGACGCTCAACTTCGCCACCCCGCTCATCGCCGCGGGACTCGGCGTCGGCCTGGCGTTCAAGGTCGGCATGTTCAACATCGGTGGCCGCGGCCAGATGCTGCTCGCGGCATCCGCCGCCGGCTGGGTGGCGTTCTCGTTCGACCTCCCGTTCCCGCTGCACATGATCGTCGCGACGATCGCCGGCATCGTGGCGGGCGCGCTGTGGGCCGGGATCGCCGGTGTGCTGAAGGCCCGCACGGGGGCGCACGAGGTGATCGTGACGATCATGCTCAACTACGTCGCGCTGTACCTCGTCTCGTGGATGCTGCGCACGCCGGGGCTCCTGCAGGCGCCCGGGTCCAACAACCCGAAGACGCCGCCCATGAAGGACACCGCGATCTTCCCCGACATCCTCGGGTCGGGATTCAACCTCCACCTCGGCTTCCTGCTGTCGCTCGGCTGCGTCGTGCTGGTGTGGTGGATCCTCGACCGGTCGAGCCTGGGCTTCCGGTTCCGTGCCGTCGGGCTGAACCCGAAGGCCGCCCGCGTCGCCGGCATCAACGTCAACTCGATGTACGTCTACGCGATGCTGATCTCGGGCGCGCTCGTCGGCCTCGCCGGCGTCGACCAGGTGCTCGGCACCGTGACCACCGGGTTCTCGTCCGGCATCGACGCGGGCATCGGGTTCGACGCGATCACCGTGGCCCTGCTCGGCGGATCGAATCCCTGGGGCATCCTCGCGGCGGGCATCCTATTCGGCGCCTTCAAGGCGGGCGGCTTCGCGATGCAGGCCGCCGAGGGCGTGCCGATCGACATCGTGCTCGTCGTCCAGTCCCTCATCGTGCTCTTCATCGCGGCGCCGCCCCTCGTGCGGGCGATCTTCCGCCTCCCGCAGCCCGGCGCGAAGCCGAAGAAGCGAACGCGCACCGCACCCAAGGAGGAGGTGGCGGCGAAGTGACCGCTCCCAGCCAGCACCACGCCGCCGCGGCTCCCGCCGAGACGCTCGACAAGACCGTCGTCGTCAGCTGGAAGGCGCCGATCTCCTTCGCGGTGATCACTGCCCTGCTCGCCGTTCTCTTCCTGACCACGCAGCACCTGGGGGATGCGACCTTCCGGCTCTCGTCGGGCAACGACCTCATCCAGATCCCCGAGGTCACGCTCAACGGCCCGATCACGACCTGGACGTGCATCGTCCTGCTGACCGCGATCACCGTCGTCTCGGCGGCGATGGTCCGCGCGAAGCGCTCCGTGCCCCTGTGGCTCGTGGTGATCTTCGCGGTCATCGGCCTCGTCGCCTTCCTCACCTGGGCTGCAGCGGGCGCACGCACGCCCGTGATCCCCCTTCCCGGCCTCCTCGCCGGAGCCCTGAGCCTCTCCGTCCCGCTGATCTTCGGCGCCCTGTGCGGCGTGATCAGCGAGCGGGTCGGCGTCATCAACATCGCGATCGAGGGGCAGCTGCTCGCGGGCGCGTTCACATCGGCGGTCGTGGCCTCCGTCATCGGCCAGCAGTGGCTCGGTCCGATCGTCGGCCTGTTCGCCGCCGCGATCTCGGGCGTGCTCGTCGCCTTCGTGCTCGCCGCCTTCGCGATCAAGTACTTCGTCGACCAGGTCATCGTCGGCGTCGTGCTCAACGTGCTCGTGATCGGACTCACCAGCTTCCTGTTCTCGCAGGTGCTGGCACCGAACGCGGCGCTGCTCAACTCGCCGCCGCGCCTGCAGCGCATCCCGATCCCGCTGCTCTCGGAGATCCCGCTCATCGGGCCGATGTTCTTCCGGCAGACGCTCATCGTCTACGCGATGTACGTCATCATCGTGCTCGTCTACGTGGGGCTCTTCCACACCCGCTGGGGCCTGCGCCTCCGATCGGTCGGCGAGCACCCGACCGCGGCCGACACCGTCGGCATCAACGTCGCGCGCACCCGGTTCTGGAACGTCTCGCTCGCCGGCGCCATCGCCGGGTTCGGCGGCGCGTTCTTCACGCTGGGCGCCGTCGGCGCGTTCAACAAGGAGATGACCGCGGGTGCCGGCTTCATCGCCCTCGCGGCGGTCATCTTCGGCCAGTGGGATCCGATCCGGGCCACGCTCGCCGCGTTGCTCTTCGGATTCGCGTCGAACCTGCAGAACACGCTCTCGGTCATCGGCTCGCCGGTCCCGAGCGAGTTCATGCTCATGCTGCCCTACGTCGTCACGATCCTCGCGGTCGCCGGCTTCGTCGGCAAGGTGCGCGGCCCGGCCGCCGCCGGCAAGCCGTACATCAAGTCCTGATCGGAGCGTCACCCATGACCGACCACCAGTCGATCGACTGGGACCACCTGCGCGAGATCGCCCGCGAGGCGATGGCGAAGGCGTACGTCCCGTACTCGCAGTTCCCCGTCGGCGCGGCGGCCATCGCCGACGACGGCCGCGTGGTGAGCGGGTGCAACGTGGAGAACGCCTCGTACGGCGTGACCCTCTGCGCCGAGTGCTCGCTCGTGTCGGCGCTCGTCATGTCGGGCGGCGGCAGGCTCACCGCGTTCACGTGCGTCGACGGCCACGGCAACGTGCTCATGCCGTGCGGGCGATGCCGCCAGCTCCTCTACGAGCACTCGGCCGAGGGGATGGTGCTCGAGACCGTGTCCGGGCTGAAGACCATCGACGAGGTGCTGCCCGACGCGTTCGGGCCCCGACAGCTCGCCGAATACCGGGGCGAGGGCGCATGAGCGCGGTCGAGGCCTTCGACGCCGTCGACCTGATCCGCACCAAGCGCGATCGTGGCGAGCTGTCGACCGACCAGATCGGATGGCTCGTCGACGCGTACACGCGCGGGTACGTCGCCGACGAGCAGATGTCGGCGATGACCATGGCGATCTTCCTGAACGGCATGACGCGCCGCGAGATCCGGGACCTGACCATGGCGATGATCGCGTCGGGCGAGCGCATGGACTTCTCCGGACTCGGCAAGCCCACGACCGACAAGCACTCGACCGGCGGCGTCGGCGACAAGATCACGCTGCCGCTGATGCCCCTCGTCGCCTCCTTCGGGGTCGCCGTGCCGCAGCTCTCGGGGCGCGGCCTCGGGCACACCGGCGGCACGCTCGACAAGCTCGAGTCGATCCCCGGCTGGCGGGCCGAGCTCTCCAACGAGGAGATGTTCGCGCAGCTGCGCGACGTGGGCGGCGTGATCTGCGCCGCCGGCTCGGGGCTGGCTCCGGCCGACAAGAAGCTCTACGCGCTGCGCGACATCACGGGGACGGTCGAGGCGATCCCGCTCATCGCGTCGTCGATCATGTCGAAGAAGATCGCGGAGGGCACCGGCGCCCTCGTCCTCGACGTGAAGTTCGGCTCCGGCGCCTTCCTGCAGGACATCGAGCGGTCGCGCGAGCTCGCCCGGACGATGGTCGAGCTCGGCGAGGATGCCGGCGTCGCGACGTCGGCGCTCCTGACCAACATGAACGTCCCGCTCGGGCTGACGATCGGCAATGCGAACGAGGTGCGCGAATCGGTCGAGGTCCTCTCGGGCGGCGGCCCGGCAGACATCCGCGAACTCACCGTCGCGCTGGCGCGGGAGATGCTCGAGCTCGCCGGCGTCACCGACGCCGACGTCGAGGCGGCGCTCGACGACGGGCGCGCCATGGACACCTGGCGCGCGTCGATCCGCGCACAGGGCGGCGACCCCGACGCGGCGCTGCCGGTGGCGAAGGAGCAGCACGTCGTGACCGCCGACCGCGACGGGGTGCTCGTGCGGCAGGAGGCGCTGCCGTTCGGCATCGCGGCGTGGCGCCTCGGCGCCGGACGGGCCCGGAAGGAGGACCCGGTGCAGCATGCCGCCGGGATCGACCTCCACGCCAAGCCCGGGGACGCCGTGCGTGCCGGGCAGCCCCTCTTCACGCTGCACGCCGACGAACCGGCCCGGTTCGCGCGTGCGCTCGAGGCGGTCGAGGGCGCGTGGGAGATCGGCGACGCCGGTTCGGCCGTCCACGACGGCGGGCCGCTCATCGCGGAGCGAATCGGCCGGTGACGCCGGTGCGGCGCACGTCCGTTGCGTCGCACGCCGTCGCACGCAGGGTTTTCCCTGCATGGCCGGGTGTCCCCGCCGCTATCGTGGTGGGGTGGACACGCACGCGACCGAATACCGGATCGAGGGGGACGGCACCGACATCCGGTCGCTGCCGAAGATCTCGCTGCACGATCACCTCGACGGCGGACTGCGGCCGCAGACCGTCGTCGAGCTCGCCGACGAGGTCGGATTCGAGCTCCCCGCGACGGAGGCCGACGAGCTCGGCCGCTGGTTCGCCGACCAGGCCGACTCGGGCTCGCTCGTCGAGTACCTGAAGACGTTCGACGTGACCACCGCGGTCATGCAGACCCGCGACGGTCTCGCGCGCGTCGCCCGCGAGTTCGTGAACGACCTCGCCGAGGACGGCGTGATCTACGGCGAGATCCGCTGGGCGCCCGAGCAGCACCTCACGCGCGGCCTGTCGCTCGACGAGGCCGTCGAGGCCGTCCAGGGGGGCCTCGAGGAGGGCGTCGACGACGTCCGCCGCCAGGGTGCGCGCATCCGGGTGGGCCAGCTGATCACCGCCATGCGCCACGCCGACCGCGGCCTCGAGATCGCCGAGCTCGCGGTGCGCCACCGCGATCGCGGCGTCGTCGGCTTCGACATCGCGGGTGCCGAGGCGGGTTTCCCGCCGAGTCGTCACCGCACCGCGTTCGACTTCCTCGCCTCGCGGTTCATGCCGGTCACCGTCCATGCGGGCGAGGCCGACGGGCTCGAGTCGATCCGCAGTGCGCTCCTCGACGGCCGCGCGCTGCGCCTGGGCCACGGCGTCCGCCTCGCCGAGGACCTCACGATCGAGCGCCAGGACGACGAGAACACCTACGTGTCGCTCGGTCCGGTCGCGCAGTGGGTCCGCGATCGCGAGATCGCCCTCGAGACGAGCCCGTCCTCGAACCTGCAGACCGGCGCGATCGCCGCGTGGGGCGAGGAACTCGTGGACCACCCGTTCGACCTGCTCTACCAGCTCGGGTTCCGGGTGACGGTCAACACCGACAACCGCCTGCAGTCCGGCACGTCGCTCACGCGCGAGCTCGCCCTGCTCTCCGACGCGTTCGGCTACGACCTCGACGACTTCGAGGTCTTCCAGCTCAACGCCGCGGCCGCAGCCTTCCTCCCGCTCGACGACCGCGAGGACCTCGTCGAGCAGATCCAGGACGGCTTCGACGAGGCCTGAGCCCGGCCGCGCCCGAGGCTCGTCCGCCGACGGCACGGGCCACGCGGCATCCGAGGGCCGAACCGCGCACCGCACCACCAGGAACCAGCTCGCCGAACGGACACCGATGACCCTTCCTCCGCTTCCCGACGACGCGATCGTGCTGCGCGCCGACGTCGCGGACTGGCGCGCGGCCGTCCGCGAGGCCGGGCACGCGCTCGCCCGGTCCGGCGCGACCGCCCCGGGGTACACCGATCGCATGATCGAGGTGCTCGACGAGTTCGGCGCCTACATCGTGATCGCGCCGGGCCTCGCGCTCGCGCACGCGCGACCCGGCCCCGACGTGCGCCGGAGCGGCCTGGCGGTCGTGACGCTCGCCGCGCCGGTCGCGTTCGGGCACCCGCACAACGATCCCGTCCGGGTCGTCCTCGGCCTCGCCGTCTCCAGCGCCGAGGAGCACGTCGCGAGCGTCGCCGACCTGGCGAACGTGTTCAACGAGCGCGACGCGATCGAGCGCCTCGCCGGAGCCGCGACGCCCGCCGAGGTCCGCGCGGTCCTCCCGGCGGACGACGGTCGAACCCGGCCGGGCACGGATGCCGCGGGGGCGCCGTCATGAGGATCGTCGCCGTGTGCGGGCTCGGCGTCGGCACCTCGGCCATCCTGAAGGGCAACGCCGAGCGTGCGCTCGACCGCCTCGGGCTCGCCGCGGACGTGACGGCGAGCGATCTCGCCGGCGTCCGCGAGGCGGCGGCCGACGCACAGGTCGTGCTCACCTCGACCGAGCTCGCCGACCGGGTGCGGGAGGCGCTCGGCCGGACCTGGGCGGAGATCGTCGAGGTCGAGAACTACTTCGACGTCGACGAGATCGGGCGCAAGCTCGACGCGTCGCTGGGCTGAGCCGTCGGGCCGAGCCGTCGCGGTGCGCGTCAGGCGACGAGCGCGCGCATGCCCGCCTCGAGGCGCGACACCGCGTCGGATGCCGCGGCACGGCGCTCCTCGAGGGTGCCCTCGGTCGCGGCGGCGTCGATGTAGACCTTGAGCTTCGGCTCGGTGCCGCTCGGGCGGACCATGACCCGGGCGCCGCCGTCGAGCACCAGGCGGAGCACGTCCGACGGCGGGTAGCCGTCGATGCCGGCGGCGAGGTCATCGATCCGCTCCACCCGGATGCCGCCGACCTCGGCGGGCGGCTCGGCGCGAAGCCGCGCCATCACGTCGGCGATCCGGGAGAGGTCGGTCACGCGGATCGACACCTGCGTCGAGTCGAAGCAGCCGAACCGGAGCGCGAGCTCGTCGAGGCGGTCGGCGATCGTGCGTCCCTCGGCCGCCAGCCGGGCGGCCAGCGAGAGGAACGCCACGGCGGCGGAGATGCCGTCCTTGTCGCGCACGGTTCCCGGGTTCACGAGATAGCCCAGCGCCTCCTCGAAGCCGAACACCAGGCCGGGCGCGCGCGAGATCCACTTGAACCCGGTGAGCGTCGCGCGGAACCCGAGGCCGTGCGCGCGGGCGATCGCCTCGAGCCCGGGGGAGGAGACGATCGAGCACGCGAGCGTGCCGGACGCTGCGCCGGCGCCGGCGCCGGCGTCCGCGGGAGCCGAGGCATCCGTCGCCCCGGCCGTCGGCGCAGCAACCGCACCGTTCGCGACCTGCTCGGCGACCTGCCACCCGAGGAGCAGGCCGACCTCGTTGCCGGTGAGGCGTCGGAAGCCCTCCGGGTCGGCGGCGTCGGGGACCGCGATCGCGAGCCGGTCGGCGTCTGGGTCGTTCGCGATCACCAGGTCGGCCCCAACCGCACGGGCGGCCGCGAACGAGAGGTCCATGGCGCCCGGTTCCTCGGGGTTCGGGAACGCGACCGTCGGGAAGCGCCCGTCGGGCTCGATCTGCTCGCCGACGAGCGACGGCGTCGCGAAACCCGCGGCCTCGAGGACCCGCCGCATCGTCTCCCACCCGACGCCGTGCATCGCCGTGTACACGACGCGCGGCTGGGCGGCGGGGGCGGATGCCACGGCCGTCGTCGCGGCGACGTACGCCTCGACCACGGACTCGTCGGCCGTCTCGTAGCCGCCCCGGGGCAGCTCCGTGACGGGGGTCGTCGCGGCGACGCGGTCGATCTGCGCGGCGATGTCGGCGTCGGCCGGTGCGACGATCTGCGAGCCCTGGTCGACGCCGCCGAGGTAGACCTTCATGCCGTTGTCGTTCGGCGGGTTGTGCGACGCCGTGATCATGACGCCCGCGCTCGTGTCGAGGTGGCGGACCGCGAAGGCGAGCACCGGCGTCGGCAGCAGCCGCGGGAGCAGGACGGCGCGCACGCCGGCCCCGGCCATGACCTCGGCGACGTCGCGCGCGAACACCTCGGAGTTGCGCCGGCCGTCGTAGCCGATCACGACGCTCGGGGCGACGTCGCCGGTCGCGGTCGAGCCGAGGTACGCGGCGAGTCCCGCGGCGCCCTGCGACACGAGCACGCGGTTCATGCGGTTCGGGCCGGCGGCGATCTCGCCGCGGAGTCCCGCGGTGCCGAACGCCAGCCGAGCGTCGAAGCGGTCCGCGAGGTCGGCGGCCGCCGCGGCGTCGCCCTCGCGGACGCGCGCCACGATGGCGGCGAGCTCCGTGCGCGTCTCGGTGTCGGGATCCTGGGCGATCCACGCCTCGGCGCGGGCGATCCGGTCGGCGTCGGTGAGCTGCGGCATCCGTTGCCTTCTCTCTCGAAGTGCGGCGGCCGGGCGGCCGCGCGGGACGTGGAGTGGTCGGGGCGGCGGCGGTTCGCGGGTCGCACTCCGCCGGCGCGGCTCGGCTAGATGGCGGCGACCACCTTCGCGAGCAGGTCGGAGATCTTGGCCTCGGCGGCGCGCCCGGCCTCGATGACCTCCTCGTGGCTGAGCGGCGTGGACTGGATGCCGGCCGCCAGGTTGGTGATGAGCGACATGCCGAGCACCTCCATGCCGGCCTGGCGGGCGGCGATCGCCTCGAGCGCGGTCGACATGCCGACGATGTGACCGCCGATGGCCTTCGCCATCTGCACCTCGGCGGGCGTCTCGTAGTGCGGCCCGCGGAACTGCACGTACACGCCCTCGTCGAGCGACGGATCGATGCCCTTCGCGATGCCGCGCAGGCGGGCCGAGTACAGGTCGGTGAGGTCGACGAACGTGGCGCCCTCGAGCGGCGAGTCGGCCGTGAGGTTGATGTGGTCGCTGATCAGCACGGGGCTGCCGGGGGTCCACGTCTCGCGGATGCCGCCGGCGCCGTTGGTGAGGATCATCGTCGTCGCACCGGTCGCCGCCGCGGTGCGGACCGAGTGGACGACTCGGCGCACGCCGTGCCCCTCGTAGTAGTGCGTGCGCGCGCCGATCACGAGCGCGCGCCGCCCGTCGGCCAGCGCGACCGACCGCAGGGTGCCGACGTGCCCCTCGAGCGCCGGCTTCGAGAAGCCGGGGATCTCCGTCGCGTCGATGGTGTGCGTCGTCTCGCCGATGAGCTCGGCGGCGGCGCCCCAGCCGGAGCCGAGGGTGAGCGCGAGGTCGTGGCGCTCGACGCCGGTGAGCTCCGCGATGCGGGCCGCCGCGTCGCGTGCGACGGCGAACGGATCGGCGGCGGGGTCGTCGAGCGGGTTCTGCTGCTGCATCCCCTCATCGTACGCAAGGGGCGGACGCCGCGGCACGGCGTGCGCGCGGCCGTGCTCGCCTGCGCGAGGCATCCGCTCGGCCGCCCGCGTTCGCGCGCCCGCCCGCGCGTGCGGGAGAATGGTGGCCATGCACACCACCTTCGAGCGCACGCAGAGGATCGCCGTACTCGGGGGTGGACCGGGCGGGTACGAAGCCGCGCTCGCGGCCGCCCAGCTCGGCGCGGAGGTCACGCTCATCGAGCGCGCGGGCGTCGGCGGCTCGGCCGTGCTCACCGACGTCGTGCCGTCGAAGTCGCTCATCGCGACCGCCGAGGCCTCGAACGCGGTGAAGGAGGCGGCCGACCTCGGCGTGCAGTTCTTCGCGCGCGACGGCTCCGAGAAGGCCGTCAAGCCGGATGTCGCGATCAACCTGCAGGCCGTCAACAAGCGGCTGCTCGGGCTCGCGGCGCAGCAGTCGGAGGACATGCGCTCGAACCTCATCGAGGCCGGGGTCAACCTGGTGCAGGGCGAGGGCCGGCTCGACGGGCCGAACGCCGTCATCGTCGCGACCGCGAAGGGCGGCACCGACTTCGACCGCATCGAGGCCGACACGCTCGTGATCTCGACGGGCGCGACGCCGCGCGTGCTGCCCTCGGCGGTGCCCGACGGCGAGCGGATCCTCACCTGGACGCAGCTCTACGCCCTGAAGCAGGTGCCCGAGCACCTCATCGTCGTCGGCTCCGGGGTCACCGGGGCCGAGTTCGCGTCGGCCTACCGCGCGCTCGGCGCGAAGGTCACGCTCATCTCGAGCCGCGAGCACGTGCTGCCCGGCGAGGACGCCGACGCGGCAGCGGTCATCGAGAAGGTGTTCAAGCGCAACGGCATGAAGGTGCTCTCGAAGTCGCGCGCCGACTCGGTCGTCGTCGACGGCGACGGCGTGCTCGCGACGCTCTCCGACGGGCGCGAGGTGCGCGGGTCGCACTGCCTCATGGCGGTCGGCTCGGTGCCGAACACGGCCGACCTCGGACTCGAGGAGGCGGGGGTTCAGCTGGCCGAGTCGGGTCACATCCGCGTGAACCGGGTCGCGCGCACGTCGATGCCGAACATCTACGCCGCCGGCGACTGCACCACGTTCCTGCCGCTGGCCTCGGTGGCCTCGATGCAGGGCCGCACCGCGGTCTTCCACGCGATGGGCGACATCGTGAACCCGCCCGAGAACCGGAACATCACCTCGAACATCTTCACCCAGCCCGAGATCGCCACGGTCGGCTGGACCGAGAACGAGATCGAGCAGGGCGTGGTGCCCGGCACGGTGTACAAGCTGCCGCTGTCGTCGAACCCGCGCGCGAAGATGATGGGCATCCGCGAGGGCTTCGTGAAGCTCTTCGCATCGGCGGGCTCCGGCGCCATCATCGGCGGCGTCATCGTCGCGCCGAAGGCCTCCGAGCTCATCTTCCCGCTCGCGCTCGCGGTCGAGCACCGCCTGACCGTCGACCAGTTCTCCGAGGCCTTCCCGGTCTACCCGTCGCTGAGCGGCTCGCTCACCGACGCCGCGCGCGCCATGCACGTCGTCCGCTGACGGCTTGCTTTTCTCAGGAAATCTTCGGCGTGTCGCGGGTTTCGGCGGCGTGTCTTCCTGAGAACGGTCGCGCCGGCGCCGTGAGTTCCTGAGAAGCGTACGGACCAGAGGTTCGGGTTCCGCGCACCGATGCGGGCCGGCGATCGTGGGGCGGCGCTCGCGCGGCGGCGATCGCGCGGCGGCGCTGGCGAGCGGATGCCGCGGGCGCGGCGCCGCACGGGCAGCCATCCTCCACACCCTGACCTAGCGGGCACCAGGTCCGCGACTTCGCGTACGTCCGCATCGTCGCGCCCGGTCGCACGACACTCGATCTCCGTGACTCCCTCCCCAGCAGCAGTCGTCGCGTCCCTCGGGGGCATCGCCACGAGAGGCGCGATCCTCGAGGCGGGGGTTCGTGGCGCCGACGTCTCGCGGGCCGTGCGTGCCGGTGAGCTCGCGCGCATCCGTCGGGCGCACTACGCCGGCCCAGAGGCATCCGCAGCCGCCGTCACCGCAGTGCGCGTCGGCGGTCGGCTCGGGTGCGTGAGCGCCGCCGCCAGCTATGGGATCTGAGCCACTTCGACACCGCGTGTCCACGTGGCGCTGCCGGCGAACGCGGCTCGGCTTCGCACGAACCGCGCGCTCGTTCCGAGCGACGAGCCGCTCACCTCGGATCGCCACCTCAGCGAGGTCCACCTGCATTGGACCGACATCGCGGTCGGCGCTCGGGAGGGTGAGGATGCGTGGCGGGTTCCGGTCGAGCGGGCGCTCGCCGATATCGCGCGCTGTCGCCCCCGGCCCGAGGTCGCCGCCGCGTTCGAATCGGCCGTGACGCTCGGATTCCTCGAGGCGGAGGCGGCCCAGCGCTTCCTCGAGGACGCGGCACCCGATCGAGTCGGCCCGATCGTGATCGGGGGCCGCGACGGCTCAGGTGTCGAGACGCTGCTCGCGATCGAGCTGCGCGAACTCGGGGTGCCCTTCCTTCAGCAGGTGCCGTTCGACGGCGTCGGCTTCGTCGACTTCCTGGTGGGTGGGCGGCTCGCCGTCGAGACCGACGGCTTCGCGTACCACGGCGATCGCGAGGCGTTCGTCCGCGACCGTCGGCGCGACGAGGAACTGCTGCGTCGGGGCATCCCGACCCTGCGGTTCGCCGCCAGCGACGTGCTCGCGGACCCGAGGGCCGCCGCGCTGCGCGTCGTGCAGGCGCTCTCTGCGCTGGATTGACGCGCGGGCACGGTCGCGCATCGGGCGCATCGGGCGCATCGGGCGCATCGGGCGCATCGGGCGTCCCGCGCGCGATGCGCGGGCGCGGCATCCACCTCTGCCGGGCACCGCACTGTTCTCAGGACCGGTCGGCCGCAATCGCGCGGTTCTCAGGAAGAAACGCCGCCGAATGCGGCGACACGCCGAAGAACTCCTGAGAAACGCAGCCCCCCCGGGCTAGGCGTCGGCGATCGAGAGGAGGAGGTGGCCGCTCGAGACGGTCGCGCCGGGCTCGGCGTTCACGAGGCCGACGACGCCGTCCTTGTGGGCGACGATGGGCTGCTCCATCTTCATGGCCTCGAGCACGAGCACCAGGTCGCCCTTGACGACCTTGTCGCCCTCGGCGACCGCGACCTTGACCACGGTGGCCTGCATAGGCGCGGTCACCGCGTCGCCCGTCGAGGTGTCGACGGCGTGGTGCGCGGCCCGGCGGCGCGGCGCGGGGCCGAGCGAGCCGTTCGACGACGGCGCCCCTGCGAGGCGCTTCGGCATCGAGACCTCGACGCGGCGTCCGTCGACCTCGACGACGAGGCTCGTGCGGGCACCGGGGCCCTTGGTCTCGGCGAGCTCGCCCGTCCACGGCTCGAGCCGGTTGTCGTACTCGGTCTCGATCCAGCGCGTGTACACCGAGAACGGCTCGTCGCCGTCGGGCGCGAAGGCCGCGTTGCGGACGATGTCGCGGTGGAAGGGGAGCACGGTCGGCAGGCCGGCCACGTCGAACTCGTCGAGCGCGCGGCGGGCGCGCTCGAGCGCGTCCTTGCGGGTCGCGCCGGTCACGATGAGCTTGGCGAGCAACGAGTCGAACGCGCCCGAGATCTCGTCGCCGCTCGTGACGCCGGAGTCGACGCGCACGCCGGGGCCGCCCGGGAAACGGAGCTGGTGGATCGGGCCGG
This sequence comes from Agromyces sp. GXS1127, assembly GCF_050565425.1. Classification (NCBI taxonomy): domain Bacteria; kingdom Bacillati; phylum Actinomycetota; class Actinomycetes; order Micrococcales; family Microbacteriaceae; genus Agromyces; species Agromyces sp. GXS1127. The sequence continues at coordinate 135,259 of NZ_JBOCIG010000003.1, forward strand.
GAGCGGGCAGGAAGTTGCGGCCCGGGTCCTCGCCGTTGATGCGGAACTCGAACGAGTGGCCCGTCGTGACGGGGTCGGGGTAGTCGAGGGTGCCGCCCTCGGCGAGGCGGAACTGCTCGCGCACGAGGTCGAGGCCCGTGACCTCTTCGGAGACGGGGTGCTCGACCTGGAGGCGGGTGTTCACCTCGAGGAACGAGACCGTGCCGTCCTGGCCGATGAGGAACTCGCAGGTGCCCGCGCCGACGTAGCCGACCTCGCGGAGGATCGCCTTGGAGGACTCGTAGAGCAGCCGGTTCTGCTCCTCGGTGAGGAAGGGCGCCGGCGCCTCTTCGACGAGCTTCTGGTGGCGGCGCTGCAGCGAGCAGTCGCGCGTGGAGACCACGACGACGTTGCCGTGCTCGTCGGCGAGGCACTGCGTCTCGACGTGACGCGGCTTGTCGAGGTACTTCTCGACGAAGCACTCGCCGCGGCCGAACGCGGCGACGGCCTCGCGCGTGGCGGAGTCGAACAGCTCGGGGACCTCGTCGCGCGTGCGCGCGACCTTGAGCCCGCGCCCGCCGCCGCCGAACGCGGCCTTGATCGCGACGGGCAGCCCGTGCTGGTCGACGAACTCGAGCACCTCCGCGGCATCCGCCACGGGGTTCAGCGTGCCAGGTGCGAGCGGCGCGCCGACCTTCTCGGCGACGTGGCGGGCCGAGACCTTGTCGCCGAGGCGCTCGATCGCCTCGGGCGACGGTCCGATCCAGATGAGCCCGGCGTCGATGACGGCGCGGGCGAAGTCGGGGTTCTCGGCGAGGAAGCCGTACCCGGGGTGCACCGCGTCGGCGCCGGAACGGCGGGCCACCGAGAGCAGCTTGTCGATCACGAGGTAGGTGTCGGCGCTCGTCGAGCCGTCGAGGGCGTACGCCTCGTCGGCGAGCTTGACGTGACGCGCGTCGCGATCCTGGTCGGCGTAGACGGCGACGGAGGCCAGCCCGGAGTCGCGGGCGGCGCGGATGACGCGGACGGCGATCTCGCCGCGGTTGGCGATGAGGACCTTGGTGATGCGACGCATGATGACCAAGCCTATTGGCGGATTCCCAGCCGCCTTTGGGTGGTGCGCACAAAAAAGGCTCGCAGGTGTTTCGGTGAGGCACAACGAATCGGATGTCGCGACGCCCGCATCGGCGCCGCGCCGCGGGGCTCAACGGGCGCCGAGGTCCCAGAGATCGATCCAGCCGACGCCGAGTTCGCGGACCAGGTCGCGCAGGGTCGAGAGCGAGAGTCCGACGACCGTCGACGGGTCGCCCTCCACCGAGCGGATGAACGGCCCGCCGAGGCTGTCCACGGTGAACGCGCCGGCGACGGCGAGCGGCTCGCCGGAGGCGATGTAGGCGTCGATCTCGGCGTCGTCGAGCCGGGCGAACGAAACCGTCGCCGACGCGGCCCGGCCGACCGCGCCGCGCACGGCGCCGCCACGGTGGTCGATGACCCAGTGGCCCGACCAGAGCACGCCCGAGCGCCCGTTCTGCTGCACCCAGCGTTCGCGCGCGACTTCGGGGCGGTGCGGCTTGCCGTGCAGGACCCCGTCGACCAGGAACGCCGAGTCCCCGCCGAGGATGAGGCCGTCGATGGGTCCGCCGTCGACGTCGCGCCCCACGATGGCCTCGGCCTTGAGCCGGGCGAGCAGCTGCACCAGGTCGTGCGGGGCGAGCGGGGCGTGCTCGGCCTCGTGCGCCGCGACCGCGGCGTCCTCGTCGACGCCGGGCGCGACCAGCAGCGGCTCGATCCCGGCCTGCCGCAGCAGCTGTCGGCGGGCGGGCGACGTCGAGGCGAGGTAGAGGCGCATGCGTCCATCCTGCCGCGTGCCGCCGCGGTCCCGGCGCGGCCCCGGTTCCCGGCGCGCCCCGCTCTCGGCCCGCTCGCTCCCGGCGTGCGCACGGACCGGTGTGCGATGCTCGGACGATGGCCAGTCCCCGTCGTCGTCGCCCATCGCGCCGCACCGGCTCCGCGGGCGCGCGGCGCCCCGCGCCCCCTCGTCCCGTCGAGCCCGGCCCGGTGCTCGAGCTCGACGTCGAGCGCATCGCCCACGGCGGCGTCGCGGTCGCGCACCACGAGGGTCGCGTCGTCTTCGTCGCCGACGCGATCCCGGGCGAGCGGGTGCGCGTGCAGGTGACGGATGCCGGCCGCGACCGCTTCTGGCGAGCCGAGACCTTGGAGGTGCTCGACGCGTCGCCCGACCGCCGCGCGCACGTGTGGGCCGAGGCGTCCGTCGACCGGGCACCCGAGGATCGCGCGGGCGGAGCCGAGTTCGGGCACATCGTCATGCGCCGGCAGCGCGAGCTGAAGGCCGACGTGCTGCGCGACGCCCTCGCGCGGATGGGCGGCGTCGAGCGGGACGTGTCGGTCCGCGTGGTCGACGCCGACCTCGCCCCGGGGGTCGACGCCGAGGCCGGCACCGGATGGCGCACCCGGGTCCGTCTCCACGTCGACGCCGACGGCGCGATCGGGCCGTACGCCGCCCGCAGTCACCGGGTCGTCCCCGTCGGATCGTTGCCGCTCGCCGTCGCCGAGCTCGAGGCGATCGCGCCGGTCGCAGGAGCCGATGGGGGAGCCGCAGCCGGTCGCGGTCTCCGGCAGGCCTCCGCGATCGACCTCGTCGCGCCGTCCGCCGGCTCCGCCGAGCTCGTCGTCCGCACGACCGGAGAGCGCCGATCCGAGCATCCGCCGACCGTCGTCGAACGTGTCGGCGACCGGGACTTCGTGCTCGACCGCGGCGGATTCTGGCAGGTCCACCGCGGGGCCGCCGCGACGCTCACGCGGGCCGTGCAGGCGGCGATCGATCCCGATCGGTTCGACCCCGAGGCCGACAACCAGGACCTCTACGGCGGCGTCGGCCTCCTCGCGGCCGCGGTGGGCGACCGGTTCGGCCCGACCATGCGCATCACGACCGTCGAGGCCGACCACCGCGCGACCGAGCACGCGGGCGCGAACCTCGCCGAGTGGGTCGGCGCGCGAGCCGTCTCCGACCGCGTCGACCGCTACCTCGACCGCGTCGCGGGAACGACGGATGCAGGGTCGCGCGGCCTGCGCGGCGCCACGGTCGTGCTCGACCCGCCGCGGTCCGGCGCTGGGCGAGCGGTCGTGGAACGTCTGGCCGAACTGCGTCCGGCGCAACTCGTGTACGTCGCCTGCGACCCGGTCGCGCTCGCGCGCGACGTCGCGACGTTCTTGGAGCACGGCTACGAGCTCGAGACGCTCGAGGCGTTCGACCTCTTCCCGAACACGCACCATGTCGAGGCCGTCGCCCGGTTGACGGCTATCGTGTGATGACGACGGGCTGCCGACGGCCGGAGACCGGCGGGCCGACGGCCGGGAGCCGACGGCCGGAGGACCGGTGCCCGGGCGGGGCCGGCCGAGGCAACCGCTCGACAGGGAGGACGGCGTGACGGGGGAGTGCGCGTGACGACGAAGACGGGCGAGGTCGGGCCGACGGAAACGACGACGGTGGCGATCGTCGACGACCACGAGGCGGTCCGCATCGGACTGCAGGCCGCGTGCCGCGACGCCGGGTACGAGGTCGTCGCCGACACCGCCGACGTCCCGACGCTGCTCGCGGCGTTCGACGACCCTGCGGTCGACCCGCCGAAGGTCGTGCTGCTCGACCTGTCGCTCGGCGACGGGTCGACGGTCACCGACAACGTCCGAGCCGTCCTCGCGACCGGCAGCCAGGTCCTGGTGCACAGCATCGCCGACCGGGTCGCCGCGGTGCGCGAGGCGCTCGCGGCCGGGGCCGCCGGCGTCATCCCCAAGTCCTCGCCGACGGCGGCGGTGATCGCCGCCATCGCGACCGTCGCCCGTGGCGACGCCCTGAACAACCTGGAGTGGGCGAGCGCGATCGAGGCCGATCGGGACTTCGCGAAGGCCCAGCTCGGCCGGCGCGAGCACGACGTGCTCCACCTCTACGCCTCGGGCCTGCCGCTGAAGCTCGTCGCGCAGCAGCTCGGCATCGCGCACTCGACGGCCCGCGAGTACCTCGACCGCATCCGGGCGAAGTACGTGGAGGTGGGCCGTCCCGCGCCCACCAAGGTGGATCTCCTGCGCCGGGCCGTGGAGGACGGCATCCTCCCCGGGCTCGACGCCGAGGCGGGCGGGGATGCCCGCCGCTGACTGGCGGGCGAGTCGGCTCGTCCCGCGCCGTGCGGCGGTGAGCCGGGCGCAGGTCGAGACCGTCGCGGGGCGCGCGCTCGGGGCGTTCGGCCTGGTCTTCGGCGCGCAGACGGTGCCGACCGCGGTCACGCAGTCGGCGTACCTCGTCGACGGTGCGGGCGTGGCGATGATGGCGCTCGTGTACGGCGCGATCGCGGCGCTCGCCGCGGCCACCTTCACGCGCGTGGCGGTGCGTGCGGCCGCGCTCGCCTTCGCCGCCGTCTACGTCCTCGCGCTCCTCGCGTGGCCGTTCCTCGTGGTCGACGCCGCGGCCATGGCGGGCGGGACCCCGTGGCTCTACTTCCTCTGCAACGTCGCGACGACCGCGGCCGTGATCGCGCTGCCGGTCACGCCGGCCGCCGCGTACACGACCGCCGTCCCCGCGCTCTACGGCGTCGTGCGACTGAGTCCGTCGGGCGGCGGGGCCGACGCGCTGCTCGCCGTCCTCGACACCATGTACGCCGTGATCCTCGGCGTCGTGGTGCTCGTCATCATCACCATGCTGCGGCAGGCGGCGGTCGCGGTGGATGCCGCCCAGGAGGCCGCCCTCGAACGCTACGACGCGGTCGCGCGCCGGCACGCGAACGAGATCGAGCGCGTGAAGATCGACGCGCTCGTGCACGACAGCGTGCTCACGACCCTGCTGTCGGCCGCGGCATCCCGCACGCCGGCCGAGCGCACGCTCGCGGCCCGGATGGCCGCGGACGCGGTGCGCCGCCTCGACGAGGCGGCGGTCGAGGCTCCCGGCGTCGACGACCGCGTCGCGCTGACCGTGCTCACTCGCCGCCTCCGCGCCGGCGTCGCCGGCTTCTCCGCGCCGTTCATCGTCCGCATCGAGGACACGGTCGGCGTCGAGCTCCCGGTCGAGGCGATCGACGCCCTGTCATCGGCGGCGATGCAGGCCATGGTGAACAGCGTCCAGCATGCGGACGGGCCCATCGGCCGGGTCCGCCGCGAACTCGAGGTCCGCGGCGTCGGGGCGGGAGGATGCGTCATCCGCGTCATCGACAACGGGGCGGGCTTCGACCCGGCGACCGTCCCCGCCAGTCGGCTCGGCCTCAGGGTCTCGATCGAGGAGCGCATGGCGAACGAGGGCGGATCGGCTCGGATCGAGTCGGTCCCCGGCGAGGGGACGACCGTGACCCTCGCCTGGCCGTCCGGTGTGGGAGTGGGCGGCGCATGATCTCCGTGCCCCGGTGGCTCCTCATGGCCCTCGCCGCGATGTTCTCGGGCTACCACGTCGTGCTCGGCGTGTCGTCGCTGTCGACGGATGTCGCGGCCTCGCCGTGGCCGATCATCGTCGCCCTCGTGCTCTACGCACTCGCGACCGTCCTCAGCCTGTGGCCCGCACGGCGGGCCCGGATGCCGGACTGGCTGGCGGCGCTCGACCTCGCCGTCGCGATCGTGCTGCCCGTCCTCGTGACGAGCCAGCTCGACCCGAACCGGGACAACGGCTACGCGACCTGGTACGTGGCCGCCGTGGGCACCCTGATGACGATCGCCGCCGCCCGCCGTCAACTGGTCGTCGCCTGGATCGGGGTCGTCGTGCTGGCGATCCAGACGTTCGCGTGGGCCGGCCTTCCCGCCCTCGGCGATCTCGGCGTCATCGGCAGCCTCGTCTGGGTGGCCATCGCGCACATGCTGTCGGCGGCGCTGGCGGGCGCCGCGCGCGCGACTCGCCGGTACGCCCAGGCGGAGCGCGAGGCCGCGGCCTGGCAGGCCGCACAGGATGCGCACCTGTTCGAGGGTCGCATGCGGCTCGCCCAGACCCAGCGCCTCGCGTCGCCCATGCTGCGCCGGATCGCCGACGCGCAGCACGCCCTGAGCGACGCCGAGCGTGCGGAATGCCGCACGCTCGAGGCGGCGATCCGCGACGAGATCCGGGGGCGGATGCTGCTGACGGACGCCGTGCGCGTCGCGGTGCGGAACGCGCGCGATCGCGGCGCCACGGTGACCCTGCTCGACGAGGGCGGCATCGACGACCTGGATGAGGCGGAGCGCGACCGGATCCTGTCGCAGCTCGCCGAGGTCGTCGAGGCCACGCGGGCCGACCGGATCATCGCCCGGACGGCCGCGGAGGGATCGCCCGTGGCGGTCACCGTCGTCGGCCTGAGCGGCGGGAACGGCGAGACGGTCGAGTCGGAGGACGCGGAGGTCGAGCTCTGGCTCGAGATCCCGCGAGCCGGCTGAGCCCGACGCGCGGCCGCGCCGCTCCCGGACATGGAAGCGGGGGGTCGGCCCCTACCGACCCCCCAGCAAGCCCGAGTCACGGCGACAACCCGAATATCGCCCTGACTCGCCCCCAGAGCGCCACCGGTTACCCAGCCGGTGACGGATACGACTCCGATGGAGTGCGTAGGTCCATCGTACGGAACCGGGCCCTCGTGCGAAGTCAGCATTTCGGGGGACATGGGGGACATATCCGGCAGGGATCGGGGTGCGGAGACGGCATCCGACCCCCGGAACGGGGGACACCCGCCGCGGCCGGCAACCACCGGCCCGGGTATGGCGAGGGCGGGCGCCCGGGGCGCGCCGACGTCAGCGGGCGGAGCCCACCCAGCGGCCGCGGCCGACCTCGATGCGCGGCCGGAGCGCGTTGCGCGGGTGCGACCAGTCGTTCCGCGGCGCCGGCTCCTCCTCGGACCGCGCCTCGCGGACGGTCTGGACGAGCACCGCCGTCACGGCGGCGGCCTCCTCGGCCGTCACGTCGCGCGTGAGGAACCGCAGGTCGAGGGCCTCGCCGTCGCCCTCGGGGGGTGCGCTGGTCATCGTGCCTCCTAGAGCGGGATGTTGCCGTGCTTCTTCGGCGGCAGGCTCGCCCGCTTGGTGCGGAGCGCGCGCAGCGCCTTCGTGACGGAGACGCGGGTGGCCGCGGGCTCGATCACGCCGTCGAGCTCGCCGCGCTCGGCGGCCAGGAACGGCGACGCCACGTTGTACGTGTACTCGTTCGCGAGCTTGGTGCGGACGGCCGCGACGTCCTCGCCGGCCTCCTCGGCCCGCTTGATCTCGCCGCGGTAGAGGATGTTCACCGCGCCCTGCCCGCCCATGACCGCGATCTCGGCGGTCGGCCAGGCCAGGTTGATGTCGGCGCCGAGCTGCTTGGAGCCCATCACGATGTACGCGCCACCGTAGGCCTTGCGCGTGATGACCGTGACGAGCGGGACCGTCGCCTCGGCGTAGGCGTAGAGCAGCTTCGCGCCGCGGCGGATGACGCCGGTCCACTCCTGGTCGGTGCCGGGCAGGTAGCCGGGCACGTCGACGAGGGTCAGGATCGGGATCGAGAACGCGTCGCAGAAGCGGACGAAGCGCGACGCCTTCTCGCCCGCGGCGATGTTCAGCGTTCCGGCCATCTGGCTCGGCTGGTTCGCGATGATGCCGACCGAGCGGCCCTCGATGCGCGCGAAGCCCACGACGATGTTCGGGGCGAACAGCGGCTGTACCTCGAGGAAGTCGCCGTGGTCGACGATCCCCTCGATGATCGAGTGCATGTCGTAGGGCTGGTTCGGCGAGTCGGGGATGATCGCGTTGAGCCTGCGGTCGTCGTCCGTGATCTCGAGCTCGACCTCTGCCTCGTAGACCGGCGCCTCCGACATGTTGTTGTCGGGCAGGAACGACACCAGCGTGCGTGCGTAGTCGAGGGCGTCGGACTCGTCGCTCGCGAGGTAGTGCGCGACGCCCGAGATCGTGTTGTGCGTGAGCGCGCCGCCGAGCTCCTCCATCCCCACGTCCTCGCCGGTGACGGTCTTGATCACGTCGGGGCCGGTGACGAACATCTGGCTGGTCTTGTCGACCATGATCACGAAGTCGGTGAGCGCGGGGGAGTAGACGGCGCCGCCGGCGGCGGGGCCGCAGACGATCGAGATCTGCGGGATCACCCCGGAGGCGGCGGTGTTGCGGCGGAAGATCTCGCCGTACTTGCCGAGCGCGACGACGCCCTCCTGGATGCGGGCGCCGCCCGAGTCGAGGATGCCGATGATGGGCACGCCCGTCTTCAGCGCGTGCTCCATGACCTTGATGATCTTCTCGCCCGCGACCTCGCCGAGCGAACCGCCGAAGATCGTGAAGTCCTGCGAGTAGACCGCCACCGGGCGTCCGTGGATGGTGCCGAGACCGGTGACGACGGCGTCGCCGTACGGCCGCTTGGCGTCCATGCCGAAGGCGTGGGTGCGGTGGCGCACGAATTCGTCGAGCTCGACGAACGAGCCGGGGTCGAGGAGCTCGGCGATGCGCTCGCGCGCGGTCATCTTGCCCTTGGCGTGCTGCTTCTCGATGGCCGCCTCGCCCGAGGCGGTCACGGCCTCGTGGTAGCGCTGCTTGAGGTCGGCGAGCTTGCCCGCGGTGGTGGAGAGGTCGGGGCCGTCGGTCGTCGATTCGGTCACGCCGTTCACTCTACCGGCGCCCATCCGGGCCGGTTCGTTGACGGATTCCCACAAAAAGGCGCGGGCGGATGGTGGTGATCGCCACCGCCGCGCCGCAGCCGGACACTACCCTGAACCTCGACGGAAGGAGGGCGGATGGACTGGGAGCGATCGCGCCGGGCGGTGCCGAGGTTCGAGTGGCTCGATTCGACCGGGTCGACGAACGACGTCCTCCGCGAGGCCGTCACCGGGCCGGATGCCGCGGGCTGGCGCCACGGCGGGACCGTCGTGACCGACGACCAGACGCGCGGTCGCGGGCGGCTCGGACGGACCTGGCTCGCGCCGACCGGCAAGACGCTCGCGATCTCCGTCCTCGTCCGCCCCGCCGACCTCGGCGGTCCGCCGCTGCCGCCCGATGCGCTCGGCTGGCTGCCGCTCATCGCCGGCGCCGCGATGACCGAGGCCGTTCGCGGAGCGCTCGCCGCGGCATCCGTCGACCGCGGCGGCGAGGAGGACGGCACCGGCGGCGTCGAGGCGTGGCTGAAGTGGCCGAACGACGTGCTCGTCTCGGGATTCAAGGTGTGCGGCATCCTGTCTGAGCTCGTCGCCGACGGCACGGTGGTGATCGGCGGCGGCCTCAACCTGACGCTCGACGAGCACGACCTGCCCACCCTGACGTCGACCTCGCTCCAGCTCGCCACCGGCGTCCGGCCCGATGCCGACGCGGTGCTCGCGGACTACCTCGAGCGACTGCTCGCGCTCGTCGCCGCCTTCGCCGCTGCGGGCGGCGACCCCGTGGCGAGCGGCGTCGCCGAACGCGTGAGCGCGCTGTGCGGCACGCTCGGACAGGACGTGCGCGTGGAGCTGCCCGGGGGCGCTGAGCTCGTCGGAGTCGCCGAGCGCCTCGACGACGACGGGCGACTGGTGGTCCGGGACGACGAGAACGGCGACGAGCAGGCTGTCGCCGCGGGAGACGTCACGCACCTGAGGTATTAATGGGCCTATGGGGGAGACGGCCGAGATCCCCGGGCCCGAAGGCTCGGAGCACGTCGTGGCGCGACTGCGTCGCCACGGCCGCGTCCTCGTCCTGCCCGCGCTGCTGCTGATCGCGGTCGCCGGCGTCACCGCCTACGCGGTGCCGTGGCTCGACGAGGGCTGGCCGCAGCTCGCGGCGATCGTCGCCGGCGCACTGCTGGTCGTCCTCGGTGCGCTGCTGCCGTACCTCGCGTGGCTGAGCTCGCGGACCACGATCACGACGCGACGCGTCATCGTGCGGCGGGGGCTGTTCGTCCGGGTCCGGCGCGAGCTCTGGCATCGCTCCGGCTACGACGTGCAGGTCACCCGGTCGTGGCTGCAACGCTCGGCCGGCTCCGGCGACGTGCGGCTCGAGACCGGGCACGAGGTGGCGGTCGTGCTCCGCGACGTCCCGAAGCCGCTCTCCGTGCAGGCGGCGCTGCACGAGCTCATGGCGCAGGCGCACGCGCTCGGCGGGCCCGCGGTCGGCCCGGCCGCGCGACCCGCGGCGTTCGCCCCCGCCGACACCGTCTCGTGGGGCGGTCGCTGAACCGCACGTGCACGACGTGCCGAGCCGGAGCGCGTACGCTGGTCCGCGGCCCGCGCACGGTGGCGGGTCGTACGGGACGAAAGGCGACACGGCACTTTGGGCGAGGAATGCATCCACGGATTCGACGAGGGCCTCTGCGCGATCTGCTCGCCGCCGCCTGAGCCCGCGGTCGCACCGAAGCCCGCTCGAGCGACGCGCTCGACGACCGGTCGGAGCACCCCGCGCGAACGCGCGACGCTCCGCGAGCCCGCGCCCGCGGCATCCGCCCGCCCCGCCCGTGGGAGGAGCAGCGCCTCGGCGCCGCCGGTCGACGTCGCCGCCACGCGGATCTACCACGTCACGCACGTCGAGAACCTCGGCCGCATCCTCGGTGCCGGCGCCCTGCTCGCCGACGCGGGCGATCCTCCCGCGACGCCGGCGGTCGACGTCGCGGCGCCCGCCGCGCGCGAATACCGACGCACGGCGACCGTGCCGGGCGCCGACGCGACCGTCGCCGAGTACGTGCCGTTCCTGCTCAGCACCGACGCGCACGTGTGGGACGCGATCCGCACCGGGACGCCCGACCCGCGGCTCGCTCCCGAGGCCGTCGAGCGGGCTGCGGCCGACCACGTGATCCTGGTGTCGTCGGTGGCGGCCGCCGTCGGCGCGCGACGCGAGACGCCCGGCGAGGTCGTCGTGAGTGCGACGGATGCCGCGGTCGGCGGCGCCGCGCTCGCGGCGGACTGGGCGGCGGTCTCCCGCGCGGTCGTGCGACTCACCCTCGCCGACGACGGCGAGGGGCTCCGCACCGGGGAGCTGCTCGTGCGCGGGAGCGTTCCGCTCGAGCGGATCGCGCTCATCGCCGTGTCGAACGACCGGGTCCGCGATCGCGTGCGGGCCGCCCTCCAGGCCGTCGGCGCGAAGACGCGCGTCGCGGTCTACCCGCCCTGGTTCCTCGGCTCGGGCGACTGAGCCGGGGACGACCCGGCCGGACCGGGTTCGAGCGGCGGCTCCTCGAAGAGGGCGCGCTGCGCCTCCTCGACCCGCGCGAGGTTCGAGAGGCCGTCGCTGCGGTGGTGCCCGTAGACCCAGTACCGGTACAGCAGGAACCGGAACGCCGTGCCCAGCCCGAGGCCCACGACGTTCGAGGAGATGTTGTCGGCGAGCAGGCTCGTGAACCCGAGCAGGTGGTGGCTGATCCACAGGCACGCGAGCGAGATCGCCATGCCGCCGAGCGAGACGAGGAGGTACTCGGCGAACTCGCGGATCACGTGCCGGCGGCGGTGGCGCCGGAAGGTCCAGTAACGATTGCCGAGCCAGTTGAAGACGATCGCGACGCTCGTCGAGACGGTCTTCGCGCCGATCGCGGTCTGCGCCCAGGTGTCGGCGCCGAACACCCCGAGCCGCAGCGCGTTGAAGAGCGCGACGTCGATCACGAACCCGATCAGCCCCACCACGCCGAACTTGAGGAGGTACGCGAGGAATCCGTGCCACGCCCGGGCGACGAGGGCGCGGAGGGTCTCGGGCACTCCCCGATCCTACCGAGCGGTCGCCCTAGACTTGGATGTCGCGGCGATCGGCGCCGCGGGAACGGATGGTGCGTCAGGTGCGAGTCGGAGTGATCGGCGCAGGGCAGCTCGCCCGCATGATGATCCCCGCGGCGATCGAGCTCGGCGTCGAGCTCCGGGTGCTCGCGGAGGCCGACGGCATGGCGGCGGGCCTCGCGGCCGACCGGGTCGGCGACTACACCGACCTCGACGCGGTGCTGCCGTTCGCACGCGAGGTCGACGTCGTCACCTTCGACCACGAGCACGTCCCGCAGGACGTGCTGCGCGCGCTCGTCGACGCCGGCATCGCCGTCCATCCCGGACCCGACGCGCTGCGCTTCGCGCAGGACAAGCTGCTCATGCGGGAGCGGCTCTCCGAGCTCGAGCTCCCCGTGCCCGACTGGGCGCGCGTGTCGACGCCCGAGGAGCTCGACGCGTTCATCGCCGAGCACGGGGGCTCGGCCGTCGTGAAGACCCCGCGCGGCGGCTACGACGGCAAGGGCGTCCGCGTCGTGCGCGGCGCGGCCGAGGTCGTCGAGTGGTTCGCCGCGATCGCGGAGGACGGCCGCGACGGCGCGCTCCTCGTCGAGGAGCTCGTCGACTTCCGCCGCGAGCTCGCCCAGCTCGTCGCCCGCCGCCCGTCGGGCGACGTCGTCGCCTGGCCGCTCGTCGAGACCGTCCAGGTCGGCGGCGTCTGCAGCGAGGTCATCGCGCCCGCCCCGCACTCGGCGGGCAGGCTGGCGGATGTCGCGGCCGACGTCGCCGTCGCGATCGCCGAGGGCCTCGGCGTCACGGGCGTGCTGGCCGTCGAGATGTTCGAGACGACCGACGACCGCGTCCTCGTCAACGAGCTCGCCATGCGCCCGCACAACTCGGGCCACTGGAGCATGGACGGCGCCACCACGGGGCAGTTCGAGCAGCACCTGCGCGCGGTGCTCGACCTGCCGCTCGGCGGCACCGGATGCCACGCCGACTGGTCGGTCATGGTGAACCTGCTCGGCGGCCCGGTCGAGGGTTCGCTCACCGACCGCTACGCGGAGGCGCTCGCCGCGCACCCGACAGCGAAGATCCACAACTACGGCAAGGAGCCGCGCCCGGGCCGCAAGGTCGGGCACGTGACCGTCATCGGCGACGACCTCGACGACGCGGTGTACGAGGCGCGCGCGGCCGCTGCGGCCCTGCAGGACTGAGCGGGGCGCCCGGGGCGCGGCGGGCGGCGCGAGCCCGCGCCATCCGTCGCCCCGGAGCGCCGCTGCGGGGAACTCGCAGCCGCTGGCCCTACTATCGTTCGAGTGACCGCAGGCAATCCCACCTCCCCGCTCGTCGGCGTCGTCATGGGCTCCGACTCCGACTGGTCCGTGATGAAGGACGCGTCCGAACTCCTCGACGAGTTCGGCGTCGCGCACGAGGTCGAGGTGGTATCCGCGCACCGCACACCCGAGAAGATGATCGCGTACGGCAAGGAGGCCGCAGGCCGCGGCATCCGCGTCATCATCGCCGGCGCCGGCGGCGCTGCGCACCTGCCCGGCATGCTCGCCTCGGTCACGACGCTCCCGGTCGTCGGCGTTCCCGTCCCGCTGTCGCGCCTCGACGGGCTCGACTCGCTGCTCTCGATCGTGCAGATGCCCGCCGGCGTGCCGGTCGCGACGGTCTCGATCGGGGGCGCGAAGAACGCCGGCCTGATCGCCGTGAAGATCCTCGCCACGTCCGACGACGCGCTCCGCGATGCGCTCGCCGAGTACGCCGCCTCGCTCGCGGCGCTCGTCGAGGAGAAGAACGAACGGCTGAAGTCGAGCCGATGACCCTCGCCGACAGCCCGATCCGCTACCCGGACACCGGTTCGCGCCCGCTCATGACGCGGCGCGGATGGTGGCTCGTCGGGCTGAACGTCCTGATCCCCGGCTCGGCCCAGGTGCTCGCGGGCAACCGCCGGCTCGGCCGGTTCGGGCTCGGGGCGACGCTGGTGCTGTGGGCGCTCGTGGTGGTCGCCTTGGTGCTGCGGTTCGCGGCTCCGGCCGCGCTCTACACGCTCGTCTCGAACAGCGTCCTGCTCTGGGTGATCGCGCTGGGGCTCGTGTTCTACGGCGTGCTCTGGGTGGTGCTCACGCTCGACACCCTGCGCCTCGTGCGACTGGTGAAGACCGAGCCGGCCGCTCGCGCGTGGATCGGCCTGTCGGCCGCAGCGATCATGGTCGCGGTCTCGGGCGGGGCGGCATACGGCGCCTACGTCGCCACCACCGCCAGCGGGTTCCTCTCATCCGTGTTCGTCGCCGGGCCCAGCGAACCGCCGGTCGACGGGCGCTACAACATCCTGCTGCTCGGCGGCGACTCCGGCCCCGACCGCGAGGGCATGCGGCCCGACTCCATGACGGTCGCGTCCATCGACGCGGACACCGGACAGGCCGTGCTCATCGGCCTGCCGCGCGACCTCGAGGACATCCCGTTCCCGTCGGACTCGCCGCTCGCCGCGGTCTACCCCGAGGGATACGGATCGATCGACGGCTGCGAGGTCGACGTCTGCCTCCTCAACTCGATCTACACCGAGGTCGAGCTGAAGAGCCCCGAGATGTACCCCGACGCGGCCGCGCAGGGCAGCCGGCCCGGCATCGAGGGCATGCGGGATGCCGCGGAGGGCGTCACGGGACTCACGATCCAGTACTACGTGCTGATCGACATGCAGGGCTTCGAGGCGCTCATCGACGCGCTCGGCGGCGTCGACATCACGGTCGAGGAACGCCTCCCGATCGGCGGTGACGAGAACCTCCAGAACGTGGACGGCTGGGTCGAGGCGGGCCCCCAGCACATGGACGGCTACACGGCGATGTGGTACGCCCGTGCACGCCACGGCACCAGCGACTACGACCGGATGGAACGCCAGCGCGTGCTCCAGGAGGCGATCCTCACGCAGTTCACGCCCGCGAACGTGCTGACCAAGTTCGAGGCCGTCGCCGAGGCCGGGGCGGACACGGTGAAGACCGACATCCCGCAGTCGATGCTGGGCTACTTCGTCGATCTCGCGAGCAAGACCCGGGAGCTGCCGGTGCAGACCCTGGAGCTCACCCCCGTGAGCGGCATCGACCCGGCGGCACCCGATTGGGACCAGATCCATGCCATGGTGCAGGACGCACTGGTGCCGGTGACCGCCGAACCGACCGAGGAGCCGTCCGAGGGCTGATCGGGGTCGTCCCCCGGCCCGACGCGGCATGCCTCGCCGACGAAGCGCCCCCGGCCCGGCGCGGCCTCAGAGGTCGGCGTGGAGCTGCCACACCCGCTCGGCCGAGTCGCGCCAGCTGAAGGCGTTGGCGCGGTCGCCGCCGGCGATCGAGAGCCGTTCGGCGAGGTCGGGTTGCTCGAGCACCGCCGTGACCGCGGCGGCGAGCCGCTCGACGTAGCCGCCGCCGACCCCGACGGGGACCGACAGGCCGGCCTCCGCCGCGACCTCGACGTAGGCGGGGGTGTCGGAGTGGATGACGGGCGTCCCCAGTGCGAAGGCCTCGATCAGGGCGGTGCCGTCGCCCTCGTCGCGGCTGGGCGCGACGAATGCGGCGGCGCCGGCGAGCACGACCGCGAGCTCGCCGGGAGTGGCGGGCTCCATCGCGCGCACCCGCCCCGGGGCGACGCCCGCCTCCTCGGCCACGGTCGCGAGGTGCTGGTCGCCGTACGACTCGGGGCCGATGACCACGAGCGGGATGTCGGGAACGCCGGATCGGCCGAGCGCCTGGAGGAGGTCGACGAGGCCCTTGCGAGGCTCGAGCGTGCCCTCGGCGACGAGATAGGCCGACGGCAGCCCGAGTTCCTCGGCGACGGCCGACGCCCCGAGTGGGACGCGCAGGCCGCTCCGCGGGGCCGTGCCGATGACCCGGATCCGGTCGCCGAAGTCCGCGATGCGCGCGAGCCGCTCGGCGAGTGCGTGCGTCGGCACGACGATCGCGTCGGCGTGCCTCCGCGCGCGCTTCAGCATCGCCTTCTGCCAGGCGACCGACGTCGTCGTCAGCGACTCGGGGTGGGTCCATGCGAGGAGGTCGTGCACGGTGACGATCACCTGCTCACCGCCGACCGTGCGATCGTGCCGCCGGAGCGGCGCGAACAGGCTCGGGGCGTGGATCATGCCGCCGCCCGGGGAGGTGGTGACCCCGAACTGCCACGCCGCCGCGAGCTCCCTGCGCGCCAGGCTCGACTTGTAGAGGCCGGACAGCCCGGGCAAGGTCGCGAGGACGCGGTCGTAGTCACTCGGCAACGAGCTCGACACGATCCCCTCGACCTCGCATTCGGCGGGGGCGGTCTCGATGAGCGCGCGCGTCAACGCCTCGGCGTACCGGCCGACGGCGCCGGGTACCGGGGCGACGAGCTGGTCGACGATCACCCGGAGCGTGGTGGGCATGCCCCTCCTTCGAGGTCGGTCGGCGTCAACTGTACCGGGGCGGTCCTGGCGGAATGCCGGGCACGGCGCCCGCTGTGGACAGCCGACCGGCCTCGGACAGGGCAAGATGGGTTGGTCCCCCCTTCGAACGGATCCGAGAGTCGATGCCTTCACGTTCCGCCAGCCCGCGCGTCGTCGCCGTGGTCGTCGCCTACAACCGCCGAGACCTGCTCGTCGAGGTGCTCGCGGCGCTCGCCGCGCAGGAGTCGCCGCTCGCGCGCGTCGTGGTGGTCGACAACGCCTCGACCGACGACTCCGCGAGCGTCGCGCGCGAGGCCGGAGACCTCGTCGACCTCGTCCGGCTTGCCCGGAACACGGGCGGCGCCGGCGGGTTCGCGGCGGGCATGGCCGTCGCCCTGGCCGACCATGCGCCCGACTGGCTCTGGCTGATGGACGACGACACGGTTCCCACCGAGTCGGCCCTCGCCGAACTGCTCGCCGCGCTCGACGGCACCGATGCCGTGGTCGCGGGTTCGCGCGTCGAGTGGTTCGACGGCACCGAGCACCCGATGAACACGCCGCGGCCGAAGCCGTTCGCCGGACGCGCCGAGCGCGCGGCCGCCTCGGCCCGCGGTGCGATGCCCATCCGGAGCACGTCGTTCGTCTCGATGCTCGTGCGCGCCGACGTGGTGCGCGAGATCGGGCTGCCCATCGCCGACTACTTCATCTGGAACGACGACTTCGAGTACTCGACGCGGGCGCTCCGCGGCCGTCGGGGGCTGCACGTGCCCGCGTCGGTCGTCGTGCACAAGACCCGCGTGCTCGGGTCGACGGATGCCGACCCCGGGCATCGCTTCTACTACGAGGTGCGCAACAAGCTCTGGATGTTCCGCCGTTCGCAGGGCCTCGCGCCGTGGGAGAAGGTGCTGTACGGCGGCTCGAGCGCCCTGCGCTGGCTCCGCACGGGCCTCCGCTCGACCGACCGGGCGACGCTCGCAGACGGCTGGCGCCGCGGATGGCGGGACGGCACGCGCTTCCGGCCGAGGCCCAACGCCGACGCGCTGGCCGGGCTCGGCCGGGCGAGCGACGCCGTCGCGGCGACGGAGCGCTCGTGAGCGAGCCGTTCAGCCTCCTCATGGCGGTCTATCGCGGGGACCATCCGGTGCACTTCGCCAAGGCGTTCGCGTCGAGCGTCGGAGGCCAGTCGCGACCGCCGGCCCAGGTGGTCCTCGTCCAGGACGGACCGGTCTCACCAGGACTCGAGGGGGCCATCGAGACCGCGATCGCGGATTCCCCCGTTCCCGTGGTGCTGCACCGGATCGAGCAGAACGCGGGCCTCGCCACGGCGCTCGCCACCGGGCTCGCGCTCAGCGACCACGACATCGTGGCGCGCATGGACGCCGACGACATCTCGCTGCCCGAGCGATTCGCCGCGCAGCTGCCGCTCATCGAGGACGGGCTCGACCTCGTCGGCACCGGCATGCTCGAGTTCCTCGACGATGACGGCTCGATCGTCGGTCGCCGGGTGCCGAGGACCGGGCAGGCCGAGATCGAGCGCTATGCGCGCTTCCACGACCCGTTCAGCCATCCGACCGTCGTCTATCGGCGTTCGGCCGTCGAACGGGCCGGGGGCTACCAGCCACTCGGGCTGATGGAGGACTACTGGCTGTTCGCCCGGATGATCCACGCCGGCGCGCGCGTCGGCAACATCGCCGAGCCGCTGGTGATGTACCGCGTCGGTGCCGGCGCGTACGCCAGGCGCGGCGGGCGCGCCCAGTGGCGGAGCGAACTCGCGCTGCAGCGCGCCCTCCGACGGATCGGGTTCACCACGCGACGTGAGCACCTGCGGAACGTCCTGGTCCGGGGCGGGTATCGGTTCGTCCCCGAGCCGGTGCGGAAGCTCGCCTACCGCCGGTTCATCGCGCGGGGGCCGGCATCGCGACCTTCGGAGGAACTGTGAGCGTACTGGTCACCGGCGGGGCCGGATACATCGGAGCGCACGTCGTGCGCCTGCTCGTCGGATCGGGACGCGAGGTGGTCGTGGTCGACGATCTCTCCACCGGTGCGGCGGATCGCGTCGGGGACGTCCCGCTGCTCCGGATCGACCTGGCGTCCGACGAGGCGATCGGCGACCTCGCCCGCGCCATCCGGACCCACGACGTCGACGCCGTCGTGCACATCGCGGCCAAGAAGCAGGTCGGCGAGTCGATGCAGCGACCCGCGTGGTACTACCGGCAGAACGTGGGCGGCATGGCGAACCTCCTCGAGGCGGTCCAGGAGACCGGCGTCGAGCGTCTCGTCTTCTCGTCGTCGGCCGCCGTCTACGGCGTGCCCGACGCGACCGTGGTCGACGAGTCCGTCGAGCCGGCGCCGATCAACCCGTACGGCGCGACGAAGCTCGTCGGCGAGTGGATGCTGGCCGACGCGGGCCGCGCCACCGGGCTCCGGCACACGAGCCTGCGGTACTTCAACGTCGCCGGCGCGGGGTGGCCCGAACTCGGCGACCCCGAGGCGCTGAACCTCGTCACCATCGTGTTCGACCGCATGGCCCGCGGGCTGCGCCCGCTCGTCTACGGCGACACCCACGCCACGGCCGACGGGACCGGGGTGCGCGACTACGTCCACGTCCTCGACCTCGCGGACGCGCATCTCGCCGCGCTCGACCAGCTGGACGCTCCCGGTCGACGCCACGCGGTGTACAACGTCGGTACCGGGATCGGGGCGAGCGTGCTCGACGTGATCCGGCGCATCTCCGAGGTCTCGGGCGTCCCGCTCGAGCCCGAGGTGATCGCCGCCCGGGCGGGCGATCCCGCGGAACTGGTCGCGGACGCGTCGCGTATCGCCGACGACCTCGGCTGGCGCGCCCGGCACGGGCTCGACGAGATCATCGCGTCGGCGTGGGCGGCGGATCGCGCGCGTCGTTCCCGGCCGCACGACTGACCCGGCCGCACGGCCCACCCGGCCGCACGGCTGCCGCCGCAGCGCGTCGAGGTGCGTCACCCGCGTCGACGCACCTCGGGTCCGATCAGTCGGCGGTGCCGAACGTCCGGCGCCAGGCCTCGGGCGAGGTGATCTCGGGCACGCTCGCCCGGTACTCCGACTGGAGCCGGTCCCACTCCTGCTCCAGCCGCCGATGCAGGTTCAGGCTCTCCCGCCACAGCCGGCGGAAGGTCCGCCGGTCACGGTGATACCAGTTCGCGCCCGCGCCGTCGGCCGTCGAGATCAGCGCGCTGTCGAAGCCCGGGACGCGATACCAGGTCGCATCGTGCTTCGCGAGCTCCACCTGCGGGCGGGCGACGTTCCGGTCCGCCGGGTCGCGAAGCGCGTGACGCAGCGCGGACTTCGCGGTCCAGGCGATCAGCCTGGGGCCGGTCGGTGCCGCGCCGGTCTGGTCGATCGGGTAGATGCGCTTGCCCTCGGTGGTCGACGGGAGGTCCTCGTCGAACGGGTGCACCGCCGTCTCGGGGAAGTCGGCGGCCGCGGCGCGCACCTCGGCGAGCTTCGTCGGCATGGCCGGGTGCAGGGCGCCGGGCCCGTCGAGGACGTCGGCGAGCGCACGGTGGCGCAGCGTCACGGCGTAGTACTGCATCGAGAGCAGGTGCTTGAGGTCGATGCGGCGACTCGATCGCAGCAGGCGTCCTCCCTTGGGCACGGTCGAGTGGATGAGCGCGGCCACCATGCGGTTGCGGGCGTGGAAGTACGCCTGCCAGTCGATGCTGTCGTCCTTGTCGATCCACGAGATGTGCCAGAGCGCCGCTCCGGGCAGCGAGACGGTCGGGATGCCCGCCGCCTTCGCGCGCAGGCCGTATTCGGCGTCGTCCCACTTGATGAACACCGGCAGGGACAGGCCGATGCGGCGGACGACCTCGAGCGGGATGAGGCACATCCACCACCCGTTGTAGTCGGCATCCATGCGCGCGTGCATCCAGGGCGACTGGCGGAGGTTGGCCTGCGCGAAGTCGTGACGCTCCTGCTCGGGCGTCGAGGGGCCCCAGAAGAACGCCGACTGGTCCACCTTCTCGGCGAACCCGTGGAGCACCGTCCGCGAGTTCAGGTCGAACATGTGGCCGCCGACGATGGTCGGGCGGCTCGTCGCGCGGGCGAAGCGCAGCGCCCGGAGGATGCTCTCGGACTCGACCGACACGTCGTCGTCGAGGAGCATGACGTAGCCGGCGCCCTCGACCTCGAGGCTCTCGGCCATCGCGCGGCTGAAGCCGCCCGAGCCGCCGAGGTTCGGCTGGCGCAGGACCGTGAGCTTGTCGCCCAGGCGCGCCGCGACCTCGTCGAAGCCCGGCTGGTCCTGGACGAGTCGCGTGCCCTGATCGGTGAGGAAGATCATCGACAGTTCGGCGAGCAGTTCGGGATCGGCCGCGAGGGTCTCGAGGGTCCGGACGCAGTAGTCGGGCTTGTTGAAGGTGGTGATGCCCAGCGTGAGGCCGCCCGGGGTGCCGCTGTCCGGGAGATCGGCCGACCACGAGCCGCGTTCGAGCACGGCCCCGTCGTCGCCTGCGACGATGTCGAACCAGTACCAGCCCCCGTCGGCGAACCGCTCGAGCGGGAGCTCGAAGTCGAGCACGGTGCTGTCGGTGCCCTCCGACCGCTTCCAGGCCACGCGCTGCGCGATGCCGCGCGGGTTCGACCGGTAGACGAGCACCGTCGCCTCGCCGCGCACCTCGAGCCGGAGCCGGACGGTCTTCAGCACGGTGCTGTGCTGCCAGTAGGACGCCGGGAAGGCGTTGAAGTAGCTCGCGAAGGACACGCGCGCGCCGGCCCGGATGCGGATCGAGTGCCGGCTCTGCACGTCGTCGATGTGGCCGTGCGAGGTGACCTGCACGGGCTCGCCGTCGAGCGTGGTCCAGGTCTCCGGGTCGGCGTAGAGCGCCAGGACGTCGGGGTCGCGGTCCGCGGGGAAGACGACGTTCTGGATCGTGGTCGACGTGGTCGGGTTGGACACGGAGCTCCTTCAATCGGTTCGAGGCCGTGGGCAAGGATACCCGGCCGTTCCGAACGGCCCGTTCGCGCCGGTCGGGCGGACCCCGTCCGTTCAGGCGACGAGGGCGCGGTAGTGCTCGTCGAGCTCGCGGACGCTGACGTCGAGGCTGCGCTCCTCGACGGCGAAACGGCGCGCGGCACGCGACATCCGCTCGTGATCGGCGGGGGAGAGGCGCAGGAGCTGCGCCATCGCGGACGCGAGCGCGGATCGGTCGCCCTCGGGCACCAGCAGCCCGGTCTCGTCGGGGCGCATCATCTCGGGCGTGCCCCCGGACCGGTAGGCGATGACCGGCACGCCGCACGCCTGGGCCTCGACGAGGACGAGGCCGGCGGCCTCCTGCCCGCCGTCGAGCGTCCGCGTGGGCAGCACGAGCATCGACGCCGACTGGAGCTCGGCGCGCAGGGCGGCCCGATCGAGTCGTCCGAGCAGACGGACGTGCCGGTCCGCCGCGGTCTCGCCGACGAGCCGGTCGCCGAGCGGCCCCGAGCCGATGATCCGGAGGTCGTGCGGCGCGCGATCGGCGACGCGACGGGAGGCCTCGACGAGGTCGAGGACGCCCTTCCGCTCGACGAGCGCTCCGGCGAAGACGACGCGCGGCGGACCGTCGGTCTCCGCTGCGGCCTCCCCGGGGCGGAACACGTCGGTGTCGACGCCCTGGTAGTGCACCTCGATCCGATCGGCCGGGAGGCCGGCGAGCACGGCCCGATCGGCGAGGTGGCGGCTGACCGCCAGGATGCGTGCGCTCGCCGCGCCGGCCGCGGCGACGTTGCGGTGATGCCAGCGTTGCATCGCCGTCGCCGCGGGGCGGATCGCGGTCTCGACGTCGGCGCCGTGGACCGTGGTGAGGAGCGGAACCCGGGCCCGTCGAGCCGCGCCGACGGCCGGCGTCGACCACGTCGCGAAGTGCTGGTGGACCAGATCGGGATGCCACGCCGAGATCTGCCGCGACCAGCGCGGCAGCGCGGTCGGGAGCAGCAGCTCCCGGCGACGGAACCCCAGCGACGGCGCCGGGACCGCCTCGACGACCTCGACGGCCGCGGCGACGGCGGGGTCGCCGAGTTCGGCGACCCCGGTGAAGAACCGGAAGTGGTGCGCGCTCGACAGGCGCATCGCATGCTGGACCGCGAAGTAGGTCGGCGGCACCCGCAACGTGCTCTTGGTCAGCGCGACGCGCACGTCACGACTTCCCGATGACCCGGTAGCCCACCCCCGGCCAGCGCTCCGCCGAGCTCACCCGGCGCCCGTCCACGAACGACCGGATGCCCGGGAGGTCCGCCGGCCCGAGGTCGCGGTACTCGGCGTGGTCGGCCTGCACGACCGCCGCGTCGACGGCCTCGCCCGGGTGGTACGCGGCGAAGCCCAGCGCGGCGAGCTCGTCGTCGGAGTAGAGCGGGTCGTGCACCGAGACCTCGGCACCGCGCGCGGTGAGCGACCGGACCGTGTCGAAGACGCCGGAGAAGGCCGTCTCCTTCACGCCGCCGCGGTAGGCCGCGCCGAGCACGACGACGCGCTGGCCGGCGAGGTCGCCGTGCACTCCCTCGAGCAGGGCGACCGCGTACTCCGGCATCGCCGCATTCGCCTCGCGCGCCACCCGGACCACCGTCGCGGCCGGGTCGTTCCACAGGTACAGGCGCGGGTAGACGGGGATGCAGTGACCGCCGACGGCGATGCCCGGCTGGTGGATGTGGCTGTACGGCTGCGAGTTGGACGCCTCGATCACCTGGTACACGTCGATGCCGTGCTCGCCCGCGAAGCGGGCGAACTGGTTCGCGAGGCCGATGTTCACGTCGCGGTAGGTCGTCTCGGCGAGCTTGGCGAGCTCGGATGCCTCGGCCGAACCGAGGTCCCAGACGCCGTTCGCGCGGGCGAGGTCGGGGCGCTCGTCGAAGTCGAGCACGGCCTCGTAGAACTCGACGGCGCGCCGCGCGCCCGCCTCGGTCAGGCCGCCGACGAGCTTCGGGTACTTGCGCAGGTCCTCGAAGACCCGTCCCGTGAGCACGCGCTCGGGCGAGAAGACGAGGTGGAAGTCCTCGCCCTCGACGAGGCCGGACGCCTCCTCGAGCATCGGCTTCCAGCGCGTCCGGGTGGTGCCGACGGGGAGGGTGGTCTCGTAGGCGACCAGCGTGCCGGCCGTGAGGTGCTCGCCGAGCGATCGGGTCGCGGCATCCATCCACCCGAAGTCGGGCCGGGCCTCCTCGTCGACGAAGAGCGGGACCACGAGGACCACCGCATCGGCACCGGGGACGGCGTCGGCGTAGTCGGTGGTGGCCCGCAGCCGGCCGGCCGGGACGAGTTCGGTGAGCTTCTCCTGCAGGTGCGCCTCGCCGGGGAACGGTTCCACGGCCGAGTTCACGAGCTCGACAGTGCGGGGGTTCACGTCGACCCCCACGACCTCGTGCCCCTTCGAGGCGAACTGGACGGCGAGCGGCAGGCCGATCTTGCCGAGGGCGATGACGGCGATCTTCACGCGTGGGCTCCTTGGGTGATGGGGTCGGGTCAGTTGCAGGCGGAGATCTCGTAGAGCCTGGCCTCGCCCTGCTCAGCGATGAGGGTGACGGCCTCGGAACGGGCCAGATCGTTCAGACCAGCGTAACGATCGGCGTCTCCGCGTCCGCTGATCACGTAGCGGTCTCCGAAGTCGAGGACGTAGTCGATGCCGAGGTCGTCGAGTTCGTCGCACACCGCAGTCGCATCCTGTGCCAGCGACGCGGCGACGTCCCAGCGTTCGTCTCCGTACACGCCTTGGAGGTGGGGGAGCAAGGCGGTGCGCCCCGTGTAGGCGTAGACGAGCGCGGCGCCGCTCCACGGATTGCCGGCCACCATCCCGTCGGGCGGCACGATCTCCTCCACCTCCTCGAAGATGGCGACCTCGTCGGGGGAGACGATGGCCGAATCGTCGTCGAACGCGAATGCCTCGTCGCGCAGGAACGGCACCTGCGTCGACAGGGTGCGCCACTGGCTGCCCGCGACCAGTACCGCGAAGACCAGCGCGAGCGCTGCGAGTGCGGCGAAGCGGTGACGAGCGAGGCTCGTGCGCGCGAGCCATCCGCGAACCGCGTCGTGCGCGACCGACGCGCCGAGCGCGGCGAGGGGGATCCCCAGGACCCCGAGGAGCGCGGCGACGCGGTTCGCATCGTTGTACCAGACCCCGACGATCGACGTCCGCAGGGCCTCGTTCCACACGGCGGCGACCACGAGGTACAGCAGGATCGCGACCAGTTGCCCGCCGATGACCCAGAACCGGCGGCGGCGCACCTCCGCCCACGCGCCGAGCAGGAAGAGCCCGGCGAGGACCCAGGGCATCGGGCGTCCGAGCGGTGCCAGCAGGAGGGCTTCTCCGAACGCCTGCGGAATCGACTCGAACGGCTGCCAGTGCGTCGCGTTCGGCCGGACGATCGTCCAGAGGACCGCCATCGCGATCACGTAGCCGGCGGCGAGCGCGATCGGGACGACGCGGTCCCGCCGCCGAGT
Organism: Agromyces sp. GXS1127; assembly: GCF_050565425.1. Lineage (NCBI taxonomy): Bacteria > Bacillati > Actinomycetota > Actinomycetes > Micrococcales > Microbacteriaceae > Agromyces > Agromyces sp. GXS1127. The sequence goes on from NZ_JBOCIG010000003.1 coordinate 159,719, forward strand.
CGCTCGCCGGACGGCTGACCACGCGGCCGCCGCGATGATCGGTGCCCCCAGGGCCGCCAGGGAGAACACCGTGTTGGGATGGGCCAGCGCAGCACCGCCCACGCCGAGCGCGAACAGCAGCCATCCGAGGACCGCAGGCGTCGCCCAGGACGGCTCCGCGACGCGGAGCAGGACGGCGAGCTGCGCCAGGAGCACCGGCAGGACCACGATGCCCAGCAGATTGGGGTACAGCACGCCCCACGAGAGCAGACCGAACGGGAACATGGCGAACCCCGCCGAGAGGGCGCCGCCGTATGCGACGATGGCGCCCGAAGCCGGCCGGAGGACGTGCGCCAGGTGCATGACGGCGATCGGCCAGGCCCCCACGATGACGGCGATCGTGAGGGCGTTCGTCGCGACCACGACGTCGACCCCGGCGAGCGCGGCCACCAGCGCTGCGCTGCCGTGCCAGACCGTCGGATAGAACCCCGACGATCGTTCGGGCGTGGACAGCGTCATCTCGAGCGGCGACGCCGTGCCGTTCTCGAGGACGAACCGGGTCGCGTTCAGGTGGAACACCGCGTCGTAGAGCTGGTTCGGATGATCCGGAGCGCCGATGGCGGCCGTCAGCGCGACGAGCAGGATGCCGCCGCCGACGGCGCCACCCAGGAGGGCGGGACCGAGCGTCCGGGCCACCCGGGCACTGCTCGGTTCGGTCCGGCCGTACGCCCGGCGAAGCAGGAGGGCGGCCACCGTGAGCGCGACGGCCACCGCCACGACCGGGAGGAGGGACCAGGCCGCGTTCACGAGACCCGCTGCGATACTGGCCACGGCGAGGACCCCGAGCGACGCCGGCGCACTCATCGCCACGAGGGAGAGCCCCCGCGCTCCCGCCGCCCACGCGATCGGCAGGCCGGGGCCGAAGAGGAGGAACACGGCGACGACGATCGCCGGAACGGCCTCGAACCAGGTCATCGTCCCTCCGGCGTCCGATCACCGGCGGGCATCACGGGCGGATTCACTCGTCGACGCCGCCGCTCTGCAGGGCGGAACCGTCGCGGAGCGCCGGGGCGAGCTTGTTGTCCACCATGCTCAGAGCCGCACCGATCGCCATGTGCATGTCGAGGTACTTGTAGGTGCCGAGCCGGCCGCCGAACAGCACATCGCGCTCGCCTCGCGCGAGGTCGCGGTACGCGAGCAGTCGCTCGCGGTCGGTCGCGGTGTTCACCGGGTAGTAGGGCTCGTCGCCCGATTCGGCGAACCGGGAGAACTCGCGCATGATCACGGTCTTGTCGGTCGGGTAATCGCGCTCCGGGTGGAAGTGACGGAACTCGTGGATGCGCGTGAAGGGGACGTCCTCGTCGGGGTAGTTCATGACCGAGGTGCCCTGGAAGTCGCCGATCGGCAGGACCTCCTGCTCGAAGTCGAGCGTTCGCCATCCGAGCTCGCCCTCGGCGAAGTCGAAGTAGCGGTCGACGGGACCGGTGTAGACCACGGGGAGCTGCCCGAGCACCTTGCTCCGCGAGAACCCGTGCGAGTCGTCGAAGAAGTCGGTGCCGAGGGTCACCTCGATGCGCGGGTGGTCGGCCATCCGCTCGAGCCACGCGGTGTACCCGTCGACGGGGAGGCCCTCGTGCGTGTCGTTGAAGTAGCGGTTGTCGTACGTGTAGCGCACCGGCAGCCGGGAGATCACGGCGGCGGGCAGGTCCTTCGGATCGGTCTGCCACTGCTTCGCGGTGTAGTGCTTGATGAACGCCTCGTAGAGGGGCCGGCCGATCAGCTGGATCCCCTTGTCGTTGAGGTTCTGCGGGTCGGTCCCGGCGAGCTCGCCCGCCTGCTCCCGGATGAGGGCCTTCGCCTCCTCCGGACCGTGGGCCGCTCGGAAGAACTGGTTGATGGTGCCGAGGTTGATCGGCATCGGGAAGACCTCGCCCGCGTGCCGCGTGTAGACCCGGTGCACGTAGTCGGTGAACGCCGTGAACCGGTTCGCGTACTCCCAGACCCGTTCGTTCGAGGTGTGGAAGAGGTGGGCGCCGTAGCGGTGCACCTCGATGCCCGTCGTCGGCTCGTCCTCGCTGTACGCGTTCCCGCCGATGTGGGCTCGCCGATCGATCACCTGCACTCGGAGGCCGAGCTCCTCGGCGAGTCGTTCGGCGACCGTGAGCCCGAAGAATCCGGAGCCCACGACAAGAAGATCGGCGTTCACGTACGTCTCCTGAGGTGGTGGGGGGCGGCAGGCGCGCGGAAACGGCCGCGCGCGCGACACCTCAGGATAGCCGAGCCCGGGAACGGGCCCCTGAACGCGGGCCGAACCGGCCCGCGGCATACGATTGGAGGCATGCCCGGACGCCCCCGCATCCTCTCCATCTCCTTCTCGCACTTCCCCAGCGATGCGCGCGTGCTGCGCCAGCTGGCCATCCTGCGGGAGTTCGGCGACGTGACGACGGTCGGCTACGGCGACGGGCCCGACGGCGTCGTCGAGCACCTGTCCATCCCCGCCCACCTCCCATCGCTTCCTCAGACGCCGACCGGCGTCGCGGCCCTCGCACTGCACCGATTCCGCGCCGTCGAGCTCGCCGCCCCGGCCGTTCGTGCGGCACTGGAGCTCATCGGCGAACGACGCTTCGACGTCATCGTCGCGAACGAGGCGCGCGCCCTCCCGTTGGCGCATGCCGTCCGTCGCGGTGCGCGGATCTGGGGCGACATGCACGAGTGGGCACCCGAGGAGCGGACCCATGTCCTCAGCTGGCGCCTGCTGGTCGCCCCCTACATGCGCTGGGTCTGTGCTGGGTATCTGCCCGGCACCGATGCGGTCACGACCGTGAACCGGTCCATCGCGGACCTCTACGAGACGCAGTTCGGCATCGCCTGCGAGGTGGTGCGCAACGCGATCCCGAGGCAGCCCCTGCAGCCGAGTCCGCCCGAACCCGGGCGCATCCGCCTCGTCCACAGCGGCGGCGCCGTCCCCGGGCGCAACATCGAAGCACTCATCGACGCGACCCTCATGCTCGACGATCGGTTCACCCTCGACCTGTACCTCGTCCAGGCGAAGCAGGATGGAGGGTACTTCGACGACCTGGGGCGGCGCGCCTCGGGCGCGGATCGGGTGACGATCCATCCTGCCGTGACGCCCGCTGAGCTTCCCGGGGTGCTCAACCGGTACGATCTGGGCGTCTACGCGCTGCCGCAGGCCACGGTGAACCATCGGCTGATGCTGCCGAACAAGTTCTTCGACTTCGTGCAGGCGAGACTCGGCCTGGTCTTCGGACCGGCGGTCGAGACCGACGCGTTGATCGATCGGTACGGGCTCGGGGTCGTCACGGCAGGCTACTCGGCCGCCGATATCGCCGACGCGCTCCGGCCACTCGACGGCGACGCCGTCCGCGACTTCAAGGCCGCATCCGATCGCGCATCGGCCGAGTTGAGCTCGGAAGCCGACGAGTCGACGGAACGGGCGATCCTCGCCAGGCTCGTCGCCTCCGCCGCCTGACCGCGGTCACCTCGCGGTCCACCCGACCGAGTACAGTCGTACGGTGCGAATCCTGAGTGTCGTGGGCGCGCGCCCGCAGTTCGTCAAGCTGGCCCCGATCGCCCACGCGATGGCGGGGCGTGCCGAGCACGTGATCGTGCACACCGGGCAGCACTACGACGAGGCCATGTCCGACGTGTTCTTCCGTGATCTCGGCATCCCCGAGCCCGACGTCAACCTCGAGGTCGGCTCCGGTCGGCACGGTGCGCAGACCGCCGCGATGCTGGCCGGGCTGGAGCCGGTGTTCGAGGAGTACGCGCCCGACTGGGTGCTCGTCTACGGAGACACCAACTCGACGCTCGCGGCCGCCGTCGCGGCCGTGAAGATGCACCTGCCGCTCGCGCATCTGGAGGCGGGCCTGCGATCGTTCAACCGCCGCATGCCCGAGGAGCACAACCGCGTCCTCACCGACCATGCGGCCGACCTCCTGCTCGCGCCGAGCGAGGTCGCGATGCGGCATCTCGCGCACGAGGGCCTCGCGGAGCGCAGCGTCATGGTCGGCGACGTGATGACCGACGTCCTGTTCGCCACGAGGGACGCCGTCGCCGGGGAGCCGCTCCCGCTCGACGGGGTCGAGCCGGGCGCCTTCTACCTCAGCACGATCCACCGCCCCGACAACACGGACGACCCGACCAGGCTGACGGCGATCCTCGACTCCCTCGCCTCCCTCGACCGCCCGGTCGTGCTCCTCGCGCACCCGCGGCTGCGTGCGCTGGCCGAGCAGCACGGGCTCTCGCTCGACCGCGGGGCGCTGCACGCGATCCCTCCGCTGGCCTACCCGCAGCTCGTCGCGGCCGCCGCGGCGAGCGCCGGCGTCGTGACGGACTCCGGCGGCCTGCAGAAGGAGGCGTTCCTGCTCCGGGTGCCCTGCACGACCATCCGTCCCGAGACCGAGTGGGTCGAGACGGTCGAGCTCGGCTGGAACCGGCTGGTCGACCCGGAGACCCAGGACCTCGCGGCCGCCGTCGTGCGACCGCTCCCGGCGGCGACGGATGCCACGCCCTACGGCGACGGACATGCGGCGCGGCGCGTGGTCGACGCGCTCGTCGGGGTTCAGGCGGACTGAGCGCGACGGCGGCCGGTCGCCGTGTCGAGCACGGCCGCGGCGGCGATCCGTCCGGTCCGAGCCAGTGACGCGTTCCGTTCGACCCAGTCCGCCCGCGCTGCGCGGCGCACCGTCCGTTCGTCGGCGCCGTCGGCCGCGATCGCCGCTCGCATGGCCTCGGCCACGGCGTCGGCGTCGTACCCGGGTGCCCACCCGAGCGCGGCGTCGTCGATGAGGCGCGACCCCGCACCGTCGATCGCGCCGGCGAAGACGATCGGCGCGCCGCACGCCGCGGCGGCGTAGATCTTCGTGGGCTTGGCGAAGTCGTACCCGAGGCCGGGGACGATGCTCGCGAGCGCCGCGGTCGAGGTCCGGAGGCGTTCGGCGGCGACCGCCGGCGGGACCACTCCGTGGAACGAGACGGCGTCCTGCGGGAGGCGGGCGGCCCGGGTCCGCAGGTTCGCCTCGTCGGAGCCCTGGCCGTAGAAGTGGAGCGTCGCATCCGGGTGATCCCGGCGGACCAGCTCGAGCGCGTCGATGAAGATCGAGGCGCCCTGCCACTCGGACATGGTCCCGGTGTACACGAAGGTCGGCGACGACGGCCGGCGCTCGTCGCCGACCTGGAACACGTCGGTGTCGACGCCGTTCGGCGCGACCGTGATGCGCTCGCGCGCGGCGCCGAGGTCGGCCACGCGATCGGCGACCTCGGGGGAGACCGCGACGACGCGCGCGGCCCGGCGGAGGACCCAGGCCTCCACGGCTCGGAGCACTCGGGCGACGACGCCGGAGGCGCCGGTGGCCGCCACCGCATCGGACCACACATCGGCGGCGTAGTACACGAACGGGCGGCGACGCAGCAGCGAGCAGACGGCGACGACGGCGCCCGTCGTCGGCGGCGGCTCGGCCACGACGACGTCGCCGGGGGTGACGAGCAGGCGGAAGAACAGCGGCACGTCGAAGCTCAGGTACTGAACGTAGCCCCGGACGTTGCCCCCCGGGTCGCGCAGCACGGGCGCACGGCGGACGTCGATCGGTCCGTCGTCGGCAGGGCCGGACGGCGGCGTGGTGGTGATGACGCGCACGCTCGCGCCGGCGTCGTCGAGCCCGCGGGCCAGCGCGCGGAGCCGGAAGGCGGCGGCGCCGACCTCGGGTGGGAACAGGCGCGTGGCGATGACCGCGCGCACGCGCGCGCCCGTCATGCGGGCGGGAGCGCGCGGGACTCGCCGGTGCGGGCGGAGTCCACGACCGCCTCCGCCACGCGCAGGGTCGTGAGCCCCTCGCGCATGGTCACGGTGTTCGCGGCGCGCCCCAGGATGGCGTCGCGGAACGCCTCGTGCTCGGAGCGGAGCGGTTCGCGCTTGGTCAGGGCGAAGCGGGTCATCGACCCCTCGGAGACCCCTCGGAACGCGGCGACGGACTCCCATTCGGTCGCCTGCGTGCCGTTCTCGAAGAAGCTGAGGTCGGCGCTCACGGTGTCGGCGACGAACGCACCGCGCTCGCCCGTGACAACGGTCACCCGCTCCTTCATCGGAGAGAGCCAGTTGACGAGGTGGTTCGTGATGGTCCCGTTCGCGAGCTGGCCCGTCGCCGAGACCATGTCCTCGTGCGGCCGACCGGATCGCGTGGTCGTCCGCGCGGCGATGGACGTGTACGGCGACTGTGCGAGCCACGCGGTGAGGTCGATGTCGTGCGTGCCGAGGTCCTTGACCACGCCGACGTCGGCGATGCGGGCCGGGAACGGCCCCTGACGCCGTGTGGCGATCTGGTAGAGCTCGCCCAGCTCGCCGTCGGCGAGTCGCCGGCGAAGGTCCTGGAGCGCCGGGTTGTACCGCTCGATGTGTCCGACGGCACCGACCAGCCCGTTGCGTTCGAACGCCGCCGCGACACGCTCGCCGGCCCGGCTGTCGCTGGCGATCGGCTTCTCGACGAGCGTGTGCACGCCGGCGTCGGCGAGTTCGAGCGCGACCGCCTCGTGGTACCCCGTGGGCACCGCCACGACCGCCGCATCGATCCGCTGGTCGATGAGTGCGGCAACGGACTCGAGCACCGGCAGGCCGCCGGCGACGCCGTGCGGGTCCCCCTGCGCGTCGGCGACCGCGACGAGCTGCACGCCTTCGATCTCCCGGCTGACCCGGACGTGATGACGCCCCATCATGCCGAGTCCGACGACGCCGATGCGGAGGTCCGCCATCACGCACCCGCCTTCGCGAGCGCGTTCACGGCCTCGACGATGCGCTCGAGGTCGCCCTCGGACAGCGAGGGGTGGACGGGCAGCGAGAGCACCTCGCGCGAGGCGCGCTCGGTCTCCGGCAGGTCGAGGTCGAAACCGAACGACGGGAGCCGGTGGTTGGGGATCGGGTAGTAGACGCCTGAGCCGACCTGGTACTGCTCGCGCAGCGCGGCGGCGAAGCCGTCGCGGTCCTCCGGCACGCGGATCGTGTACTGGTGGTAGACGTGCTCGGCGCCGTCGGCGACGGGCGGGGTGGTGACCCCCTCGAGGTTCGCGTCGAGGAACGCCGCGTTCTGCCGGCGACGCTCGGTCCAGCCCCACACCTTGGTGAGCTGCACGCGCCCGATCGCGGCGTGGATGTTCGTCATCCGGGCGTTGAAGCCGACGACCTCGTTCTCGTACTGCTTCTCCATGCCCTGGTTGCGCAGCAATCGCAGGAGGCGCTCGACGTCGGCCTCGCCGGTCGACACCATGCCGCCCTCGCCGCTCGTCATGTTCTTGGTGGGGTAGAGGCTGAACATCGCGAACCGGCCGAACGTGCCGACGCGGCGCCCGTCCAGCGCGGCACCGTGGGCCTGCGCGGCATCCTCGAACAACGCGAGCCCGCGCTCGGCGGCCAGGGACTCGAAGGCGGTCATGTCCGCGGGGTGGCCGTAGAGGTGGACGGGCATGATGCCGACCGTGCGCTCGGTGATGCGGGACGCGACATCCGCGGGGTCGAGGCAGAAGTGGTCGGGCTCGATGTCGGCGAAGACCGGCGTGGCACCCGTCAGGGCGACCGAGTTCGCCGTCGCGGCGAACGTGAAGGAGGGCACGATCACCTCGTCGCCGGGGCCGACGCCCGAGGCGAGCAGCCCGAGGTGCTGGCCCGCCGTCCCCGAGTTCACGGCGACGACGGCGCGTCCGTCGAGGAGCACATCGCCGAACTCCTGCTCGAAGGAGGCGACCTCGGCCCCCTGCGCGAGCATGCCGGATGCGAGCACCGCATCGACCGCGGCGCGCTCCTCGGAGCCGACGATGGGCTTCGCCGGCGGGATGAATTCGTTCGTCATGCGTCCAGTTCCCTCAGGGTCTCGCCGTGCTGTTCGAATCGTCGTCCGGTCGCCGGGCAGGTCCACGCGCCGTCCTCCTCCACGAGGGGCACGCCGGCCGGGCCGACCCAGCCGACCCGCCGTGCGGGCACCCCGACGACGAGTGCGTAGTCGGGCACGTCCTTGGTGACGACGGCGCCGGCCGCGACGGTCGCCCAGCGACCGACTCGCACGGGTGCGATGCACACCGCGCGTGCGCCGATCGAGGCGCCGTCCTCGACGGTGACGCCGACGGGCTCCCAGTCCGAGGCGCTCTTCAGGGTGCCGTCGGGGTTGATCGCGCGCGGGTAGGCGTCGTTCGTGAACACGACCGCCGGCCCCACGAACACCCCGTCGCCGAGCCTCGCGGGCTCGTACACGAGCGCGCCGTTCTGCACCTTGCAGTGGTCGCCCATCACGACGCCCGTGCCGATGTAGGCCCCGCGACCGATGATGCAGCCTGCGCCGATCCTGGCGTCCTCCCGCACCTGCGCGAGGTGCCAGACCTTCGTGCCTTCTCCGACGGATGCCGCGGGCGACACGTCTGCTCCGGGCGCGACAAACACCACTCCGGGTTCCTTTCAGGGTGACTCCGCTCCCGCAGACCCGCGGGGACGCCGGAGCGAATCTACCATGCGGACCTCGGGCATCATCAGGAGCACCCAGAGCCCGAGGAATCCGGCTGCGGCGACGACCGACCACCACCATCCGGGCTCCGCCGTGCCGAGCCAGACCACGAGTGCCGTGGCCGCCAGCGCGCCGACGGTCGCGCGCGCCGCCGTCCAGCCCCATCGCATCCGCTCCGTCGTCCAGACCCACGCGATCGGGCCGAGGCCGATGACCACCGCCCCGACGAGGTACCCGACGGCGACGCCGAGCACGCCGAGGCCGGGCACCAGCAGCCACGTCGCGACTAAGCCGAGGAGCATGCCGACCGCGCTCAGGAGGGCCGGGATCCGCACGCCGCGCCGCGTGCCGGCGCTCAGGGCGTTGACCGCGGCGACGTTGACCGTGACGAGGAAGGTCGCGGCCAGCAGCACCACGAGCGGTGCGCGGGCGTCGGCGTACCTGGCGCCGAAGAACAGCAGCACGATCGGCTCGGAGGCGACGGCGATCGTGCCGAGGATCGCACCCATGACGGCGACGAGCCCGCGGCTCACGAGGTCGGTCTGGCGGCGCACCGACGCGTGGTCCGCCCGCCCGGTCGCCTGGGCCATCGTCGGGAACAGCACGAGCGAGAGGGAGCGTGCGACCATCGAGGCGGGGGTCGCGAGCGTCAGCGCGGCGGCGTAGGCGCCGCCCTCGTCGGGCGTGCCGACGGAACCCGCGACCACCATGCTCAGCTGGAGCAGGCCCGTGCTCGCCAGCGTCCCGAGCGTCGACCACGCCGTGAACCCGAGCATCTCGCGACGCAGGTCGGCGGGCAGCGGGTCGCGAGCCCGCGGGTGACGCCTGGGTATGCCGGCGAGCGCGTAGAGGGCGTAGCCGATCGTGAGCGGCAGCAGCAGGAGCGCACTGGCGTCGAGGACGATGACGACGAGGAGCAGCACGATCGCGGTCGATGCGGCGATCGCGTCCCAGAGCGTGGCACGCCCGACCTGGTGCACGGCGAAGTGCAGGCCCCGCACATAGCTGTACATCGCCCATGCGACGACGAGCGCTGCCACGAGCGCGGCCTGCAGGCCGTCGCCCGGCGCGAGCGACCACCAGGAGAACGCGGCGGCGCCGAGCGCGAGCGGCACGGCCGCCGCGAGCGAGATGATCGCGAGGTGGCGGGCGATCCCGTGCACCGCGGCCTCGTCTCCGGCACCGCGGGCGCGGGCGACGAACTTCGTCGCCGCGGCGGCCGTACCCGTGGGCCAGAGCAGGCTCGTGAACAGCGCGAGCGAGATGGCGCTGTTCGTGGCCGCGAGCAGCGCGGGCGTGAGCAGCCGGCCGATGAGGACGCTGTAGACGAAGCGCACGAGGCCCTGGATCGCCACCCCGACGATCGAGAGTCCGCCGCGTCCGGCGAAGCCGCGCTCCTCTGGCCGGTCGAGGTCGAAGCGGATCCGGACGCTCATCGGTCCGTCGCGGGGTGCGCGTGCATGGCACCACGCTAACCGTTCGATGCGGGTGTGTCAGACTCGTAGTCATGCCTCGCACCTGGGTGGTCATCCCCATGTTCAACGAGGGCAGCGTCGTCGAGTCCGTGATCCGAGAGGTGCGGAAGACCTTCCCCCATGTCGTCTGCGTGGATGACGGGAGCCGGGACGACTCCGCAGCCCGAGCCGAATCCGCCGGCGCCGTCGTCGTGCGCCACCCCATCAACCTCGGTCAGGGAGCCAGCCTCCAGACGGGCTTCTCGTACGCGCTCCGCGATCCCGAGACCACCGACGTCGTGACCTTCGACGCCGACGGCCAGCACCAGGTCGCCGATGCGCTGGGCATGGTCGAGCGCCTGCGTGAGGGCGACTACGACATCGTGGTCGGCTCGCGGTTCCTCGACGGCCGGACGAAGGTCGGGGCGATGAAGCGGCTCGTCCTGAAGACCGCGGCCTGGTGGACTCGCGTCACGACGGGCATGGCGCTGACGGATGCGCACAACGGCCTGCGCGTGATCGACCGGCGGCTGCTGGAACGCATCCGCATCAGGCAGAACCGGATGGCGCATGCCTCCGAGCTCGTCGACCAGATCGGGGAGCTCGACGCGAAGTGGACCGAGTATCCCACCCACATCGTCTACACCGACTACTCGAAGTCGAAGGGGCAATCACTGCTCAACTCGGTGAACATCCTCGTCGACCTGCTCTTCAAGTGAGGACCGCCTCGTGCTGATCGTCTTCCAGATCCTCGCCGTGATCGCCGTGATCCTCGCGATCGCCTTCATGCTCCGCCCCGGCGGTGCACGGCACCAGGCCATCCGGCGCATCATCTTCCTCGCCTTCATCCTGATCGTCGCGTCGTCGGTCTTCTTCCCGCAGTTCTGGACGGCGCTGGCGAACCTCGTCGGGATCGGCCGCGGCGCCGACCTGATCACGTACCTCCTGGTCCTGACGTTCCTCGGGTACGTGGCCACCACGCATCGTCGGTTCCGATCGATCGAGAACGACGTGACCGAGCTGGCACGGCAGATCGCCCTCGACCGGGCCCCTGCCCCCGGCGGAACCGCCGAGCGGGCCGAGCCCTCGACGCGCCGGGACTGACCTGTCGCCCGAATCGGCCCCGCGTTAGGGTGTGTGGAGTCGTCGGGCCTGCCGTTCGGGCTCGACGCTGGGGGAGTCGAGGTGAGTGATGCTGGCGCGACGATGGGTGGCGAGCGTGGTCGCGGGCGTGGTCATCGCGATGACCGCGACGACGGCCGTGCACGCGGAGGACACGGTCGCGGGGTCGCCGCGCGGACCTGAGACCCCGATCGACGTCCCGGCCTGGCGGGACGCGCCCGGCGAGGGCGCCGGCCGCACCGTCTCGGAGCTCTCCGAGGAGCAGCGCCAGTACGAGGCGCACCTCCGCCTCCAGGCCGCCGAGGCCGGTGTGAGCGACCCGGCGACCGGCGCACGGGAGCGCGGACTCCAGGAATTCGACGAGACGGTCGACCCCGACGAGGAGGTCGCCGAGGTCGCCGTCGGCGGTGCCGACGACGCCTTCGATGCCGGTACCCCGTCCGTCGGGGAGACCTCCGGGGTCGCTGCTGCGACCGCCGCGACCGGGTTCACGGCGGGCAACCTCATCATCGACGCGAACTTCTACAACGGCTCGGCGATGAGCGAATCCCAGATCCAGTCGTTCCTGCAGGCCCGGGTCGGCACGTGCAAGAACTCGTACTGCCTCGCGAACTACAAGGTCGACACCCCGACGCGGACCTGGAGCTGGGGCACCTGCTCGACGTACACCGGCGGGAAGGCCGAGTCGGCTGCGCGGATCATCTACAAGGTCCAGCGCGCGTGCAACATCAGCGCGCGCGTCATCCTCGTGACGCTCGAGAAGGAGCAATCGCTCATCTCCGACCCGGACCCCGGGCTCGGTCAGATGCAGAAGGCGATGGGCTACGGATGCCCGGACACCTCCGCATGCGACACCACCTACTACGGGTTCTTCAACCAGGTCTACGCGGCCGGTCGTCAGTTGACGTGGTACGGCAACCCGGAGGGCTCGTTCACCTGGATCAAGGTCGGCTCCGCCAACCGGATCCTCTACCACCCCGATGCCGCGCGCTGCGGGGGGTCCGACGTCGTCATCCAGAACCGCGCCACCGCGGCGCTGTACTACTACACGCCCTACCAGCCGAACGCCGAGGCCCTCGCGAACCTCTACGACACGGGAGACACGTGCTCCTCGTACGGCAACCGGAACTTCTGGCGCATCCACCGCGACTGGTTCGGCGATCCGCGGCAGAGGCTCGACATCCCGTGGACCCGGTACGCGGGGTCGGATCGCTACGGCACCGCGGTCGCCGTCTCCAAGGCGACGTATCCGAACGCGGGCGTGCCGGTCGCCTACGTGGCGTCCGGTCTCGACTACCCGGACGCGCTGTCGGCGGCGCCGGCCGCCGCGGCGCAGGGCGGCCCGCTGCTGCTGACCGGACGGACGTCGCTGCCGTCGACGACCGCGTCCGAGCTCGCCCGGTTGAAGCCCGCGAAGATCGTCCTCGTCGGAGGGACGGGCGTCGTGAGCAGCACCGTGCAGAGCGGGCTCGCCAAGATCGCCCCCACCGTGCGCATCAGCGGTGCGAACCGGTACGAGACCTCCCGGCGGATCGCGGACTACGCGTTCGGCACGGTCACGACGGCCTATCTCGCCACCGGCACCGGCTACGCCGACGCCCTCTCGGCCGGTGCGGCCGCAGGCAAGGTGAAGGGGCCGATCGTGCTGGTCCACGGCACGGCCCGGAGTGCCGACACCGCGACCCGCAACCTGCTCTCCGCGCTCGGGGTCGACGAGGTGCGCATCGCCGGCGGAACGGCGGTCGTCTCGTCCGGGATCGAGAGCTCGCTGAAGGCCTCGTTCACCGTGAAGCGCTACGCCGGCTCGGATCGCTACGCGACGAGCGCGTCGGTCGTCCGCGGCGCCTACGGGTCGGGCGGACCCGCCTACCTCGCCACCGGCGCCGCCTACCCGGACGCGCTCGCCGGGGCCGCCGCCGCGGGCAAGGTCGGCGCGCCCCTGCTGCTCAGCCGGCCGACCTGCGTCCCGTCGAGCATCTCCTCCGTCGTCCTCGACAAGGGCATCTCGCAGCTGCGCCTGCTCGGCGGGAGCGCGGTCCTCTCCGACCGCGTGGCCCGCCTGACGCGCTGCTGAGCCCGGACCCGCACCGCTGTGGTCGGCGCCCCGGCCTCCGCGCGCCGGCCCGCTGCGGTGCGGATATGATGCTGGGACTGCCCGCCCCCGCCCACCCGGGAGTCTCATGCCCAACCCGCGGTCCGACCTGCCCGAATCCGCGCCGTCGATCGCCTCCGTGGGCGCCCGCGGCTTCGAGGTCGACCTCGCCGGAGGGTCGGAGCGCATCGATACGCTGATCGCCGGTCGGCGCGTCTGGTCGGTCACCGCCTCGCCGGAGTCCGCTCGCGTCGAGTGGCCGCCGACGCTCGCCGCGCATGTCCGCGGGCCCGCAGACGTGGAGCTGCGCGGAGCGGACAGCAGCGTGCTGTGGGCGGGCCGGATCGAGTTCGCGCCGGGCACCCATGGCGACGGCCGCTTCGTGGACGCGAGGGGTCGCGAGCTCGTCGTGAACAAGTGGGGTCGTCCGGCACGGGCGGTCGAGGGCGACGACGCGTTCGCCGACCGGCTGATGACGAGCCTCGACGCCGTGATCGCCGTCCTCGAGGAGCTCGGGATGCAGCCCTTCATCACGGGAGGCACGCTCCTCGGAGCCATCCGATCGGGCGACTTCCTCCCGCATGACGACGACGCCGACGTCGGGTACGTGTCGAAGGCCGACGGGCGGGTCGACGTCGTGCTCGAGAGCCTCGAACTGGAGCGCGCGCTCGCCGCGGCGGGCTTCGACGTCCGACCGCACAGTCGATCGCACCTCCAGGTGCTGTTCTCGGATGCCGAGGGCCGCGTGGACCACTACGTCGACCTCTTCCCGGGATTCACGATCGGCGACCGGTACTGCCAGCCCATCGCGGTCCGCACGCCGGCGCGCGGGCTCGCCATCCTGCCGCGCACGACCGTCCCGTTGGCGGGGGCCGACATGCCCTCGGTCGCCGACCCCGAGACCTGGCTGGCGCGGACCTACGGACCGGCCTGGCGCACCCCCGACCCGTCGTTCCGGTTCGAGACGCCCCCGTCCACGCGCCGTCGGTTCGAGAACTGGTTCGGCGTCTACAACACGAACCGCGAATTCTGGGAGGACCTCCACGCGGACCCCGATGCCGAGGAGGCGGTCGACGCGCGACTCCTCGAGCTCCTCCGCGACCGCTGGTCCTCCGCCACGGGCGTCATCGACCTCGGAAGCGGCACCGGCGCCCTCGCGACCGCACTCGCCGGTCCCCGGCTCGACGTCGTCGCCGTCGACTTCAGCCGTCCCGGCCTCACGCGCGCGAATGAGACGGCGGATGCCGCGGGCGTCCGTGTCCGCACGGTCGAGTGCAACCTCGCCGACGGCCGGGCGCTCCTCGGGGCCGCCGCTCCGCTCCTTCGTCAGCGACGGGACTGGCACGTCGTGCTGGGTCACGTGCTGGAGGGGCTCGTGCCGGAGACCCGCGCACAGGTGCTGCGCGTCGTCCGCCACCTCATCGACGGCGGGGGCGAGGCCGTCGCCACGATCGGGACCGAGCTTCCACCCGACTACCGTCACGAGGACCCGCGCACCTGGCACCTGCCGGTCGGCCTCCTGCAGCGCGAAGCCGCGGACGCCGGCCTGCGGATCGAGACCCTGTCGACGGGGTCCTGGCACTCCCTCGGCGCCCGACGGCGCGAGGCCACGGTCGTGATGACCGCAGAACAGAGAGGAAGGAACCGGTGATGGCACAGCTTCGTCGGCCGTTCAGGCGGGTCGCACGCGGGATCGGCTACATCCTCAACCTGCCGCGGCACGTCCAGCGACTCGAGCGCGAGGTCTCGACGCTCCGAGGCGAGATCGACGAGCTCCGCGGCGACGGTCGGCGGGTCGCCGAGCTCTACGACTTCGTGCTCGAGGAGGTGCGGCCCCCGGAGGGCCGCGGTTGAGATCCTCGGTCGTTCGATCGCACCGGCAGCCCCCCGCGCAGCGTCGCTCAGGAATTCACGCGGACATCCACGATCTGACCGGTGATCTCGGCCTCCAGCACCCTGAGGCTGACCGCGGCGACGTCGTCGGGATCCAGCAGCGTGTCAGGGGATTCGTCGCCGAACGCCCTGGTCCGCATCGGCGTCCGCGTGCGCTGCGGATTGATGCAGTTCACCCGGACGCCGTCGCTC
This sequence comes from Agromyces sp. GXS1127, assembly GCF_050565425.1. Classification (NCBI taxonomy): domain Bacteria; kingdom Bacillati; phylum Actinomycetota; class Actinomycetes; order Micrococcales; family Microbacteriaceae; genus Agromyces; species Agromyces sp. GXS1127. The sequence goes on from NZ_JBOCIG010000003.1 coordinate 174,952, forward strand.
GCCCATTCGTCCGCGAGCGCCTGCGTCAGGTTGACGACGCCGGCCTTCGTCGCCGAATAGAGGCTGTACCCCGCGCGACCTCGCGTGTACGAGCTCGACGTGAAGAACAGGAGCTGGCCGCGGGATGCCAGCAAGTGGGGGAACGCCTCCTGGGCGACCGTCGCGGGCGCCAGCAGGTTCACCTCGAGGGTGTCGCGCAGCGACTGCTCGGTCGTGTCCGCGAGGGGAGCGATCGTGAGGACGCCAGCGGTGACGACGACGTGGTCGATGCCGCCGGCGGATGCCGCGAGCTCCAGCGCACCGCGGACGGAGTCCCGATCGGTCACGTCGGTGCCCGTCGTGGAACGACTGAAGGCGAACACCCGTGCACCGGCGCGCTCCGCGAGATCGGCGATGCTGGCCCCGATCCCGGAGCTGCCGCCGAGGACGACGATCGTCCGGTCTGAGAGATCGAGCGAGGCGTCGCCGCCCAGCTGTGCGAGTCCGGCGGTCTGGAGCTGGAAGATCTTGTCCGCGATGTGGAGGTCGAGCGGCTCCGTGATCTTCATGTTCTCCGCCGAGCCCTGGACCACGCGGATCGCCACCTCGGGGAGGTAGGTGAAGACGACACCGCAGTCGTCGGTCGCGGCGAACGACGGGTCGTCGGCCGCGGCGTCGTACGCGCGCCGGATCGTCCCAAGCCGGAACGCCTGCGGGGTCTGACCACGACGGAGCCGGGACCGCACCGGGATCGCGGTGATCACGTCGTCGTCGACCTGGATGATCGTGTCGGCCGAGGGGATGGCGGTATCGACGGCGTCGTAGTCGTCGAGTGCGCGGACGCACTCCTCGATGATGCGGTCGTCGATGAACGGGCGGACGGCGTCGTGGAAGAGCACGCGTGTCGCTGGGTCCTCGGGAAGCGCGTCGAGCGCGAGGCGGGTGGTGTCGTTCCGCGTCTCGCCGCCGGGGAGCACGGCACGCAGCTTCGGGAAGCGGGGGTCGCCGACGAGGTGGCGCAGTTCGTCGATGCTCTCCGCATTCATCATCACGAGGATCTCGTCGATCAGCGGATTCCGGCTGAGCGTCTCCATCGTGTGCTCGACGATCGCCTTGCCGGCGATGCGGATGAGTTGCTTCGGAATGCCCAAGCCGACCCGGGTGCCGACGCCGCCGGCGAGCACGACGGCGATGGTCCGTTCGCCGGTCATCAGCGCGAGCTCTCCTTGAGCGCCACCACAGCCTCGTCGACGGGGCCGTCGAAGATCATCCGGCCCCGGCGGATGACGATCCCGCGACTGCAGAGCTCGGTGACCATGCCGAGATCGTGGCTCACGACGAACATCGTCTTGCCCTCGTCGACCAGCTCGCGGATCTTCGCCTTGCACTTCTCGCGGAAGGGCGCATCGCCGACCGCGAGCACCTCGTCGACGAGCAGGATGTCGAGCTCGGTGTGGATGGCGACCGAGAACGCGAGACGCACGAACATCCCGGAGGAGTAGTGCTTGACCTCGGTGTCGATGAAGTCGCCGATCTCGGAGAACTCGACGATCTCGTCGAAGCGTGCGTCGATCTCGGACTTGCTCATCCCGAGGATCGCCGCATTGAGGTACACGTTGTCCCGCCCGGACAGGTCCGGATGGAATCCGGCGCCGACCTCGATGAGTCCGGCGACCCTCCCTCGCGTCAGGATCCGACCGCGATCGGGCCGGAGCACACCGGAGATGAGCTTGAGGAGCGTCGACTTGCCCGAACCGTTGTACCCGAGCAGGGCCACCGATTCCCCTTCGGCGACGCGCACGTCGATGCCGTCGAGGGCCTGGAAGGAGCTCGTCAGCTTCTTCCGCTGGATCCACGAGATGAAGAGTTCCTTGAACGACTGCGTGTGGCGCAGCGTGAAGTGCTTCGCGACGTCCTCGATGATGATGCTGGGACGGGCTTCAGAGGTCTTGGGCAAAACGACCCTCCAGCTTGCGGAAGACGAACTGGCCGACGACGACCAGCGACGCCACGATGACGACGCCGACGGCGGCGAGGAGCCAGAGGTGCTCGGGCCGTTCCATGGCCCCGCTCGTCGTCGGGAACCAGAACGCCGAGTGGAACAGCTCGACCGCGACCGTGAGCGGGTTCGCCATGTACAGGTCGAAGAGCCACGGCGGGAGCTTCTCGCGGACGAGCGTGAACGGGTAGAGCACGGGCGAGGTCCACGTGGCGAAGAGCAGGATGATCTCGACGAGGTTCTGCGCGTCGCGGAAGGAGACGTTCAATGCGCCGAAGAGCAGGCCGAGGCCGAGCGCGAACGTGAGCACGATCACGATCGCGAGCAGAGCTCCCGCGAGCTGCACGAGGGTCGGCGCCCAGCCGACGAAGAACAGCACCGCCAGCAGGATGACCAGCTGGGGCAGGAAGTGCACGAAGGCGATGAACACGTCGGCGACGGGGAAGAGTTCCCGCGGCAGGTAGATCTTCTTGACCAGCGCCTTGTTGTTGACGATCGACCTCGTGGCATTGCCGAATGCCTCGTTGAAGAGGTTGACGACGATGATTCCGGAGAACAGGTAGACCGGGAAGTTCTCGATGCCGCGATTCAGGTTGAGGAAGACGCCCATGACGACGTAGAAGATGGCGAACTGCGCCGCCGGCTTCACGTAGGACCAGGTCCAACCGAGGATCGAACCGTGGTAGCGGGTCTGGGTTCCCTTGCGGATGAGGAGGCGGAGCAGGTACCCGTACCGGAAGACGTCCAGGATGCCGCGTCCGCTTCCCGGGGTGCTGAAGCCGGTGAGGTCGTCAGCGGGGGCGGGGGAGGTCACTCGGAAGATTGTAGTGGCAGGATCCTGACCGTCTGTCGCCATGGTCCGGTGAGGGGATCAGCGCGTCGACGCCAGCGCATCGCGCCAGCTCATGTCGCGCGCCGCCTTCACCGCGCAGACGACGAGCAGCATCCAGCCGCCCTCCAGCAGGGCGAAGCTCTCCGCGAAGCTCGTCACGGCGATCGCGACGAGCACGAGCGCGGGCCAGAGGTAGACGACGCTCCGACGGTTCGAGGCGAGCAGCCAGGATCGCACGAGCGCCACGCCGAGGAGCGACGCGAAGAGCAGCACGCCGATCACGCCCACCTGGAAGTACGCGTCGATGTACGCGCTGAGCGCCGAGCCGAGGTCCCGGCCGACGGCGCGCTCGATCCAGACGTACGGGGGGCTGTCCGGCCATCGCCCGACCCATCCCCACCCCTGCAGCGGATTCGACGCGAGGTAACGGGAGACCTCGCGCCAGACGTCGAGGCGCACGTCGAACTCGGCGCGCGCATCGAGGAGCTCGATGATCCGGATGCGCAGCAGCCAGGCGGCGACGAGGACCGCGACCGCGCCTCCGAGCAGTGCGAGCTGCACCCTCCAGCGCTGCTCGGCCGGAACGCGGCGCAGGCCGTAGAGCGCGGCGAGGGCGACGAGCGTCGTCCCCAGCGCGATCCACGTCGTCGGTGAGCCGGACAGGACGAGCACGATCGAGGCGAGTGCGATCGAGGCGACGGCCCGACCGCGGGTGACGCTCCGGGTGCGGGACTCGATGATGAACGTGATCAGCGCGATGAGCGCGACGAATCCGACCACGTTCCGCGATCCGAACAGGCCCTGGATCGGGCCGAGCGTCGCGATGTCGCCCTCGATGCCGAGGAACGCGATCGGCAGGTCGAGCAGGATCCCCGACAGCACCTCGAGTGCGAGCGAGACGGCCAGCAGCAGCCGGAAGACATCGCCGAACGCGCGGACGATCTGGATGGTGTCGCGCATGAGGGCCACGTAGACCCCGAGCACGCCGAACGCGATGAGGTAGCCGAGACCGAGGAGCGTGGCGGTCGGCCGGGTCGACCAGATGACCGAGGCGCCGCACCATCCGACGAAGACGAGGATGGTGAGCGGCAGGATGCCGTACCACTCCACCGCCCGCCATCGCGCCACGAGCGACAGCCCGGCGAGCACGATCAGGGTCGCGAGCGCCGCGAGGAGGCCCGGCCAGCCGATCACCGCGCGGACCGCGTGCGTCGAGAACGCGAGGCCGATCGACATGAGGGTCACGGCCTGCGCGAGGCGCGCCGAGTCGGCGAACTCGCGCAGCGCGTTCCTCACGGACGGGCCTCCGGAGGAGCGGCCTGCAACGGTGCACGCGGACGCGGCAGCGGCGGGAGGGCGTCCGGCGACCACTGGCGGCGCTTCGTGCCCCAGGCGATCGCGATGAGCAGGACCCATCCGCCCTCGATGAGCAACCGGCTCTCGGCGAGCGACTGCCCGATCAGCGCGACCATCGCCAGCAGGGGGACGAGGGAGATGGCGGAGTACGGCACCACGGCGCCGCGCGCGTCCCGCGGGGGATCGATCGCGAGGAACCACGACCGCCACAGTGCGCCGATCACGATCGACGCGAACGCGATGAGGCCGAGCACGCCGACCTGGAGCCAGACGTCGAGCCATGCGTTGTGCGCCTGCAGGTACTCGACGCCCTTGCGGACGGCGAGCCCGTCGTACGGCTCCGCCCAAGGGGCCCAGTAGCCCACCCACCCCCATCCCAGGAACGGACGCTCGGCGATGAGGGCGACGACCGACTCCCAGATGTCCAGTCGACCCGTCAGGTCGTCGCCCTTGCCGAACAGGGCGAGCAGTGCATTCCAGGACAGGGCGAGCAGGGCGGCCGCTGCAACGACGGTTCCGGCTGCGACGACGTACACCCGCCGTCGATGCGTCGGGCCGACCTTCCGCGCCCACACCGCGAACGCCAGGGCGACGAGCACGGCGACGGAGACCAGGATGACGGTCGCCGAGCGGGTCAGCGCGAAGACGAGGCCGGCCGTCACGATCCATCCGATCCCCGGCGCGCGACGCATGCTGCCGCTTGCGTACATGGCGGTGAACAGGATGAGCGCGAGGAGCGCCGCCATGCCGAGCAGGTTGCGGCTTGCGACGATGCCCTCGATCGGCCCGCCGTCGAACAGGAGCGCACGGGACCAGTAGAAGGCCATGGGAACCTTCTCGTCGCCGTGGTCGACGAAGTTGGGCAGCAGCGGTTCGCGTACGAACAGCGCGACCCAGAGCTCGAAGAGGAGGGACAGCCCGAGCACCCACTTCAGCGCGGACGCGAGCGCCCGCAGGAAGCCGTGCCAGCCGAGGGACAGTGCGAGGGACACCCCGGCGAACGTGGTGGCGAGGACGATCACGACGCCCAGCACGCTCGTGGCGGGATAGTTGGACCAGGCGATCGACGACGTCGCCACGAGCAGGAAGGCGATGGTCGACTTCGGGACACGACGCCAGCTGACTCGTGGACGAGCCGACGTCCAGAGCCAGACGGCGCCACCGAGCACCAGCAGGGCGATCGCGCCGAACCCCCACCAGCCGAGCAGGTTCCGCCAGAACTGACCCGCGATCAGCGTGAACAGGGCGAACGTCGCAAAGCCGCCTTCGAGGGCGCGGCGTCGTCCGATGCTCATGCGCCCAAGGCTATCGTGGCGGCCCGCACCGGCCGATGCGGCCATTCGGCCGAGATGCGCGACAATGGCGTGGGTTCACCAGAAGGAGCGATGTGAAGATCTCGGTCATCGGATGCGGGTATCTCGGCGCAGTGCATGCTGCCGCCATGGCGAAGCTCGGGCATGAGGTCGTGGGCGTCGACACCGACGCCGCCAAGATCGGCAAGCTCGCGACCGGGGAGGCGCCGTTCTTCGAACCCGGCCTGCCGGAGCTGCTCGTCGAGGGCGTGCGATCGGGGCGTCTGCGATTCACGACCGACATCTCGGAGGCCGGGGAGGCCGACGTCCACTTCGTCGCCGTCGGCACGCCGCAGCTGCCGGGATCGGACGGCGCGGACCTGCGCTTCGTGCACGGCGCGTTCGATGCACTCGCGCCCGTCGCTGCCGCCGGATCGCTCATCGTCGGCAAGAGCACGGTGCCCGTGGGCACGGCCGCCGCGCTCGTCGAGCGTCTGGCTGCCGCGGGCTCTGGCGCGCTGCTGGCCTGGAACCCGGAGTTCCTCCGGGAGGGCTATGCGGTGGCCGACACCTTGACGCCCGACCGGCTGGTCTACGGCGTCGCCGACGAGCGAGCGACCGAGCT
>NZ_JBOCIG010000003.1:181062-527929 GCF_050565425.1 Agromyces sp. GXS1127
GCGCTCGGGACTCCTCGGATCGTGACGGACTTCGCGACGGCGGAACTCGTGAAGACCGCGGCGAACGCGTTCCTTGCCACGAAGATCAGCTTCATCAACGCGATGGCCGAGATCGCCGAGGTCACCGGTGCCGATGTCACGACGCTCGCCGACGCCATCGGACACGACGCACGCATCGGCCGGCGGTTCCTCAACGCCGGGATCGGCTTCGGCGGGGGATGCCTCCCCAAGGACATCCGAGCGTTCACCGCGCGGGCCGAGGAGCTCGGTCGAGCGGAGTCCGTGGCGTTCCTCCGACAGGTCGACGCCATCAACCTGCGTCGGCGGGAGCGGGTGGTCGAACTGGCGGCCGACGTCCTCGGCGGCTCCGTGTTCGATCGGCGCGTCGCCGTGCTCGGGCTGACCTTCAAGCCCGACTCCGACGATATCCGCGATTCGCCCGCGCTCGACGTCGCGGCGCGACTCCACGGGCTGGGCGCCCGCGTGGTGGCGACGGATCCGCACGGCATCGAGAACGCTCGAGTCCGTCATCCGCAGCTCGACTACGTCGCCACAGCCGATGAGGCGCTTTCGGGCGCCGACCTCGCGGTGCTCGTGACGGAGTGGGGCGAGTACCGGGAACTGGACCCCGCGGCGTCGGCCGAGCGCATGCTCACGCCCCGGATCATCGACGGGCGCAACGTGCTCGACCCCGAAGCCTGGCGCAGCGCCGGATTCGACTTCCGCGGACTCGGTCGCTGAGCCCGCGACGTCCCCGGCCGGTGGTCGATCGGGGACTCCGGCTCAGCCCAGGCCGGCTGCGGCGCCGATCCGCGCGGTCAGGTACGGTGCCATCGACTTCATGAAGGTGCCCGTGATGTGGCCCGCTGCGTCGCGGTACACGATCACGTTGCCGATCACCGCCGGGCACCGCTCGCCCGCGCAGTAGAAGTCCGTCATGTCGACGACCGGGTAATCCGCGGCGATCGCCGCCTCCGTCATGCGATCGGGGACGGCGAAGGCCTCCGACGACGGGGTCGCGCAGTCCGCGAGATCCTGCCCGACGCGGTTCAGGCACTCCAGCGTCGACTCGGGCATGTCCGGTGCCGCAGCGACCACGACGACGTCGCTGCCCGCCGCTCGCACCTGGTCCCAGAGCCCGGTGAAGGAGGACTCCGACGCCTCGGAGGTGGCCCATCGCGCCGCGGTGGTCACCACGACGTCGTAGTCGCCGTCAACGAGTCGGTGCTGGTACTCCGCCATGGCGTCCGCGCAGTCGGAATCCGCAGGCTGCTCACGCCACTGGCATCCGAAGCCGACGAAGGTGTCGACGCTCCAGGCGAGCCGGTCCGCCTGCGCGAGGAATGCCGGGAGCAGTGCTGCGGCGTGGCTGTCGCCGACCAGCGCCACCCGGTACGCGGGTTCGGCGGCGCCGAACGTGCAGGTGCGGGCCTCCTGCCCCTGGCCGCGCCAACACGAGTACCCTCCCGCTGTGTCCTGAGGGAGGACGTCGAGCGACGGGCTGACCTCGGCCGCGGAGACGTCGTCGGCCGTCGAGCATTCGCCGTCCGCACCGGCAGCTGCCTCCGCCCCGAAGCAGTCGGCGGTGGCCGGCGTCGTCGGCTCAGCAGTCGGAGCAAGGACCCGAGCGCCGGCGGCCACTCCGCCGGCGAGGACGAGCGCGATGATGCCTGAGGCGACGGCGACGGTTCGCCACCGCGGCGCCCGTCGCGGGTCCGGCTCCTTCGGAAGGAGCCAGCGCGATCGTCGTACCGGCTGTTCCACCAGGCGGTATGAAGCGATCGAGAGCGCGGCCGTCAAGACGAGCGCGAGAGCGAAGTACCGCCCGGAACCCTGCGCGACGAGCGCAGGGAGGAGCACGATCACGGGGAAGTGCCAGAGGTACACCGAGTACGAGATCGCGCCGAGGTACCCGGCCGCCCGATTCGTGAGCGGCAGCATGGCGCGTTCGTAGCCGGGATCGGTCTCCCCGATCCCGGCCGCGATCACTGCGACCGCCGAGAGGACCGGCAGGAGGGCGGTCGGCGCGGGGAACGGCGAAGACGGGTCGATGATGAAGATGCTCACGACCAGCCCGGCGAGCCCGAGCCATCCGAGTGCACGCCGCAGGAGCGGGGGAAGTCGCCATGCGGTGGTGGAGACGGCGGCGAGCAGCGCTCCTGCGCCGAGTTCCCAGGCCCGCGAGAACGTCGAGAAGTACGCCACGGTCGGCGCGTCCGCGGTCTCGAACCACGCCCACGCGAACGAGGCGGCGACGACCGCGGCGAACACGACGATCACGGCCGGGCGGGTCGCACGCCGACCCCACCGAGCGAGGGCGACGGCGAACACCGCCATGGCCAGCAGCGGCCAGACGAAGTAGAACTGCTCCTCGACCGACAGCGACCAGTAGTGCAGGAGCGGAGACGGGAGCTGGCCGAGCTGGAAGTAGTCGGTTCCCACGAGCATCGAACGGAGGTTCGCGCCGAAGAACGTGGCCCAGACGCCGTCGACGGCGATCGACAGCGCTCGCCACCTCGGCAGCAGCAGTGCTGCGGCGATCACGGTCGCCGTGATGACGAGAACCGCGGCGGGAAGGATGCGGCGCGCCCGGCGGCGATAGAAGCCGGAAAGGGAGACCCGTCCGGTGCGGTCGAGCTCGCGCAGGATATGCGCCGTGATGAGGTACCCCGAGATCACGAAGAACACGTCGACCCCGACGAAGCCGCCGCTCGGCCAGTGGAAGAGGTGGTCGAGCACCACCACGCCGACGGCGAAGGCGCGCAGGCCCTGGATGTCGGCGCGAAGGTCGCCGCTCCGACGCGCGGGGCGCTGCGGAGTGCGCCGCGAGATCGGCGACGGGGCGTCGGGCGACGAGGACGGGGGCGTTGCGATCGGCGGGACCGCGCTCGCCTGGCTGAAGGTCACGGGTGGGCATCGTATCAAGCGAAGGCCGCGAAGCCGGCCCGGTGCGCGGCCGCATCGCGCCGACCGCCGATGCTCACGGTACGATCGGATCCCGTGCAGCGCACTCGAACCATCATGTTCTATCCCGACTGGTCGGCGGACAACCCCTACCTCAACCTGATGACCCTCGAGGTCCGTGCGCGTGGGCATCGCGTCGTCGGACTCGGGACGGGACAGGGCTCGTTCCGGCGCACGGACGAGCTCAGCCGGGGCGACGTGTTCCACCTGCACTGGACGTCGCCGATCATCCAGCGCTCCCCGGGCGAGGACGCGGCCCGACTGGCGTTCCAGGAGTTCCGCGCGCTGCTCGACGGGTTCGTCCGGCGTGGGGTCCGAATCGTCTGGACCATCCACAACCAGCTCCCGCACGAGCTCGTCTACCGCGCTCTCGAGATCGACGTGTACCGGCTCCTCGCCGAGCATGCCGATCTCATCCACGTCATGGCGCCGCAGACGGCGGACATGCTCCGCGGCATCGCCGAGCTTCCCGCGGATCGTGTCCGCATGATCCCCCATCCGAGCTTCGCCGGCGTGTACGGCGGACCGTGGCCGGCCGCGGAGGCTCGGTCCCGACTGGGGATCGGACCGGACGAGCGGACGGTGCTCTTCCTCGGCCAGATGCGGCCGTACAAGGGTCTGAACACCCTGCTCGACGCGATGGGCCGGCTCGCCTCCGGGCCCGGCGAGGCGCCGACGCTCCTGCTCGCCGGCTCCGCGGACGAGGACACCAGGACCGAGCTCGCTGCCCGGATGCCGCGCGGCCTGCGCGTGGTCTCGGATCTGAACTGGGTGGCCGACGCGGACGTGCCGATGTGGTTCGGTGCGGCCGACGTCGCGGTGTTCCCGTACCGCGCGATCCTGAACTCCGGCAGCCTCCACCTCGCGGCCGGATTCCGAGTTCCGGCGATCGTCCCCGCCGAGCCGCACCTGCTCGAGACATATGGCGGCGAGCGCTGGGTCCGCTTCATGGATCTCGACGATCCGGTCGGATCCCTGGCCGTCGAGATCTCGGCGGCCCTCGACGAACCGCGGCCTCCGCGCGAGGCCTTCGATGCCTTCAACGAGTCGCGTACGCCCTGGTCGATCGCTGCCGCCTACGCGGATGCGATCGAGGAGGTCATGTCCGACGCCTGACGAGCCTGATCGCCGCCCGCGTCGCCTGTCTCGCGGCTCGAACGAGCGCCTGGTCGCGGCGAACGATCTCGAGTGTCGACCTCGTCGGGAACGCGAGCACCGGATCGACGCGACCATAGGGCGGATGCGGCGCGCGCAAGCGCACGGTGACGACGTCGCCATCGGCGGTCGCCGCGGCGATCGCGAACCGACGATGGCGCGGCATGCGGGCGGTCGCCAGGGTCCACGCTGCGGTCGCGCGCCGGCGGGTGAACACGCCGCGCAGGGCGGCGCCGGTCACGGCATCCACCAGGACGGGCTCGAGGGGTGCGGATCCGATGACGTCGACCTCGACCGCCGGGCCGGAACGGAAGGCCACGATGGCGGCGTCGGTCGCCCGGGACTGCTCGAGCCTCGCTGTGAGTTCGGCAGCGCTCGGCTCGCTGCCGTGGAACTCCGGCACCGCGCGCAGCGGCAGCTCGGGGTTCGAGCGCACGAGCGCCTGTTGCTCGATGAGCGCCTCGGCGATCGCACTGGTCGGAGCGCCGTCGAGGACGGCGGTCGCGACCGCATCGCGGATACGGTCGCGGAGCCAGTCCTCCGTTGCGACGAGACGCTGCATGCCGGGCTCGCGAAGCAGTCCGATGACGCAGTCCAGCTGCTCTGCCGGCGTGGGCGCCGGGCCGCTCATCAGCCGAGCGATGGCCGAGGCCGCCGTCGCCCGTCCGTCCATGAAGAGATCGAACACGACCGACTTGTGACGCTCTGCCGGCCGGAAGCCGGCGTCACGCACCAGGTCGAGGAGGGTCGCCCACGCGGCCCGCACCGCATCGTCGTCCTCCGGCGGGCGGTCTGCGCGCCTGAGGTACTTCGCAAGGTGCACCCATCCGTCCCGCTCGAGGATGAGCGAGGCGTACCGCCAGGTCAGGGCGTGCACGCCGCGAGCGATGACCGCCCGGCCGCACTCCGTCTCCTGCGAGAGGTAGCTCAGCATCGAGGCGGCCGATTCGGCATTGGCGGTCATCGACGAATTGCCGGGACGTTCCCGGTAGAGGTACACGTTCTCGGTGACGACGTCGACACGATCTGCGGCGAGGTAGGCGGTCGTCATCGGGACGATGTCGTTGGAGCGGGGAACGTCGGGAAACCGGATCGCCGCGGTGTTCCAGAAGCTCATGCGGAACGCCTTGTTCCAGCACGCGCGGCCGAGGATGAGCGATGCGTGATCGTCCAGGCGGAGGCGGCTCGCCTCCTTCTGGTAGTCCGGCCAGTTCGCAGTCGGCTTCCACGTCGAGGTGGGGGAGAACTTGAGGAAGTTGCCGAACGCGATGTCGGAACCGGACGCCTCGAGCGACTCCACGAGCGCACGATACGAGCCCGTCGGCACGAGATCGTCTCCGTCGCAGAAGATGAGGTAGCGACCACGGCTGGCCTCGATCCCGGCGTTCCGCGCGCTGCCGCCGCCCCGCGCACGTGCGCGGACCAGGCGGACGCGCGGGTCCCGTTCGGCGAGTCGCTCGACGTAGAGATCGGTCCCGTCGCTCGAGTGGTCGTCCACCACCACGACCTCGAGCGGGACGTCCTGCGCGAGGACGGACTCGAGCGTCTCCGCGATCCAATCCCGCACGTCGTGAGTGGGCATGACGACCGACACGAGCGGCGTTGCGTCGACGTGGGCTCTGGTTGCGTCGCCGGAGGGATCGGGGACCGGTGGGTGCTCGCTGGTCACTCCGACGAGTCTACGATGTTGGGCGGCATGGTCATGACGAGAGGTACCAGGTGAGGCACGGGTTGCGGCGGCTGTCGGGCTACGCGCGCGAGGCGGCTTCCACCGTCCTCCGGCCCGCGCGCGAGATATCGGGCCGTCGGCGTGCCCGGCGCGGTGGCCTCGGGGATCGGGGCCTGGTCAGCCTCGTCATGCCGGCGCACGACGTCGAGGGCTACGTCGGACCGGCCCTCCGTTCCATCCTCGCGCAGGGATACTGGCGCGTCGAGGTGATCGTGATCGACGACGCATCCTCCGACCGGACGGGTGCCATCGTCGCGCGGATCGCTGCTCGGGACCCGCGCGTGCGACTGATCCGCGTCGGCTTCGGCGATCCGAATCGAGCCCGTAACCACGGGATCGAGCGTGCGCGCGGCGAGTTCCTCGGCTTCCTCGACGGCGATGACATCCTCCGGGCGGGCGCGCTCCGCGACCTCGTCGCCGCACTCGAGGCCTCCGGCTCGGACTTCGCCGTCGGATCGTACGATCGGCTGATCGGCCGCAGGCGCACGCCGCCTGCGTTCTGGATCTCTGAGGCGCACGCGGAAGACCGGCGGGGTGTGGACGTCGAGTCGGCGCCCGAGGTCATGGTCAACGCGGTCCAGTGGACGAAGCTCTATCGGCGGGACTTCTGGAACGCGGCCGGACTGTCCTTCCCGGAGACGGGCGGCCACTTCCAGGACCAGCTCGTGAGCGCCAGGGCATACGCGACCGCCCGCCGATTCGACGTGCTGCGGCGGGAGGTGGTCTCATGGCGCGTGCGATCGGACGGCAGCTCCATGACCCAGCAGACGGTCCGCCCTCGTCAGATCGCCGACCGCTTCTCGACCGCCGCGGGCGCGCTGGAGCTCCTCGCTCGCCGCTCACCGGAGGTAGCGCGGCAGCGGCTCGTGCAGTACCTCTCCAACGATGCGGCGATCGCCTCCGGTGACATCCCCCGAATGTCGGCTGACGCATGGGCGGCACTGCGTGACGGTCTGGGCTCGATCGCGCCGCCCTTCGGTGTGCACGAGGTCTGGAACGAGGTTCCGGCGGAGTTCAAGGTCCTCTACCACTTCGTCCTCGCCGACGACCGTGCGGCCGCGCAGCGCTACATCGATCAGGGTGGATTCCGGGTGCTCGACCACGCGCTCATCCGGGTCGGCGGCGTCCCGCACATCAAGCTGCCGTACTGGGCAGACGACGCCGCTGCAGTGCCGGTCCATCTCTTCCGGGCCGCACCGAGAGAACTGCGTGCCTTCGCCGCGAGGGAGCGCGATCAGTCCGCTTCGAACCCGGGAAGTACCAGTCCAGGCCACCGTTCGTAGGAGCCGTCCAGCAGTTCCGCGTCGGTCCGTTGCCAGGTGTGGCCACCCGCGCTGCGGACGTAGACGTACCCCAGGTCGTGGGTCCGGTAGACCGTCCCGCCGGCCTCCGCCACCGCGTCGAGGACCGTGCGGTCGGTCAGCGCAGGCGTCGGTCGCCATCCACCGAGCTCGTCCAGCGCGCCGCGTGCGAGGAGCATCGTCCCGCCGGCGACCTGGTCGTGGTAGAGCTCCGAGCCGAAGCGACGGTGCGCTGTGATGTCCGAGCCCTCCAGGTGCACGAACGCCGCCGGCTTGCCGACCAGCTCCGCCCTCGAGTAGAGCCAGGCGAGTACGAGGTCCCGGACGTGTTCGCCCCCGTAGTGGTCGTCGTCGTCGGCTTTCGTGACGAGGTCTCCACTGGATCGTCGAACGCCCTCGGCGAGGGCTTCGCCGAACGTGGCGTGCGGTGGCGCATCGACGATCAGGTAGTCCAGTCCGCCGATCTCATCTCGAACGTCGTCGAGATCCGGCCGCTGGACGCCGTGCATCACCACCACCACCTCGAGCCGCTCGTACGTCTGAGCGGCGAGGTGTCGAAGGATGCGCGGGACCAGGTGCGGACGACGACTCGACACGATCACGCTCACGGCCGGCAGGATGGGGTGCCCGAGGCCTTCCGCGGCCCGGGCGAGTCGGAACGCCCCTGCATGAGCGAGCAGCGCCGTCCTCCGCTGTGACACCGAGCGGACCTCCCGCTCCAGGCCGAGGGTCGGGGCGTACGGAAGCCGCATCATCGATACCAGGTCGGGATCGAGCATGTCCTCGAAGGACGCCGTCGCCGGCAGGTCGTAGAGGATGACGCCGCATGCGGCCAGCTCAGCGAGCCGAGCCGCCATCATCCGATCCGGCGCTCGATCGATCGCCGCGACGGAGAGGGATTCTGAGCTCCGCAGGGCCGAGACCTGGTCCCTCGTGATCGGGCGATCGAGCGGAAGGACGGCGTCCACGACGGTGCGGTCGCCCTCGAGTCGCTCGATCGCGATCCGGCCGTCGACTCGGGCGAGCCGTCGGCCGGGGGTGCCCTCGCTGAACGAGGCCATGCGCCCGATCGGGTTGTGCGTCATCAGGTCGATGACCACGCGGTGACCGGCGACCACGGCGCGGGTCTCCGTCGGTGCCGTTCCGGAGACCCAGGGTGGCGCAGAGAGGGTGCCGTGCGCGCCGAGCACGAGTTCTGCGGAGCGCGCCAGACCCTCGTCTCCCGCAGCGGTCGTGCTCGGGGGCGCGGCGAGGCTCGGCAGCAGGGCGAGCGCGGTCTCGTCGGCATCGTCGCGGAGCGCGATCCGCGGGGCGCCCGAACCCGTTCGGCGCCGGTCGGGGACGAGCGCAGGGAGGACGGCTCGGGCGATGTCCGAGAGGCGGGTGTCGGTTCCGAGTCGGACCTCGATCTCCGCCCGTCGTGCCTCGATGTCGAACGCGAGGGACAGCGAGACCAGGTCTCGGAGCGGACGGACCGCACCGCGCCAGCCTCGAGCCGGCGGCTCCCAACCGTCGACCCTGATCCGGATGCGACGGACCAGGATGCCGTCCGAGCCGGGCAAGGTCAGTCGCCGCAGCCCGTCGACGCCGGCGAGCGAGAGCGGTTCCCCCCGGTCGGGCGCTTCGTCCGAGGCGGACGTCGGATCCGCCGGTCGGGCGTCGGCCGCTCGGGTCGCGTCCGTTCGACCCGCCGGTCGGGTGAGTATGCGTCGCAGTCGCTGCACGGGTGTCCTTTCCGCAATGCCGAGATACCGACGGGGCGTTCGGCCCGAGTGGACTCCGTGGCCGGACGGTCCTACGACTGTATAATCCAGCGGTGGCGACGAGCTCGTGGAGACCGACGGTGGTCAAGAACAGGTGGCGCGAGCGATTCGACGGGTCGCTGCCCCCCGACTGGACGCCGACCCGTTCGGTGTCGATCGTGATCCCGGTGCACGACACGCCGACGTTGCCGCTCACCCTCGCCTCGATCGCCGCTCAGGACTACCCGGAGCAGTTGATCGAGGTCATCGTGGTCGACGACGGCAGCCGTGAACCGCTCGACCTGGGACCCGTCGTGCCCCCGAACCTCCGGGTGGTGCGGGTCGAGGGTGCCGAGTGGGGACGCTCGCACGCCGCGCATGTCGGCGCGCTCGCCGCGACGGGGGACATCCTCTACTGGGTGGACGCGGACATGGTGCTGTTCCGCGACAACGTACGCGAGCACGCCAAGTGGTCCCATTTCATCCCTGAAGCCGCCACGATCGGAAGCAAGGGATTCGTGGCGGATTGGTCCTACACCCCGGAGGATGTGCACCGGCGGGTGCGTGACGGCTCGATCTCCGACGCGCATCGCGACGCGGGTGAGCACTGGATCGAGGAGGTATTCCGCCGGACCGACGACCTCAACGCCTCCGACGGGCGCAATTACTCCACCTTCACCGGGGCATCGGCGTCGGTTCCACGCGACCTGTACGAGCGAGCCGGAGGACTGGACCCCGCGCTCAAGCTCGGCGAGGACACGGAACTCGCGTACCGCCTGTGGCAGGCGGGCGCCGTGTTCATCCCCGCGCGGGACGCGCGATCCTGGCATCTCGGCGCGTCCACGATGCAGAAGGCCGGCGAGCTCGTCAAGCACGTCAACGACGTCTCCTTCGCGCAGCGCATGCCCATTCCGCGTTACCGGCGACGCGGAGCCGATCACGTGTGGCAGGTCCCGTTCCTCCACGTCGTCATCGAAGCCGACGAGGCGAACGCCGATTACGCCCGGACCTGCGCGGATCGCGTCCTCGCCTCGACGCTTCGCGACGTGCACATCTCCATGGTCGGTCCGTGGGCGTCCCTGGGTGATGGGCGTCGCCGGATCCTCGAGGACCCGCAGCTCGAACTGCGGCTCACCGAGGAGTGGTTCCGATCCGACCCGCGTGTCCGGTTGGTCGAGGAGGTTCCGCCTTCGGTCTTTCCCGCCCCCTACCGCCTCGACCTTCCGGCCAGGATGGGTCTCGCCGTCGATTCACTGGATCGCCTGCTTCGACGCATCGACGAGTCGCGGGTCGCATCGATCGAGGTGCACGCGCCGAGCGGAGGACATCGGGCCGTTCTGCGCGACTCCGCTGCGGTCGCGCGCGCTCGCGGTGCGGAGGCGTCCTGGCTCGAGTGGCTCGCCGAGCACTGGGGTGCGGAGATCGTGACCGCCGACGATGTCGGCGTCGACCTGCTCACCGCGGACGACTTGGACGCCAGTATCGACCGGACGTCGCCCCGACTGGCCGAACTCCAGGCGAAGGTCGGTTGGCTGCGCGATCGCGCCGAGCGCGCCGAAGCAGCGCTCGCCGCGGTCGGCGCGGCTCGACCGCGCAGCCTCCGAGAGCGGGTCGCTGGGCGACTCAGACGAATGCGGCCTGTCCGGTGACGGCGCGGCCGACGATGAGCGTATTCATCTCCCGCGTGCCCTCGTAGGAGTAGAGCGCCTCGGCGTCGGCGAAGAAGCGTGCGACGTCGTAGTCGAGCACGATGCCGTTGCCGCCGCACACCTCGCGCGCCCAGGCGACGGTCTCGCGCATCGCGGTGGTCGCGAACGCCTTGGCGAGCGCGGAGTGCTCGTCGCGCTGCTCGCCGGCGTCGAGCATCTGCGAGACCCGCACGACCATTCCCAGCGAGGCGGTGATGTTGCCGAGGCACTTCACGAGGAGGTCCTGGATCAGCTGGTGGGCCGCGATCGGCCTGCCGAACTGCTCGCGTTCGGTGGCGTACCGGACCGCGGCCTCGTAGGCGCCGATCGCGGTGCCGACCGCCGCCCACGCGACCTCGGCACGGGTCTGGCGGAGCACCGCGGCGGCGGCGCGGAACGAGTCGGCCCGCTGCAGGCGCAGTGACTCGGGCACGCGGACGTCGGTGAGCGTGATGTCGGCGTTCTGCACCATCCGCAGGCTCACCTTGCCCTCGATCTTGGTCGCCGCGTAGCCGGACGTCGAGGTCGGCACGATGAAGCCCTTGACCTGGCCGTCGGCCTCGTCCTTCGCCCAGATGATCGTGATGTCCGAGAAGGTGGCGTTGCCGATCCACCGCTTCTCGCCGTTCAGCACCCATTCGTCGCCCTCACGGCGGGCGGTGGTGCGAAGGCCGCGTGCCGAGTCCGAGCCGGAGAGCGGCTCGGTGAGGCCGAACGCTCCGATGACCTCGCCCGAGGCGAGGCGCGGGATCCACTCGCGGCGCTGCTCATCGGAGCCGGCGATGGCGATCGAGCCGGTTGCGAGGCCGTTCTGCACACCCACGAACGTGCCGACCGACGCGTCGACCCGGGCGAGCTCGAGCGCGACGAAGCCGCGGAACACCGCCGAGTTCTCGAACGGGGCGGTCTCATCCCAGGCGAACGAGAACACGTCGAGGTCGGCGAGCGGCATGACCACCTCCATGGGGAATTCTGCGCGCTCCCAGTGCCCGTTCACGATCGGGCGGACGTCCCGCTCGAGCCGAGAGCGGAGGGCCGCCAACGACTCGCGCTCTCGATGGGTCAGCAGGGACGCGTACGAGTAGAAGTCGCTCGCGAGCGGTTCGAAGGACATGATTGCTCCAGGAAGGTCGGATGGCTGCCGCACGAGCCTAGGCGGGGACCGTCCGCTCCCTGACCCGTTGGTGCTCTGCCGCCAAACCGCGAATGCGTATCGCGCGGCAGGTTTGTCGACGTCGGCAATACTCCGGCGACGCTGCGTGGGGACCCACGGTCTCCACCGGTCGACGCGCTCCACTCCGACGCGTGGAGTACCCTATCTGCGGCGCGAGGATCACCCCGTCAGCCATTCGAGCATGAGGAGCATCCGCACCGTGAAGGTCTTCGTCCAGATCCCCTGCCTCAATGAGGAGGAGACCCTTCCCGCCGTCCTCGCCGGCATCCCCGAGCGGATCGACGGTGCAGACGAAGTGCACATCCTCGTGATCGACGACGGGTCGTCCGACCGGACGGTGGAGGTCGCACGAGAGCTCGGGGTGGTCCACTTCGTCCGCCACACCCGGAACATGGGCCTCGCCCGTGCCTTCGCCGATGGCGTGGACTACGCGCTCGCGCACGGAGCGGACGTCGTGGTGAACACCGACGGCGACAACCAGTACCCGTCCGAGCGCATCGGCGACCTCGTGGCACCGGTCATCGACGGACGGGCCGACATCGTCATCGGCGATCGTCAGACCTCGACGATCGAGCATTTCTCCCCACTCAAGCGCATGCTCCAGCGGCTGGGCAGCTGGACCGTCAACAAGGCGGCGGGAACCGACATCCCCGACGCCGCGAGCGGTTTCCGCGCCTACTCGCGCGAGGCGCTGATGCGGCTGAACGTCGTGACCAGCTTCAGCTACTGCATGGAGACGATCATCCAGGCTGGGCACAAGCGCATGCGTCTCGCCAGCATCCCCATCACCACGAATGCGAAGACGCGGGAATCGCGTCTGTTCCGGTCGATGTGGCAGCACGTCGCCGAATCCTCGCGAGCCATCATCCGGAGCTACCTCATGTTCCGTCCGCTCGCATTCCTGCTCCCGCTCGGGATCCTGCTCACCGTGCTCTCGCTGATCCCGTTCGTGCGCTACCTCGTGCTCTGGCTCTCCGGGACCTCCGGTGACCACATCCAGTCGCTGATCCTGGGCGCGGCGCTGCTCGTGGGCGGGCTGCTCAGCTTCGCACTCGGGCTTCTGGCCGACCTCATGCGCATCAATCGGATCCTGCTCGAGGATTCGCTCGAGCGCACGCGCAGGCTCCAGTACCCGGGTGCCGTCGACGCCGCGGTGCACCGGTTGGACGCCGGGTCGACCAACGTCGGCTGAGCTTCGCACGCAGCGCAGGCGTCCGGGCTTGGTGTCGTCGCCGGACTGGAGCGCCGGTGCCCTTCGGCCGGGGGATGCCGCTCGCTCAGCCTTGCGAGCGAACGAGGTCCGCGATGAGATCGGCCTGCGCGAGCGAGACACGCTTGACGTCGGGCAGATGCTGCTCGAGGCGCGTTCGGACGTCATCCTCCGCGGACACGAGATCGGTGAATCGCTCCCAGACGTAGTCGTCGGTCGCCTTCTCGCGGCCGAACGCCCACTCCTGGAGTTCGAACATGGCGAGCACTTCCTCGTACTTGTGGCTCCATCCGATCACGAGGGTGGGGACGCCCATCGACAGGCTCGAGATCATGGCATGGAAACGGCTGGTCACGAAGAACGCGCACCGGCCGATCAGGTAGCGCAGTTCCTGGGAGCTGAGCTCCATGTCCGGAAAGTGCACGCGCCCATCGCCGAGCTGCCCGGCGATCCGACGGCAGAGCGGAAGATCGTTGTTGTGCGTCTTCTCGGTCCCGGCTCGTGCGCTGTGCGGCAGGAGCAGCACGTCGTAGCCGGCCTCGAGGAGGCGGCGGGCGAAAGCGACCATCAGTTCCACGTAGTCCCCACCGGCGGCGGCGAACTTCTTCTCCATCACGACGCTCGGCGAAATGCCGACGAGCCGACGCTCGGACTCGAGCGCATCGAGTCCCATGCGGCCGGCCAGTCGTTCGCGTTCGTCGCCCGCGAGTTCGAGCGAGAACGCGTAGTCGGCACCGGCGAACGTGTTCGCCAGACCGAGGTCATCGGCGTACCGCTGCGTGATCGCGCCGCGCGTCACGATGGTGCGGACTTTGGGGAGAAAGGTGCGAGCCGCCCATCTGTTGATCGGATTGCGGAACGGGCCGATCGCCTGCGCGCACTTGAACACCGGAGTCTTGAGATTCAACGCCGGGAGGATCGACGCGACGTTGTAGAGCAGGAACTTCTCACGTCCGTCGGTGAACGTGATGCCGCCCTGGTCGAGCAGCACGTCGGCTTCGGCGATCGCGGCGACCGCGCGGGATCGTCGCCGGATGGTCCGGCGCAGGGGCGGTACCAGCCGATGGAGCAACGCCAGCGAGTTGATTCCGACGCCCAGTCTGACCGGGTCGGCGGCCACGATCTCGAGGTTCGGATACGTGTTCAGCGCGGCGTCGCGCTCGGGATACATGCTGAGCAGGGTGAACTGCACGTCAGGGAGGCGCTCGTCGAGCGTCTCGATGGCGCTCTCCAGCATGGCGCTGGCTCCCTTGTTTCCCGAGATGGCGGAACCGATGATTGCGATCGACGTCATCAGGAGGCCGAACCTTTCGTGCGTTCGATGAGGCGGATGAGGGCGTAGATGCCCGCCACGAGGAGATCCGCGGCGGTGGCGAAGAGGCGACTGAGCAGGGCGAGAACGACGGCCTCGGCCGTGCTCATGTACTGGGCGGCGATGAGGACGATGACGGCCTCCCGTACTCCGAGTCCGGATGGGACGAACACCGCGAGGATGCCGATCGCCCCGGCGAGCACATACGCGGCGGCGAGCGGCAGCCAAGCCGACGGATCGAGGGTCATGACCGAGAATGCCGTGAAGAGGAAGCCGATGCCGTTCAGCACGCGCGGCAGCACGAACTCCACCTGGAGCAGGATTCCCTGACGCGAGCTCAGGAAGTACTCGGGCGGCACCTCGCGCTTGAGTGCCCGTCGTCCGAGCTGGGAGGCGAGCCAGTGGAACCATCGAGGGTTGGCGATCACCGCGAGCGGGAGCAGCGCCAGAACCGGCAGCAGCAGTGACGCCGCATTGTCGAGGAACACCTCGGGTCGGAGCGACGCGAGCAGGATGGCGGTCGCGGGCACGATCGACGCGACGAGCAGGAAGGCATTCTCGTAGACGAAGGTGATCGCCACGAGCGACTTCTCGACTCCGCGCCGGTTCGCCCACAGCAACTTGTTGGCGACCGAGCCGACCTGCCCGGGTACGTACTTCAGCACCCACGACAAGCACTGCACGGCGATGGCATCCAGCAGGTCGACGCGGGTGGGCGTGAGCATGCGGAGCATCTGCCACCACAGGACGCCGGTCACCGGGACCGCGACGGCGAAGATGCCGACCGCGGCGAAGCTCCATCCGTTCAACGAGATCTGCAGGTCGACGACCTGCTCCCAGTTCGCGGCGAGCGTCCTGGCGAAGAGGACGCCCACCACGCCGATGACCCCGGCCGACGCGATCCAGCCGAGCACCTTCCGGGTCCGAGGCGACCACCTCCGCATCACGAGGCGGCGTTGTACGAGCGGAAGGTGTCGAGTTCCTTCTTCTGCGAGTAAGCCACCACGCCGTCAGGGTCGGCGTAGCCCACCGCGATGAGCATGACGACGCGGTCGGGCAGGCCGAGCCCGAGCGCCTTCTGCATCTTCGCCTCGAGCGGCTCGAAGTCGGGCCAGTTGATGACGCTCGAGCTGAGCCCGAGCGTCTCGAGGGCGAACATGAACGACATGGCCGAGAGCGACGCGTCGACGTAGATCGCGTGCCGGTCTCGCGGGCTGAAGTACGCCTCGAGCTTGCCGACGACCACGATGATCATGGGGATGTTCTCGTGGTATCCGGCGGCACCGAACGGGATCGCGGCGATGCGGCGGACCATCTCGGGGTCGTCGAAGATCCGGTACTCGTAGGGCATCCGGTTGCACGCGGTCGGCGCCTGCCGTGCGACCATGAGCGCCTGGTCCACGAGTCCCCGGGGCACCTCGCGTTGCTCGAACCAGCGCACGGACCGGCGGCGGTGGGCGAGGGTGAGCAGCTGGTCGTATGAGATGTCGGTCTCGGGACTCTCACGACGGACGAACGGCCGCCGATCGCCGGTCCCCGCCACGGCGAGCGACCCGAACGACGTGCGGGCGGCATCGACGGCCGGGTGCGGCTCCTGGATGGCGGAGAAGTACGCCGAGAGTACGTCGCGGGCCCAGGCGATCTCACCCGGGTCCATGCTCTCGGGGTCGACGAGGCACTGCGCATGCGCCCGCTGGTAGAACTCGATCGTCTCGCCGATGTAATCCGTGGCGAATACCGCCCGGCGTGGGCGCATGAGCAGCGCCTTCTCGAGCCGGTGCACATTCCGCCGGAGCTCGACGCGGGTCATCCGCTCGCCGCGGCGCTTGTTGCGGTAGTAGTCCCGCCTGCCCCGAAGCACCGCCGCCTGTTCGCGGTTGAACGTGAGGAACGCGAGGAAGTAGAGGACGTGCGTGAGGATGCGACTCGAGCCGAACGTCTCGAGCACGGCCGTGTTCGCCGCTTCGTAGGTGCGGCGGATCCACGGCACTGCGAGCAGGGCGTAGACGATTCGCTTGATGCGGTTCAGCATGCGGTGCTTTCGAGCTGAGGGGGTGGTGGCAGGACGTCGTACAGCCTAACGTCCGGTCGCGAGGCTCCGTCGCTGTCTCATTCCGCGAGGGTGATGACGTCGAAATACTCATGACGTTCGACGTCGAACCGCTCGTCTCCGTCGAGCGTGTCGGAAATACGCTCGCCCCGGTCTCGGAGTCCGTCGCTCGGGGGCCACGACTTGGCACTGTTCCGGAGGTCGAAGTCCAGGACGACCACCTTCGTCACGGTCCCGTCCTCGAGCACGCTCGCGGTCAGGTCTCGAAGCTCCGAGCCTTCCGGCTGCCGGGCGATGAGGCGGTCGATCCGCGTCGGCCATGCTGCACGCGCATGCCGCAGGGCCTTGTCGTTGCCGATGTTCCAGGAGCGAACGTCGAGTATCGGGGCGAGGTAGACGGAGAGGTAGTCGTTCGCTCGCTCCGTTCCGCTGACGAACACGATGCGGTCGTCGGGTGAGAACGCCTGGGACATCGGTGTCACTACGTCGGCGTTGAACGCCCGAACCTCAGCGGCGCGGTCGAGATTCGTCTGCAGCGTGCTCACCGGGTTGAAGGACACTTCTACGATGGCCGCGACGGCCAGCCCAATCGCGAGCCAACGCCGACGACGACGGACCAGGGCTTCGACGCCGATCGCCGCCAGCACGATGACGGCCAGGCGGAAGAGCAGGATCCATCGATAGGTCGCCCGCATGTACTCGATGCCCGGGACATTCCCGTACACCCACTCGAGCGGCAGTTCGAGGAGTGCGATCCCCGGTGGCATGCTGGTTCGGGACTCGCTGAGTGACGGGTCGTACACCTCGGCGATCTTGAGGTCTGGTCCCAGCGAGAGAACGAGGCCGGCAATGCCGATCAGTGCGAACGCGACGACGATCCGACGGCGGCCCCGAGGGTGTGCAACCAGCCCGATCCCGGCGAGGATGAGCATGAGCACGCCGATGTAGTTGTAGGCGTTATTGGATCCGTCGCCCCACAACGTGCCGGGGTCGACGCCGACGCCGAGCAGATCCGCCCACCACACCTCATCGGTCGGTACCACGAGGGTGCTCAGGTCCAGCCCGAATGCCCGGAACTTGTCGATTCCGTCCGAACCCCACGCCCCGGCGTTCGGTACGACCAGCCGGTACAGCGCGTACGCGAGCCCGGTCATGATGGCGAGGGCGGCTGCACCGACCCACGTCTCGGCTTGCCGCCATCGGCCCCACATCCAGGTCGCCACCAGCGCCCCCGACATCGCGCTGCCCAGGACGAAGGTATAGCCGTCGGAGAACAGCATGGCCACGGTGAGGGCGGCCCATCCGGTTCCCCAGAGCAGCGCAGGGCGCGTTCGCCGGCGTCGAAGCGCGCGAAGCGTGGACAGGCAGAGGAACGCCAGCGTCGGCAGCAGCACTGCTCCGAAGAGCATGCCGCCGAACCCGAGGATGCCGATCACGCTCAGCGACCCGGTCCATGCGATGGCACCCCATTGTGCGACCCAGAACCTCAGCGCGCACAGTCGGAGCAGCCGATAGGTCCCGAAGACGCCGGCGAAGAGGACCAGCCACGAGATGACGGCGTAGCTCCACTCCGGCGGCATGCCGGTCGAGCGCGACAACAGGGTCGACGACTGGATGACGGGCAGATTGGTGGCGAACAGTCCTCCGAGCGGACCGCCCACCAAGTCGCAGGTCGAACGGATCGCCTGGCTGAGGGAGTCCGTGCCGCAGTCGATGCGACCCACGGCGATGTAGAAGATGACGGACGCCCGGACAGCGAACGGGGTGAGCCCGTAGAGGATCCACAAGGCGGTGGCGACCAGGCCGGCGATACCGAGGCTCAGCGCACGTCGATGACGGCCACGGCGTGCGGGGGGCGAGGTGGTCGTCGCCTGGGGCGCAAGGGACTGCGTCACGTCGATCTCTCCAGGGCCAGTGCGGTTCCGAACGGGTGAAGCGGCGACCGCGCACGTCGATGGGTCGACCCGCGGAGCCCAGTCGGCCGGCGCGGCGAGGTCAATTCTCGAGCCGGCGGATCACGCGCGCGGGTACGCCGCCGACCAGCGTATCGGCCGGCACATCCGCGGTGACGACCGCACCTGCGGCGACCACGGCGCCCGGGCCGATGGTCACGCCGCCCACGACGATGGCCCCGGCCCCGATCCAGGCACCGTCACCGATCCTTATCGGGTCCTTTCGCCCTGCACCGGCGCGACGGCTGCGGGGTCCGATGTCGTGCGTATCGGTGATCAGCCTGACGTACGGACCGAGGTTGACCCGGTCGCCGATCGTCGTGTGGGGACGGATGTACGAACCAGTGTTGATGAACACGTCGGATCCGATCTCCACCGGACCGAGGATCTCGCCATGGCGATAGATCTTCGTACCGGGACCGACGATGACATCCGATCCGATGATCCGCACACTCGGATCGATCTGCGTGGGTCGGGGTTCTGTGGCCATCCCCCAATACTCGCAGAACCCGGCCGGGGTCGATCACGGGGTTCGCGCTCAGCAGCTATCCTTTCCTCCGGAGATCGTCCTCCGCTCACCCTCGAATCCTCGGTCGCCCTTGTAGCGACGGGAGCCTGCCCGAACCTGTGGAGTGCCATGCCAGTCGCCGCCCGTGCGGAAACGAATGCCGTCACGTCGACCTCGGCGACGGCGGCCGCGCGAGGAGTCGCTTCCGGGTTCCGGCGGGACATCGAGGGGCTCCGCGCCGTCACCGCGCTCCTCGTCGCGGGGTTCCACATCTGGGGGAACAAAGTCTCCGGCGGTGTCGACGTGTTCTTCGTGATCTCCGGTTATTTCATCACCCTCACCTTGCTCGGGCACCTGGGTCGGTACGGCCGGATCCGACCGGGACGCTATCTTGCACGACTGGGACAGCGGCTTGCGCCCATGGCCTTGCTGGTCGCGAGTGCGACCATCGCCCTGGTGTGGGTCGTCCTGCCGAGCGGACGGCGAGACGGCGAGCTCCAGCAGGTGATCGCCTCGCTGACCTCGACCGAGAACCTCTACCTCGCGTTCCAGTCCGTGGACTACCTCGCCCAGGATCAACCGAGATCCGCAGCCCAGCAGTTCTGGGCCATGTCGGTGCAGGGGCAGTTCTACGTCACCTGGATGCTGCTTGCGCTCCTCGCGGCATGGGTCGCGGGACGCACCGGCCGCTCGGCCGCGCGTTGGCTCGGCATCACGATCGTCGCCGTGATCGGCGTCTCGTTCGCGTGGTCCGTCCACCAGACGTCGACGGATCAGACGTTCGCGTACTTCAGCCCGCTCACCCGGGTCTGGGAGTTCGGAATCGGGGCGATCATCGCTCTCTCGATCGGCCGAATGCGGATCCCGTCGGCGGTCCGTGTCGCGATGGTGTGGGTGGGACTGGCCGGCATCCTCGCGTGCGCCGCCTTCCTGCCGGTGGAGTCGGCGTTCCCGGGTGCAGCAGCACTGTGGCCCACGCTTGCCGCCGCGCTCGTGCTGGTCTCGGGGCAGAAGGGCGACGGGCTCGCCCGGAACGCGTTGCTCACCCATCCCCTGCTCGTGAGGATGGGCGGGTTCGCCTTCGCCATCTACCTCTGGCACTGGCCATTGCTCATCGCGGCCCGGTCCCTCCTCGGCACCGAGCAGGTCGGGTGGCGTGCGGGGATGCTCGTCCTCGTTGCGGCGGTGGCGCTCGCGTGGGCCTCATCTCGCTGGATCGAGCGGCCGACGATCGATGCTGCCCGCAGCACGGATCCCACCCGACGTCGGCGGACCAATGTGCTCCTGGTCGTCTCATGGGTCGCAGTGACGTCGACGGCGGCGACACTGCTCCTGTCCGTCCGCGTGGCCGACGCTGAGGACCGCTCGGCGACGGTGGCCCTGTTGGCCGGCGAACCGGGTTCGTGCGTCGGCGCCATGGCGGTCCTCGCAGGCGAACCGGATTGCGTCCACCCGGAATTGGAGGGGCGTGTCTTCCCGGCGGGCACGGTGGGCAAGGACCTGTCCCGTCCCGACGTCGAATGTGCTGTGAAGAAGTGGCATGCCGAAGCGCGGATGTGCGAGTACGGCGAGGTCGGATCGGAGCGTCGCATCGCCCTGATCGGGAACTCGCATGCGATGGCCTGGTTCCCTGCACTCGAACAGATCGCGACGGACGCCGGCTGGGAGCTGCGTGTCTGGTACAAGACGGGCTGCTCGTTCGCGATGCCCCAGCGCGACGGAACGAATGAGAGGCTCGCCGAGGAGTGCGACGAGTGGGTCTCGAACGTCCAGGCGGACATCGTCGACGGTCCGCCGATCGCTTGGGCCGTGACGTCCACTCACCGGTCGAGTCGTTGGGACGAGCCCGATGCCGCGTTCTCGGCGGCATGGCAGCCCCTGATCGAGCGTGGCACCGACATCGTCGTGCTCCGCGACTATCCGGCATCGTCCGACGCCAGTCTTGCGTGCGTGGATCGCGCTGGGGCCGGGGGCGTCGATGAATGCTCGAAGCCGCGGTCCGAGGTGGCAGACGGCAGGGACGAGATGTGGCGCGCGGCGAGCGGCCGCATTCCCGGAGCGCATGCCCTCGACCTGACCGACGCGTTCTGCGACGCCGAAAGGTGCTTCACGGTCGCTGGCCACGTCAAGGTCTATCGCGACCATTCGCATCTCTCGAGCACGTACGCGACGACGCTCGCGGCACCACTCGAACGCATGCTGGACGAAGCGCGCCTGGTCGCCGACGTCGTCGCGGCGGACTGACGGGCGAGGGAACGGGGCTGATCCGGCGCCGGGGCGGGTTCGCCAACTCGACGCCACCGCCGCGACGGCCCGAGCGCCAGTCGGCCGGCCGTCGGTGCAGGAGAGGCCGGACGGAACCGGTCGGCTGCGCGTGACCTGCCTCAGCGGCGCGATGGCAGGGTGCGGCGGATCGCCTCCGCAGCCCGACTGACGAGGTTTCGCGACTGCCGGCGCTCGAGGAGGGCCTCAACGCCCGCCAGACGCGCTTCTGCGGCTCGCGCACGATCGCGCTGCACCACGAGCTTGGCAGCGAGCTCGTCGATCCGCGGGTCGTGCGCCTCGACTTTCGCTTCGAGATCCGTGCCTCGCAGATCGACAAGACGGGCGTCGTCCGCCTCGGCTAGTTCGGTCCCCCATGCGTCCTCGAGGCACTGATCGAAAGCGTATCCATCGCTCGCATATCGCCTTGCCCGGGACACGGCGGCATTGTTCCACAGGACCAGTTCGGCACCTTCGCCGACACCGGGAACTCGATATCGGACTGAACCGAGTCGATTCGCGTCGATGTGGCGATACATCCGCTGGAGGCTGTCGGGTGAGAGCCCGACGGTCACCGGCACGTCGAGCCGGAACGGGCTAGGGAACACGGTGTCAGGCGCCTCTTCGCGGAACCGCACTCGGGAATCTGCACGGAACCACTCGCGGACCAGCCGAAGCTCGACCAGCGGATCTGCGAGGACTCTGCGGCGTCCTTCGTCCAGCATCGACCAAGGGCCGACGAGGTCGACCTGGATGTCCGGGAGCGTTTGGTTCAGCAATCGATCGACGCACTGCCGCGCGAACGTAGCCGACTCCGGGCGGACTTCGACCACCGCGCGGACCAGAGGCACCTCCCAGATCCGATTCATGGAACGGCGCGGATAACGGGGGATCGGCATCCGTTCGGCGAAGTGGACGTTGTTGACCCGAGCGACACTCGCTGCGTGATCCTGGATGGTCGCTCGGCCGAGGTGCCAACTCCTCGCCTCGTGCACCGGGATGAACACCGCACCGGCCTGCCAGAGCTGGTACGCGATCTCCGTATCCTCGCCGAGTCTCAGGCGGGTGTCCTGGCCGTTGGTCGCGTCATAGACCGCGCGTGTGGCCGTTGCGCAGGCGCCCATGTGCGTGGAGTAGTTCCGGCCGTCAGAGTCGTTGAGGTCATCGGTTTCCCGGAAGACCCGCAACGACCAGTGTTCATGCAGGGCGGCAGGATCGTAGCGATGCTCGATGCGGCCATCCGCGACCTCCTCGTACACCTCCTCGGGCGAGAAGGTCCATGCCTCGACGAATCCCTTGTGGCCGATCGTTGCTGCCTCGGGGATGAAATGCGCCCACTTGGCGTGCTGTCGGACGTTGTCTCGGAACAGCACCATGTCCGAGTCGACCCAGTAGATGATGTCCCCGGTCGAAGCGCCGATGCCGATGGCCATGGCGTTCGATCGGCCCCAGCCGCCTTCCGGCGGTACTCGGATGAGGCGGACATGCTCGGGCACGACTGCGCCGAGCTGGACGGGAGGGTCGCTCCCGTCGTCGACGACGATGACCTCGAGGAGGTGCGATGGGTAGTCCTGCGCGGCGAGTGAAGCGAGCGTCAAGGGCAGCGTCGAGCTGTTGTAGGCAGCGATGACGACCGAGACGGAGAGCGTCGGCTCCCAGCCGTCCGGGACGGTGCCGTCGAACACGTCCCGCCATCGATTCCGCTTGACGAGACGACTCCGATCGAACGTCGGATTGCGGCTGGCTGGCTGTGGCACGCGATCGATCCTATTGGCCGCGCAAACGGCCGTGGCGACGCTCCCGTCCGCATCAACGCGGCGCCGGGGTCGGCTCGGTGTGCGGAAACAGCTGGGCCATGCGCCCGGTGCACGGCCGTTGCGCAGGCGCGTCGACCGACGAGGACGTTCGCGCCGCCCGGTGATCGTGCTCGAGCAGCGGCCGGAACCCGCGCGCAGCGCTTGGTAGTTTGGGGCCACACCGTGAAAGGACCCTGCTCCCCATGTTTGTCGCGATCCGCAACACCCCCCGAGACTATGCGTGGGGTTCCCACACGGCGATCGCGGAGTTCCTCGGAGCCGAGCCGAGTGGAGGCCCGGAAGCCGAGCTCTGGCTGGGCGCGCACGCCGGGTCGCCCTCCGAGATGGTGGAGCCGGAGGCCGCGGGTGCGGCCGACCTCGCCGAGCTCGTCGGCGCCAACCCGACCCTCGCCCTCGGCCACGAGCACGCGCGGGCCGGCGCCCGGCTGCCGTTCCTGCTCAAGGTGCTCGCCGCGGCGCGCCCGCTGTCGCTCCAGGCGCACCCGACGCCCGACCAGGCACGGACGGGCTTCGGCCGCGAGGAGGCGGAGGGCGTGCCGATCGACGCGTTCGACCGCAACTACAAGGACCCGTACGCCAAGCCCGAGCTCATCGTCGCGGTGAGTGAGACGTTCGACGCGCTCTCGGGATTCCGGCCGGACGACGAGGTGCGCGGAATCCTCGAGGTGCTGCGCGAAGCGGATGCCGCCTCCGCCGACCCCCAGCCCGGCGCCCTCGACCTACTGGCCACCCGTCTCGAGGGGCCGGACGCGCTCCGCGAGACCGTGGCCTGGCTGCTGGTCGACGGCCGAGGCGGCGACAGCGGCGAGGCGGCCTGGGTCGTCGAGCGCGTGGTCGCGCTCGCCGCGGGCGATGCGGCACTCGTCTCGCCCTACGAGGCGTCCTTCCGGACCGTGCTCGACCTCGCCGAGGAGTACCCCGGCGATCCGGGCATCGTGATCTCGCTGCTGCTCAATCGGGTGACCCTCCGTCGCGGCGAGGCGCTCTTCCTCGACGCCGGCAACATCCACGCCTACCTGTCGGGCCTCGGCATCGAGCTCATGGCGGCGAGCGACAACGTGCTCCGCGGCGGGCTCACGCCGAAGCACATCGACGTCCCCGAGCTGCTCGAAGTGCTCGACTTCAGCCCGATCGAGCCGCCACTGCTCGCGCCGATCGAGGCGGGTCCCGGCATCCTCGAGTACCGGCCGAGCGTTCCCGACTTCACGCTCTTCCGCGTCGAGGGGGCGGATGCCGCGGCGCGCGTCGCCCTCGGGGGCCCCGCGATCGTGCTCGCCGAGGGCGACGCCGTCGAGCTCTCCGGCGCGCACGGATCGATCTCGATCGCCCGCGGCGCGGCCGCGTTCGTCACGCCGGACGAGGGAGCGCTCGGCTTCGGCGGTGCGGGCGTCGCCTGGGTGGCGACGACGCCCGCGGCCGCCGCCTGAGTCGAGATCGCCCCGCCGACGAGCGGATGCCGCGGCATCCGCTCGTCGTCAGCCCACCTGTCGCGGCCCGAACACCCGGCGGTACTGCGTGGGCGTCGTCTGCAGCACCTTGACGAAGTGGTGGCGCATGACCGCCGCCGCGCCGAAGCCCGTCTCGCGCGCGATCTCCTCGAGCGTGAGGTCGGTCTCCTCGAGCAGCTGCTGCGCGCGGAGTAGGCGCTGGCGGTTGAGCCAGGCGTTCGGGGTCGTGCCGGTCTCGGCGCGGAACTTCCGGGCGAAGGTGCGCGGCGACATGAGCGCCTTCCGGGCGAGCCGGTCGACGGTGAGGTCCTCGTCGAGGTGCTCGAGCATCCACTCGGTGACGAGCGCGAACGAGTCGGTCCTCGCCTCGACCACGGGCGTCTGGATGAACTGCGACTGGCCGCCGTCGCGCTGCGGGGGGACGACCATGCGGCGGGCGACGATGTTCGCGGCGCTCGCGCCGAGCTCGGTGCGGACGATGTGCAGCGCGGCGTCGATGCCGGCGGCGGTGCCGGCGCCCGTGACGACCTTGCCGTCCTGCACGAAGAGCACGTCGGGGTCGACCTCGGTCTCGGGGAACATCTCGGCCATGCGGTCGGTGTACATCCAGTGCGTCGTCGCCCGACGACCGTCGAGCACGCCGGCACGGCCGAGCGTGAACGCGCCCGAGCAGACGCTCAGCACCCACGCGCCGCGATCGACGGCCTCGCGGATGACGCGGAGCACCTCGGGGTGCGCGGGCTCGTCGATGAGCGAGGCGGGGACCGCGACGAGGTCGGCGGTCTCGGCCGCGGCGAGCCCCTCGTGCACGACGACGTCGAAGCCGAGCTTCGTGGAGATCGGCCCGGGTTCGGCCGCCACGACGTGGAAATCGAACGTCGGGCCGCCCTGCTCGGACCGGTCGATGCCGAACACCTCGCAGATCACGCCGAACTCGAACGGCGCCATCTGCGGGACGGCGATGCAGGCGATGGAGCGGAGCACGGATCCTCCTCGGGGCGGCCGGCCCGACGCGCGACACGGCGGCAGGCTGGCAGGAATGTGTCGATCACTGGCGAGTCTGCCACTGTCGGCAGGATCTTGCAAGGCGCAGAATTCCTGCCATGGACATCATCGTGCTGCTGATCTTCGCCGGCCTCGCCGTGTGGGGCGTCGTGGCGACGCTGCTCCGCCTCGACTCGGACGGCTACGGTCGCCCCGAGATCCGCGACCGCGTGCGCCACGTCGACCGGGCTCCGCTCCGTCGCGCCTGACCGGCCCGCTAGCATCGTCACGACGCCGGAGGCTCCGGCGGCGGAAGGCGGGACATGAGCTGGCTGGTCACCGGGGGAGCGGGCTACATCGGGGCGCACGTGGTGCGGGCCTTCCTGGCCCAGGGCATCGACACGGTCGTCGTGGACGACCTCTCGTCCGGGCGGCGCACGTTCGTCCCCCAGGGCTCGCACTTCGTGCAGGGCTCGATCCTCGACGGCGCGCTCCTGGAGGACACGATGCAGGCGCACGACGTGCGCGGCGTCGTCCACCTCGCCGGGTTCAAGTACGCCGGCGTCTCGGTCCAGCGTCCGCTGCACACGTACGAGCAGAACGTGACCGGCACCGCACGGCTCCTGGGGGCCATGCAGGCGAGCGGCGTCGACCGCATCGTCTTCTCGTCGAGCGCGGCGGTCTACGGCACGCCCGACGTCGACCTCGTCACCGAGGGCACCGGCAAGCACCCCGAGTCGCCCTACGGCGAGTCGAAGCTCATCGGCGAATGGCTGCTCGCCGACCAGGCCCGCGCGAACGGCCTGCGGCACACCTCGCTCCGCTACTTCAACGTCGTCGGCTCCGGCACCGACGAGGTGTTCGACCCGAGCCCCCACAACCTCTTCCCGCTCGTGTTCGACGCGCTCCTCGACGGCCGCACGCCGCGCATCAACGGCGACGACTACGCGACGCCCGACGGAACCTGCGTGCGCGACTACATCCACGTCGCCGACCTCGCGGACGCGCACGTGGCCGCCGCGCGCCGACTCGACGCCGGCGACCCGATCGAGCCCGTCTACAACCTCGGCTCGGGCGACGGCGTGTCGGTCGGCGAGATCATGCGCGAGGTCGCCCGCGTGACCGGCATCGACTTCGCGCCCGAGATCGCGCCGCGCCGCCCCGGCGATCCCGCGCGCATCGTCGCGTCGGGCGAGCTCGCCGCCCGGGACCTCGACTGGCGCATGCGCCACAGCCTCGGCGACATGGTCGCCAGCGCGTGGTCCGCGCGCCGCGCGGCATCCGTCTCCTGACCGCGATCACGACTCGGACACGCACCCAGCGTGTCGAGGGCGCCGCGAAGCCTCGAGGAGGTATTGAGGGTTCTCCGCTCGCGACTTGACTCCACCGAATTACACCGATGTAATTGGTGAGACACACCCCTCGGGGATGTCGGTACAACTGGGTGGGAGACGATATGGGCAAGCCTGAATATCGTTCTGGGGTACCTGAGGATTGGTTCGTCGACCCTGTGCGGCTCGGCGTTCCGGGGGTTCGCGGGGTCGCAGACGACGACAACCAACTGGCGTGGCAGACCGATGCGCTCTGCGCGCAGACCGATCCGGAGGCGTTCTTCCCGGAGAAGGGCGGTTCCACGCGCGACGCGAAGCGCATCTGCACGGGCTGCGAGGTCCGGTCGGAGTGCCTGGAGTACGCGCTGTCGAACGACGAGCGGTTCGGCATCTGGGGCGGGCTGTCCGAGCGCGAGCGGCGCAAGCTCCGTCGCCAGGCCGGCTGATCCGTCGCTCGAGGCCGCCGCGGGCGCGCTCGCTCACGGCACGCCCGTTGCGATGACGGATGCCGCAGGGGCGGCCGCCTAGGCTGTCCCCGATGTTCCCCAGAGTCACCGCCGTCCTCGTCGTGCAGCACGGCGGCGACCGGCTCCGCACCACACTCGACGCGCTGCGCTCGCAGACGCGTCGGCCCGACGACCTCGCGGTCGTGCTCATGGAGTCCGACGACGACGCCCGACGCCAGGTCGAGGCGCTGCACCCGGCGCACGTCGTCGCGCTCGCCGCGCCGCTGCCCTTCGGCGAGGCGATCGCCACCGTGGAACGGACGCTCCCCGAACCGGCGGACGAGCGCGACTCCCTCTGGCTCCTGAGCGAGGACGCCGCGCCGGAACCGACCGCGCTGGAGTCGCTCGTCGCCGCCCTCGAGAACGCGCGCACCGCGGCGATCGCCGCCCCGAAGCTCGTCGAATGGGACGACCCCCGGCGGATCGTGCGGTTCGGCCGCTCGGTGACGCGAGGCGGGCGCAGCCTCCCGATCGTGGACGGCGAACTCGACCAGGGCCAGCACGACGACCTCTCCGACGTGCTCGGCGCGGATCCAGCCGGCATGCTCGTGCGCCACGCCGTCTGGCGCCGGCTCGGCGGGTTCGACCCGGCACTGCCGGTCGTCGACGACGGACTCGACCTCGGCATGCGCGCGCGGCTCGCCGGCCATCGCGTGATCGCGGTGCCCGCGGCGGTGGTGCGGTTCGCCGACGTGGGCGTCGCCGGGCCCGGGTCGGAGCCGGGCGGTCGCGCCGCGCGCCGTCGCGCCCGGTATGCGCGGAGCGCGTGGCTGCACCGACGGCTCGTCGACGCGCCGGCGGCGGTCGTGCCGCTGCACTGGCTTGCGCTGCTGCCCCTCGCGGTGCTGCGATCGTTCCGGCACCTCCTGGTGAAGACGCCGGGCGCCATCCCCGGCGAGTTCGCGGCCGCGATCGAGGTCATGGCCACGCCGCAGCGCGTCATCCGATCGCGACGGGCGATCGCCCGCGTGAAGACCGCGAAGTGGTCCGCGCTGGCCCCGCTGCGGATCCGGCCCGACGAGGTGCGCGTGCGACGGCAGCAGGCGGCCGAGGCGCGGCGACAGCGCGCGCGCGGTCGCGCCGACGACCTGCAGTTCCTGCAGACCGGCGGCGGGTGGGTGCTGCTCGCGACCTCCGCGCTCGCGGTCGTCGTGTTCGCGCCGCTGATCGCGTCGGGTGGCATCTCCGGTGGCGGCCTCCTCCCGCTCTCGGCGGACGTCGCGACGCTCTGGCGCAACGCGGCCGTCGGGTGGCGCGAGGTCGGCGGCGGGTTCCTGGGCGCGGCCGACCCGTTCGCGGGCGTCCTGGCCGTGCTCGGCAGCGCGGCGTTCTGGAACCCCTCCGCCGCGATCCTCGGGCTCTGGCTCCTCGCCATCCCGGCGTCCGGACTCGGCGGCTGGTTCGCGGCATCCCGGCTCACCGACCGCGCCTCCCTCCGCGTCCTGGGCGGGCTCGCCTGGGCGGTCGCACCGCCGCTCCTCGACGCGCTGGCCGCCGGCCGGCCGGCCGCCGTCCTCGTGCACGTGTTGCTGCCTTGGCTCGCCGTCCTCATGTTCGCGGCGGGGACCTCGTGGGCGGCCGCGGCGGCCGCATCGCTCGTGTTCGCCGCGATCGTCGCGTGCGCGCCCGTGCTCGCTCCCGCGCTCGTGCTGGCGTGGCTGGTCGCGCTGCCGCTCAGCGGGCGCGCCGCGGTGCGCCTGGCCGGCATCCCGCTGCCCGCACTGGCCCTCGCGCTCCCGCTCATCGTGCAGCAGGTGGACCGGGGAGCGCCGCTCTCGCTCCTCGCCGATCCGGGCGTACCCCGACCGGGCGCGGAGCCCCTCGCGCTGCAGGTCGCCCTCGGACAGGCGTCGGGGACGTGGGGTCGCTGGGAGGAGGCGCTCGGCGGGCTCGTCGCGGAGTTCGTCCCGCCGCCCGTCGTGCTCGCGGTGCTGCTCGCGCCGCTCGCGCTCGCGGCGATCGCGGTCGTCGCGTCGCGCCGTCTCCGCGGGGGACTGCTCGCGCTCGCCCTCGCCGCCGTCGGATTCGCGACCGCCGTCGGGGCGACGCTCGTCCACGTGGCCTTCGTCGGCGAGCGCACGGTGCCGGTATGGGCGGGTGCGGGCATCAGCCTCATGTGGCTCGGGCTCCTCGCCGCCGCGGTCCTCGCCCTCAGCACCGTGCGGCGCGGCGCCGCGGCCGCCGCCGCGGTCGTGTCGATCTTCGCGCTGGCCGCGGTGGGGCCCACCGTGGTCGCGCTCGCGCTCGGCCGGACCGCCGTCGGGCCGGCACCCGAGCGCACCCTCCCGGCGTTCGTCGAGGCCGAGGCTGCGGCCGACCCGCGCGTCGGCACGCTCCGGATGCGGCCGACCTCCGACGGCGGCCTCCGCGCCACCGTCGAGCGCGGGACGGGCGCCACGCTCGACGAGCAGTCGACCCTCGCGTCGACCCAGCGCGAGCTCACCGGGACGACCGAGTCGATCGCCACGCTCGCCGGCAACCTCGCGGCGCGGAGCGGCTACGACGCGACCGCGTCGATCGAGGAGTTCGGGCTCTCGTTCGTGCTGCTCGGCCCGGCCGACCCCGCCGACACCGCCGCCGTCGCGGTCGAGCAGCGCGCCCGCGCCGCGCTCGACGGGAACCCGCAGGTGGCGCCGATCGGCGAGACGGACTTCGGCGCGCTCTGGCGCTTCATCGACGCCGACGCGGATGTCGCCGGGGCCGGGGTCCCCGACTTGGGCCCGGCCGCCGGATGGATCGTGGCCGGGCAGCTCACGGTGATCGGCGCGGCCCTCCTCCTCTCGATCCCGACGGGCGGCGGGCGGGAGCCCGACCGCAGGCCGCCCTCGGTGCGCCGTCGGCGGCGGTTCGCGCGCGGGCGCGGGCGGCGCGGGGGAGCCGGGACGGAGGACCGCGACCCGACGACGGCACCCGCCTCGCCCGAGCACGCGGAGACCGCGACGCCGTCGCCCGCCGCGCCGTCGGACGACCGTCGCCCGACCGAGGCCCCGGCGAGCGACGTGCATCACCATGACGAACCGGCGCCCGCACGGGTCGCGGCGCCCGGTCAGCCCGACGACGAGGACGGAGGCGACCGACGTGCCGAGGACGCGTGAGGTGATCCGGGCGGCCGCCCGTGGAGCGGCCGTCCTGGCGGTGGGCGGCCTCGCCGTCGGCGCAGTGCTCGCGGCATCCGCCCTGCCGCTGCCCGACCTCGCCGCCGAACCGCCCTCGACGGTCGTGCAGCCGGCCGAGAGCCGTCAGCTCCAGGTGTGCCCCGGCCCCCTGCTGTCGCTCGCCGACGATTCGGCGTCGGCGAACGTCGCGCGCTCCGTCGGCCCGGTGGACCTCGCGATCACCTCGGATCCCGCGGACGCCGCGATCGAGCGGGTGGCGCTCGAGGCGGTCGACGACGGTGCGGCCGGCACGAACGGCGGCCCGACGGCGATCTCGGCGGAGCCGGGCACCGTGCTCGCCGGCATGCTGGCCGGCGCGCAGGCGCAGGAGGTCGGCGCCGAGTCGCTCCGCGGGCTGGCCGCGGCGGCGTGCGTGGAGCCGTCGGCCGATTCGTGGCTGGTCGCCGGCGCGACCGACGTCGGTCGTTCGGGCCTCGTCCTGCTCTCGAACCCCGGCGAGGTCGCCTCCACGGTCGACGTGCGCGTGGCCGGCGAGACCGGCGCGGTCGAGGCGCCGTCAGGCCTGGGCATCGTGGTGCCACCGGGAAGCCAGCGGATCGTCTCGCTCGCCGGACTCGCCCCGAACGTGCGGACGCCCGTCGTGCACGTCACGAGCACGGGCGCCCCGGTCGCCGCCGCCCTGCAGCACTCGGTCGTGCTCGGGCTCGACCCGGCGGGCGTCGAGCTGTCGACCCCCACCGCGCCGCCCGCGACCCGGCAGGTCGTTCCGGGCGTGGTCGTCTCGGGCGACCGCGGCGTCGCCCCAGACGACGACCACGCCGAGGGCGACGACTTCCCGGCCCTGCGCCTCTACGCACCGGATGCCGCGGAGGCGACCGCCGTCGTCGAGATCCGCGACGACGGCGGTGCGCTCGTCTCGGACGTGGAGGTCGCCCTGGCTCCCGGACAGGTCACCGACCTCCCGCTCGGCACACTCGACCCCGGGGTGTACACGCTCGTGATCGACGCGGACGCGGCGATCGTCGCGTCGGCCCGGTCGACGGTGCTCGCCGACGGCGACGACCCGATCCTCGCCGACCTGGCCTGGGCCGTCGCGACCGGGGCCCTGCTGGAGCGTGCCGCCGTCGCGATCCCGGACGGCCCGGGCGCGACCCTGCGACTGGCCAATCCCGACGAGGAGGACGTGGCCGCGACCGTGACGGTCGACGGGTCGGAGCGCTCCGTCACCGTGCCCTCGGGCGGAACGGCATCCGTGGCGGTGCAGGCCGGCGATCGCGTGGTCCTCGACGGCGTCGAGGGACTGCACGGCGCCGTGACCTTCGGCGACGACGAGCAGCTCGCGGCGATGCCGGTCGCGCCGCCGGGGCCGCTGGCGAGCCCGGTCCGGGTCTTCCCGCAGTAGGCGGCCGCACCGGTGCGCGGCGTGCCGTCGGGATCAGAGGTGGCGGTAGCGCCCCGGTGCGAGCTCCCACGGGTCGCGGCCGAGGAAGTCGGCCACGGCGCGAAACACGCAGCTCTCGACGAGCAGCTTCTCGTCCTTCTCCTCGCCCTCCTGCGTGCGCAGGAACCGCACGATCGGCAGGCGGAAGAACACGATCCGGCGCTCGTCGTGGTACACGCGCCACCGGTCGACGTGGTCGTCGTGGATCGCCTCGGCCGGCGCATCGGCCACCTGGAACGAGACCCCCTCGAGCTCCGGCCAGAGGCCGCGCAGGTAGGCCGCCGTCGAGGCGAGCGTCACGTCGAACTCGTCGATCCGGGTGCGCAGCGGCGGCAGGTGCGGGCCGGTGACGGCGGAGCGCATGCCGCGGCCGTGACGGTCGCGCGGGAGGCGCCTCGGCGAAGCCGGCGTCGCGGCGACACGACGGGAACGTGGCATGACCTCCATCGTAGCGGCCGCCCGGATCGCTACGCTGGGGTCGCCATGAGACGTTGTTCGCGCACCGCATGCACCGCAGAGGCGGTCGCGACCCTGACGTACGACTACGCCGACTCGCTGGCGGTGCTCGGGCCGCTCTCGTTCACGCGCGAGCCGCACTCGTACGACCTCTGCGCTCGGCATGCCGACCGCACCTCCGCTCCGCGCGGGTGGCAGATCATCCGGCACGTCACCCTCGGTGAGGTAGGGTTCACGGCATGAATCCCCCCGCGAACACGGGCGCTCGCGCGCGCCTCGAAACCATCGTGAAGGCCTACGACGTCCGCGGCATCGTGGGCGACGTGCTGACCGACGAGGTGGTCGAGGCGCTCGGCGCCGCGTTCGTCGACGAAGTCGGGGCGGCGGGCGGTCGCGTCGTCGTCGGCCACGACATGCGCGACTCGTCGCCGGGCTTCGCCGAGGCGTTCGCCGGCGGCGCCGCAGCCCGCGGCGCCGACGTCGTCGCCATCGGGCTCTGCTCCACCGACGAGAGCTACTTCGCGTCGGGGTCGCTCGACGCGCCCGCGGCGATGTTCACCGCGAGCCACAACCCGGCCGCGTACAACGGCATCAAGTTCTCCCGCGCCGGGGCGCAGGGCATCTCGCTCGACACCGGCCTCGCCGCCATCCGCGACCGCGCCGCGACGTACCTCGAGACCGGCGTCGCGGCGGTGCCGCAGCCCGGCCGGATCGAGCACGCCGACGTCCTCACCGACTACGCGCGGCACCTCCGCACGCTCGTCGACCTCGGCGGCATCCGTCCCCTGAAGGTCGTCGTCGACGCCGGCAACGGCATGGGCGGGCTCACCGTCCCCGCCGTCCTCGGCGACGCGGCCGGCCTGCCCGCGCTGCCGCTCGAGATCGTGCCGCTCTACTTCGAGCTCGACGGCACGTTCCCGAACCACGAGGCGAACCCGCTCGACCCGGCGAACCTCGTCGACCTGCAGGCGGCCGTCCGCGAGCACGGCGCCGACCTCGGCCTGGCCTTCGACGGCGACGCCGACCGCTGCTTCGTCGTCGACGAGCGCGGCGAGGCCGTCGACCCGTCCGCGGTCGCGGCGATCGTCGCGCTGCGCGAGATCACGCGGGTGCGCGCGCTCGGCGAGGCCGAGCCCACGGTGATCCACAACCTCATCACCTCGCGGTTCGTGCCCGAGACGATCGAGGCCGTCGGCGCCGTGCCGGTGCGCACCCGCGTCGGCCACTCGCTCATCAAGGACCGCATGAAGGAGACCGGGGCGGTCTTCGGCGGCGAGCACTCCGCGCACTACTACTTCCGCGACTTCTGGGGCGCCGACAACGGCATGCTCGCGGCCATGCACCTTCTGGCCGAGTTCGGTTCGCAGTCGGCGCCGCTCTCGGAGCTCTCGGCGCGCTTCACGCCCTACGCGCTGTCGGGCGAGATCAACTCGACCGTCGCCGACGTGCCGGCGGCGTACACGCGCATCGTCGAGGCGTTCACCGGCCGGGTCGAGTTCGACGAACTCGACGGGCTGACCGCGACCGGGATCACGTCGGAGGACGAATCGTTCTGGTGGTTCAACGTGCGTCCCTCGAACACCGAGCCCCTGCTGCGGCTCAACGTCGAGGGCGAGGACGTCGCGACGATGACCGCCATCCGCGACGAGGTGCTCGCGCTCATCCGCGCCTGAGCCGGGCGCCCGTCTGCGGGAAGCGGGCGAGCGGATGCCTCGGGCCCACGCGGCTGCGAGAATGGACGCCATGACCCTCGTCACGCCCACCGCGACATCCGCCCTGCCCTTCAAGGTCGCCGACCTCTCGCTCGCCGAGGCGGGCCGGCACCAGCTCCGCCTCGCGGAGAACGAGATGCCGGGCCTCATGGCGCTCCGCGCGGAGTACGGCGAATCGAAGCCGCTGGCGGGGGCCCGGATCGCCGGCAGCCTGCACATGACCGTGCAGACCGCGGTGCTCATCGAGACGCTCACGGCGCTCGGCGCAGAGGTGCGCTGGGCGAGCTGCAACATCTTCTCCACGCAGGACGAGGCGGCGGCCGCGGTCGTGGTCGGCCCCGACGGCACGGTCGACGAGCCGGCGGGCGTGCCGGTCTTCGCTTGGAAGGGCGAGACGCTCGAGGAGTACTGGTGGTGCACCGACCGCATCTTCGACTGGTCGGCGGAGGCCGAGGCCGCCGGCGCCGACTGGATCGGCCCGAACATGATCCTCGACGACGGCGGCGACGCCACGCTCCTCGTGCACCGCGGGCGCGAGTTCGAGGCGGCGGGGTCGGTGCCGGCGACGGCCGATGACGCGAGCGCCGAGTACCGCGTCGTGCTCGACACGCTCCGCCGCTCCATCCAGGCGAGCCCCGACCGCTGGACCCGCATCGCCGCCGAGCTGCAGGGCGTGACCGAGGAGACCACCACGGGCGTGCACCGCCTCTACGAGCTGCACGCCGCGGGCGAGCTGCTCTTCCCGGCGATCAACGTCAACGACTCGGTCACGAAGTCGAAGTTCGACAACAAGTACGGCATCCGCCACTCGCTGCCCGACGGCCTGAACCGCGCCACCGACGTGCTGATGGGCGGCAAGGTCGCGTTCGTCGCGGGCTACGGCGACGTCGGCAAGGGCGCGGCCGAGGCGCTGCGCGGCCAGGGCGCGCGCGTGATCGTCTCCGAGATCGACCCCATCAACGCGCTGCAGGCCGCCATGGACGGCTACCAGGTCGCCCGGCTCGAATCGGTCGCCGACCGGGTCGACATCCTCGTCACGGGCACCGGCAACAAGGACGTGGTGCGTCTCGAGCACCTGCTCGCCCTGAAGCACCTCGCGGTCGTCGCGAACGTCGGCCACTTCGACAACGAGATCGACATGGCCGCGCTCGAGTCGCTCGAGGGCGCCGAGAAGGTCGAGATCAAGCCGCAGGTGCACGAGTGGCGCCTGCCGACCGGACGCAGCATCCTCGTGCTCTCCGAGGGTCGCCTGATGAACCTCGGCAACGCGACCGGACACCCGTCGTTCGTCATGTCGAACTCGTTCGCCAACCAGGTGCTCGCGCAGATCGAGCTCTGGACGCGGCCCGACGCGTACCCGGTGGGCGTGTACGTGCTGCCGAAGCACCTCGACGAGAAGGTCGCGCGGCTCCACCTCGACGCGCTCGGGGTCGAGCTCACCGTGCTCACGCCCGAGCAGGCGGCCTACATCGGCGTGCCCGTCGAGGGGCCGTACAAGGTCGACCACTACCGGTACTGAGCTCGCTGCAGCGGATGCCGCGGGCGCACGTCGCGCCCGCGGCATCCGTCGCCGGTGGATGAGGCCGGCGGCGCCGCCTCAGCGCTCGGGGAAGCCGTTCGGCCGCGACTCGAGCACGGGCTCGAGCGCGTGCATGCGCTCGTCGACGAGGGCCAGGGCGGCGAGGTCGCGCTCGCGCCGCAGCGCCGCGACCGCCGCGAGGAACAGCTCGGCGTCGACCGCGGGCACCGGCGAGACGTACGGCGCCACCTCGCCGGCGAGCGACGCGCCGACGCGCGCTCGGCTCTGCGGCGCGAGCTGCGGAGCGTTCCGGAGGAAGGCCGCCACCCGCCTCGCGAGCGGGTCGGGCAGACGGCCGACGTCGGCGACGGCGGCCCACGCCGTCAGCGGCTCGGGCACGCCGAAGGCCGAGGGCACGTAGGCGCGCACGCGCTCGACCTGGCCGTGCGTCCCGGCGAGGAGGTCGCCGAGGCGCTTCGAGTCGGGATTCAGGAAGCCGACGAGCACCGCGAGGCCGCCGAAGGTCAGCCAGATCTCGAGCACGCCCGTGAGCGCGCGGATGAGCGCGTGCCGGAAGCCGATCGACCCGCCGTCGTCCCGCACGACGCGGATGCCCATCACGAGCTTGCCGAGCGAGCGCCCGCGCGACGCCGTCTCGACCGTCGTCGGAAGCACCACGAGCAGCGACACGAGCAGCGCGATGCCGACCGCCCGGAACGCCGCCTCGTCGAGCTCGAGGCCCGAGACCGCGAGGAGGACGAGGAGGCCGACCACGATCGTCAGGATCACGTCGATCGCGGCGCCGCCGGCGCGCATGACGGCGCTCGCCGGGCGGAGGTCGAGGGCCACGGCCTCGCCGGTGAGCACGGCCTCGTCGTCGACGGTCGTCGCGGTCCGCGCGGGGGCGGCTTCGGCGGGCATGGCTAGTATTCAAGCAGATGGACCTCGACGCCCTCGCGACCGCCCGCCACGACGACTGGGAGCGACTCGACGCGCTCTCGCGCAGGTCGCGACCGACCGGAGCCGAGGCCGACGAGCTCATCGAGCGGTACCAGTCGGCCGCCGCCGACCTCTCGCTCGTGCAGGCCACCGCCGGTTCCACCGCGTTGGGGGAGCGGCTCTCGCTGACGCTCGCCCGCGCGCGGCTGCGGTTCACGGGCGTCGCCGAGAACCCCCTGCGGCAGTTCTCGCGCTTCGCGCTCGTCGGGCTGCCCGCGGCGCTGTACCGCGTGCGCTGGCTGACGCTCGCCGTGGCGATCGCGACGTTCGTCGTCGCGGCGCTGTACGCGACGTGGGTCCTCGCCGACCCGCGGGTGCTGGCGAACCTCGGCACCGAGGAGGAACTGCAGCAGATCGCCGAGGAGGGCTTCGTCGCCTACTACTCCGAGAACCCGGCGGCGTCGTTCGCAGGGTCCGTCTGGACGAACAACGCCTGGATCGCCGCGCAGTGCGTCGCCTTCGGCATCACGGGCGTCTGGGTGCCGTGGGTCATCCTGCAGAACGCGCAGAACCTCGGCCTGACCGCGGCGATCATGTTCGCGTACGACGAAGCCGACACGTTCTTCCTCTACATCGCCCCGCACGGCCTGCTCGAGCTCACGTGCGTGTTCGTCGCGGCCGCCGCCGGTCTCCGGATCTTCTGGGCATGGGTGGCGCCCGGCGCCCGCACGCGGGGCGCGGCCGTGGCGGAGGACGCGCGGGCGCTCTTCTCCGTGGCGATCGGGCTCGTGTTCTTCCTCTTCGTCGCCGGGGTCATCGAGGGGTTCGTCACGCCCGCGCCCTGGCCGTGGCCGGTGAAGATCGGCATCGGCGCGCTCGCCCTCGCACTCCTGCTCTTCGCGATGCTCGTGCTCGGCCGGCGCGCCGCGCGTGCGGGCGAGTCCGGCGACCTCGCCGAGTTCGACGCCGGGGCGAGGCGGGCGACGGCCGGCTGAGGTCTCGGGCGACCCGTCGCCGCCGCGGCATCCGCTCAGAGCTGCCCGGCCGCCTTGAGCTCGAGGTATCGATCCGCGAGGGCGGGCGGCAGTTCGGCGGGGCCCGCGGTCACCGTGGTCGCGCCCAGGCGGCGCACGGCGGCCGCGATGCGATCGGCGTCGAGTCGGGTGCGTTCCGCGGCCGCGGCTGCGTACACGTCGGCGAGCTCGTCGCGTCGCGACGCGGCGGCCTCGAGCGTCGGGTCGGTGACGGAGGCCACGACGACCCGGTGCCGCGCGGTCAGTTGTGGGAGCACCGAGAGCAGTCCGCGGGCGCTGCCCGGGGAGTCCGCCGCGGTGAGCAGCACGACGAGGGCGCGGCGGCTCGTGACGCCGCGCACCTGCGCCGGCACACCCGCCCAGTCCGCCTCGATGAGCTCGGCGTCGACGTTCGCCATCGTGTCCACCATCCGGGCGAGCAGGTCGGCGCCGCTCGCACCGTGCACGCGGCCCCGCAGTCGGCGGTCCCACAGCAGCAGGTCGACGCGGTCGCCCGCCTGCGACGCGAGCGCGGCGAGGAGCAGCGCGGCCTCGTAGGCGGTGTCGAGGCGGGGTTCGTCGCCGATGCGGGCGGCCGCCGTGCGCGACGTGTCGACGACGACGACGATGCGCCGGTCTCGCTCGGGACGCCAGGTCCGGACCATGAGCTTGGCCGCGCCGGGCGACTCGGGGTCGGAGCGGCGCGCGGTGGCGCGCCAGTCGATGGAGCGCACGTCGTCGCCGCGCACGTACTCGCGGAGCGAGTCGAACTCCGTGCCCTGACCGCGGACGAGGATCGGCGTCCGCCCGTCGAGTTCCCGTAGTCGGGTGAGGCGGGACGGCAGGTGCGCCCGTGAGCGGAACGGCGGCAGGACGCGCAGCCGGCCGGGCGCGGCCAGCGTCGCCTGGCGCGCCCAGAGGCCGAGGGGTCCGTGCGAGCGGACGGTGACCGCCGCCGTCACCCGGTCGCCGCGTCGGGTGGGCGTGAGCGCCTGGGACACCCGTCGGCCCTCGCCGGCGGGCACCCGGATGCGGGATCGGTTCCGCCCGTGGACCCCGGCCGACGGCGGCCATCCGTCGCGGACTTCCGCACGCAGCATCCGTCGCCCCAGGTTGCGCAGCACCAGCTCGGATCGCGCGGTCTCGCCGAGGCGCAGGCGCGGCGGCAGCTCGCGCTCCACGGCGACCTGCCGCGGCGACGCCGCGAACGCGAGGTCGACCGAGCCCAGCGCGATCGCGACGAGGAGCCAGC
The DNA here is from genome assembly GCF_050565425.1 of Agromyces sp. GXS1127. Taxonomy (NCBI): domain Bacteria; kingdom Bacillati; phylum Actinomycetota; class Actinomycetes; order Micrococcales; family Microbacteriaceae; genus Agromyces; species Agromyces sp. GXS1127. The sequence continues at coordinate 219,644 of NZ_JBOCIG010000003.1, forward strand.
CGAGGAGGACCGCCCACGCCGCGCTCGCGTCGGCGCCGAGCAGCACCAGGGGCACGACGCCGACGGCGAGGAGCAGGCTGAATCGTCCGGTGGGGGCCATCGTCAGAGCGGCACCTGGACCTGCTGCACGATCGACCGCAGCACCTGGTCGACCGAGACGCCCTCGAGCTCGGCCTCGGGCCGGAGCTGCACGCGATGCCGCCAGGCGGGCAGGAGCATGGCCTGGACGTGATCGGGGGTGACCTTCTCCACGCCGGTCAGCCAGGCCCACGCCTTGGCGGCGGCGAGGAGGCCGGCGACGGCGCGGGGGCTCACGCCGAGCCGCATGGACGGGCTGCGGCGCGTCGCCCGGGCGAGGTCGACGACGTACGCGAGCACGTCGTCCTCGACGCCCACGCGGCGGACGGCGGCGCGGGCCGCGACGAGGTCGGCCGCGCCGAGCACCGGCTCGACGCCGGCGGCGGCGAGGTCGTGCGGATCGAAGCCGTCGGCGTGACGCCGGAGCATCGCGACCTCGGCGTCCCGCTCGGGCACGTCGAGCACGAGCTTCAGCAGGAACCGGTCGAGCTGCGCCTCGGGCAGCGCGTACGTGCCCTCGTACTCGATCGGGTTCTGCGTCGCGGCGACGAGGAACGGCACGGGCAGCGGGCGGGTGACGCCGTCGGCCGAGACCTGGCGCTCCTCCATGGCCTCGAGCAGCGCCGACTGCGTCTTCGGCGGCGTCCGGTTGATCTCGTCGGCGAGCAGCAGGTTCGTGAACACCGGCCCCTCCCGGAAGGCGAACTCGCCCGACCGCGGGTCGTAGGCGAGCGAGCCCGTCACGTCGCCCGGCATGAGGTCGGGGGTGAACTGCACGCGCCGCGTCTCGAGCCGCAGCGTGCGGCTGAGGGTGCGCACGAGCAGGGTCTTGGCGACGCCGGGAACGCCCTCGAGGAGGACGTGCCCGTCGGCGAGCAGCGCGATGATCAGGCCGGTCACGGCGCCGTCCTGGCCGACGACGGCCTTGCCGACCTCGGTGCGGACGCGGTCGAGCGCGCCGCGCAGCTGTGCGTCGTCGGGGATCGGATCGGTCATGGTCGCCTTCCTGTCGGGTCGGTTCCGGCCGGGCCGGGTGCGTTCGTCCCGGACCCGGGGCCGTTCGTCACGGCTCCGGTCGGGTCGGGTGCGTCGGATGCCGCGGCGGGCCGGATCGCGGCGTGCACGGCGTGCTCGAGCTCGGCGAGGTCCCGCGCGAGGGCGACGAGCTCGCGGTCGCCTCGAGGCTCGTCGTCGACGAGCAGCGCGCGAACGGATGCGGCGGAGCGCCCCGTGACGCCGGCGACCGCCGCGACGACCGCGTCGACCTCGCTCGACCGCGGCAGGCGCAGCAGCGCCGCGAGCCGTCGGACGGCGCCGATGCGCAGTTGGTCGACGGAGTGCACGCGCGCGGAGCCGCGCGCGTACAGCCGGGCGCGGCCCTCGCCCGTCTCGGCCGCCCGCACGTGGACGGGGAGGTCCTCGACGACGAGCGGGCCGAATCGCCTGCCCCGGTGCAGGCCGGCGGCGATCGTGACCACGACCAGGAGCACGAGCACCGGGCTCACCCAGCCCGGGGTGAGTTCGGCGAGGGTCGGCGCGTCGGCGGCATCCGCGTCGGCGGGGCCCGGCAGGTACCAGGCGACCTCGTCGCGGGCGCCCAGCAGCCCGACCGCGAGCGCCGCGTTGCCGGCCTCGTCGATCGTCTCGTTGGCGAACGGCGTGGCCGCGCCCACGAGCACGAACTCGGCGCCGTCGGGGGAGACGCCCGACACCACGGCGAATCCGTCGCCGGAGGGGAAGCAGCCCGTGACGCCGGATCGGGCGGCCTCGTCGTCGATCGTCAGCAGCGCCTGGCCCTCGGAGAGCCGGCCGGCGCGCTCCGCCGCACCCAGCCCGCAGGACGCCGGCCCCGGGGCGCCGTCGGCGGCGCCGGCGAACCGCACGCCCGGCGCGAGGACCTCGAGGGTCCCGAAGTCGGGGCGGGCGACGACGAGGTGCTCGGCGGTGGCCGCGAGTTCCGTGAGGCGCTCGCGATCGAGCACGCCGAGCTCGTCGTGCAGGAACACCGTCGCTCCGCCGCGGGCGGCGTGCAGGGCGGCGTCGAGGCTCCGCACCTGCTGCACCTCGACGCCGCGGTCGGCGAGCACCCGGGCCAGCGCCTGTGCGCCGACCGGCGCGGGGTTGTCGGCCGCCAGCGGCGAACCCGGCGCCCGGACGGCGCCCTGCAGCACGATGAGGACGAGCGCGCCGGCGAGGAGCGCGACGGCGATCACGATCCAGGTCCGGCCTCGGCGGAGCGCACCTCGGACGCCGGGCGTGATCGCGCGGGCGGCCGTGCCGGCGGGGACGACGGGCGACGCCTCGGACGTCGGCCTCGGCGTCCGCGTCGACGGCGCGGCGTCGGGCGCGGCGCTCATGCGCCCGTCCGCGCGGCGGCCGCCGCGTCGGCGGGAGGCCGCGCCGCCTCGAGTTCGGCGTCCAGGGCGGCGACCGCGGCATACGTGCCCGCATCGCCGGTGCGCCCGAGGTAGCGGACGCCGTCGAAGGCGTCGGCCGCGTGCTCGAGTGCGACGGCGGACGCGGGGAAGGCGTCGGATGCCGCGCGCGCCATGCCGTGGGCGGTCGTCCCGGGGTGCACCCGCACGAGCTCGCGCTCGACGAGCGCCCGCACGAGCGCGCGGAACCGCTCCTCCACCGCGAGCGTCCAGTCGCCGGATGCCGCCGCACGCTCCGCGGCCCGGCGGAGGGTGGCGGCGTCACGGAGGTCGCCGTCGTCGAACAGCGGGACCGCCGCGGGAGCTCGGCGCCGGAGACGCGGGAGGCCGAACACCAGGAGGCCGAGGGCGACCAGTCCCGCCACGACGAGCACGGCGATGAGGGCGAGGGTCGGCATCGGCAGCCCGCTCGCGCCGCTGAAGAGGCTCGCGATCCAGTCGCGCACGGCCTGCGCCGCGAGGTCGAAGAGCGTGGGCTCGGCCGCGCGGTACTCCGGTTTCGCGAGCTCGTCGACGACCCACCGGCGCGCCTCGGGCGCGTCGGGATCGAGCGGCGGCGCGAACCGCGCCAGCGCCGTCGCCGTCACGTCAGGACCACGTCGGGGCCGCGCCGCCCGTCGGGGCCGCGGGACCGGCCGGCGCCGGCCCGAACGGATCGGTCACCGGCACGCCGGCCTCCCGTGCCTCGACGTGCCGCTCGAGCTCGAGGTCGAGTCCCTCCGAACGCATGCGCAGGTCGATGTAGATGACCGCGATGAGCGCGGCCTGCACGACGGCCACGATCGCCCCGATGAGGATGGACAGCACCGTGCCGACGACCGTCGTGCCGATGGTGACGGCCTCGTAGGTCGCCCCCGCGGTCGGGTCGAGGATGAACGCCAGGATCGTGCCGCCGAGCATGGGCACCTGCACGACCGTCTGCGCGATCGTCGAGACGATGAGCCCGACGAGCAGGATGAGCCCGAACGTGCGCCAGAAGTACCCGGTCGTCAACTGCCAGGACCGGCGGACCGACCCGGCGATGCCGGCGCGTTCGAGCACGATGACGCTCGGCACGAGCGCCAGCTTCGTGCCGAGCCAGGCCCCGAGCACCGCGATCCCGGCCAGCAGCAGGAGCACGACGATCACGACGCCGAGCACGGCGAACGCGTCGGGCGAGATGAGCGCGGTGACCACGACGATGCCGACGATGAGCGCGACGACGCCGAGCACCACGACGCCGACGAGCAGGGTCCAGCCGATGAGCGGGCCGATCCGCCCGGCCGCGCGGCGCCAGAGCGCCCCGAACCCGAGTTTCTCGCCGAGCGTGCCGCTCGCGACCTCGACGACCATGACGCCCTGCAGGAAGGCCCCGGCGACCACGCCGACGGCGATGGGCACGAGGGTCAGGAGGATGAGCCATCCGATCGTGCCGGACATGACCGCGTCGAGGTCCTCGGCGCTCGCGGACTCGATCCGCCCGATCGCGAGGACGAGGAAGGGCACGAACACCGCGGCGGTCGCGACGGCGGAGGCCAGCTGCACGACGAGGCCCGTGCCGAAGACCGGCGCGGGGTTGCGGCGGAGGGTGCGGAAGGGCGCCCAGAGCAGGGTGCCGAAGCCCATCGGCCGGAGCGGCAGCAGTCCCGGCTTCGGCGGCGGCGTCCAGCCCCCGGGCCCGGGGGCGCCGTACCCCGCTCCGGGCGGCGGAGCCGGCGGCACCGGCGGCGGGGGCGGCACCGCGGCTCCCGGGGGGAGCGGAGGCGGGCCGTATCCGGCGCTCGCCGGCGGTGCGGGGGGATGCCACTGCTGGTCCGACACGTGCGTCGTGCTCCTTCCGCGGGGATGCCCCCATGCTGCCACAGGCCGCCCACGGCCGACTCGCGCCGGTGAACGGCTACGCTGGTGCCACTGGACTGCCGCCCGGTGCGCCCGCCGGAACCCACGGAGAACGAACGCATGACGCCTCGCGTACTCGTCGTCGACGACGACACCGCCCTCGCCGAGATGATCGGGATCGTGCTGCGCACCGAGGGGTTCGACCCGGTGTTCTGCGCGGACGGCGGCGGCGCGCTGGCGGCGTTCCGCGACGCCCGGCCCGACCTCGTCCTCCTCGACCTCATGCTTCCCGGCATGGACGGCATCGAGGTCTGCGGCCGCATCCGCGCCGAGAGCGGCACCCCGATCATCATGCTGACCGCGAAGAGCGACACCGCCGACGTCGTGAAGGGCCTCGAGTCGGGCGCCGACGACTACATGGTGAAGCCCTTCAACCCGAAGGAACTCGTCGCCCGCATCCGGACCCGGCTCCGCCCGGCGCCCGAGTCGGCGGTCGACACCATCTCGGTCGGCGACCTCGAGATCGATGCGGCCGGGCACGAGGTCCGCCGGGGCGACCAGCGCATCAACCTGACCCCGCTCGAGTTCGACCTCCTCCTGACGCTCGCCTCCAAGCCGCAGCAGGTCTTCACGCGCGAGATGCTGCTCGAACAGGTGTGGGGCTATCACTACAAGGCCGACACCCGGCTCGTGAACGTCCACGTGCAGCGCCTCCGCGCGAAGGTCGAGCACGACCCCGACAACCCGCGGATCGTGATGACCGTCCGCGGCGTCGGCTACCGCGCCGGCGCCACGACCTAGGGCGGGCCGCGCCATGTCCACCGCGGGGGGTCCGGCGCAGCGAGCCGCCGGCTGGTTCCGCGGTCGGGCGCGGCGCTTCGGCACGCTGTGGCGACGGTCGCTCCAGTTCCGCACCGTGCTCATCACGGTCGGACTGTCGAGCGTCGCCATCCTCGTCATCGGGTTCACGATCTCGTTCACAGTCGCCTCGAACCTCTTCCAGGCCCAGGTCGAGCGCGTCCTCGGCTCGTCGTCGACGGCCGCCGCGGCCGCGCAGGGCATCCTCGACGCCTCGGACGCCGTCGACCGTGCCACCGTGCAGGCCGTCACGTACTCGGCGATCGAGACGGTGATCGGCGTCTCCGGCAGCGACGACATCGCCCTCTTCCGGGCGCCCGGGACGACACCCGTGGCGATCGCACCGTCCGACTTCCTCAGCCCGGACCTGGGCGGGAAGATCTCGCCCGAGCTGCGTGAACTCGTGCAGGAGAACCCGGAGACGCAGTACTGGCAGTCGGTCGAGCTCGCCGACCGGGACGGCGAGCCCGTCCCGGGCATCGTGGTGGGCACCGACCTCCTGATGCCGGGGGGAGCCGGACGGTACGAGCTCTACGTCGGCTACGAGCTCGCCGACGCGGCGCAGACCCTCGCCTTCGTGCAGCTCACGGGCGCGATCGGCGCGGTCGCGCTGATCGCCCTGCTCAGCGCGATCACGCTCGTCGTGGTGCGCTGGGTGATCGAACCCATCCAGGCGGCCTCCGCGACGAGCCGCAGGCTCGCGGCGGGCGACCTCGGGGTACGACTGCCCGCGAAGGGCGAGGACGAACTCGCGGCGCTCGCCGAGTCCTTCAACGGCATGGCCGACACGCTCCAGGCCCGGATCCGGGAGCTGGCAGAACTCTCCGTGATGCAGCAGCGGTTCGTCAGCGACGTCTCGCACGAGCTGCGCACGCCGCTCACGACCATCCGGCTCGCGGGCGAGGTGCTCTACGCGCAACGCGACGAGTTCCCGCCCGCGACCGCGCGGACCGCCGAGCTGCTGAAGACCCAGACGGAGCGATTCGAGACGCTGCTCGCGGACCTCCTCGAGATCAGCCGGTACGACGCCGGGTCGGTCGAGCTCGAGACCGAGCCGACGAACCTCGTGAACCTCGCCGGGGAGTCCATCGAGTCGATGCACTCCCTCGCGCTCGAGCGCGGCAGCGAGCTCCGGCTCGAGGCGCCGGGAGGCCACCTCGACGCGGAGGTGGACCCCCGTCGCATCCGTCGCATCGTGCGCAACCTCATCGGGAACGCGATCGAGCACGGCGAAGGGCGGCCCATCGTCGTCTCGGTCGACTCGAACGCCACCGCGGTCGCGCTCTCGGTCCGCGACTACGGTCTCGGGATGCCGGACGAGGCGGCCCAGCGCGTGTTCGACCGGTTCTGGCGCGCCGACCCCAGCCGTCGCCGGACGATCGGCGGCACGGGCCTCGGCCTCGCGATCTCCCTCGAGGACGCGGTGGCGCACGGCGGCACGCTCGACGTGTGGTCGCGCGAGGGCCGCGGCACGGTGTTCCGGCTCGTGCTGCCCCGCGTCCGCAGCGGATCGGTCGAGGTCGTCCCGCCGCTGCCGCTCGAACCGGCCGATCCCGATGCGACCGGACCGGACCCGACCGGTCCCGACCTCGCGATCGCCGCGCAGGCGGGCACGGACCCCGCTCGCCCCGACTCCGCCGCCCCGCGCTCCGGCGCGGGATCCCTCATCCAGGAGGCCAGCGATGCCACGCCGTAGCGCCCGCACTCGCCTCGCGCGACTCGCGCTCGCCGCCGCGACGATCGCGGCCGCGCTCGCCGGGTGCGCGTCCATCCCGACGAGCGGGGCCGTGAACCAGGGCGACCCGGAGGCGACCGAGCAGGCGGTCGACGTCGACATCCTCCCTCGCGGTCCGCGCGAGGACGCCACGCAGCAGCAGATCCTCGAGGGCTTCATCGACGCCGCCGCGAGCCCGAGCGGCAACTACGAGATCGCCCGCCAGTTCCTGACGCCGACGTTCGCCGACGAGTGGGAATCGGACTCCGCGGTGTCGATCGACGTCCTCGCTGACCGGTCGTTCACGCAGCTCGGCGACGACCTGATCCGCATGCGCGTCGTGCCGCAGGCGAGCCTCGCCGAGAACGGCCACCTCATCGCCGCCGGATCCACCGAGCCCGTGCAGCTCGAGTACCGCTTCGAGCAGATCGGCGGCCAGTGGCGCATCGCGCTCGCCCCGCCCGGCGTGCTCATCGACGAGACCAGTTTCGGCCTGGTCTACCGCGACTACACCCTCGCCTTCTTCGATCCCCGGCTCCGATACGTCGTGCCCGACGTGCGCTGGTTCGCGGGGCGCGATTCGCTCCAGACCAGCATCGTGCGCGCCCTGCTCGCCGGCCCGGTCGAGTGGCTCGGTCCCGGCGTGACCTCGGCGTTCCCGGAGGACGTCGAGCTCGCGCAGTCCACGGTGCCCGTGACGGGCGGGACGGCGACCGTGGACCTCGCGGGTGCGGCGTTCGAGAACGTGCGGACCATCCAGCTGATGCAGTACCAGCTCGAGCAGAGCCTGGCCGGCGTCCGGAACGTCGACGACGTCTCGCTCACGCTGAACGGCGTCCCGCTCAGCGCACCGGAGACCACCGACCTGCCCGAGCGCACGCTCCGGGTCGACCCGCGCCCCGTCGTCTACGACGGGGAGGGCTTCGGCTACCTCTCCTCCACGGGGGAGCAGGTGACGCCCATCGACGGCGTCTCCGAGCAGGTCGTCGCCCTCGGGCCGCTCGGCGCCGCGCTCGGGTCGGGAGCGACCTCGGCCGCCGTGCTGGCCGAGGACGGCGTGCACCTCGTGCAGGAGGGCGCCGACCCCGTGCTGCTCGACCCGCGCGACGGGCTCATCACGCCCGCGCTCGACATCGACGGCGTGGTCTGGACCGTGCCGGCGGATGCGCCGGACGAACTCGCCTGGTCGACGGCGGACGTCAGCGGGCAGATCCCGGTGCCGTGGAATGCGGACCGGATCGTCTCGCTCCAGCTCAGCCGCGACGGCACGCGCATGGCGGCCCTGCTCGTCGACGGCACGCGGACGCGCCTCGTGGCGGCGTCGGTCGTCCGCGCCGACGACGGCACGCCGATCGAGCTCGGACCGGTGACCCTCGAGCTCGCCGCATCCGGCGGCACGCCGCTGGACGTCGCGTGGCTCGATTCCCGCACGGTCGGCACGCTGACGCAGACCGCGCCGGGGGAGACGAGGCTCACCGTGCAGGAGCTCGGCACGCCCGCCGAGTCCCGCGACGGACCCGAGGCGGGCATCCAGGTCGACGGCGCGAACAGCCTGCGCGACCTCCGCATCCTCACGTCGGAGGGCGACCTCGCCACGGGTGCGGGCGTCGGATGGCAGGTGCAGGCGCGCGACCTCCGCTTCCTCGCCACGCAGCAGACGGACTGACGTCGCCTCGTCCCGTCCTCCACGGACGGGCGTCGGCCGGTCGCCGCCGCATCGCCGGGCAGGCGACGGGAGGGCCGGGTCGTCCGGCGGCATCCTGCGGTGGTGACGTACCCGGCATCACCGTCCGGCGGGGTCCGCGCGGCCGTGCTCGACGCCCTCGCGCTGCTGCTCCCGGTCGACTGCGCCGGCTGCGGTCGGCCCGACCGGGGACTCTGCGACGGATGCCGCGCCGAGCTCGAGGTGCGTCCGGTCCGGGTCGATCGACCCGGGGCCGGCATCGCCGCGTGGGCGGCGCTGGAGTACGCGGGAACGGCGGCCCGCGTCATCCGGGCCTTCAAGGACGAGGGGCGCACGGATGTCGCACGCGTCCTCGGGCCGGCCCTGCGGCTCGCCCTCGCTCGCGCCGCGGCGGGCCTCGTCGGGCCGGAACCGCGCGAGGTGGCCGTCGTGCCGTCGACCGCGGCGGCGCACCGGGCGCGTGGATACCGACCGGTCGGCCTGCTCGTGCGGCGGGCCGGATTCGCGACCGCCGAGGTGCTCCGCGCGCATGCCCGCACCGACCAGGCCGCCCTCGGGCGCGAAGCGCGCCGCGTCAACTCCAGGGGGTCGTTCTCGGCTCGGGATCGCCTCGACGGCCGCCGCTTCGTGCTCGTCGACGACGTCGTGACGACGGGGTCGACGCTCGCCGACGCGGTCCGCGCCATCCGCGATGCCGGGGGCTCGGTGGATGCGATCGCGGTGCTCGCCCACACCCGCCTGCGAATCGGCCGAGCAGATCCGGACGCATGACGATCGACCCGTGACATCCGTCACCTCGGGGGCTACGGTGTCAGGACAGGCGTGGTCGAACCACCCCTTCAGAACCGGGTGACACGCCGGTGGATGGAGGTTGACATGGAACTGAACATCGTCGGACGAAACCTGGAAGTGACCGATCGATTCCGCGCCTACGTGGCCGAGAAGGCCGAGAAGGTCGCGAACCTGTCCGACCGAGCCATTTCGCTCGACATCAAGGTCAGCCGTCACAACGAGAAGAACGGGAACAACTCCGGCCTCGACCGGGTCGAGCTCACCCTCGTCGGCAAGGGCCCGGTGGTCCGCGCCGAGGCCGACGGGGCCGACAAGTACGCGGCGTTCGACGTCGCGCTCGGGCGGCTCCTCGAGCGCATCCGCCGCGCCAAGGACCGACGCAAGGTGCACCGGGGCAGTCGCCGACCCACCTCGCTCCGCGAGGCGACCGACGTGGGCTTCGCCGGCACGGGCGTGCAGGCCGCTGACGTCGAGATCCTCGAGAAGGTCCGCACCGGCAACATCCCGATCGTGGGCGAGGAGCCCGCGGCCGAGGAGGACGAGGACTACTCGCCCGTGGTGATCCGCCGCAAGGTCTTCGCGGCGACGCCCATGACCGTCGACGACGCGCTGTACCACATGGAGCTCGTCGGCCACGACTTCTACCTCTTCATCGACTCCGAGACGCACCGGCCGAGCGTCGTCTACTGCCGCAAGGGCTGGGACTACGGCGTGATCTCGCTCGACGAGCACGCGCAGGCCGACCAGGCCGAGGCCGCGGAGGCGCTCGGACTGGCGCGCACCAGCGCCTGAGCGCCATCCGCTCCTGCTCCGACGGCCCCGGCCGGCGCACGCCGCGTCCGGCCGGGGCGGTCGCCCAGTCCGCTGCCCAGTAGCATGGCTATGATGACCGTCTGCAAGGCGGATCCTCCGGCGTGCGCGGGTGCCCCACCCCGACGTCGCACGCCTGAACGACAACACTGGAGAGCAGTTCGTGGCTTCGATTCTGGAAAAGGTCCTCCGCGTCGGCGAGGGTCGCACGCTCAAGCGGCTCGAGAACTACGCCGCCGCGATCAACGCCCTCGAAGACGACTTCCGGGCCCTCAGCGACGAGGAGCTCAAGCACGAGACCGTGGAGCTGCGCGAGCGCTACGGCAACGGCGAGTCGCTCGACGACCTGCTGCCCGAGGCGTTCGCCGCGGTCCGCGAGGCGAGCCGTCGCACCCTCGGCCTGCGGCACTTCGACGTGCAGCTCATGGGCGGCGCCGCCCTGCACCTCGGCAACATCGCCGAGATGAAGACCGGTGAGGGCAAGACGCTCGTCGCCACGACGGCCGCCTACCTCAACGCCCTCACGAGCCGCGGCGTCCACATCGTCACGGTCAACGACTTCCTCGCGAGCTACCAGTCCGAGCTGATGGGTCGCGTCTTCCGCGCCCTCGGCATGACGACCGGATGCATCGTGGCCGGCCAGACGCCGGCCGTGCGGCGCGAGCAGTACGCGGCCGACATCACCTACGGCACGAACAACGAGTTCGGCTTCGACTACCTGCGCGACAACATGGCGTGGCAGGCGGCCGACATGGTCCAGCGCGGCCACTACTTCGCGATCGTCGACGAGGTCGACTCGATCCTCATCGACGAGGCGCGCACCCCGCTCATCATCTCCGGCCCCTCGTCGGGCGAGGCGAACCGCTGGTTCACCGAGTTCGCGAACCTCGCCAAGCGACTCGTCCCCGGCGACGACTACGAGGTCGACGAGAAGAAGCGCACGGTCGGCGTGCTCGAGCCGGGCATCGAGAAGGTCGAGGACTACCTCGGCATCGACAACCTCTACGAGTCGGCGAACACGCCGCTCATCTCCTTCCTGAACAACTCGATCAAGGCGAAGGCGCTGTTCAAGAAGGACAAGGACTACGTCGTGATGAACGGCGAGGTGCTCATCGTCGACGAGCACACCGGCCGCATCCTGGTCGGCCGCCGCTACAACGAGGGCATCCACCAGGCGATCGAGGCGAAGGAGGGCGTGCAGGTCAAGGCCGAGAACCAGACCCTCGCGACCGTCACGCTGCAGAACTACTTCCGCCTCTACGACAAGCTGTCGGGCATGACCGGTACCGCCGAGACCGAGGCGGCCGAGTTCATGTCGACCTACAAGCTCGGGGTCGTTCCCATCCCGACGAACAAGCCGATGGTCCGCATCGACCAGCCCGACCTCGTCTACAAGAACGAGGAGTCGAAGTTCGCCCAGGTCGTGGAGGACATCGTCGAGCGGCACAAGAAGGGCCAGCCGGTCCTCGTCGGCACGACGAGCGTCGAGAAGAGCGAGTACCTGTCGCGGCTGCTCGCCAAGAAGGGCGTGCGGCACGAGGTCCTGAACGCGAAGAACCACGCCCGCGAGGCCGCGATCGTGGCCCAGGCCGGGCGGTACGGCGCCGTGACCGTCGCGACCAACATGGCCGGCCGCGGAACCGACATCATGCTGGGCGGCAACGCCGAGTTCCTCGCCGTACAGCGGATGCACGAGCGGGGTCTCAGCCCCGTCGACACCCCCGACGAGTACGAGGCGGCGTGGGACGCCGTCTTCGACCAGACCAAGGCCGAGACCGCCAAGGAAGGCGAGAAGGTGCTCGCCGCGGGCGGCCTCTACGTGCTCGGCACCGAGCGGCACGAGTCGCGGCGCATCGACAACCAGCTGCGCGGGCGCTCCGGCCGTCAGGGCGATCCCGGCGAGAGCCGCTTCTACCTCTCGCTCACCGACGACCTCATGCGCCTCTTCAACGCCGGCGCGGCCGAGAGCCTGATGTCGCGCGGCGTGCCCGACGACGTCGCGATCGAGTCGAAGGTCGTCACGCGTGCCATCCGCTCGGCGCAGTCGCAGGTCGAGGCCCGGAACGCCGAGATCCGCAAGAACGTCCTGAAGTACGACGACGTCCTGAACCGTCAGCGTGAGGCGATCTACTCCGACCGCCGGCACATCCTCGAGGGCGACGACCTCCACGATCGCGTGCAGGTGTTCCTCGAGCAGGTGATCGACGAGGTGCTCGACGAGCACACGGCGGCGGGCAGCCCGGACGAGTGGGACTTCGACGCCCTCTGGACCGAGCTCAAGACGCTCTACCCGATCGGGATCACGATCGACGAGGTCGTCGCCGAGGCCGGCGAGAAGGGCCGCGTGAACCGCGACTTCGTCCGGCGCGAGATCCTCTCCGACGCCAAGCTCGCCTACGAGCGACGCGAGCAGCAGCTCGGCAGCCCCGCGATGCGCGAACTCGAGCGGCGCGTGGTGCTCTCGGTCATCGACCGCCGCTGGCGCGACCACCTGTACGAGATGGACTACCTGAAGGACGGCATCGGCCTGCGGGCGATGGCGCAGCGCGACCCGCTGGTCGAGTACCAGCGCGAGGGCTACGCGATGTTCCAGCAGATGATGGGCTCCATCCGCGAGGAGACCGTGGGCTTCCTGTTCAACCTCGAGGTCGAGGTCGCCCCGCAGGAGGGCGTCGCCGGTCCGCGCATCGAGGCCAAGGGGCTCCAGCGGCCGACCGCGCCCGCCGAGAAGCTCAGCTACACCGCGCCGAGCGACTCGGGCGGCGTCGAGGTCCGCAACCAGCGCGGGCAGCTGCAGCAGGCGGCGACCCAGCGGGCACGGCGGGCGGTGGCCCAGCAGCAGTCGGGCGGGCAGCAGCCGCAGGCGCCGGCCGCACGCGGTGCGTTCGGCCAGCGGCAGGAGGGCGACGCCGGCCCCATGAACCGACAGGAGCGTCGCGCCCAGGAGCGCCGCGGGCGCTGACGCCCCACGATGCACGAACGGCCCGGGACCTCCCGGGCCGTTCGCCGTTCCGCTCAGGCGTTCGCGAGCCGCGCCTCGAGGAAGGACGTGTGCACCCCACCGAGCCCCTTGAGCTCCACGATGCCGCGCTCGGTGACCGCGAACGCATCGCCGAGACCGGCCACGACCCGATCGGTGACCTGCACGGCGCCGACCGGTGCGCTGGACTGCATGCGGCTCGCCGTGTTGACGGTGGCCCCGTAGACGTCCCACAGGAACCGCGAGTCGCCGATCACCCCGGCGACCACCGGTCCGACGTCGATGCCGATGCGCAGGCGGATGCCGCTCCGCCCGCCGATCGCGTGCGCCGCCGCGATCCCGCGAAGCCCCAGGGCGAGGTCGGCGAGGGCCGCCAGGTCGACCGCGCCGGAGGGACCGCCGCTGATCGCGAGGTAGGCGTCGCCGATCGTCTTGACCTTGGTCACGCCGAGCCGGGCGGCGAGCGCATCGAACTCGCGCAGCAGCCCGTTGAGGTCGTGGACGAGGTCGTCGGCCGTCACCGACTCGGACAGGCTCGTGAACTCCACGATGTCGGCGAACAGGACGCCGACGCGGTCGTACCGGTCGGCGATGGGGCGCTCGCCGGCGGCGAGCCGGTCGGCGATGGCGTCGGGCAGCACGTTGCGGAGGAGCCGATCGCTCCGGTCGCGCTCCTCGGCCAGTGCCGCGGCGAGACGGTCCCGCGAGCGCACGTAGGAGGCCATGGCGACGTACATGATGGTCGAGATCGAGGCGATGTTCACGGCGAAGAAGACCGTGACGACGGCGGGATCGAGCGCGGGGACCGCCGCCTGCAGGATCGGTTCGAGCGGGACCATGGCGGCGACCGCGACCGTGAACACGGCGAAGACGACCCACGGCCGGCCGACCCGCGTGAAGGAGAGGGCTCCGACGGGCGCGGCGAGCGAGAACAGGATGACGGCGCTGGACTGCACGAACCCGCCGAGCGCGATGTGCGCGAGCGGCGGCAGCACGAGGAACATCGTCAGCTGCGAGCTCCGCAGCCACCGGTCGGACCGAGTCCGCCGAAGGATCAGCAGCCCGATCACGGTGAACGCCACGTAGACGGTCGGGATCGCCGCCGCGACCGGACGCCCGAGGGCGTAGTAGAACACCGCCCACGGGGTGACGACCATCGCGGTGAACAGGGCGGTGAAGGTCAGGACGGACTTCTCCATGCGACGGTCGTCGTCGTCCTCGATGGCGAAGCCGACGGACGCCACCGCGGCGAGGAGCCGCGATGCGGTTTCGGCGCCGGGCGGGGTGCGCTCCATCGCACGAGCCTATTGGATGGCCCGGCCGAGCCGGGAGGGCGACCGCGATCCGGAGGGCGTGTCCACCCTGCGGGATCAGGGGAGCGGGGAGACGCGTGCCCGAGCAGGCCCGCCGGGCTCACAGCACGCTGATCACGCTCGCCCGCCAGCGCTGGTCGAGTCCCTCGAGGCGGATGGCGACCGCGCGCGACCGTGCGCGCTGGTGCACCATGACGACGGCCTCGACGATGCCGTCGGCGGGCTCGCTGAGGTGGACGCGGCCGACGGAGAACGCGGGCCGTTGCGGGACGAGGCCCTTCACCCGTCGGGCCCGGGCGGCGAGCACGACGCGCTTGGACAGGTTCCGGTACACGTCGTCGGTGACCCACCGGGCGAGCTGCTCGAGGTCGCGCGCGCCGGCGAGGACCTCGATCACGCAGTGCGTGAGGTGGCGCAGCACGGGCTCGGGATCCGGGAGCTCGTCCCGGCCGGCCCGCTGCCGGGCGAAGTACTCGTCGAGGTCGAGTCGGCGGGCACTCGTCCCGTGGATCGCGGCGCTGCGAGGCGCGCCGGTCTGGCGTGCGGTCATGACGGCTCCAGTAGGGCGGGGCGATCGGCGGGGGTCCGACGCGACGTGCCCCCTCTTCGGGGGTGCTCGGGTGGTCTAGATCGAACGCTAGGGGCGCGGCGTCGCGGGTGTCAAGGAAAATCGCGACCTGTGGAGAACCCGGTCGCCGCGTGCCCGTCGAGGCTAACGTCGCCGCATGCGGTGGGAGCGACTCTTCGACGACCTCGAGACGCAGCTCGACCACGACCGTCGCGAGGAGGAGCGGGCGATCGCGGTCGAGTCGGAGCGCGCGCGCGTCGGTCGGCTGCAGCTGCGCGACCGGATCGCCGCGATGGCGGCGGCCGAGGGCGGAACCGTGCGCGTGGAGCTCGTCGACGGCTCGTCACTGCAGCTGCGTCCGACGGCGTTCGGGCGCGATTGGATCGGAGGCGTCCCGTCGACGCCGTCCAACGCCCAGTGCGTCGTCCCGATCGCGGCGATCGCCGCGGTCGCCGCGAGTCGTGGGCAACTCGAGGCGAGCCTCGCTCCGCGGCCCGCGCCGGCCGGTCTCGTCGAGCGGATCGGCCTCGCCTTCGCCCTGCGCGACCTCGGCCGCCGGCGGACGGCCGTCGAGCTGCGAACGCTCGACGGTCGGTGCCACGGCACCATCGACCGGGTCGCCGCGGATCACCTCGACCTCGCCCTGCACGAGTCGGGCGCGCCGCGCCGCGAACGCGAGGTGCGAGGCTACCGCCTGGTGCCGCTCGACCGCATCGTGCTCGTCACCACGGCCTGATCGGCTCAGTCGACGGGGCGCAGCCCGCCGGCGCGTGCGCCGGAGAACTCGATGACGTTGGCGAACTCGCCCTCGTTGAAGGCCACCTCGCGCCGCGTCGACTCGTAGCGCACGTCGATGAACACCTCGAGCTGGGCGCGTTCGACCCGCCACGGGCCGCGGTCGCCGACCCGGATCGCCGGCAGCTCGCCGGACATCACCAGCTCGTGCACGGTCTCGACGTCGACCGCGAGCACCTCCGCCGCATCGGCGATGGTGAGGAAGCGGCCGAGCGGTTCTCCGGCAGCGTGGTGGACCATGCCTCAAGTATCGGCGCGCGGCGCACGGACCGGGTCCCGTGTGGATAACTTCACGGCGTCCTCTCGGACTCGGGCGACGATGGATGCCGGTCGCCCGCCCGGTGCGGCCGGGAAGGATGACCGATGCCGGAACGTCCGACGCGACCCGGCCGCGAGCGGCGGCGGATGGACCCCCGACTGCTGCTGGGGCTCGTCCTCGTCGGCGCCTCGACGATCGGGGTCTGGGCCGTCGTGGAGGCGCTCGACGACACCACCGAGGTCCTCGTCGCACCGGCGACCGTCACGGTCGGCTCCCGACTGACGCTCGCCGACCTCAGGGTCGAGTCGGTGCGACTCGGGGCGCTCGCCGACGGCTACCTCGCGCCCGGCGACGTGCCCGAGGGCGGCGTGGTCGTCACGCGGACGGTCCGTGGCGGCGAGCTCGTTCCCGCGGCCTCCGTGGGCGACGCCGGCGCTGCCGAGGTCGCCACCGTGGTCGTCCCCAGCCGCGGCCCGCTCGCACGGGGCATCGCACCCGGAGCGATCGTGGACGTCTGGGCCGCGGGCGAACTCGAGCGAGGCCGGTACGAGCCGCCGGCGGTGCTCGTGTCCGGCGCCGAGGTCGCGGCGGTCCTGGAGTCCGAGGGCATGGTCGCCGACGGCCCCAGCGTCGAACTGCTCGTCCCTCGCGCGAAGACCGCCGCCGTGCTCGAGGCGCTCGCCTCGGGCGATGCGATCGACCTCGTCCCCGCCTCCGGCGCGGGCGCCGGCTGATGGCGCGCCTCGCCCTCGCGCTGGAGCCGTCCGTCGAGGACCGCATCCTCGCGGACCTCGTGGAGGCGGGCCACGTCATCGTCGCCCGGGTGGTCGGGCGGCGCGACGTCATCGACTGCCTCGACGTGCTCGGCCCCGAGGTCGTCGTGGTCGGCGCCGGCCCGGCCACGTTCGACGCCGAACTGCTCGCCGCCTGCGACCGGCGTGGCATCCGGATCATCGCATTGGCCGCCTCGGACCGCGAGCGGGCCGAGGCCAACCGCATCGGCCTGCACGAGGTCCTCGACGCCGAGGCCGATCCGGCCGAGCTCGAGGCCCTCCTCGTCGGCGGGCCGGCCGTGCCGTCCCGCCTCGGCGACGAGGGCGAGGCGGCCGCCGCGCCGCGCCGGGGCCAGCCGGGTCCGGGGCTGGTGACGGTGTGGGGCCCGGCCGGCGCGCCCGGCCGGACGACGACGGCCGTCGGCCTGGCCGCCGAGCTCGCCGCGGCCGGCCACCTGGTCGCGCTCGTCGACGCCGACCCCTACGGCGGGGCGATCGCCCCCGCGCTCGGGCTGCTCGACGAGGCTCCCGGGTTCGCGTCGGCCTGCCGGCTCGCCGGGTCGGGGGCGCTCGACCGGGTCGAGCTCGAGCGCATCGCGCAGCGGTACTCGTCGCCCAGGGCGTCCTTCGACGTCTTCACCGGCCTCGTGGGGCCGAGCCGCTGGCCCGAGCTCTCGCACGAGCGCGTCGCCGAGGCCCTGCGCGTCATGCGCGCGCGGTACGAGTTCGTCGTCGTCGACGCCGGCTTCAGCCTCGAACGCGACGACGAGCTCACGAGCGATCCCTTCGCGCCGCGACGCAACGCGGCGACGTTCACGGCGCTCGCGGCCGCGGACCGGGTCGTCGCGGTCGGCCTCGCCGATCCCGTCGGACTGTCCCGGCTGCTGCGGGGCCACGCCGAGCTCGTCGAGCACGTCGACCCCGATCGCATCGACGTCGTCGTGAACCGCGTCCGCACGAGCGCGTTGGGCATCGACGCCCACGCGCAGGTGCGGCAGACGCTGCGCCGATTCGCCGGTCTCGCCGACGCGGTGCTGCTCCCGCACGACGGCCGGTCGACGGATGCCGCGATCCTCACGGCCCGCACGCTGCGCGACGCCGCACCGCGCTCGCCTCTCCGGGCGGCGCTGCGCTCGTACGTCGACGACCGATTGATCCCGCCGGCGACCGAGTCGCGTCGCCGGCGCGGCGCGTTCGCGGCGCTCCGCCGCAGCTCGGCCGCGGCCTGAGCGGTCCGTCCGGGTGGGTACGCTTGACCCGTGTCGACCCTCAGTGACCTCGTCCTCGCCCAGGGGCGCAGCAGCCAGGCCGACGTCGACTGGCTGCACATGCTCGTCGGCGACCTGCAACTGCTCGCCGACCTCGCCTTCGCCGACATCGTGCTGTGGGTGCCCTCGGGCGACGACGGGTTCGTCGCGGTCGCCCACTCGCGACCGTCGAGTGCGGCGACCCTGTTCTACCGCGACTTCGTCGGGCAGGGCATCCGGACCGAGTGGCGCGACCTCGTCTCGCAGGCGTACGGGTCGCGCGAGATCCAGGAGTCCTCGGCGCCCGACTGGTACGAGGAGATGCCGACGCGCGTGCGCGCCGTCCCGGTCATGCGCCGCCTCTCGGTGACCGGCACCGCGCTCGCGCCCGAGCCCGTCGCCGTGATCACCCGGCACACCAACCTGGGCTCGACACGCACCCCGAGTCGCCAGGAGCTCACCTTCAACGACTGCGCCGGCGAGCTGTTCCAGATGATCGCATCCGGCGACTTCCCCGACCTCGGCGCGCCGACCGGCCCGCGCCGCGGGGCGCCGCGCGCCTCCGACGGGCTGATCCGCCTCGACGTCGACGGGGTGACGACGTTCGCGAGCCCCAACGCGCTCTCGGCATTCAACCGCATGGGCTTCGACGACGAGCTCGAGGGGCAGTCGCTCGCCGACGTCGCGACGAGGCTCCTCAGCGGCAAGCTCGACGTCGACGAGTCGCTCCCGCTCGTGGTGACCGGCCGTGCGCCCTGGCGCACCGACGTGGAGTCGCGCGGCGTGACGGTGTCGCTCCGCGCCATCCCGATCCGGCGTCGCGGCGAGCGCACCGGCGCGATCGTCCTGACCCGCGACGTGACCGAGCTGCGCCACCAGGAGCAGGAGCTCATCACCAAGGACGCGACGATCCGCGAGATCCACCACCGGGTGAAGAACAACCTGCAGACCGTGGCCTCGCTGCTGCGCATCCAGGCGCGCCGCACCCACTCCGACGAAGCCCGCGACGCCCTCACCCAGGCGATGCGTCGCGTCGGCGCGATCGCCGTGGTGCACGACACCCTCTCCGAGGGGCTCACGCAGAACGTGGACTTCGACGAGGTCTTCGACCGGGCGCTGCTGCTCGTCGCCGAGGTGGCCGCGGCCCACAACACGACCGCGCATCCGAAGAAGTCGGGCACGTTCGGCGTGCTGCCCAGCGAGTACGCGACACCGCTCGCGCTCGCCCTCACCGAGCTCGTCACCAACGCCGTCGAGCACGGTCTCGCCGGTCAGGAGGGCGACGTCGAGGTCATCGCGGACCGGTCCGAGACGATGCTCACGGTCCAGGTGCGCGACAGCGGCTCGGGCCTGCCCGAGGGCAAGGTCGGTGAGGGCCTCGGCACGCAGATCGTCCGCACCCTGATCCAGGGCGAGCTCGGCGGCACCATCGACTGGCACACGGTCGTCGGCAGCGGCACCGAGGTGACGATCGAGGTTCCGCTGCGCTGGATCACGAAGGCCTGACGCCGAAACGACGACCTGACGCCGGCACAAGGCCCGACGCCGTCACGACGGCCGGCCGCCGGCGGACATGCGGACGGCACCCGCTCGATCGCGGGTGCCGTCCGGTCCGGGTGCTGCGGGGAGGTCGCGCGCCCGTGCGGGGCTCGGTTCCGTCCGATGGAACGGGGGGCGACGGAACCGGGGACGCGCGGATCGCGCGCCGGTCAGCCGGCGCGACGTGCGCGAGCGGCGCGGCGCTTCAGGGCGCGGCGCTCATCTTCGCTGAGACCGCCCCACACGCCCGAGTCCTGACCGGTCTCGAGGGCGTACTGGAGGCAGATCTCGGTGACGGTGCATCGGGCGCAGACCGCCTTGGCCTTCTCGATCTGGTCGACGGCCGGACCGGTGTTGCCGACGGGGAAGAAGAGTTCCGGGTCAGCGGTGAGGCAGGCGGCTTTGTCGCGCCAATCCATGGAGATGCTCCTTGTTTCATCGGTTCGCAGCGGACGCACGCGTGCGCAGCCGGAAACCGGCGGTGCTGCAGGGGGAAAGCCGAATCTCGGGAAGTAGGATCGTGGGAAGCGATCGGCTCACGTCCCTGTGAGCATCAATTCGGCCTTGTAAATGGTCGCATAGCGAGAGAAGCGAATCAAGAGTGGTCTTCGGGAGATGCCTGTGAATCCGGGCGGCGTTCGGGCCGCGTTCGTGACCGTCGTCGCCCTGCTGTTCGCGGAGGCCGGAGCGCTCGTCGCGGTGCTCGTGTGGCTCGTCGTCGACCTGCTCGTACTGCAGCCGTCGTCGTTCGCGACGGCCGTGGCGCTCGTCGTCGTGGTGGCGATCGCGGCCGCCTGGATCACGGCGTCGGCGGTGGCATCCGCGCGTCGTGCCCCCTGGTCGCGTGCGGCCGCCATCGTCTGGCAGGTGCTGCAGGTCTCGATCGCCGTCGGGGCGTTCCAGGGCCTGTTCGCGCGACCCGACGTCGGCTGGCTGCTCCTCGTCCCGGCGATCACGGTGATCGGCCTGCTGCTGTGGCCGCCGGTCCGGGAGCTCTACGCACGGCCGGAGGACGCGCCGGCCGGCTGATCGACGGAGACGGCGACGGGCGGCCGCCGCATGACGACGACCGCCCGACCCGAGCGGATGACGGGACGGCTCAGCCGTCGATCCCGAGTTCCCGGCGGATCCGGGCGACGTGCCCGGTCGCCTTGACGTTGTACATGGGCTTCTCGATGCGACCCTCCTCGTCGATGACGAAGGTCGAGCGGATGGAGCCCGTCACGGTCTTGCCGTAGAGCTGCTTCTCGCCCCAGGCGCCGTAGGCCTGCTGCACCGCGAGGTCGGTGTCGGAGAGCAGCGGGAAGTTCAGGCCGTCGCGATCGGCGAACTCCTTGAGCTTTGACACCTCGTCCTTCGAGACCCCTACGACGCGCACGCCGGCGCCCGCGAACGAGTTCAGGTGGTCGCGGAAGTCGCACGCCTCGGTCGTGCAGCCGGGCGTCATCGCGGCGGGGTAGAAGTAGAGCACGACCTTCCGCCCGCGCAACGAGGAGAGCGTGACGGGCGAGCCGTCCTGGTCGGGGAGCGTGAAGTCGGGCGCGAGGTCGCCGGCGGCGAGTCGAACGTCGGTCATGCCTCAATCGTAGGCAGGGCGACGGATGCCGCGTGCGCGTCGTCGTCGTCGCTAGGCGAACGTCGCGAGGAGCCGCTGGAGCGAGTCCAGCCGAGTGCGCCCGGATTCGCCGAGCTCGCCCGCCTCGACGGCCTCGATGATCGCGCAGTCGGGGGAGTCGGGCAGGTGCGTGCACCCGCGCGGGCAGTCCTCCGCGATGCGGGCGAGGTCGGCGAACGCGCCGAGGATGTTCGCGGGGTCGACGTGGCCCAGCCCGAACGAGCGCACGCCGGGGGTGTCGATGACCCAGCCCGTGCGTCCGTCGTGCTCGAGGCGCAGCGAGACCGTCGAGGACGACGTATGGCGCCCGCGCCCGGTGACCACGTTGACGTGCCCGGTCGCGCGGTTGGCGTCGGGGACCAGGGCGTTCACGAGCGTGGACTTGCCGACGCCGGAGTGGCCGACGAACACCGTACGGTGCGCGACGAGCTGCTCGGAGATCTCGTCGAGCGGCATGGCGTCGGTCCGGCTGAGGAAGACCGGCAGGTCGAGGCCGGCGAAGTTGGCCAGGAACGGCGCGGGGTCCGCGAGGTCGGTCTTCGTGACGCAGACGAGCGGGGCGATGCCCGCGTCGTATGCGGCGACGAGGTACCGGTCGACGAGCCGGACGCGCGGCTCGGGGTTGGCGGCGGCGATGACGATGAGCATCTGGTCGGCGTTGGCGACGATCACGCGCTCGACGGCGTCGGTGTCGTCCGCGCTCCGCCGGAGGAGGGTCGAACGCTCGCGGATGCGCACGATGCGCGCGAGCGTGCCCTCGTCGCCCGACGTGTCGCCCACGAGGTCGACGCGGTCGCCCGTCACGACCGACTTGCGGCGCAGCTCGCTCGCCCGCGCCGCCGTGATCTCGCGCTCGTCCTCGGCGCCCTCGTCGACGAGGACCGCGTACCGGCCGCGGTCGACGCCCAGCACGAACCCCGTGTCGGCGTCGGCGTGCTCGGGCCGCACCTTGGTGCGCGGCCGGCTGCCCTTGCGGTTCGGGCGGACCCGGACGTCGGCCTCGTCGTACTCCCCGTACTCCTCGTCCTCGTCGTCCGTGTCCCACCAGCTCATCCGAGCATCCGCTCCCAGAGCTCGGTGAACTGCGGCAGCGTCTTCGAGGTCGACCCGATGTCGTCGACGACGACGCCGTCGACCGCGAGCCCGACGATCGCGCCCGTCGTCGCCATGCGGTGGTCCTCGTACGCCCTCCACTCGCCGCCGTGGAGCGGCGCCGGCTCGATGCGCAGTCCGTCGTCGAGCTCGGTGACTCGACCGCCGAGGCCGTTCAGCTCGGCCGCGAGCGCCGCGAGGCGGTCGGTCTCGTGGTGGCGGATGTGCCCGATGCCCGTGATCGTGCTCGGCTCGTCGGCGAACGCCGCGAGTGCGACGAGGTTCGGGACGAGCTCGCCGGCCTCCGACAGGTCGAGATCGACCCCGCGGATGCCGCGGCTCCCGTCACGCGCCGGCGTCGGCGCGTGCACGGTGAGCCGGTCGCCCTCGCGCTCGACCCGCGCCCCGAACCGGGGGAGCAGGTGATCGAGCTGCGCGCCGACCTGCGTGGTCTCGTCGGGCCATCCGGAGATCGTGACCGACCCGCCCGCGACGAGCGCGGCGACGAGGAACGGCGCGGCGTTCGACAGGTCGGGCTCGATGTCGACGTCGCGCGCGGCGATCGGGCCGGGCGCGACGCGCCAGCGACCGACCGAGGGCTGCTCGACCTCGACGCCGCGACGCGCGAGGGTGTCGATCGTCATCTCGATGTGCGGCAGGCTCGGGAGCCGCTCGCCCGCGTGCGTCAGGTCGAGCCCGCGCTCGAACCGCGGCGCCGACAGCAGGAGCCCGGAGACGAACTGGCTCGACGCCGAGGCGTCGATCGTGAGCTCGCCGCCCTCGACGCGCCCGGTGCCGTGCACCGTGAACGGCAGCGCCCAACGGCCGTCGTCGTCGAGGTCGACGCCGATGCCGCGCAGGCCCTCGATGACCCCGCGCATCGGTCGGCGGTACGCGGAGGCGTCGCCGTCGAACGTCGTCGGCCCGAGCGCGAGCGCCGCGACGGCCGGAAGGAACCGCATGACCGTGCCCGCGAGCCCGCAGTCGATCGTCGTCGACCCGAACAGCTCGTCGGCGGGCGTCACGCGGAGGTCGTCGCCGAACCCGCCGGTTCCCGGCATCCGCTCGAACCCGACCCCGAGCGCGCGGAGCCCCTCGACCATGAGCTCGCTGTCGCGCGACCAGAGCGGCGCGCGCAGCGTCGACGGTCCGTCGGCGAGGGCGGCCAGGATCAGTTCGCGATTCGTGAGCGACTTCGAGCCCGGCAGCGACAGCGAGGCCGAGAGCGGGGCGGATGCCACGGGCGCGCGCCATCCGTCATCCGTCTCGGTCTGGCGGTTGTCGCCGTACGGATCGAACTCCGGCGCGGAATACCTCGAGATCTGCATCGGTTACCAACAGTAGCGTCCGGTGAGCAGGAAGGAGTCGGTGCGTGTCACTCGCGGTACTCGATCGCCCGGTCCGCTCGGAGGCCGACGATCTAGGATGGCCCCTGATGAGCGACGACTCCGCCACCCCGGCCGGCGAGACCCGGCCCGACGAGGCGACCCCCGACGACGACCAGCGCGACCTCGGCGCCCTGTTCGAGGAACAGGCGCTGCCGTTCATCGACCAGCTCTACGCGGCCGCGCTGCGCATGACGAAGAACCCCGCCGATGCGCAGGACCTCGTGCAGGAGACCTTCGTGAAGGCCTACGCGGCGTTCGCGTCGTTCAAGCAGGGCACGAACCTCAAGGCATGGCTGTACCGGATCCTCACCAACACCTTCATCAACAGCTACCGCAAGAAGCAGCGCGAGCCCTACCAGGGCACGATCGACGAGCTCGAGGACTGGCAGCTCGGCGGCGCCGAGTCGACCACGGCGTCCTCGAGCCGGTCGGCCGAGGCCGAGGCGATCGACCACCTGCCCGACTCGGCCGTGAAGGACGCGCTGCAGGCGCTGCCCGAGGACTTCCGGCTCGCCGTCTACTTCGCCGACGTCGAGGGATTCTCCTACCAGGAGATCGCCGACATGATGAACACCCCGATCGGGACCGTGATGAGTCGCCTGCACCGCGGCAGGCGGATGCTCCGCGAGTCCCTCGCCGACTACGCCAGCGAGCGCGGATTCGCCGCGACGCAGCCGGCGGCCCGATCCTCCAGGAGCACGAGATGACCGACTGCGGCTGCGACAAGGCGAAGGCCGAACTCGAGGAGTACCTGCACAACGAACTGCGCAGCGAGGATGCCGCGGACATCCGCGAGCACGTCGCGAACTGCGCCGACTGCCGGAACGAACTGCGCGTGGGCGTCGCGATCACCGAGGTGGTCCAGCGGGCGTGCCGCGAGAGCGCGCCCGAGGAGCTCCGCGCGGTCGTGCTGACCCGCATCCGGGCGGTCCAGTCCGGGCACGACGTCCTCGCCGACTGACCTCCTCCGCGTGAGCGGATCCGCCCGCCGGGTTCCGAACTTTCGATGGACGCGCGCCGACGTGCCCGGCACGTAGCGTCGAGCACGATGAACGAGCATGTGTCCGCGAAACGCCCCCGGGGTCGCGTCCCCGCCTGGCTGCGCATCCTGATCCCGACCGTCCTGATCCTCGTCTGGTTCGCGCTGTTCGGCGCCGGGGGTGCCGCATTCGGCGGGCTCTCCGACGTGCAGCAGAACGATCAGGCGTCCTTCCTGCCCGCCTCGGCGGAGGCGACGGAGGTGAACGAGCTCCAGGACGGCTTCCGCGACTCCGAGAACGTGCCGGCGATCGTGATCGTCGCCTCCGACGACGGTTCGGACCTGACCGATGCGCAGCTCGCCGACCTCGACGACCTCCGCGAGGACGTGCTCGACCTCGACGGCGTGGTGGCGGACGAGACCTCGCCCGTGATCCCGTCGGAGGACGGCGAGGCGGCCCAGTTCGTGGCCTCGATCGCGCCGGGCGAAGGCGAGGAGGGCTCCGGAGCGACCGTCGAGGCACTCCGCGGACTGCTCGAGGAGACGCCCGTCGAGGGCACGACCGCCGCCGTCACCGGTCCCGCGGGCTTCACCGCGGACCTCTCGGCGGCGTTCTCGGGCATCGACGGACTGCTCCTCGCCGTCGCGCTCCTCGCGGTGCTGGTGATCCTCGTGATCGTCTACCGATCGCCGCTCCTGCCGCTCATCGTGCTGTTCACGAGCGTGACCGCGCTCACCGCCTCCGTGTTCACGGTCGTGCAGCTCGCGAAGGCCGACCTGCTGCTGCTCTCCGGCCAGACCCAGGGGATCCTGTTCATCCTCGTCATCGGCGCCGCCACCGACTACGCCCTGCTCTACATCGCCCGCTACCGCGAGGCGCTGTCGCAGCACGAGACGAAGTGGGATGCCACGTGGGCGGCGCTCAAGGGCTCGTGGGAGCCGATCGCCGCCTCGGCGGGCACCGTCATCGTGGGCCTCCTGATCCTGCTCGCATCCGAGCTGAACTCCAACAAGATCCTCGGTCCCGTCGCGGCGATCGGCATCGTCTTCGCCCTGTTCGCGGCGCTGACCCTGCTGCCGGCACTGCTGCTCTGGGCGGGGCGGGTGGCGTTCTGGCCGCGCCGCATCATCCGCGTCGAGGAGTCCGCCGCAGATGGCGACCGCGGCCGCCATGCGGCGCCGGGCGAGGGCGACGACGCCGCACCCCGTGGGCTGTGGGCGGGGGTCGGGCGGCTCGTCTCGGGTCGCCCCCGGACGGTGTGGATCCTCTCGACGCTGCTCCTCGGCGTGATGGCGCTGGGGCTCGTCCGGCTCGACGCCGACGGCGTGCCGTCGAGCGAGTTCGTGCTCGGCGAGTCGCAGGCGCGCGACGGCCAGGAACTCGTCAGCGAGCACTTCCCGGGCGGCTCCGGCACCCCGGCCGTGATCATCGGACCGGAGGACGAGCTGCAGGAGATCGCCGACCTCGCGCTCGGCACGCCCGGCGTGGCATCCGTCGCCGTGCTCTCGGCCGACTCGCCGGCCGGATCGGCGCCCGTGACGGAGGACGGCGTCGAGGCGTTCGGCCCGCCCGGTACGCCGGCGCCGGAGCCGACCGTCGTCGACGGCGACGTGCTCCTGCAGGCCACGCTCGAGGACCCCGCCGACTCGGCCGAGGCCGAGGCGACCGTGGTCGACCTCCGCGAACGGCTCGACGAGGTCGGGGAGGGCGTGCTCGTCGGCGGCCCGACCGCGGTCGCGCTCGACACCAACGAGGCGGCGATCGCCGACCAGCGGCTCATCATCCCGCTCGTGCTGCTCGCGATCCTCGTGATCCTGATGCTGCTGCTCCGCGCCGTCGTCGCCCCGCTCATCCTGATCGCGAGCGTCGTGCTCTCGTTCGCGGCGGCGCTCGGGGTCTCGGCGTTGGTGTTCGAGTTCGTGTTCGGGTTTCCGGGCGCCGATCCGTCGGTGCCGCTGTTCGGGTTCGTGTTCCTCGTGGCGCTCGGCGTCGACTACAACATCTTCCTCATGACGCGCGTGCGCGAGGAGGCCTCGCGGCACGGCACGCGCGAGGGCATCCTCCGCGGGCTCCGGCTCACGGGAGGGGTGATCACGTCGGCCGGGCTCGTGCTCGCCGCGACCTTCGCGGCCCTCGGCGTGCTGCCCATCCTCTTCCTGGCGCAGATCTCGTTCATCGTCGCGTTCGGCGTGCTGCTCGACACGTTCCTCGTGCGGACACTCCTCGTGCCCGCGGTCTCGTACGACATCGGTCGGGCCATCTGGTGGCCGAGCCGCCTGTCGCGGGAGGAGCGCCGGCACGGCGTCCACGCGGCGCCGGCGGATTCCGCGGGGCCCGCGCCCCGGTCCGAGGGGCCGGGCGCAGCGGACCCGGGCGGGGCGGCGTCCGACCGCGTCGCCGTCGAGACGCGCTGACGCGCTGACGCGCTGACCCCACGGTCGGCCGACCGTCGGGTCGCGCCGAGACGACACGAGCGGATGCCTCCGGGAGGAGGCATCCGCTCGAGTGTCGTGCGGGCGCTGCGGTCGCCTAGTAGAGCGCGCGCTTGATGAGGTCGGCCTGCTCGGCGGCGTGCCGCTTCGCGGAGCCGGTCGCGGGCGAGGCCGCTGCGGAGCGGGCGACGAGGCGCACCTCGCGCGGGCCGAGCTTGTTCGTCTCGATGATGAAGAACGGCCAGGCACCCTGGTTCTCGGGCTCGTCCTGCGCCCAGACGAGCTCGGCGTTCGGGTACGAGTCCGTGATCTGCTTCAGCGCGGCGCCGGGCAGCGGGTAGTACTGCTCGAGACGCACGAGCGCGACCTCGGGGTTCGGGTTCTTCTCGAGCTCGGCGAGCAGGTCGTAGTACAGCTTGCCGGCCATGATGACGACGCGCTTGACCGCGTCGCGGTCGGTGATGCGCGCGTCGTCGAGCACGGGCTCGAAGCGGCCCTGCGTGAAGTCCTCGACCTCGCTCGTCGCTCCGCGCAGGCGCAGCATCGCCTTCGGCGTGAACACCACGAGCGGACGGCGCGGGCGCTGGTACGCCTGGCGACGGAGCAGGTGGAAGTACGAGGCGGGCGTCGACGGGCGTGCGACCGTCATGTTGTCTTCCGCGCACATCTGCAGGTACCGCTCGATGCGGGCGCTCGAGTGATCGGGTCCCTGGCCCTCGTAGCCATGGGGGAGCAGCAGCACGACGCTCGAGCGCTGGCCCCACTTCTGCTCGGCCGACGAGATGAACTCGTCGATGATCGTCTGGGCGCCGTTGGCGAAGTCGCCGAACTGGGCCTCCCACATGACCAGCGCGTCGGCGCGCTCGACGGAGTAGCCGTACTCGAAGCCCATCGCCGCGTACTCGCTCAGCAGCGAGTCGTAGATCCAGAACCGGGCCTGCTGGTCGCCGAGGTACTGCAGCGGCAGCCACTCCTGGCCGTTCACGCGGTCGTGCAGCACCGCGTGGCGCTGCACGAAGGTGCCGCGTCGCGCATCCTGGCCGACGAGGCGCACCGGGGTGCCCTCGAGCAGCAGCGAGCCGAGTGCGAGCAGCTCGCCGAAGCCCCAGTCGACCTTGCCGTTGCGGCTCATGTCGTGGCGCTTGGCGAGGAGCTGCTGGATCTTCGGGTGGACCGTGAAGCCCTCGGGCTTGTTGTTGAAGGCGTCGCCGATGGCGTGCACGACCTCGGTCGAGACGCCGGTCGTCTCGAGCTCGCCGGAGACGGGCTCGGCGCCGCGGGCGTCGCCGCCGACGATCGGGATCGATCCGGTCTGCGCGGCGTGGGTCTCGGCGAAGGCGCGTTCGAGGCGGTCCTGGAAGTCGCGGTGCGCGTTCTCGTACTCCTCCTCGGTGATGTCGCCGCGGCCGACGAGCGCCTCGGTGTAGAGCTTGCGGACCGAGCGCTTGGCCTCGATGAGGTTGTACATGAGCGGCTGGGTCATCGAGGGGTCGTCGCCCTCGTTGTGGCCGCGGCGCCGGTAGCAGACGAGGTCGATGACGACGTCGCGCTTGAACTCCTGGCGGTAGCGGAACGCGAGCTCCGCGACGCGCACCACGGCCTCGGGGTCGTCGCCGTTCACGTGGAAGACGGGCGCCTGCACCGCCTTGGCGACATCCGTCGAGTAGATCGACGAGCGGGCGTCGCCCGGGACGGTGGTGAAGCCGACCTGGTTGTTCACCACGAGGTGGATGGTGCCGCCCGTGCGGTAGGCCCGGAGCTGCGACATCTGCATGGTCTCGACCACGACACCCTGGCCGGCCATCGCGGCGTCGCCGTGGACGAGGATCGGGAGCACCGAGTACGTGCCGACCGGCTTGCGGTCCTGCTTGGCGCGGACGATGCCCTCGAGCACGCCGTCGACCGCCTCGAGGTGCGACGGATTCGCGGCGAGCGAGACCGGGACCTGCTGCCCGTCGTCGGCCGTGAACGTGCCCTCGGTGCCGAGGTGGTACTTCACGTCGCCCGAGCCGGAGAACGACTTCGGGTCCTGCGTGCCCTCGAACTCGCGGAACACCTGGCCGTACGTCTTGCCGGCGATGTTCGTGAGCACGTTCAGGCGGCCGCGGTGCGCCATGCCGATGGCGACCTCGTCGAGGCCCTCCTTCGCGGCGCCCTGCAGCACCTCGTCGAGGAGCGCGATCATCGACTCGCCGCCCTCGAGGCTGAAGCGCTTCTGGCCGACGTACTTCGTCTGCAGGAAGGTCTCGAACGCCTCGGCCTCGTTGAGCTTGCCGAGGATGCGCATCTGCTCGTCGTGCGTCGGCTTCTCGTACTTGCGCTCGACCTGCTGCTGGATCCACTTGCGCTGCACCGGGTCCTGGATGTGCATGTACTCGATGCCGATGGTGCGGCAGTACGAGTCGCGGAGGACGCCGAGGATGTCGCGGAGGAGCGCGGTGCGCTTGTCGCCGAACCCGCCGGTGACGAACTCGCGGTCGAGGTCCCAGAAGGTCAGGCCGTGGCTCTCGATGTCGAGGTCGGGGTGCGAGCGCTGGACGTACTCGAGCGGGTCGATGTCAGCCATCATGTGGCCGCGCACGCGGAAGGAGTTGATGAGCTCCTGCACGCGGGCGGTCTTGTCGATCGCGCTCGCGATGTCGACCGAGATGTCGGCGTTCCACTTGATGGGCTCGTACGGCAGGCGGAGCGCCGCGAAGATGTCCTGGTAGAAGTTGCGCTCGCCGATGAGCAGCTCGTGCACCTTCTTCAGGAACTCGCCCGACCCGGCGCCCTGGATGACGCGGTGGTCGTAGGTCGAGGTGAGCGTGATCGTCTTGCCGATCGCGAGGTTGGCGAGCGTCTTCTCGCTCGCGCCCTGGAACTCGGCCGGGTACTCGAGGGCGCCGGCGCCGATGATGCAGCCCTGGCCCTTCATGAGCCGCGGCACGGAATGGACGGTGCCGATGCCGCCGGGGTTCGTCAGCGAGATCGTCGCACCCTTGAAGTCGTCGGCCGTGAGCTTGTTCTTGCGCGCGCGCGACACCAGGTCCTCGTAGGCGGCGAGGTACTCGTTGAAGGTCATCGTCTCGGCGCGCTTGATCGCGGGCACGAGGAGGGCGCGGGTGCCGTCGGGCTTCGGGATGTCGATCGCGATGCCGAGGCCGATGTGCGCGGGCTTCACGAGCGCCGGCTTCCCGTCGGCCTCGGAGTAGTAGACGTTCTGGCTCGGGAACTCCTTCAGCGCCTGGATGAGCGCCCAGCCGATGAGGTGGGTGAACGACACCTTGCCGCCGCGGGTGCGTCGGAGGTGGTTGTTGATCACGATGCGGTTGTCGATCATGAGCTTCGCCGGGACGGTGCGAACGCTCGTGGCGGTCGGGACCGCGAGCGAGGCGTCCATGTTGGCCGCGAGGGTCTTCGGCAGGCCCTTCAGCGGGACGACCTCGTCCTGGCGCTCGCCGGCCTCGACCTGCTGCTGCGGGCTCGTCACGGGCACGTCGGCCGGGACCGGCGTCGTGCGGGGCGCGACCGACGTGGTCCGGGCGGCGGGCGCCTGGCCGATGACGGCGTTCGGCGCGGTCGCCGGGGCGTGGGCGGATGCCACCGGCTGGTCTGCGGGCGCGGCCTGCGTCTGCGTCGGGGCGGCATCGGTGGGCGCGGCGGCCTCGGACCGCGGCTCGTCGGCCGCCGGTGCCTCGGCGGCTGCCGGTGCCCCGGCCGCTGCCTCGGCGGCAGGGGCCGACGGCGTCGAGGACGCGGCCTCCGCCTGCTCGCTCGCCGCGGAGTGCAGCGCGGCCTCGTCGGGCATCGTGCCCGTGGCCGCGGGCGTCGCGGCGGTCTCGCCGGTGCGCACCTGGCGGTAGTGCTCGAGCACCTCGCGCCACGTCTCGTCGACCGAATCGGGGTCGGCGAGGAACCGCTCGTACATCTCGTCCACGAGCCACTCGTTG
Source organism: Agromyces sp. GXS1127 (assembly GCF_050565425.1). Lineage (NCBI taxonomy): Bacteria > Bacillati > Actinomycetota > Actinomycetes > Micrococcales > Microbacteriaceae > Agromyces > Agromyces sp. GXS1127. The sequence continues at coordinate 250,746 of NZ_JBOCIG010000003.1, forward strand.
GCTCCGAACATCGCCGACGTCGTCTCGTCGGATCCCGACCCGGTCAATTGGCTCGACACAGCCTTTCGCCCACTCTCTCCATTGATGGATGCTCACCTGCGGCGCGTCGCGCGCAGCACGACGCGGAACGCCCAGACAAGCCTAAACCCCTTCCGGCGGCGCTCGGCACCGGGTTGCGGCGGCCGTGCGAGCGTGCAGGAAGCTCCCAGCGGGACGGGCCGGACGACCCGCATCCGAGCCGCGCCGACGGCCGTCGCGGCATAGCCTGAGGGCATGGAGTTCTATCGCACGACGCCCCGGCACGACCTGACCTACTCCGACGTCTTCCTGGTGCCGAGCCGGTCGGGCGTGACGAGCCGGCTCGACGTCTCGCTCGCACCCGACGACGGGTCGGGTGCGAGCATCCCGATCGTCTCGGCGAACATGAACTCCGTGACCGGCCCCCGCCTCGCGGCCACGCTCGCGCGCCGGGGCGGCATCGGCGTGCTGCCGCAGGACCTGCCGCTCCAGGAGCTCGACGAGGCGATCCGGTGGGTGAAGTCCCGACCGGCGCGCTTCGACGTGCCGCACGCGTTCCCGGCCGACCGGACCGTCGCCGACGCCCTCGAGGTGCTGCCGGCCGTCGAGGGGCACGGCATCGTGCTGCACGACGACGACGGCGCGTACGCCGGCACGATCCCCGCGATGCGCCTCGCGACGGCCCTCCCGGACGCGCGGCTCGGCGACCTCGTCCACGGCGCGATCCCGTCGCTCGACGCCGACGACGTCGACACCCCGCGGCGCGCGTTCGACCTCATGGTCGACGCCGGCATCGACTTCGCGCCCATCCTCGAGCACGGCCGGGTCGTCGGCACCCTGAGCCGGCGCAGCGCCCTGCGCGGCACCGTCTCCGAGCCCAACACGGATGCCTCCGGCCGCCTCCGGGTCGCGGCGGCGATCGGGATCAACGGCGACGTGGAGGCCAAGGCGCGCGCGCTCGCCGCGGCGGGCGTCGACATGCTCGTCGTCGACACCGCGCACGGGCACCAGGAGGGCATGATCCGAGCGGTGCGCGCCGTGAAGGCCGCGGGGCTCGGCATCCCGATCGTGGCCGGCAACATCGTCACCGCGGACGCGGTCGCCGACCTCGTCGAGGCGGGCGCCGACGTGCTGAAGGTCGGCGTCGGGCCGGGCGCCATGTGCACGACGCGCATGATGACCGCCGTCGGCCGTCCGCAGTTCTCCGCCGTGCTCGAGACCTCCGAGGCCGCCAGGGAGCACGGCGCGGCCGTGTGGGCCGACGGCGGCGTGCGGTACCCGCGCGACGTCGCCCTCGCGCTCGCCGCGGGCGCGGCATCCGTCATGATCGGCTCGTGGTTCGCCGGCACCATCGAGGCGCCGGGGACGCTGCGCCGCGACGCGGACGGGCGCGTGTACAAGGAGAGCTGGGGCATGGCGTCCACCAAGGCCGTCAAGGAGCGCTTCGGCCGGCTGTCGGCGTACGAGCTCGCCCGCAAGGAGCTCTTCGCCGAGGGCATCTCGTCGTCGGCGATCTACCTCGACCCGCTCCGCCCGTCGCTCGAGGACCTGCTCGACATGATCACCTCGGGCGTGCGCAGCTCGTTCACCTACGCCGGCGCGCGCAGCGTGCCGGAGTTCCGCGAGCGCGCGCTCGTCGGCATCCAGTCGGCCGCCGGGTACGAGGAGGGCAAGGCGCTGCCGGTCAGCTGGTAGGGGAGCGGGCAGCGATGGCGGCGTCACGGCTCGGGGGCCTCGCGGCATCCGTCGATATACTGGGTCGACCATGGACGACCCTCCCTCTGCGACCTCGCCCTGCCATAGACCCTCGCCCGTGACCGCGCGGGGAGGTGCGGATGTCTGAGTGGGTCCTCCTCGGCATCGGATTCCTCCTCACGATCGGCACGGGCCTCTTCGTTGCGAGCGAGTTCGCGCTCGTGAACCTCGATCGCGCCGACCTCGAGGCCCGGCGCGCCCGGGCCGAGTCCCGGCTCGGGCTCACCATCGAGGGCCTCAAGATCACCTCGACGCACCTCTCGAGCGCGCAGCTCGGCATCACGCTGACGACGCTCCTCACGGGCTACACGATGGAGCCCGCGATCTCGTCGCTGCTCGCGGGGCCGCTGGCCTCGGTCGGCCTGCCCCAGGCGCTCGTGCGCCCGGTCGGGGCCGTGACGGCGGTCGTCGTCGCGACGCTGCTGTCGATGATCATCGGCGAGCTGGTGCCGAAGAACTTCGCGCTCGCGCTGCCGAGGCAGACGGCCAAGGTCGTCATGCCGTTCCAGACGGCCTTCACCTGGGTCTTCCGGCCGGCGATCGCGCTGCTGAACGGCAGCGCGAACCGACTGCTGCGCCTCGTCGGCATCGAGCCGAAGGAGGAGCTCTCGGGCGCCCGCTCGGCCGAGGAGCTGTCCAGCCTCGTGCGGCGGTCGGCCAGCGCGGGCCTCCTCGAGGAGGACACCGCGACCCTCCTCGGGCGAACCCTGCGCTTCTCCGAGCACGACGCGTCCGACGTGATGACCCCGCGGCCGCGCGTCGCGGCGGTGCAGCGCACGGAGCCGACCGAGGCCGTGCTCGAGCTCGCACGCCAGACCGGCTTCAGCCGGTTCCCCGTGTACGACGAGGACCTCGACGACATCGTCGGCATCGTGCACGTCAAGCAGGCCGTGGCCGTGCCGCGCGAGAAGCGCGACGTCGTGCCGGCGTCGGCGCTCCAGTCCGACGCGCTCAGGGTCCCGGAGACGATCAAGCTCGATGCGCTGCTCGGCGAGCTCCGCGGGCGCGGCTACCAGATGGCCGTGGTCGTCGACGAGTACGGCGGCACGGCGGGCGTCGCGACGCTGGAGGACCTGGTCGAGGAGCTCGTCGGCGAGGTGTCCGACGAGCACGACCGCACCCGTGCGGGCGTGGTCCGGCGTGGGGAGTTCGTGAGCTTCCCCGGCATCCTGCGGCCCGACGAGCTGCTCGACCGGACCGGCATCCGGGTGCCGGAGGACGGCGCGTACGAGACCGTCGCGGGCTACGTCATGGCGAGCCTCGGTCGGCTGCCGGCGGTCGGCGACGAGGTCGAGGTGGAGGGCGGCACGTTCCGCGTGCAGCGCCTCGACGGACGGCGCATCGATCGCGTGCAGTTCTCGCCCGCGACCGTGCCGACGCAGGCGGACGCCGTCGATGCCGACGCCCCGATGGCCGCAGCACGGAAGGAGCTCGACCGATGAGCGACTGGGCCGGACTCGCCTGGCTGTTCGTGCTGCTGCTCGGCAACGCGTTCTTCGTGGGCGCCGAGTTCGCGGTCATCTCCGCGCGACGCTCGCAGATCGAGCCGCTCGCCGAGCAGGGCAGCCGCAGCGCGAAGACCGCCCTCTGGGCGATGGAGCACGCGACGCTCATGCTCGCCATGAGCCAGCTCGGCATCACGATCTGCTCGCTGCTGATCCTGACGGTCTCGGAGCCCGCCATCCACCACCTGCTCGAGGTCCCGCTCGAGCTGACGGGCTGGTCGCCCGAGGTCGTGTCGACCGTCGCGTTCGTGATCGCGCTGCTCGTGGTGTCGTACCTGCACGTGGTGCTCGGCGAGATGGTGCCGAAGAACCTGTCCTTCTCGCTGCCCGATCGGGCGGTGCTGCTGCTGGCTCCCCCGCTCGTCTTCACGGCGCGGATCTTCCGGCCGGTGATCGTCGCGCTCAACGCGACCGCGAACGGGGTGCTGCGGCTCTTCGGCGTGGAGCCGAAGAACGAGGCGACCTCGACCTTCACGCTTGAGGAGGTGCAGACGATCGTCGTCCAGTCGCGGCGCGAGGGCGTGCTCGAGGACGCGAGCGGAACGCTCACCGCCGCGTTCGAGTTCACGACGAAGAAGGTGCGCGACGTCGCCGTGCCGATGGCAGAGCTCGTCTGCCTGCCGGCGGATGCCACGCCGGGCGACGTCGAGCGCGCGGTCGCGCGGCGCGGCTTCTCGCGCTACGTGCTCGCGGGCGGCGACGGCGAGCCGGTCGGGTACGTGCACCTGAAGGACGTCATCGACCTCGACGACGACGAGTTCGACGATCCGATCCCCGCCAAGCGCGTCCGCAGGGTCGTGTCGATCTTCGACGGCACCGACCTCGAGGACGCGCTCGCGACCATGCGGCGACTCGGCACGCACCTCGCCAGGGCGTTCGACGAGCAGGGCCGCACGACGGGCGTCGTGTTCCTCGAGGACATCATCGAGGAGCTCGTCGGCGAGGTGCAGGATGCCACCCGGAGGGGGTGAGGCGGCCGCATCGGGGTCGGCGTAGACTTCCCGCGTCTCCGAGAGATGAGGTGGTCTCATGTTCGAGAACTCGATGGCGACGGCCGTGCTCGCCGCATCCGACCTGGACCGCGCGCAGCGCTTCTGGCACGACACCTTCGGCCTGGATCCGGTCTCGACCGAGATGGGCGGTGCGACGTACGTCGTCGGCGGCGTCATCGTGCTCGTCTACGAGTCCCAGTTCGCCGGCACCAACCGGGCCACGGCGTTCGGCATCATGACCGACGACCTCGACCGCGACATGGCCGAGCTGCGGTCGAAGGGCGTCGTGTTCCACGACTACGACCTGCCCGAGCTCACGACCGAGGACGGCGTGGTCGACATGGACGGCGAGCGCGGGGCGTGGTTCGACGACAGCGAGGGCAACATCATCGCGCTCTCGCAGCCGAAGTCGGTCACGCTGGACCAGGCGCGCGAGATGCTCGCGGCCGCCTCCCGCTGATCCGGGCGGGCCGGCCGCGGCGCGTCCGCCCTGCCTCGGGGCCGGGCGGACGCGCGAGCCTCAGAACTCGCCGTCGTTGGCCTCCGGCCGCGCCCGCAGGTACTGCGGCGGCCAGGGTGCCGCGTCGGCGTGCAGGGCGTTCGCCGCGCGGAGCGCGAGGTGCGGGTCGCGCATCATGGCCTTGCCGAACATGACCGCGTCGGCCGCGCCGGACGCCACGAGTCGCTCGGCCTGCTCGGGCGTCGTGATCCGCCCCACGGCGGACACCGAGACGCCCGCGCGGCCGCGCACGAACTCCGCGTGCGCGGCCTGGTAGGCCGGCCCCACGGGGATGCGCACGTCGCGGACGAGTCCGCCCGTGGAGATGTCGAAGAAGTCGGCGCCGGCTTCGGCGGCCCAGCCCGCCACCGTCGAGGTCTGCTCCTCGTCCCAGCCGCCGGGCGCCCAGTCCGTCGCCGAGAACCGCACGAACAGCGGCATCCGCTCGCCGATCTCGGCGCGCACCGCGCGCACGACCTCGAGCAGGAGGCGAGCCCGCCCCTCGAGGTCGCCGCCCCACCGGTCGTCCCGCAGGTTCGACAGCGGCGACAGGAACTGGTGCACGAGGTAGCCGTGCGCGGCGTGCACCTCGACGACGTCGAAGCCCGCGTCGACCGCCCTCCGCGCGGCGGCGCGGAAGTCCTCGATCACCGCCAGGATCCCGGACTCGTCGAGCGCCACCGGCGCCCGCAGCCCGTCGAACGCGATCGCCGACGGCGCGACCGTGGACCAGCCGCCCTCCTCGAGCGGCTGCGAGCCGCGCCGGTCGACGGTCTCGGGCCACACCGAGGCCTTCCGCCCGGCGTGCGCGAGCTGGATGCCCGAGGCCGCGCCCTGCGAGCGGATGAACCGCGTGATGCGCGCCCAGGCCTCGGCCTGCTCGTCGTTCCAGATCCCGGTGTCGTAGTCGGAGATGCGCCCCTCGGGGTTCACGGCGGTCGCCTCGGCGATGACGAGACCCGCGCCGCCGGCCGCCATCGACCCGAGGTGCACCAGGTGCCAGTCGTGCGGGACGCCGTCGCGCTCGGTGACCGAGTACTGGCAGAGCGGCGGCACCCAGACGCGATTGCGGATCTCGAGGTCGCGGATCCGGATGGATCGGAAGAGCGCCGGACCGCCTGCGGTCGCGTCCGCGGCGGGCGACGCGGTCGGCTCGGCCACGCGCAGGTCGTCGGGGGTCATGCGGCCATCTCCCGCAGCCACGACTCGAGCCCCGCGGCATCCGTGAACACGTGCCCGGCGCCGCCCACGGCGACGGCGCCATCGACGTTGACCGACGTGTTGTCGACGAAGAGGAGCTGCTCGGGCGTGATCCCGAGCTCGCGCATCACGTGCGCGAAGATCTCGGCCTCGGGCTTGACCATCTCGAGCTCGCCGCTGACGAACACGGCCTCGAAGAGCGGGGCGAACGAGCCGTGGCGGAGCCATCCGGCGAAGTCGGGGCCGGCGTTGGAGAGCAGGGCGAGCCGGGTCTCGCCCGCGCGCAGGGCGTGCAGGACGGCGAGCGTGGCGGGGTCGACGCTGAGCCAGCTGCGGTGGTCGATGGCCCAGAGCTCGTGGACGTCGACCTCGGACCAGGCGAGCCCGAGGTCCTCGGCCACGCGCGACCAGTAGTCGGCGATCGGCAGCGTGCCGCGGTCGAGTTCGTCGCGGTGCGCCCAGTAGGCGCTCCAGAAGGCCTCGGCCCCGTCGGGCGAGATGCCCGCACGCTCGAGGAGTGCGGCGCGGTCGTCGTCGGACGGCGAGCGCGAGATGACCTCGCCGTAGTCGAACACCACCACCCGTGGCGACAGGGCGATCGGCGCGTGGTTGGTCGCAGGCATGCCCATCAACCTATCGTTGGTTCCATGGGAACCGGGACGTGGCGCGAATGGACCGCCGACGACGCATCCGAGTGGCTGAGCGCGCCGGGCGCGGGAGACGACAAGTACCGCCGCGGGGTGCTCGGGGTGATCACCGGCTCGTCCGACTACCCGGGCGCCGCGGTCCTCGGCGTCGAGGCCGCCCACCGCACGGGCGTCGGGATGGTGCGGTTCACGGGGCCCCGAGCCGTCCGGCAGGCGGTGCTCGCCGCCCGGCCCGAGACCGTCGCGGTCGCCGGTCGCGTCCAGGCGTGGCTGCTCGGATCGGGCATGGACTCGGCGAACCGGTCCTTCATGCTCGCGGGCGAGCTGCAGCACGCCCTCGCCTCCGGCGTCCCGGCCGTGCTCGACGCGGGCGGACTCGACCTCGTCGGCACGCACGTGGGGCCCACCGTCATCACGCCGCACGCCCGCGAGCTCGCGAAGCTGCTGCACGACCGCGACACGGCGTGCACGGTCGAGGAGATCGACGCCGACCCGGGCGGGTGGGCCGAACGGACCGCGCACCAGCTCCAGGTCGCCGTGCTGCTGAAGGGCGCGGTCACGCACGTGTGCGACCCCGAGGGCACGCTGCTCACCGTGACCGCCTCGACCCACTGGCTCGCCAGCGCGGGGACGGGCGACGTCCTCGGCGGGATCGTCGCCGCGCTCGCCGCCACGCACCACGAGCGGCTGGCGGAGGATGCCGCGGCGATCACGCACCTCGCCGCGACGGCCGCGTTCATCCACTCCGAGGCCGCGCGGCGCGCGAGCGACGCCTGGGACGGCGGCCCGGTGACGGCGCTCGACGTCGCCCGCGCAGTGCCGGCCGTCGTCGGCGGGCTCCTGCGGCGCTGAACCCGGACCGGACCCCGCGGTCGGGCGCGAAGGCATGGCGGAGTCCCGCACGGCGGTCGGGGAGTCTCGCGACGCCCCCCGTCCGCGGCGCCCGCGCCTCGGCGGGCGGGCCGCCGCGTGGGTCGCGTTCGTGCTCGTGCACCTGGCCCTCGTGCTGCTCAACCTCTTCGCACCGGGTTGGCCGCTCGGCGACGTGACCGCCGTGTACCGCGTCTGGGCGGAGACGGCGCAGCTCGGGGTCGTCCGGATGGGCATCGACACGCCGTGGGTCTACCCGATCCTCGCGTTCGCGCCGATGACCGCCGCCCTCGCGTTCGGGTCTGCCTGGTACGGGCAGGCCTGGCTGGTGATGGTCTCGCTGCTCGACGCCGTCGCGTTCTCGCTGCTGCTCGGCCGCGGCACCCTCTCCCGGCGGCGCCGCGCGGCCGCCTGGTGGTGGCTCGCGTTCCTCGCCCTCCTCGGCCCGATCGCGCTCGGACGCATCGACGCGGTCACCGTTCCCATCGCGATGGCCGGGCTGCTCTGGGCGGCCGGGCGACCTCGCGTGGCGGCCGTGCTCCTCACGGTCGCGACGTGGGTCAAGGTGTGGCCGGCCGCGCTCGTGGCCGCCCTGCTGGTCGCGTCGCGTCGCCGCTTCGAGGTGGTGACCGTCGCCGCGTCGCTGTCGCTCGCCATCGTCGGCGTGAGCCTCCTCGCGGGCTCGGGGCTCAACGCGTTCGGCTTCGTGGCCGAGCAGGCCGGGCGCGGGCTCCAGGTCGAGGCCCCGCTCGCCGTGCCCTGGCTGTGGTGGATCGTCGCGGGCACCGACGAGGCCACGATCGCCTACGACCGCGGCATCCTCACGTTCCAGGTCGAGGGCCCGGGGGCGGATGTCGCGGCCGCGCTCACCACGCCGCTCATGCTGCTGGGCGTCGCGGCGGTGTTCCTCGTCGGCGTGCGCGCCGCACGACGCGGCGCTGCGGTCGTCGCGCTCCTGCCGCCGCTCGCGCTCGCCTTCACGACCGTGCTCATGCTCGCCAACAAGGTGGGCTCGCCGCAGTTCGTCACCTGGCTCGCGGCTCCCGTCGTGCTCGGCATCGTGCTGGGGGGCTCGCGCTTCCTCACGCCGGCGGCGCTCGCCGCGGCGATCGCGGTCATCACGCACGTCATCTACCCGTACTGGTACGCCTGGCTGCTCATCGCGGATCCGGGGTTCGTGCTGCTGCTCACCCTGAAGGTGGTGCTGCTGGGTGTCCTGCTCGCCTGGTCGCTCCGCGCGGTGTGGCAGGCTGGGAGCGACCGGCGCCGCCGAACGGCGTCGTGAGTTCCGGCGCGTCGCGCGCCGACGACCCCGGGGAGGGACTCGCATGCTGGTGGCGTTCTCGGTCGCACCGAGCGGAACGGGACGGAGCGACGGGTCGGTGCACGACGCGGTCGCCGCGGCGGTGCGCATCGTCCGCGAATCGGGACTGCCGAACCGGACGACCTCGATGTTCACCGAGCTCGAGGGGGAGTGGGACGAGGTCATGGCCGTCGTGAAGGATGCATGCGATGCGGTGGCCGACTACGGCTCCCGCGTCTCGCTCGTCCTGAAGGCCGACATCCGGCCCGGCTGGACCGGTGAGCTCGACGCGAAGGTCGACCGACTCGAGGCGGCCATCGAGAACGACGGCTGAGGGCCGCGCGGCGCGCCGCCGACCGGTGCCGGTGCCGCCCGACGTCGGCGTGCGTCGGAGAACGCCGTCGGACGTCGACGAGCATCGTCGCCGGGTTGTCGAATCGATTCGATCCGTGCGATGATCGATCGGTGACCCCCGAGAACCACGGGCCGACGACGCTGTCGCCGGCCCGCATCCGTTTCGCCCTCCTCGCGCTCGCGATGGGGGGCTTCGGCATCGGCGCGACCGAGTTCGTCGCGATGGGGCTCCTGCCCGACATGGCGGCCGACCTGCTGCCGGGGCTCTCGGCCGAGTCGACGGACGCCGCGAACGCCGCAGCGGGCTGGATCATCTCCGCCTACGCCCTCGGCGTCGTGGTCGGCGCCCCGACGATCGCCGCGGCCGCCGCCCGCTGGCCGCGCAAACGGCTGCTCCTCGCGCTGCTCGCCGCGTTCAGCCTCGGCACGATCGCCTCGGCGCTGCTGCCCACGTTCGAGCTCGTCGTGGCCGCGCGCTTCCTCGCCGCCCTGCCGCACGGCGCGTACTTCGGCATCGCGTCCCTCGTCGCGGCGAGCCTCATGGGGCCGGGCAAGCGCGCCCGCGGCGTCGCGCTCGTGCTCTCCGGGCTCACCATCGCCAACGTCGTCGGCGTGCCGCTCATCACCTGGCTCGGGCAGCAGGCCGGATGGCGGATCGCGTACCTCGCCGTCGCCGGCATCTTCGTCGCCACCTTCCTCGCCGTCGCGATCGCCGTTCCCTGGCAGCCCGGCGACGCCGGTGCGACCATGACGCGCGAGCTGCGGATCTTCACGCGCACGCAGGCGTGGTTCGCGCTGGCCATCGGTGCCATCGGGTTCGGCGGCCTCTTCGCCGTCTACAGCTACGTCGCGCCGCTCGCGACCGAGGTCACCGGCCTGCCCGCGGGCGCCGTGCCGATCGTGCTCGTGGTCTTCGGGCTCGGCATGACCGCCGGCAACCTCGTGGGCGGACGACTCGCGGACTGGAGCGTCCGGCGGTCGATGTACCTGTTCTTCGGCGTCCTCGCCGGCGGGCTCGTCCTGCTCGGTCTCACGGCGCAGCATCCGCCGGGTCTCGGGGTCGGCGTCTTCCTCGTCGGTGCCGCCGCCGCCGCGCTCTCGCCGACGATCCAGGCCCGCCTCATGGACGTCGCGCGCGACAGCCAGTCGATCGCCGCCGCCCTGAACCACTCGGCGTTGAACATCGGCAACAGCCTCGGCGCGATCCTCGGCGGGATCGTCATCGCCGAGGGCCTCGGCTACGTCGCGCCCGTGTGGGTGGGCCTGCTCCTCACCATCGCGGGGATCGTGCTCGCCGCGTGCACGTTCGCGCTCGACCGGTCGCGGCAGCGCCGCGGCATCCCGCTGCCCTCGGTGACCGGCGCGTTCCGCGCGGTCGGGGAGTGATGCCGCCGGGCTACTCGGACTGCAGGAGGATGCCGTCGGCGATCGCGCGCTTGCGGAGCGCCACCTTCGTCCCGACGTCGTAGCCCGCCAACCGGTACTTCTCGCGGATGCGCTTCAGGTAGCTCTTGGCCGTCTCCTCGGAGATGCCGAGCTGGAAGGCGACCGCCTTGACCGGCTGGCCGGCGCCGTAGAGCGCCATCACGCGTCGCTCCTGGGCGCTGAGGCGCGGCGCGGCGCCGTCGGCCTCCAGGGCGTCCTCGAGCTCCTGCGAGAGGTACTGCTCGCCGTTGCGTGCAGCCCGGATCGCCTCGACGATCGTCTCGACCGGCTCGGACTTCACGAGGTAGCCGAGGGCGCCGGCGCCGAGCGCCTCGCGCACGACGGCCGGCTCGGAGTACGTGCTCATCAGCATCGTGCGCACGCCCGCCGACTTCAGCGTCGAGAGCTTGATCGAGATCGGGATGTTGTCGCGCAGGTCGAGGTCGAGGAGGACCACGTCGACCGGGAACTCGGGGTGCGCGAGCAGCTCCGACCAGGACGGCACGGCGGCGAGGAGGTCGACGTCGTCGGTGGCGCCGCGGAGCCACTCGGTCAGGGCGCCGAGCAGCATCCGGTGGTCGTCGACGACGGCCAGCCGGATGGGCGGCATCGTGGTTTCGGGCACGTCAGGCTCCCCTCGGGTTGACGGCGCTGGGCGGCGCCGGATTCCGGACCGTGGGGTCGATCCGGCAGTCGATCCGCACGCGGAACCCCTCGGGGCCCGGTGCGATCTCGTGTACACCGACATTATCGAGTGCATCCCACGTCGCCGCATCGGCACGGCGCGCCGTGAGACCCGAGACGTCGAGATCGATCGCGACGGCCATCCCCTCGGCGGAGCGGAACCGGTCGTCGGCCGGGTCGCCCGCCGGGTCGCGCGCCTCGCATTCCCGGCAGTGCACGCGGACCTCGAGCGGCGGTTCGCTCGGCTTGCGGCGCCGCTGGCCGGCGATGAGCCAGAGCGCGAGCAGCAGCCCCTCGCGCTGCGACGGCGAGAGCAGGCCTGCGAGGCCCTGCGGATCGTCGATGCTCACCCGGCGGCTGAGGTACGCGGACTCGGTGACCGCGTGTCGCAGCCACGTGTCGGTCCGGCCCTCGATGAGCCGGATGCGGAGGCGCGCGGCCAGTCGGCCCGCCTGTTCGGCGGCCTCCGGTGGCAGCGGGATGGCGACGCGGCCGGACCCCACGTCCTCGAGCAGCGCCTCGGCGTCGTAGTCGAGCTCCGCGAGCTCCTCCGATGCGCGCATCCCGACGGCGGAGCGCGGGGTCGCGACCGTGGACTGCACGAGCGAGAGGTCGAGCTCGCGGCCGACCAGTCGGCGGAAGCCGCGCACGCCGACCGCGACGAGCGCGACCGGCACGACGGCGGTCGCCGCGACCGCGAGCCCGGCGACCGTCCACGACTCGGCCGTCGCGGCCTGGAGGAGGGCGGCGACGGCGAGCACGCCGGCGATGACGGCGGATGCCGCGACCGGCGTGCGGGTCTCGCGCAGGGCCGCCACGGGGAGCAGGAGCGCCGCGGCGGCCGGAGCGGCCGTCGGCGTCACGCCGAGGTGGAGGAGGTTCGCCGTCGCGGCGAGGTCCAGCACGATCGGCACGGACAGTGCGACGAGGATCAGCACGTTGGTCCAGTCGGCCACGCGCGTGAGGCCGCGCGTGGCGACGACCGTGGCCGCCGCCACCACGGCGAACGCGATCCACGCGGGCGCCGAACCGCCGCCGGGCGGGAAGACGCCGATGAGCCCCACGGCATGCGCGAGATGGCCGAGGACGATGACGCCCGCCGCGGTCGTCACGCCGACGGCGAGCCGACGCCCACCGTGGGCGCTGCGGATGTCCTCGGCGGCGCGGGCCGAACGGGTGGGGCGATCGAACTGGATCTCGTGCGTCGTGTCGGGTGACGCCTCGTCGGAGGCACGGCGGAACGGGCTCACGGCTTGGGCACCTCCAGCATCACCGTCGTCCCGGATCCGGGCGAACTGAAGACGCGCGCGCGCCCGCCGACCGCGTGCAACCGGCCGACGACCGACTCGGCGAACCCGAGGCGCGCCGGGTCCACGGCCGCGGGCTCGAACCCCGCGCCCTGGTCGGTGACCATCGCCCGCACGGTGCGCTCGTCGTCCGTGACGGTGACGTCGGCGACGGCCACGCCGGCATGCCTGCGGACGTTCTCGAGGCACTCGCCGAGCGCGCCGAGCAGCGCGTCGAGCGCGTCGCGCGGAAGCACGAGGTGGTTCGCGCCGTGCCAGTTCACCTCGAGCCCCATGCGGGCGAAGCGCTGGCGCACGGACTCGAACGTCGCGCCGAGCCCGTCGTCGGACGACTCCGGGGAGAAGATGGCGCTCGACCCGTTGTCGAGCGGCGCGCCGAGGCGCAGCTGCTTGAGCAACCGGGCGTCGTCGCCGGCCTGCTGCCGGAGCGAGCCCGCGCCGACGCCGACGCCGGAGTGGGCGAGCAGGCTGAGGGTGGCGAGCACCGTGTCGTGCAGCACGCGGGCGTCCTGGCGGTGCTGCGCCTCGGATTCGCTCGCGAGGCGCTCCGCCTCGTGCGCGCGGCCCACCTCGTCGATCCGCTCGGCCGCCCGCGCGATGGCGCGAGCGAGCCAGGTCCCGACGATCACGCACGCCGCCCACCCGGCGATCGTGGCCACGAGGACCAGCCGCATGTCGGCACCGGATGCCGCGGAGGCGCCGAGCGCGATGAGGATCGCCGCCGCTGAGCCGAGGATCAACGCCGGCCCGGAGGGGCGCACCACGAGGGGGATGGCGAGCGCGGCCGTGGTCAGGGCGCCGGTCGCGGCCATCGCGGTCGCTCCGGCGGGATCGATCCGCGCGTCGAGCCCGATCACGAGCAGCAGCACCGTCGCCGCGGCCATCGCGCCGAGCGTCGCGGACAGCGCACCGCGGGTGGTCGCCAGCCCGACGAGGACGGCGATGCCCACGACGAGCGCCGCGGCGAGGGCGAACCGGGCCGGGGGCAGGGCGCCGGGGACCACGATGCACACCAGCGAGACGGCGGCGCCAGTGAGGCCGCCTCCGCGAGCGAGTCGGCGCAGGAGCCGGTCGCGTTCCTTGTCGATGCGCCGCATGCCACCCCCTGCCTCGCTGCGTCCGGGCGCGCCTCGTGGCCGCGCTCCCTTGAAGATACCTCGGAACGTCCCCCGGATGCGGGACAGCGTGCCCGAACCGGGGCGTGCCGTCCGGTGAGTGCGACGCGGCGCGCGCCCCGGGCCACGCGCCGCGAGGCCCGCGCCCCGCGTCAGGCGGCGAGCAGCCTCGCGAGTTCGGCGCCCACCGCGTCGTCCTCGATCAGGAACGCGTCATGTCCGTACTCGGAGGCGAGGACGACGGGCTCGTCGCCGTGGATCGTCGTCCGCACGCCGGCGGCGATCTCGCGCTGGCCGTCGAGCGGGAAGTACCGGTCGCTGTCGATGCCCACGACCAGCGTCGTCGACTCGATGCGGTCGAGCGCCGCCGCGACGCCGCCGCGGCCCCGGCCGACGTCGTGCGAGTTCATCGCCTCGGTGAGGACGAGGTAGCTGTTCGCGTCGAAGCGGCGCGTGAACTTGTTCCCGTGGAAGTCGAGGTAGGACTCGACGGCGAACCGGCCGCCGCCGCCGAGCGGGTCGAGGCCGGACTGCCAGCTGCGCTCGAACCGCTGGTTGAGTTCGACGGGCGTGCGGTAGTTCAGCATCGCCATGCGGCGCGCGAGCGCGAGCCCCCGGGTCGGGCCCTCGCCGTCGGGCGCGTCGTAGTAGGCGCCGCCGCGGAACGCCGGGTCGCTGCGCACGGCCTCGAGCTGGACGGAGTTGAGCGCGATCTGGTCGGCGGTCGTCGCGGCGGGCGCGGCGAGCACGGCGATCCGCTCGACCGCGTCGGGCGCCATGAGCGCCCACTCGAGCACGTGCATGGCCCCCATCGAGCCGCCGAGGACCGCGGCGAAGCGCTCGATGCCCAGCTCGCGGGCGAACGCCACCTGCGCGGCGACCTGGTCGCGGACCGTCACGAACGGGAACCTCGCACCCCACTCGATGCCGTCGGGCGCGACCGAGGCGGGACCGGTCGAGCCCTGGCATCCGCCGAGCACGTTCGGGGCGACCACGAACCACCGGTCGGTGTCGATCGCACGACGCGGCCCGACGACCCCCGGCCACCAGCCGGCGCTCGCGTGCGCCGGGCCGGCGGCGCCGAGCACGTGGCTGTCGCCCGTGAGCGCGTGCAGCACGAGGATCGCGTTGTCGCGTGCCGGGGAGAGCGTGCCCCAGGACTCGTAGGCGATGCGGACGTCGGGCAGCACCTGCCCGGACTCGAGCCCGAGCGCGCCGATCCTGGCGAAGCGCCGCTCGCCGACCGGGTCGCCCTCGCGCCAGGCGCCGGTCGCGGGCGCACGCCCGGCGAGCTGGTGGGCGGCGCGCGCCTCGGGCACGACGCTCGCGGGCACCGTCTCCGAGGTGGTCTGCCAGTCCATGCTCCGATTCTCCCCGACCTGGTCGCGCGCCGCGGCACTGTTACGACGGCCGGGGAACGACGGATGCCGCGTCCCGTGCGGGACGCGGCATCCGTGTCGTGCGCTGCCGGAGGTGCTAGACCCGGGCGGCCTCGGTCGCGCGGCGCGCCGCCGCGAGACCGGCCTCGAGGTCGGCCTTGAGGTCGTCGATGTTCTCGATGCCCACCGACAGGCGGACGAGGCCCGGCGTCACGCCGCTCGTGAGCTGCTGCTCGGGCGTCAGCTGCGAGTGCGTGGTCGAGGCCGGGTGGATGACGAGCGAGCGCACGTCGCCGATGTTCGCGAGGTGGCTGAACAGCGTCAGGTTGTCGACGAGGGCGCGGCCGGCGTCGACGCCGCCCTTGAGCTCGAACGAGAGCACCGCGCCGACGCCCTTCGGCGCGTACCGGTTGGCCGCGGCGTACCACGGGCTCGAGGGCAGGCCCGAGTAGTTCACGTGCGCCACGTCCGGGTGGGAGTCCAGCCACTCGGCGATCTCCTGCGCGTTCTGCACGTGGCGCTCGACGCGCAGCGAGAGCGTCTCGATGCCCTGGATGAGCTGCCACGCGCTCGCCGGCGCGATCGAGGAGCCGAGGTCGCGCAGCAGCTGCACGCGCGCCTTGATGACGTACGCGAGTGCGTCGCCGACCGCGGCCGTGTAGCTCGCGCCGTGGTACGACGGGTCGGGCTCGGTGAGCCCGGGGAACTTCTCCACGTGCTTCGACCACTCGAACCGGCCGCCGTCGACGATGACGCCGCCGATGACCGTGCCGTGCCCGCCGAGGAACTTCGTCGCCGAGTGGATGACGATGTCGGCGCCGTGCTCGAACGGTCGGATCAGGTAGGGGGTCGCGATCGTGTTGTCGACGATGAGCGGGATGCCGGCGTCATGGGCGATGCCCGAGACGAGTCCGATGTCGAGCACGTTGATCTTCGGGTTGCCGATCGTCTCGGCGAAGAACAGCTTCGTGTTCGGGCGGACCGCGCGGCGCCACTCGTCGGCGTCGTCCTGGTTCTCCACGAACGTCGTCTCGATCCCGAGCTTGGCGAGCGTGTACTTGAACAGGTTGTAGGTGCCGCCGTAGATCGACGACGACGAGACGATGTGGTCGCCGGCCTGGGCGATGTTCAGCACCGCGAAGGTCTCGGCCGCCTGGCCCGAGGCGACGAGGAGCGCGCCGGAGCCGCCCTCGAGCGCCGCGAGGCGCTCCTCGACGACCGCCTGGGTCGGGTTCATGATGCGCGTGTAGATGTTGCCGAACTCGGCGAGCGCGAAGAGGTTCTGGGCGTGCTCCGCCGAGTCGAAGACGTAGGACGTGGTCTGGTAGATCGGCGTCGCGCGGGCCTTCGTCACCGGGTCGGGTGCGGCGCCCGAGTGCACCTGCTTGGTCTCGAAACGCCAGTCGGCGGTGTGGTCGGCCATGGGGACTCCTTCGGGGTGTCGGCGCGGCCCCCGGCCGCGCCCGTCGCCCACGGTACGTGCGGCCCGTCAGCTCCTCAACGGATGCCGCAACACGGCGTCATCCGCGGGCGTCGGGCGTCGCGTCCGATGGACCGCCGGCGTCGCGGCCGCGCCCGGCGTCCGGCTCCGCGTCCGGCTCGGCGTCCGGCCGCGGCGCGTCGATGCGCGCCGAACCGGGCGGGTCGGACGGCAGCGGCGGCAGCGCCTCGGCCGGGAGCACGAGCGTGCCCGTGGCCGTCGTCGGCTCCGGGCGGAACAGCCAGCGCGCCCGCGGCTCGACGAGCGGCCGGAAGATCCGCCGCACGGGCTTCAGCGAGAGCACCACCGAGACCCCGACGCAGAACACGATCATCGCCGGCAGCACCCACCACGGCTGCCGGCCCTCCAGGATCGGCGTCTCGCGCAGGGGGAACAGCACGAACGAGTGCAGCAGGTAGATGTACATGGTGGCGCTCCCGAACGCCGTGAACGGGGTCGTCCGACGCGGCATCAGGATGAGGAACGCGACGGCGAGCAGCATCGCGAGCAGCAGCAGGAAGAGGCGGATGGCGCCCGACCACGGCTCGTCGTAGCCGATGGCCTCGTACGACTCGTCGTAGAGCATGAACCGCCGGAGGCGGAGGTCGCGCCACGTCTCGATCGCCGCCGGCAGCGCGACGAGCAGCACCGCGAACAGGGCGAACGCCCCGGCGCGCCAGCGCCAGGTCGCCGCCGTCGAGAGGTCGAGCCACCGGTCGGTGATCCGCCACTGCCGCAGCTTCCAGCCGAACACGAAGAACGGGAACATGCCGAAGGTGCGGGTGAGCGCGAGCGTCGAGTCGATCTCGACGGCGTAGCCCGCGCCGATCGAGACGGCGATCGCGATGAGCAGGGGGTAACGCAGGAGCACGAGGTACGGCAGCGCGATGCGCCAGATCGCGAGCGCGATGAGGAACCACAGGGTCCACGACGCGGTCGTGTAGTCGAGGACGAAATCGCCGCCGAGGGCGAACCGGACGACGGTCCAGATCGTCTCGAAGATGAAGTACGGGAAGACGATGTCGGTGAGCACCTGTCGCATCGCCCGTGCGTTCGGCGGCCCGGACTTCGCGAAGTACCCGGACACGGTGACGAACACGGCGACGTGGAACGAGTAGATGAACAGGTACACGCTGTAGGCCGCGTCGTCCTCGGCGATGAGCGGCAGGATGCCGTGGCCGATGACGACGAGGGTGATCGCGATCCATCTCGCGTTGTCCCACAGCGGCACGCGGCGCTTCCGGTGCGTCCGATGGCCATGGGGCTGCGTGGTCGGCTCCATCCGCCCATTCTTCCCCACGGAGCGACGGCCGCGCCGCGACGGCCCGCTCGGGCAGAATGTCGGCATGGACCAGTTGCGCGCAGTCGTCACGGGAGCGAGTTCGGGGATCGGGGCCGCCACGGTGCGCGCCCTCGTCGCCGCCGGATGGGACGTCGTCGCGGTCGCCCGCCGAGCCGACCGGCTCGCGGCGCTCGCCGAGGAGACCGGCGCCGAGCCGTTCACCGCCGACGTGACGAGCGATGCCGAGGTCGCGGCGCTCGCCGCCCACCTCGCCGCCACGGGCGGCGTCCACGCGCTCGTGAACAACGCCGGCGGCGCGAAGGGGCTCGCCTCGGTCGAGGAGTCCGACCTCGACGACTGGTCGTGGATGTTCGAGGTGAACGTGCTCGGCCTGAAGCGCGTCACGAGCGCGCTCCTGCCGCTGCTGCGGCGCGGGGCGACCGAGCGGGGCGTGGCCGACATCGTCAACGTCACGTCGATCGCCGGGCACGTCGCCTACGTCGGCGGCGGCGGGTACAACGCCGCCAAGTTCGCGGCGCACGCGATCACCGAGGTGCTGCGCCTGGAGCTGAACGGCGAGCCGATCCGGGTGGTGGAGGTCGCGCCGGGCATGGTGCGCACCGACGAGTTCGCGCTCGTCCGGTTCGGCGGCGATCGGGCCAGGGCCGATGCCGTCTACGACGACGTGCCCGAACCGCTCGTCGCCGAGGACGTCGCCGGCGTGATCGTCGACGCGATGACGAAGCCGCGCCACGTCGACCTCGACCTCATCGTGGTCAAGCCCGTCGCGCAGGCGGCGCCGCACCGGCTCGCCAAGGGCGAGCTCGCGGTCAAGGGGGAGCCGGGCGCATGAGCATCGGCCGCGTCGAGCGTCGCCACCGCTGGGTGGATCACACCGCGGCCGCCCTCGCGATCCTCGGGTTCCTCTTCGTCGCGGCGTACACGGTCTCGGTCCTCTGGCCGGAGTTCGCACGCGACTGGCGGCCCCTGTTCAACGGGATCTTCATCGTCACCTGGGTCGCCTTCCTCGCCGACTTCGTCGTCCGGCTCGTGCTCACGCCCGCAGGCGAGCGGTGGCGCTACACGTGGCAGCACCCGATCGAGTTCCTCTCGGTGCTGATCCCCGTGTTCCGGGCGCTCCGGGCCGTGACGCTGCTGCGCAACATCCCGGCCCTGCAGCGCCGGACCCCCGACACGGTGCGCGCGAACTTCGTCATCTCGGCGGTGCTCTACGCCGCGATGTACGTCTTCTTCATCGCGCTCGCCACGCTGCAGGCCGAGCGGGAGGCACCCGGCGCGACCATCACGAACTTCGGCGATGCCCTCTGGTGGGCCGTCGTGACGCTCACGACCGTCGGCTACGGCGACACGTACCCCGTGACGACCCTCGGCCGCATCTGGGCCGTGTTCCTGATGATCGGCGGCATCGCGATCGTCGGCGTCGCGTCGGCCACGATCATCTCCGTGCTGAACGAGCGCCTCAATGCGCTGCGCCACGGCCACGGACCCGACGGGTCGGCGCTCGCCGAGCGCGAGGGACTGATGGCGGACGACCTCGACGTGCCCGAGCGGGGGCCGGCCCCCGGCGGGGGACCGGCCGACCGGTAGCCTGACGGGATGACGTTCGACGCGAATGACGCCGCCGCCGATGCCGACGGCATCCGCCGCGAGATCCTCAGCTGGGACGACTTCGCGGAGGCGGCGAGGACGCTCGCGTCCGACGTCCTCGGCTCGGGGTTCCGCCCCGACGTGGTGATCGCCATCGCGCGCGGCGGGCTGCTGCTCGCGGGCGCGATCGCCTATGCGCTCGGCACGAAGTCGTGCGGTTCGATCAACGTGGAGTTCTACACGGGCGTCGACGAGCGCCTGCCCGAGCCCGTGCTGCACCCGCCCATGCTCGACGCACCCGCCCTCGCAGGCCGTCGCGTGCTGCTCGTCGACGACGTCTCCGACTCGGGCCGCACGCTCCGCAAGGTCGTGGACCTGCTCTCCGAGGCGGGTGCCGAGGTGCGGAGCGCGACGCTGTACACCAAGTCGCACACCGTGCTCGCACCGGACTACGACTACCGGCGCACCGACGACTGGATCGTCTTCCCGTGGTCGGCGCTGCCGCCCGTCACCGTCGAGGAGGGCGTCGCGTGAGCATCCACCTGATCGGGGGCGGCGCGACGGACCGCTCGGATGCCGCGCTGTACGCGCCGTTCGTCGACGAGGCCGCGCGGCGCGCGCGGGCCGCGGGTCGCGACCGGCCCCGCATCGCCGTGATCTCGCTCCACCCGGAGGCCGCGGAGAAGGCGGCGGCGCTCGGCGACCTGCTCGTCGCGGCCGCCGACGGCGCGGGGATCGACGTGCACGCGACCGCCGGGCGTCCCGCCGAGCCGGTCGCACTCACCGCGATCGCCGACGTCGATGGCATCGCGGTGGGCGGGGGCGTCGTGGAGGACGTGCGCGCCGGACTCGAGCCGGTGTTCGGCGAGCTGCGCCGACAGGTCGCGGCCGGCGTGCCGTACCTCGGCGTCTCGGCGGGGGCGATGATCGCGGCCGAGGGTTCGCTCGGGGGCGGGTCGCGCATCGGCGGCGTGCGCGTCGCCCCGGAGGATCCGGACGAGCCGGGCGTCGAGCTGGAGATCGAGGCCGGCATCGGACTCGTCGACGTGGCCATCGAGGTGCACGTCGCCGAGCGCGGCATGCTCTCCCGGCTGGTCGCCGCGGTCGAGTCCGGGCTCGTCGCCGGCGGGCTCGGCATCGACGAGCGCACGGCGCTGATCGTCGGCGACGGCGGCCTCCGCGTGGAGGGGGCGGGCAGCGTCTGGCGCGTCCTGCCCGCCGAGCAGGGCGTGCTCGTCTCCACGATCGGATCCTGACGTGGCGATGTCGCTCGACGGGCTGGCCGCGGCCGGGCTCATCGACCCGGGCTGGGCCGCCGCGCTCGAACCGGTCGGCCCGAGGATCGCCGAGCTCGGCGACTTCCTCCGCGCCGAGTCGGCGGCGGGGCGCGGCTACCTCCCGGCCGGCGATCGCGTGCTCCGCGCGTTCGGTGCGCCGATGGAGGACGTGCGCGTGCTCATCGTCGGGCAGGACCCCTACCCGACCCCGGGGCATCCGATCGGCCTCTCGTTCGCGGTCGACCCGGACGTGCGCCCGGTGCCGCGGAGCCTCGCGAACATCTACCGCGAGCTGCGCGACGACCTCGGCATCCCGACGCCGGACCACGGCGACCTCACCTCGTGGAGCACCAGCGGCGTGATGCTGCTCAACCGCGTGCTCACGGTGCGCCCGGGCGCGCCCGCCTCGCACCGCGGCAAGGGATGGGAGGAGGTGACCGACCACGCCATCCGTACGCTCGTCGCGCGCGGCACGCCGCTCGTCGCCATCCTGTGGGGACGCGATGCGCAGAACCTCAAGCCCCTGCTCGGTGCGACGCCCGTCGTCGAGTCCCCGCACCCCAGCCCGCTCTCGGCGAGCCGCGGATTCTTCGGGTCGCGGCCGTTCAGCCGGGCCGACGCGCTGCTCGAGGCGCAGGGCGGCCGGCCCGTCGACTGGCGGCTGCCGGCGACGCCCGCGCCGCGTCATCCGGTCGTCATCTCCGCGGAGTAGTCTGGCGCGATGCTGGAGGAGGAGTACCAGGCCCGCCGGACGCTGCCGCGCCACCTGCGCAGGCCCGAGGCGCCCGAGGCGCCGTTCGCCTTCGAGATCCGTCCCGCGCGCCAGGCCGACCTCCCCGCGGTGCGCGAGATCTACAACTACTACGTCGCCAACTCCACGGTGACCTTCGACGAGGACGCCATGAGCCTCCGCGAGTGGAAGCAGAAGTTCTCCTACCTGAGCCGCCTCGGCATGCCCTTCCTCGTCGCCGAGTCGCCGAGCGGCCAGCTGCTCGGCTACGCGCTCGCGTCGCCGTGGAAGCAGAAGCGCGCGTATCGGTACACGGTCGAGAACTCGATCTACCTCGGCCCCGCGGCATCCGGCAAAGGGCTCGGCACCGCACTGCTCGGCGCGCTCATCGACGCCGCGAAGGAGGCGGGCCTGAAGGAGATGATCGCGGTCATCGCCGACCAGGGCGCGGAGGCGTCGATCCGGCTGCACGAGCGGTTCGGCTTCCACGAGATCGGCCGCATGGGCCGCGTCGGCTTCAAGTTCGACCGCTGGCTCGGCACGGTGCTGCTGCAGAAGACCCTGAAGTGAGCGGATGCCGCGGGCTCGCGTCGGCGGCGCCTGCGTAGGCTCGTGGGGTGGCCGACCTGCATGATGCCCTGCACGAGTTCACCGCGCTGGAGCTGCACCAGCTGCTCCAGCGCGGCGAGGTGAGCCCGGTCGAGGCGGCCGAGCACTTCCTCGGCCGGATCGAGCGTCTCGATCCGGAGGTCGGGGCCTTCGCGCACGTGACGCCCGAGGCGGCGCTCGAACGGGCGCGGGCCGTGGAACGCGACGTCCCGCACGCGGCGCCGCTCTGGGGCATGCCGCTCGCGGACAAGGACCTGCACCCGCGCGCGGGCGTCGCGACGGGGTTCGGGTCGCGCGTGTTCGCGGACCACGTCGCGGAGGAGTCGGACGACACGGTCGAGGCCGTGGATGCCGCGGGGGCGGTCAGCCTCGGCAAGACGGCGACGCCCGAGTTCGGGCTGCCGTCGTACACCGAGCCCCTCGCCGGGCGGCCGGCCCGCAACCCGTGGGACCTCGCGCTCGGCGCCGGCGGCTCGAGCGGGGGAGCGGCCGCGGCGGTCGCCTCCGGGATGCTGCCGTTCGCGCCCGGCAGCGACGGCGGCGGGTCGATCCGGATCCCGGCGGCCTCGTGCGGGCTCGTCGGCGTCAAGCCGTCGCGGGGTCGCGTGCCCTCGGGGTCGGGGATCGACCGGCTCGGCGGGCTCGGCGTGGTCGGCCCGATCGCGCGGACGGTCGCCGACGCGGCGCTGCTGCTCGACGGCCTGATCGCGCCGCGCGGCTATCCGGCGCGACATCCGTTCGCCCTGCGCGCGCCGGGGGAGGACGGCCCGTACCTCGGCGCCGCGATCCGCGGCGAGGGGCGCTTCCAGGTGGGCGTGATGCTCGACACGCCGTGGGACGACTTCGCCGACATCCGCCTCGACCCGGCCGCCCGCGACGCGCTGGACCGGGCGATCGCCCTGCTCGACCGGATGGGCCACGGCGTCGCGGAACTGCCCGCCTCGCCCGAGCCCGGCTACCCGGCGGCGTTCCGCACGATCTGGCAGGCCGGCGCCGCGGGCATCGCCGTCGACGAGGGGGCCGGCGATCGCCTGGAGCCGCTGACGCGCTGGCTCGTCGCTCGCGGCCGGGAACGCACGGCCGGCGAGCTCGCCGAGGCGCTGGGCTGGCTGACGGGCTTCGAGCGCCGCACGATCCAGCGGTTCTCGGCCGTCGACGTGGTCCTCACCCCGGCGCTCGCGCTGACGCCCCGGCCCGTCGGCTGGTACGACGCGGAGGACGCGGAGGAGAACTTCGCCCAGCAGGTGCGCTTCACGCCGTACACGTCGTTCGTCAACGTCGCCGGGCTGCCGGCCGTGACGCTGCCCGTGCACGACACCGAGGGCGGACTGCCGATGGGCGTCCAGCTCATCGGCCGGCCCGGCGGCGAGGCGACGCTGTTCTCGCTCGCGGCGCAGCTCGAGCGGACCGCGCGGCGCGGCCGCCGGCGGCCGCCCGTGTGGTGACGGATGCCGCGGCGGCACCCGTCGCGGGTCGCCGGCCCATCGCGTCGGCCCGGGGTGTCATCCGCCCCGCACCGTGTGCAAGACTTAGGTAATGCTTACCTCACTCGCCGAAGTCGCCGCGCCCGCTCGTCCGCGTCCCGCGTATCGCGGCTTCCGCGCGAGCGTGTCGCGCGTGCATCGCCTGACCCCCCACTTCACCCGGGTCACCTTCTCCGGCGACGAGCTCGCCGAGTTCGGCACCGCCGGCCTCGACCAGCGCGTGAAGGTCGTCCTCCCGCTCGAGGGCTCGGGCTTCGCGCACTTCCCGGACGGCGAGGACTGGTACTCGGCCTGGCGCGAGCTGCCCGCCGAGCACCGCAACCCCTTCCGCACGTACACGATCCGGGCGGTGCGCCCGGAGCTCCGCGAGGTCGACGTCGACTTCGTGGCGCACGGCGACACCGGTCCCGGTTCCGCGTGGGCGACGCGGGCGGCCGTCGGCGACGACATCGTGCTCGTCGGCCCCGACGAGCTGAGCGAGGGCCGCACGATCGGCATCGACTGGCGGCCCGGCACGGTCGACACGGTGCTGCTCGCCGGCGACGAGACCGCCGCCCCCGCGATCTGCGCGATCCTCGGATCGCTGCCCGCCGACGCCGAGGGCGCCGCGATCATCGAGGTCCCGAGCGCCGACGACGTGCTCGAAGTCGCCGCACCCGCGGGCGTCGAGGTGCGCTGGCTGCCGCGCACCGAGGCGCAGTCGCACGGTGAGCGCCTCGTTCCCGCCGTCCGCGATTGGGTGGCCCGCACCTGCTGGCTCCGCGACTGCGCCGACCCCGCGTCGGCCGCAGCCGAGTCGGCCCGGCGCACGCTGGTCGAGCTCGAGGCCGCGGCCGACGCCGACGGCATCCTGTGGGACGTCCCGGAGGGCACGAGCCTCGACGGCGACTGCTACGCCTGGCTCGCCGGCGAGGCATCCGTCATCACCGCACTCCGCCGCTTCCTCGTGCGCGAGGCCGGTCTCGACCGCCGCCAGGTCGCCTTCATGGGCTACTGGCGCCGGGGCCGCGCCGAACTGGCGTGAGCGGGGCGCCGCAGCTCGTGCCGACCTCGGCGGCGACCGCGGCGGACCGAGCGGATGCCGCGCCCGGCGGGCATCGGGGACCCCGCGCCGGCCGCCGGGTGCTCGTGGTCGGCGGCGCCCTCGCCGCGCTCCTCGTCGTCGTCGCCGCGAGCCTCGCGCTCGGCGTCAGGACGATCGATCCCGCCGAGGTCTGGCAGGCGCTCGTCGCCCCCGACCTCGCGGACGCCGACCAGGCGGTCGTCGTCCAACTGCGAATCCCGCGCACGGTGATCGGCCTGGCGGCCGGCCTCGCGCTGGGGCTCGCCGGCACGCTCATCCAGGGCGTGACGCGCAACCCGATCGCCGACCCCGGCCTCCTCGGCATCAACTCGGGCGCGTCGCTCGCGGTCGTGCTCTGCATCTCGCTGCTCGGCATCACCGAACCGCTCGGCTTCATCTGGTTCGCGTTCGCCGGCGCGACGATCGCGGCCGCCGTCGTGTTCGCGATCGGCGGGGCGCAGCCGGTCCGGCTCGCGCTCGTCGGCGCCGCGCTCA
Organism: Agromyces sp. GXS1127; assembly: GCF_050565425.1. Taxonomy (NCBI): domain Bacteria; kingdom Bacillati; phylum Actinomycetota; class Actinomycetes; order Micrococcales; family Microbacteriaceae; genus Agromyces; species Agromyces sp. GXS1127. Next base: position 275,827 of record NZ_JBOCIG010000003.1, read on the forward strand.
CCGCGCTGCTCACCCCGCTCATCGCCCTCGTCCTCATCCGCGACACCGAGGCGTTCAACCAGTACCGGTTCTGGGCGGTCGGCTCGCTCACCGGGCGCGACCTCGCCACGGTCGGCTCGCTCTGGCCGTTCCTCGTCGTCGGCGTCGTGCTCGCCGCAGCGCTCGCGCACCGGCTCAACCTCCTCGCGCTCGGCGACGACGTGGCCTCCGCGCTCGGGCAGCGCGTCGGCGTCACGCGTGCGGTGTCCGGTCTCGCGCTGGTGCTGCTCTGCGGCACCGCGGTCGCGCTGGCGGGGCCGATCGCGCTGGTCGGGCTCGTCGTCCCGCACGCCGCGCGCCGACTCGTCGGCAGCGACTACCGCTGGATCACCGCGCTCGCGATGCTGCTCGGCCCGATCATGCTGCTCTCCGCCGACGTCATCGGCCGGCTCGTCGTGCCGAACGCCGAACTCGAGGCGGGGGTGGTGGCCGCGTTCCTCGGCGCACCCGTGCTCGTCGCGATCGCCCGCAGTCGACGGGTGGCGGGGCTCTGATGCGCGCCGCAGCGATCGTCGACGCACGCACCCCGGTCGACCCGGGTTCGGCTGCGGTGCCCGACGCGACCGGGATCGGGTCGGTCCGCCGCGCCCACCGGCGCCGCAACGCGGCCGTCGTGGCGACGGCGGTCGTCGTGGTCGCCGCGATCGCGCTCGCGGCGCTGTCGTTCGGTGCGGCCGGCGTCACCCCCGACCGCGTGCTCGCGGTGCTCCTGGGCGGCGGCGAGCGCATCGAGCGGTTCGTCGTGTTCGACCTGCGGCTGCCGCGGATCCTCGCCGCGCTGCTCGTGGGAGCCGCCTTCGCCCTGGCGGGCGCGGTCTTCCAGTCGACGCTGCGCAATCCGCTCGCGAGCCCCGACATCCTCGGGATCTCCGCGGGAGCGAGCCTCGGCGCCGTGTGGGCGATCCTGGGCCTCGGCGCGAGCGGCGTCCTGGTCGCGGGCTTCGCGTTCGGCGGCGGCCTCGCCGTCGCCCTCGTCATCTGGCTCGCCGCGTGGCGGCAGGGGCTGCACGGCGTGCGGTTCGTCCTGGTCGGGGTCGGCATGGCCTACCTCTGCGGTTCGACGGTCACCTGGCTGCTCGCGCGAGCGGAGGTGCGTCAGGCCCAGACCGCGCTGCACTGGACGGTCGGCAGCGTCGCCGACGTGCGCGGCGAGCCCCTCGTGGCGCTCGCGGGCGGGCTCGCGGCGTGCGCGCTCGCCCTGGCCGTGCTGACCCGCGCGCTGCGTCCGCTCGCCCTCGGCGACGACCACGCACGTGCGCTCGGGGTGCGGGCGGACGCGGCGCGCATGGGCCTCCTCGTCATCGCCGTCGCGCTCGTGGCCCTCGCCACCTCGGTGGCCGGCCCCATCGCGTTCGTCGCGCTGATCGCCCCGGCGGTCGCCCGCCGGCTCGTCGGCGGGGGAGTGGCGGCCGTGACCGCCGCCGCCGTGCTGGGCGCCGCCCTCACCCTGGGCGCCGACGTCATCGGCCAGTTCGCGTTCCCCGGTTTCACGGCGCCGCTCGGCATCGTCACCGGGATCATCGGCGCGCCGTACCTGCTGTGGCTGCTCGCCCGCACCGAGAGGACCCGCGCATGAGCTCGCTTCCCGTCTCCGCCGCCGAGGCGGCCCCCGCGGCCGGCGCCGGACTCGTCGCCGAGGGTGTGAGCCTCGGCTACGACGGCCGTCGCGTCATCGACGGCCTCGACCTCGCGATCCCGCCCGGGCGGATCACCGCCGTCGTCGGTCCGAACGCGTGCGGCAAGTCGACGCTCCTTCGCGGCCTCGCGCGCCTGCAGCCGCTCGAGGCGGGCCGGCTGCTCCTGGACGGGCGAGACGCATCGCGGATGCCGCGGCGCGACCTCGCGCGTCGCGTGGGCGTCCTCCCGCAGTCCTCGATCGCTCCCGACGGCGTGCGCGTCGCCGACCTCGTGGCACGGGGCCGCTTCCCGCACCAGGGCTGGTTCGGACGCCACTCGAGCGACGACGACCGCGTCGTCGCGGAGGCGCTCGCCGCGACCGGCGTGGCCGACCTCGCCGACCGCCCCGTGGAGGAGCTCTCCGGCGGACAGCGCCAACGCGTCTGGATCGCGATGGTGCTCGCGCAGCAGACCGACATCGTGCTGCTCGACGAGCCGACGACCTTCCTCGACGTGACCCACCAGCTCGAGCTGCTCGACCTCCTGACCACGTTCAACCGCGAACGCGGCACCACCGTCGTCATGGTGCTCCACGAGCTCAACCTGGCGGCGCGCTACGCCGACCATCTCGTCGTGATGTCCGCGGGTCGCATCGTCGCCGAGGGCGAGCCGGGGGCGGTGCTCACCGCGGACTCGGTCCGCGATGCGTTCGGCCTCGAGGCGAGCGTGATCCCGGATCCCGTCTCGGGCACGCCGCTCGTCGTGCCGATCGGCCGATACCACGCCCGGGGCGCCGAGGCGCCCGGCGGATCGCTCGCCGTGTGACCGCGGATGACAGGAGGGTGCGCCATCTGCGGAGTTAGGTTAGGCTAGCCTTATCAACCTCCCCTTCATCCAAGGAGCATCCGTGCGTCTTCGACGTTCCCTGATCGCCGCGGCCGGCGCCGCCGTCACCGCGCTCGCCCTGTCCGCCTGCTCGGGCACCCCCGCCGAGTCCACCGAGGAGGGTTCGGCACCCGCGGCGGAGGGCTTCCCCATCGCGCTCGAGCACGCGTTCGGCGAGACCGTCGTCGAGGAGGCGCCCGAGCGCGTGGCCACCTGGGGCTGGGGCTCGACGGAGGCCGCGATCTCCGTCGGCGTCTACCCGGTCGCGATCGCCGAGCAGGCGTGGACCGTCGGCGAGGGCAACTACCTCCCGTGGGTCGAGGCCGCGTACGAGGAGGCCGGCGAGGAGCTGCCCGCCCTCATCCCCGACCCCGAGGGCGGCGCCACCATCCCCTACGAGGAGTTCATCGAGGCCGAGCCCGACCTGATCCTGGCGCCGTACTCGGGCATCACGCAGGAGCAGTACGACACGCTCTCCGAGATCGCCCCGGTCGTCGCCTATCCCGAGGCCCCCTGGACCACGCCGTGGGACCAGACCATCGAGATCACGGCCGAGGCCCTCGGCCGTGCCGACCAGGGCGACGCGGTCCTCGCGGACATCGCGGACGGCCTCGCCGAGCAGGCCGCCGAGCACCCCGACTTCGCCGGCACGACCTTCGCGGGCGTGTGGGACGGCGACGGCTTCGTGTACGTCTACACCGCGGCCGACTCGCGCATCGAGGTGCTCACCGAGCTCGGTCTCGAGGTCGCCCCGAGCGTCTCGGAGCTCGACACGAGCGACGGCGGCTTCTTCTACGAGCTGAGCTACGAGCAGCTCGACCAGCTCGAGGCCGACGTCATCGTCAGCTACCACAACACGAAGGAGGAGGCCGACGCCTTCCTCGTCAAGCCCGAGCTCCAGGCCATCCCCGCGGTCGCCGCGGGCCAGGTCGCACAGGTCTACGACCCGGTGACGGTGTCGTCGGTCTCGCCGCCCACCGCCCTGAGCTTCGACTGGGAGGCCGGCCTGCCCGCTCTCGTCGAGGCGATCGCGGGCGTCGTCGAGCAGTGACGAACGGCTGAAGCCGCACCGGCGGGCCGGGCTCCCCACGGGGCCCGGCCCGCCGTCGACTCAGCCCGCGGCGTCTCCGCCTGCGCCGGTGCCGCCTGCGCCGCGTCCGCCTGCGCCGGTGCGCCGACCGCGCCGGGCCGGCAGGTAGCCGCCCGCCTCCAGCCCGGCCTCGATCTCGAAGCGGTTCCGGAGCGGGTCGCGGCCCGACAGCCAGTACAGGATCGGGAAGAGCAGTCCGTACGTCCGCCACTGCTCGCGGTGGACGACCTCATGGCCCAGCACGGTGTCGGAGTCGTTCCGGTCGGTCAGGTAGCAGCCCCCGACGCACGAGCCGCCGCGACCGAAGGTCCACCGCGGCATGCCGCGGAAGACGACGAGCCCCTGCCGCACCTCGACCCGCCCTCGACTCCAGAGGAACCCCCAGGCGAAGCCGACCGCCGTCGCCCACCAGTACCCCGCCGCGCTGATCGGCGAGTCGGTGAGGCGCACCCGCAGCGTCCGGCTCATGCGCCGGCCTCCGGCCGGCCGTCGGCCTCGAGCAGTCGCAGCCACACCTCGCTCATGGTCGGGAACGCCGGCACCGCATGCCAGAGCCGGGCGACCGGCACCTCGCCCACGATCGCGATGGTGGCCTGGTGGATCAGCTCGGCGACGTCCTGGCCCACGAAGGTCGCGCCGACCACGACGTCGCGAGCGTCGTCGATGACCAGCCGGGCGCGTCCCTCGTATCCCTCCGCGACGATGCCCGCCCCGGTCACGCTCGAGAACGCGACCTCGGGGGTGCGCACCGCGAGACCGCGGTCGGCGGCCTTCCGCGTCGTGAGCCCGACCGCGGCGACCTCGGGATCGGAGAACACCACGCTCGGCACGGCGACCCCGTCGGCGGTCGCCGCATGCACGCCGAACCGTCCGGCGTCGACGCGGCGGCCGAGCGCGCGTGCGGCGATGACGTCGCCCGCCGCGCGCGCCTGGTACTTGCCCTGGTGCGTGAACAGGGCGCGCCCGGTCACGTCGCCGACCGCGTAGAGCCAGGGGGCGTCGCCCCCGGATGCCGCGCCGGCGCCGGTCGCGACGAGCGTGTCGTCGACCTCGATCGACGCGCCCGGCTCCAGGCCCACCGTCTCGACCCCGATGCCGGTCGTGCGCGGTCGGCGGCCGGTCGCGACGAGGACCTCGTCGGCCGTGACCGTCGAGCCGTCGTCGAGCTCGATGACGACGGCATCCGCCTCGTCCCGGACGACCCGCACCGGGCTCACGCCCGTGCGCAGGTCGACGCCCAGCGCCCGCAGGCCGGTCGCGACCGCGTCGCCGGCGAACGGCTCCATGCCGCCGAGCAGCCCGTGGCGCACGAGCATCGTGGTCTCGGTGCCGAAGCCCGCGTAGATCGTCGCCATCTCGGTCGCCACGACCCCGCCGCCGATGATCGCGAGCCGGCCGGGAACGGTGTGGGCGCCCGTGGCGTCGCGGCTGATCCACGGCCGGGCGTCGGCGAGCCCCGGCACGCCCGGGACGACCGGCTCGGATCCGGTGCACACCGCGACGGCGTGCCGTGCCACGAGCACCTCCTCGTCGCCCCCGCCCGGCGGGGAGACGACGACGCGACGCTCGCCGTCGAGCCGGCCGTGACCGCGCACGAGCACGGCGCCAACGCCCTCGAGCCAGCCCACGGCGCCGTGGTCGTCCCAGTCCGACACCCAGTAGTCGCGGCGGGCGAGCGTCGCCGCGACGTCGACGTCGCCGGTCACCGCGTCGGCCGCACCGGGAACGCGTCGCGCGGCGCGCAGCACCGACCCGCTGCGCAGCAGCGTCTTGGAGGGCACGCACGCCCAGTACGAGCACTCGCCGCCGACGAGTTCGTGCTCGACGACGGCGACCTCGAGGCCCGCGGCGCGGGCGCGATCCACGACGTTCTCGCCGACCGGTCCGGCCCCCAGGACGATGACGTCGAACTCCCTGGCCATGCGCGCTCCCTCCTCGGCCGGGGGACGCGCCGACCGGCCACCGCCAGCCTAGGCAGCAGGCGGCCTCGCTGGCCACGGTTGCGCGAGCGTGGCGGACTCGGTGGTCCGGTCTCCGGCCGTCCGCCGCCGTCTCGGCGGACGCCTCAGGACGCGCCGGAGGCGAGCGCGCCGATGAGCCGCAGGATCGTGGGCAGGTCGTCGAGGGCGGCGTCGGGGGAGGCGGGCGCGAAGCCCGCGATCGACGCGCCGGCGAGCGGCAGGCGACCGACCACGGCGCGCACCAGCGCGACGACGTCATCCGGATCGGCGCCGAAGGGGAGCGGGTACGAGAGGCCGGCGATCGCGGACGGGTCGAGCACGTCGAGGTCGATGTGCACGTACACACGGGTCGCGCCGGTCGCGACGACGGCGTCGACGACGGCCTGCGCGTCGCCGAACCGGTCGACGCCGACCATGGCGACGCCGTGCTCGTCGATGAACGACTGCTCGCCGTCGTCGACGGCACGAACGCCGCCGAGCACGAGGCGGGACGGGGCGATGCGCTCGCCGTCGGCGAGGGCGAGCCCGTCGGCCCCCTCGCCGAGGATGGACCGGAGCACCATGCCGTTGAACGCGCCCGACGGGCTCGACTCGGGCGTGTTGAGGTCGGGGTGGGCGTCGAGCCAGAGCACGGCCAGCGAGTCGGCGTCGCCCGCCGCGGCGTTCGCCACCGAGGCCGACGCGATGCCGCAGTCCCCGCCGACCGCGATCGGCGTCCGCCCGAGACCCCGCATCGCCTCGCGCATGCGCTCGTTCACGCGGCGCAGCGCGCTGTACCGCTGGACCCCGGTGCCCAGCGCGTCGCCGGCCTCGACGGGCACGTCGACGACGACGGTGGCGGCGGAGGGGAGGTCACCGCTGATGGCGTGCGCGCCGTCCGCGTGGCTCATGGCGCGGGCGGAGACGGAGCCCTGCCACTCGGGGACGACGACGAAGGCGGCCGGCATGGTTCCCAGTATGTTCCTCGCGGCATCCGCGCGCGACCGGCGCGGGCGTCAGGGCTGGTCGGGGAAGTGCACGAGCCCGGCCTGGACGGCGAGACCGACCGACGCGATCGCCGTCAGCCCGAGGCCGACGAGCGATGCGACGGTCGTCGAGACGATCACCGCGATGCCGCTGAGCCCGAGGAGCACGAGGGTCGCCCACCAGGCCCAGCGACGGCGGGTGAGCCCGGTCGCCAGGGCCGCGGCGACGAGGAGCGCGAGACGCCCCCAGAGATCGAACGCGCTGAAGACGGGCTCGGTGGAGGTCGACAGCAGCGCGCCGAGGAGCAGCAGGGCGGTCCAGGTCGCGATGAGCCTCGGGCTGCGCCGCGGCGCGGTCCTGGCGCGCACCGGTCCGCCCGTCGCGTGCTCGACCACGATCGGCCCGTCGGCCCAGCCGCCCCGCGCCGCCGCCCGACCGTCGGAGAGGAGGTGGTAGGCGCGGGTGACCTCGATGAAGCGTGCGCTCGCGGCGCGCACGTCGGCCTCGGGCATCCCGGCGAAGCGGTCCGGGTGGAGCTCCCTCGCCAGCCGCCGGTAGGCGCGATCCAGGACGGACTGCTCGGCATCGAGGTCGACGCCGAGCAGGTGCGCGGCCTCGTCGGGAGTCATGCGCGACACCTCGTTCGCCATCGGCCGGTCGGCGTGCCGGCGGGACGGGGCGGATGCCGCGGGGCGAGCCCGCGGCATCCGCCCGGTTCAGGACCCGGCGATCTGCCCCTGGGCGCCACCGGACTTCAGCGCGGCGAGCCGCGCTTCGACCTCGGTGAGCTCGCCGAGGTCGTCGAGCTCGTTGAACTGCGCGTCGATGCTCGAGGCGGCGAGCTCGGCCTGGCCGCGCGCCTTGGCCTCCTCGCGGCGGACCTTGTCCTCGAACCGGCCGAGCTCGCTCGTCGGGTCGAGGATGTCGATCGACTTGACCGCCTCGTGCACCTGCTGCTGCGCGGCGGCGGTCTTCGAGCGCGCGATGAGCTCGCTGCGCTTGTTCTTCAGCTCGACGAGCTTCTGCTTCATGCCGTTGAGGCCCGACTTCAGCTTCTCCACGACCTCGGTCTGCGCCTCGATCTGGGGCTCCGCTGCACGAGCCTCGTTCTCGGAGGAGATCTGGCGGCTCAGCGCGACCTTGGCGAGGTTGTCGAACTTGTCGGCGCCCGCGGTGTCGCCCGTGGTGCGCAGCTCGTCGGCCTTGCGGCTCGCGGCGAGGGCCTTGTCGCCCCACTCGCGCGCGGCGTTCACGTCCTCGCGGTGGTCGTCCTCGAGCAGGCGCAGGTTGCCGATGGTCTCGGCGATGGCCGCCTCGGCGTCGGCGATGGAGTTCGTGAAGTCGCGCACCATCTGGTCGAGCATGACCTCCGGGTCCTCGGCCTGGTCGATGAGCGCGTTGACGTTGGCTCGCAGGAGCTGCGAGATGCGTCCGAAGATGGACTGCTTGGTCATCGTGGATTCCTTCCGGTGTGGGTGATCGAACGTGGTCGTGCGAGTCGATGGGGTGGGGCCGGGCCCGGCGGTGGTCCGGTGGGTCAGAAGCGGCCCCCGCTTCCGCGCCTCGAGCGCGTGGCCGACCCGCCGAAGCTGCCGGGGGCGCGGCGGCCGCCTCCGCCGAAGCCGCCGCCGAAGCCGCCCGAGGACCGGCCGCCGCCGAACCCGCCGCCGGTCGTGCCGCCGCCTCGCCCGCCGCCGAGCATCGAGTCGATGAGGATGCCGCCGAGCACGGCGCCGAACAGGTCGCCCCCGCTCGACCCCCGGCCCGAGGGAACGCCGAAGCCGCCGGGCGCCGCCCCGCCGCCGAAGCCGTCGCCGAATCCGCCGACATCCTGACGGGCGAGCGACATCGCCTGCTCGGCGAGTCCGTCGGCGCGCTGCGCGGCCGCGAGGGCGCGCGCGGGATCGGCCGCGGCGAGCGACTGCGCCTCGACGACGAGGCGGCCGGCCTCGGCGAGCCGGGTCCGCGCCTCGGCGCCGATCGCGCCCCGGCGTGCGACCATGTAGTCCTCCGCGGCCTGCACGCGCGAGCGCGCGGCGAGCAGCGTGCGGTCGAGGTCGGCGCGCGTGCGCTGCGCCTGCACGGCGGCGTCCCGCGCGCCCTGGATCGCGGCGTCGATCTCGCGGTTGACGCCGTCGAGCCGGGCCGAGAGGGCGAGCGGCGAGCGCCCCGTGGCGGCGAGGTCGGCCCGGAGGGCGGCGGCTTCGGCCTCGACGCGGTCGGCGAGCTGCCCGAGGCCGGCGTCGGACATCGTCCGGGCGGTCCGCACGTCGGTCTCGAGGTCGTCGACCCCGGCGGCGACGGCACGATCGGCCGCCGCGAGGTCGGCGGCGAGGCGCTCGACCGCGTCGGCGAGCAGTCGCGCCTGGTCGGCGGCCTCCTCGGCGGCGCGGATGTCGACCGCGGCCGCACTCGTCTCGCCCCGCGCGATCGCGGCGGACGCCTCGGCCGCCGAGTCGCGGCCGAAGGCGACGCGCGCCCGGGCCTGCTCGGTGTTGTCGGCGACGGATGCCAGCGCCTCCGGCGCGTAGTGCGATGACAGGGCGTTCAGGCGCGCGGCGGCCGGCCCGATCGCCGCCTCCGCCGCGCGGATCGCCTCCTCGACCCGGGCGAGCGCCTGCGGCGCGTTCTGCTCGAGTGCGCGCAGGGCGTCGAACCGCTCTGCGTGGGCGTCGAGCAGATCCTCGGCCTCGCCGGTGACGCGCAGGATCTCCGCGTACCACTCGCGCTGCTGCGCCTCGGTGTCGGGCTCGTGGTCGTCGAGCCGCTGCTGCAGGCCGAAGGCCTCGCGCACCTGCTCCTTCGCGGTGCCGAGCGCGGCGCGGAAGCCGGCGGTCGCCTCCTCGCCGTAGGACGCGACCGCGAAGCCCAGTTCCTCTTCACTGGTCTTCAGCGCGTCGTCGGCGGCGATCAGCGCGCCGCCGACCCGGCGTCGGAGCTCTTCGAGCGGCACCGCGGGCGGCCCGGCGGGCTCCTCGACGGCGGCGCGGTCGCGGGAGCGCCGCCGCGCGAGCACGATCGCCACCACGATGGCGACGGCCACGCCGACCAGCAGGAGGAGCCAGAGCCATCCGAGCCCTCCGCCGGACGAGCCGCCGCCGATGGCCTCCGCGCCCGCGATCGCGGCCGCGGCCCAGTCGCCGTCCCTGAGGTGGGGCTCGATCTCGCGGACCGCGATCCGATCGACGTCGGCGGCGGACAGCGATGCGTCCTCCGCGGCGGAGAGGTGGTAGGCGCGACCGTCGATCGCGACCGCGAGCAGGTAGTCCTCGCTGCCCATGTTGTTGTCGTTGGCGGTCTGCGTCGCCCAGGTCCCGGCATCGGCCGGGTCCTCGAACTCGCTCACGAAGGCGACGAACAACTGGCGGCCGCTGCGGCCCGCGGCCTCGTCGATCGCCGCCTCGACCTCGGCCGTCTCGGCGGCGGTGAGCGCCCCGACGGTGTCGACGATCGGGCCCGCGCCGAACTCGACGGGCTCCTCGGCGGAGGCTCCGACGGGCGACAGGGCCAGCCCGAGTCCCACGAGCACCGCGAACGCGATCGAACCTCCGCGAACCGACCGCATGCGCCAGTGCCCTTCCCCTCGGAGTCCGATGAGTGGAGTCTATTGGCGCCCTCCGACGGGCGTCCACGACTTCCAAGGCGACGCTCAGGGGGCGGCCCCCCCGCCGCGACGAGGCCGCCGACGCGACCGCCGCCCGCCCGGATACGGAACGAGCCCGGACCCTCAGCTGGCTGAGTGGACCGGGCTCTTCACGACGTGCCCCCGGAGGGATTCGAACCCCCGACCTACGGTACCGGAAACCGGCGCTCTATCCCCTGAGCTACGGAGGCGCACAGCAGGAAACACTACCACCTGCACCGGTTCCCGGCGGACGCCCGCTCGCGCCGGCATCCGGTCGCCGGGGCTCAGCCGGCGACGTTCGCGATGACGTCGGCGACGAGCGACTGGGCGTCGCCGGGCTCGAAGAGCGCCGGCGACTCGATCACGATCCAGTACCCGTCCGTGAACACCTGCGCCTGGCCGCTCCCGCCGGACTGGCGGAAGAAGCCCTCGACCTCCGGCGGGGTGCCGTACGTCGGCACGGCGTTCGACCGCATAGCCGCGTCGCCCACCTGGAGCTCGTACGCGTGCTCGGGGAGCGTGGCGACGCCCACCTCGAGGAGGTCGCCGCTCGTCTGGTTGGTCCATCCGCATGCGGTGCCCGCGGCGTCGACCACGTCGGCGATCGTGGCGGCGGAGGGCGAGTAGTCGGGGCCCGTGCCGAAGTTCGGGTTGTACGCGTACACCTGGTCGGCGGTGAGGACCTCGTCGCACGCGAGCTCGAACGGGATGGGCTCCTCGGTGGGCTCGGGCTCGGCCGACGGATCGGCGGGGGCCGTGGCCGGTGCGGAGCCGGTCGCCCCGGGCGGCGCGGTCGTCTCGGACGGCCCGGCCGACGGGTCGGTGCATCCGGCGAGGAGGAGCGCCGCGGCGGCCGCACCCGCGAGCGCGAGCGCGGCCGGGCGGAGGCGGGGGAGCGGGGCGTTCGGGCGGGGCATGCGGGAAACGATAGCAACGCCGACGGGTAGGATCTTCGAGTGACTCCCGCCGACCTCTCGCGTGCCCTGTACGACCTCGTCATCGCCTCGGTCGATCGACGACGCGAGGCGGGGTCCGAGGTCGAGCTGGAGCTCGCTCCCGACGCCGTGACGCTCGAGCGCCCCAAGCTCCGCGAGCACGGAGACTGGGCCTCCAGCATCGCGCTGCGCATCGCGAAGCCCCTCGGCGCGAACCCGCGCGAGATCGCGGCCGAGCTCGCCTCCGGGCTCGCCGGGGTCGACGGCGTCGCGAGCGCCGAGGTCGCCGGTCCCGGCTTCATCAACATCCGGCTGGAGGCGGCCGCCGCGGGCGCGCTCGCCAAGACGATCGTCGAGGCCGGAGCGGCCTACGGTCGGGGCGACTCGCTCGCGGGCCGGGTGATCAACCTCGAGTTCGTGTCCGCGAACCCGACCGGTCCCCTGCACATCGGCCACACCCGCTGGGCGGCGCTCGGCGACTCGATCGGCCGCGTGCTGCGCGCGGCCGGGGCGAGCGTCGCGAACGAGTACTACATCAACGACGCCGGCAACCAGATGGACAACTTCGGCGCTTCGGTCATCGCGGCCGCCAAGGGCGAGCCGACGCCCGAGAACGGCTACCCCGGGCAGTACATCGCCGACCTCGCGGCGCGCGTGCTCGAGCGCGAGCCGCACCTGCTCGAGCTCGACGACGACGTCGCGCTGCACACCGCGCGCGAGATCGCCTACGAGCTCCAGCTGGCCGAGATCCGGGCGTCGCTCGAGCGCTTCAACGTGCACTTCGACGTGTGGACGAGCGAGCGCGCGCTGCACGCGAAGGACGACGACGGCGTGTCCGCCATCGACGCCGCGGTCGAGCGCCTGCGCGCCCAGGGCCACGTCTTCGACGAGGGCGGCGCAGTGTGGGTGCGCACGACCGACTTCGGCGACGACAAGGACCGCGTGATCCGGCGCGCGAACGGGGTCTACACCTACTTCGCCGCAGATGCCGCGTACTACCTCGACAAGGGCGACCGCGGGTTCGAGCACAAGGTCTACCTCCTCGGCGCCGACCACCACGGCTACGTGCACCGCCTCAAGGCGCTCGCAGGAGCGGCGGGCGACGACCCCGAGCGGGACATCGAGGTGCTCATCGGCCAGCTCGTGTCGATCAACGGCGCGAAGCTCTCCAAGCGCGCGGGCAACATCATCGAGCTCGACGACCTGCAGGCCTGGCTCGGCACCGACGCGCTGCGCTACACGCTCGCGCGCTATCCCGCCGACTCGCCGCTCGCGATCGATCCCGAGGTGCTCCAGCGTCGCGGCAACGACAACCCCGTCTTCTACGTCCAGTACGTGCACGCGCGCACGACGCAGCTCGCGCGCAACGTCGCCGAGGCGGGCGTCGACCGCTCGGCGTTCGCGCCGGAGCTGCTCGAGCACGAGACCGAGTCGGCGCTGCTCGGCGCGCTGCAGGAGTTCCCGCGGATCGTCGCCCAGGCCGCCGAGCTCCGCGAGCCGCACCGCGTCGCCCGCTACCTCGAGGAGCTCGCCGGCCTCTTCCACCGCTGGTACGACAACTGCCGCGTGCTGCCCCTCGGCGACGAGCCGGTCACCGATCTGCACCGCACGCGGCTCTGGTTGAACGACGCGACCGGCCAGGTGATCCGCAACGGGCTCGACCTCCTCGGCGTCTCGGCGCCCGAGCGCATGTAGCGTTCCTGCATGACCCCACGCGCTGCCGAGACCGTGCCCGTCGACCCGGTGGGGCGGTCGGATGGCGCGCGGCGGCGCCGCGAGGACGGGAACGCCGCGGTCGTGGTGCTCGTCATCCTCGTGGTGTTCGCCGCGCTGCTCGTGCTCGTCGAGACCGTGGGCCGCGGCATCGCGGAGCGCAACGTCGCCGACTCGATCGAGCAGTCGCTGCCGGAGGGCGTCGAGGGCGACGTCGATGTCGAGATCCGCGGCGTCTCCGCGCTCTGGCAGGCGTTGACCGGCAGCATGGACGAGATGGTCGCGACGGCGCCCGACCTCGACGTGCAGGGCGTCCCGGTCGACGTGGTCATCACGGCCTACGACGTGCCGCTCGCGGAGGGCGGGACGCTCGGCCGCGGCGTGGCCGAGGCATCCGTCGACGGCGCCGCGGTCGACGAGATCGCGGCCGCGCAGGGCCTCGAGGGCGGACTCGAGCTCGGGGACGGCACCGTCGCGTACGCGGACGAGATCACGTTCCTCGGCATCCCCATCGGGTTCTCCGTGACCGCCGAGCCCGAGGCCGCGGGCGATCGGGTGCTCCTGCGCCCCGTGGCCGCCGAGATCGACGCCGTCGGCGGCAGCCTCGACGCGTCGGGTCTCGTCGACCGCATCCTCGGCGGCGACCCGTTCCCGATCTGCGTCGCCGACCGGCTGCCCGAGGGCGTCGAGGTGTCGGGCATCGACGTCGAGCCCGACCTGGTGACCGTCCGGCTCGAGGCGAGCGGGCTCCCGCTGGCCGAGGAGACCCTGGCGACGACGGGCGCCTGCGACTGAGCCGGCGGGCCCGCACCCGCCTCGGCGGTCCGGGTCGCCCGGTGTCGTCGCCGATTCGGCCACCGCGCCGGGCGTCGGTAGACTCGCCGGTACGCCGCCCCACAAGGGCGGTCCGCACCGAGGCTTCAGGAACCGATCCGGGTTCGCTCGCCGTCCGAGCGATCCGTCGTTCCATCGTCCGTGAGGGTTCCCCGTGTCTTCCAGCGCATCCGTCCCCGCGCTGCGCAGCGCGCCCGCGGACCCGAACGCGCTCGATCCGAAGGTCTGGCCCGAGGGCGCGCATCGCGACGACGCCGGGCGGATCGTCGTCGGCGGCCTCGACGTCGACGCGCTGGCCGCACGCTTCGGCACCCCGCTCTACGTCGTCGACGAGCAGGTGGCGCGCTCCCGCGCCGCGCGCACGCGCGCCGCGTTCGAACGGGCCGCGGCATCCGTCGGCACCTCGGCCACCGTCTACTACGCGGGCAAGGCGTTCCTCTCGGGGGCGGTCGTCCGCTGGATGACCGACGAGGGGCTCGCGATCGACGTCGCGACCGGCGGCGAGCTCGCCGTCGCCCTCGCGGCCGGCGCCGACCCGGGCCGCATCGGCTTCCACGGCAACAACAAGTCGGTGCGCGAGATCGAGCGCGCCGTGGCCGCCGGCGTCGGCACGATCATCATCGACAGCGAGGTCGAGGTGCGTCGGGTGGCGGATGCCGCGGCTCGCGCCGGGCGCGTGCAGCGGGTCCGGCTTCGCGTGAACTCCGGCGTCCACGCGTCGACGCACGAGTTCCTGGCGACGGCGCACGAGGACCAGAAGTTCGGCATCGCGTTGGGCGACGCGGTACGCGTGGTCGGGGACATCCGCTCGCACGACTCGCTCGACTTCGTCGGCCTGCACTGCCACATCGGGTCGCAGATCTTCGACGCCGCCGGCTTCGCCGAGTCCGCCGAACGCCTGCTCGCGGTCCACGCCGAGCTGTCGGCGGTCGCAGCCGTTCCCGAGCTGAACCTCGGCGGCGGGTTCGGCATCGCCTACACGGAGGCCGACGAGCCCGCCCCGATCGAGGAGATCGCCGACGGCATCGCGCGCGCGGTCGCCGAGGCGTGCGCGCGGCTCGACGTGCCCGTGCCGCGCCTCGCGTTCGAACCCGGCCGGTCGATCATCGGCCCGGCGGGCGTCACGCTCTACACGGTCGGCACCGTCAAGCCCGTGCCGACCGACGAGGGCTGGCGGCACTACGTCTCGGTCGACGGCGGCATGAGCGACAACATCCGCACCGCCATGTACGGCGCCTCGTACACGGCCCGCCTCGCATCGCGGACCTCCGTCGAGCCGGCCGCGCTCGTCCGAGTGGTCGGCAAGCACTGCGAGTCGGGCGACATCGTCGTCGACCACGACTGGGTGCCGCACGACGTCGCCCCGGGCGACCTCCTCGCGGTCGCCGCGACAGGCGCCTACTGCTGGTCGCTGGCATCGAACTACAACCACGTGCCCCGACCGCCGGTCGTGGCCGTCTCCGGCGGCGCCGCGCGCGTGATCGTGCACGGCGAGACCGAGGAGGACCTCCTCGCTCGCGACGCCGGCCTCTCCGACCACGACGATGACGCACACGGAGTCACCGCATGATCGAATACCGTTCCATCCGCGTGGCGCTGCTCGGCGCCGGCTCGGTCGGCTCCCAGGTCGCCCGGCTGCTGCTCGAGCAGGGCGACGAGCTCGCCAACCGCATCGGCGCGAGGATCGAGCTCGTGGGCATCGCCGTCCGCGACGTCGAGGCCCCGCGCGACGCGGCGCTGCCGCGCGAGCTCCTCACGACCGACGCCGAGTCGCTGATCCTCGGCGCCGACATCGTGATCGAGCTCATGGGCGGCCTCGAGCCGGCCCGCACGCTGATCCTCAAGGCGATCTCGTCCGGTGCCGACGTCGTCTCGGGCAACAAGGCGCTGCTCGCGACGCACGGACCCGAGCTCTTCGCAGCGGCCCAGCAGGTCGGCGCGCAGCTGTCCTACGAGGCCGCCGTCGGCGGCGCCATCCCGATCATCCGACCGCTGCGCGACAGCCTCGCCGGCGACCGCATCGACCGGATCCTCGGGATCGTGAACGGCACGACGAACTTCATCCTCGACCGCATGGACACGACGGGCGCCTCGCTCGAGGACGCGCTCGCGACCGCGACCGAGCTCGGCTACGCCGAGGCCGACCCGACGGCCGACATCGGCGGCTACGACGCCGCGCAGAAGGCCGCGATCCTCGCGAGCCTCGCGTTCCACACGAGCGTGCCCGTCGACCTGGTGCATCGCGAGGGCATCACGGGCGTCACCGCCGCGCAGGTCGAGTCGGCCAAGCGCGCCGGCTACGTCGTGAAGCTCCTCGCGATCTGCGAGCGC
The DNA here is from genome assembly GCF_050565425.1 of Agromyces sp. GXS1127. Classification (NCBI taxonomy): domain Bacteria; kingdom Bacillati; phylum Actinomycetota; class Actinomycetes; order Micrococcales; family Microbacteriaceae; genus Agromyces; species Agromyces sp. GXS1127. The sequence goes on from NZ_JBOCIG010000003.1 coordinate 291,823, forward strand.
CTCGCCGACCCCGAGACGGGGGAGGAGGGCGTGTCCGCCCGGGTCTACCCGGCCATGGTGCACCGGAGCCATCCGCTCGCCGCCGTGCACGGCGCCAACAACGCGGTCTTCGTCGAGGCCGCCGCAGCCGGCCCGCTCATGTTCTACGGTGCGGGCGCCGGCGGCGTGCAGACCGCCTCGGCCGTGCTCGGCGACCTCGTCGCGATCGCACGGCGTCACGTGCTCGGCGGCCCGGGCACGGCGGAGTCGACGCACGCCGAGCTGCCCGTGCTCGAGATCGGGCGCATCACGACCCGCTACGCCATCACGCTCGAGGCCGCCGACCAGCCGGGCGTGCTCGCGACGATCGCCCACGTGTTCGCCGACCACGGCGTCTCGGTCGGCGAGCTCGAGCAGACCATCAACGACGAGAACGGCCGGGCTACGCTGGTCATCGGCACCCACGAGGCGCGTGAGTCCGCGCTCGCAGAGACGGTGCGCGCGCTCGCCGACAGCCCCGTCGTGACCTCGGTCGCATCCGTCATCCGAGTCGAAGGAGCAGAGTGAACCACCAGGCAACGAAGGCGCCGTCGCGCCAGTGGCGCGGCGTCATCCGGGAGTACGCCGACCGCCTCGACGTGACCGACGCCACCCCGATCGTGACCCTCGGCGAGGGCGGCACGCCGCTCCTGCCGGCGCCCGCGCTCTCGCGCCGCACCGGCGCCGACGTATGGGTCAAGTTCGAGGGCATGAACCCGACCGGATCGTTCAAGGACCGCGGCATGACGATGGCCGTGACGAAGGCCGTCGAGCGCGGTGCCGAGGTCGTGATCTGCGCCTCGACCGGCAACACGTCGGCATCGGCCGCGGCCTACGCGACGCACGCGGGCATCAAGGCCGCGGTGCTCGTGCCCGAGGGCAAGATCGCGATGGGAAAGCTCAGCCAGGCGATCGCGCACGACGCGCAGCTCATCCAGATCCAGGGCAACTTCGACGACTGCCTCGACATCGCGCGCGACCTCGCCGAGAACTACCCGGTCCACCTCGTCAACTCGGTCAACAACGACCGCATCGAGGGCCAGAAGACGGCCGCGTTCGAGGTCGTCGAGGTACTCGGCGATGCGCCCGACCTGCACTTCATCCCGGTCGGCAACGCGGGCAACTACACCGCGTACACGCGCGGCTACCGCGAGGACATCGAGGCGGGCAACGCCACGAAGCTGCCGCGGATGCTCGGGTTCCAGGCGGCCGGGTCGGCGCCGCTCGTGCTCGGCGAGCCGGTGCGCAACCCCGAGACCATCGCGAGTGCGATCCGCATCGGCAACCCCGCGTCGTGGCACCTCGCGCTCGAGGCGCGCGACCTGACCGACGGCTACTTCGGCGCGATCGAGGACGACAAGATCCTCGAGGCCCAGCGCATCCTCTCCGCCGAGGTCGGCGTCTTCGTCGAGCCGGCCTCCGCGATCAGCGTCGCGGGCCTGCTCGAGCGGGCCGAGGCGGGCCAGGTCCCGGCCGGGGCGAAGGTCGTCCTGACCGTCACCGGCCACGGGCTCAAGGACCCGCAGTGGGCGCTCCGCCGTCCGGACGGTTCCGAGGTCGCGCCGACCGTCGTGCCGGCCGACGTGGCGCACGTCGCAGAGGTGCTGGGGCTCGGCGCATGAGCGCGCCCGCCGCGGCGGAGGCGACGCCCGCGACGGCGGGCGCCGGTGCGCTCCTCGGCCGCAGGGTCACGGTCAAGGTCCCCGCGACCTCGGCGAACCTCGGGCCCGGGTTCGACACGCTCGGACTCGCGCTGGCGCAGTACGACGAGCTCGAGATCGAGGTCGTCGCGGCCGGGCTCGACATCGAGGTGCACGGCGTGGGCGAGGGCGAGGTGCCCCTCGATGCGTCGCACCTCGTCGTCCGGGCGATGGCGCACGCGTTCGCCCGGTTCGGTCGCGACCTGCCGCCGCTGCGGCTCGTCGCGCACAACTCGATCCCGCACGGACGCGGCCTCGGCTCCTCCGGCGCGGCCATCGTGGCCGGCGTGATGGCTGCGAAGGGGCTGCTCGCCCCGGAGGTCGAGATCTCGCCCGACGAACTGCTCGAACTCGCCACCGAGCTCGAGGGGCACCCCGACAACGTCGCCCCGGCGCTCTTCGGCGGCCTCACGATCGCGTGGGTCACACCCGAGGGCCCGCGGCACAAGAAGCTCATGGTGCACCGCGGCGTCTCGCCCCTCGTCCTCGTCCCCGAGCAGGAGATGTCGACCGCCCTCGCCCGGAGCCTCCAGCCGCAGTCGGTGCCGCACGAGGACGCCGTCTTCAACGTCTCGCGCTCGGCGCTGCTCGTCGCCGCGCTCATCCAGAGCCCCGAGCTGCTGCTCGCGGCGACGGAGGACAAGCTGCACCAGAACTACCGCGCCGAGGCGATGCCGGAGACCGACCGGTTGATCCGCCGACTGCGCGAGGCGGGCCACCCCGCCGTCGTGTCGGGCGCGGGGCCCTCGATCCTGGTCCTCGCGAGCGACCCGGCCGAACGTGCGGACGCCGCGCGGCTGGTCGAGGACACGGCGGACACCGTCTGGCAGGCCCTGCCGCTCGCGGTCGACTTCCTCGGCGCGACCGTGGCGCCCGTCGTCGACTGACGACGCCGCTCCGAAGGCCGGGAACCCGACGGTCGGGACGAGCCGCCGACGGCGTGGCGCGTGGTCCGACGGCGCACCGCCGAGTGCTAGACTGGAGCCCGCACCCGGTAGTCGCTGCACCACTCGCGACCTCGCCGTTCGGTGCGATTCCCGGCATCTCATGCTTTCGCCATCGCGCAGATCTGCGCCTCGTGCGCACGTCTGCGACGTGCCGCGATCAGCTCTCCTCGGCCAACCCCCAACGCCTGGCCAGGGGAAAGGAAAATCCCAGTGACCAACGGAACCGACCACGCAGAGCGCGTGGACGCCGCCCGCCTGTCGACCATGAAGGTCGCCGAGCTCCAGGAGCTGGCCTCCTCGCTCGGCATCGCGGGCGCGTCCAAGCGCCGAAAAGGAGAACTCGTGGAGTTGATCTCCGCCCACACCGACGGCGCCGCGACCGCCGAGGCCGACGACGTCGTCGCCCCGGCCGCCCCGCAGGCCGCCGAGTCCGAGGAGGCGGCGGCTTCCGCCGCCGAGCCGGCCGAGGCATCCGCTCCGGTCGTCGACGAGACGACGGTCGAGGCGCCGATCGCCGAGACGACCCCGCCCCAGGCGACCGCGGCCGAGCCGACCGCGACCGAGGCGCCGGCGGCCGAGCCCGTCCGTCGTGGCCGCCAGCCGCGTCGCGCGACGAGCGCCACCGCGGCCGCCGCCCACGCGAACGCCGGAGCTTCCGGCGTCGAGCTCGTGCCCGCCGACGCGAAGGCGGGAACGGCGACGACCGCCGAAGGCCCGTCCGCCGGCTCGTCGGACGACGAGGCCCGCGAGGCCGCGCGTGCCGCCGTCCGCGAGCAGCTCGCAGCCGCGACCGCGGGCGGCCGCCAGGCCGAGTCGGCCGAGGGCGGCCAGGCGGAGCCCGAGGGCAAGGCGGAGCAGCCCGCCCAGGAGCAGCGCCAGGGTCGCAGCCGGAACCGCGGTCGACGCGGCGGTGCCGAGCGGGGCGACGCGCAGAAGTCCGAGCAGCAGGGCGGCCGCAAGGCCGACGAGCAGCCAGAGGGCGACTCCGGTCGCCAGGCGGAGTCCGACAAGGGCCGCCAGGGCGCCGACGCCGACAAGGGCAAGGACCAGCAGGGCGGCCGCGGCCAGCAGGGTCGCGGCGAGCAGCGCGGCGACCAGCAGCAGGCCGACGGCGAGGGCGGCGGCCGCCGCAACCGCTACCGCGACCGCAAGCGCCGCGGCCAGAGCCAGGGCGACGAGGTCGAGCCCGAGATCCTCGACGACGACGTGCTCATCCCGATCGCGGGCATCCTCGACGTCCTCGACAACTACGCCTTCGTGCGCACGACCGGCTACCTCCCCGGCCCGAGCGACGTCTACGTCTCGCTCGGCCAGGTGAAGAAGTACCACCTGCGCAAGGGCGACGCCGTCGTCGGCTCGATCAAGCAGCCGCGCGAGGGCGAGGGCAGCAGCCGCCAGAAGTACAACGCGCTCGTCAAGATCGACTCGATCAACGGCCAGACCGCCGACGAGGCTGCCGCGCGCGTGGACTTCCAGAAGCTCACGCCGCTCTACCCGCAGGACCGCCTGCGGCTCGAGACCGAGCCGACCAAGCTCACGCAGCGCATCATCGACCTCGTCGCGCCGATCGGCAAGGGCCAGCGCGGCCTCATCGTCGCGCCGCCGAAGGCCGGCAAGACGATCGTGCTGCAGCAGATCGCGAACGCGATCGCGATCAACAACCCCGAGGTGCACCTCATGGTCGTGCTCGTCGACGAGCGCCCCGAAGAGGTCACCGACATGCAGCGCACGGTCAAGGGCGAGGTCATCGCCTCGACCTTCGACCGTCCGGCGGAGGACCACACCACGGTCGCCGAGCTCGCGATCGAGCGTGCCAAGCGACTCGTCGAGCTCGGTCACGACGTCGTCGTGCTGCTCGACTCGATCACCCGCCTCGGCCGCGCCTACAACCTCGCGGCGCCGGCCTCCGGCCGCGTGCTCTCGGGCGGTGTCGACGCGTCGGCGCTGTACCCGCCGAAGCGCTTCTTCGGCGCGGCGCGCAACATCGAGAACGGCGGCTCGCTGACGATCCTCGCCACGGCGCTCGTCGAGACCGGTTCGAAGATGGACGAGGTGATCTTCGAGGAGTTCAAGGGCACCGGCAACAGCGAGCTGCGCCTCAGCCGCCAGCTCGCCGACAAGCGCATCTTCCCCGCCGTCGACGTCAACGCCTCCTCGACGCGTCGCGAGGAGATGCTGCTCTCGGCCGACGAGGTCAAGATCACGTGGAAGCTCCGCCGCGCCCTCGCCGGCCTCGAGCCCCAGCAGGCCCTCGAGGCCGTGCTCGGGCGCCTGCGCGAGACGCAGTCGAACACCGAGTTCCTGCTCCTCATGCAGAAGTCGGCACCGGTGGGCGGCAACGGGAACGGACACGGGCACGGCCACGAGTCCGACCACCGCTGATCGATGTTCGAGTCGGTCCAGGCACTGATCGCCGAGCACGCCTCGCTCCAGGAGGAGCTGGCCGACCCGGCGCTCCACGCCGACGCCGCGCGCGCGAAGAAGGTCAACCGGCGCTACGCCGAGCTCAGCCGGATCGTCGCCGCGAACGACGCCTGGCGGCAGGCGCAGGAGGACCTCGAGGCGGCGCGTGAGCTCGCCAAGGAGGATGCCGCGTTCGCCGAGGAGGTCCCCGGCCTGGAGGAGCACCTCGCCGAGTCGCAGGAGCGGCTGCGGCGGCTCCTCATCCCGCGCGACCCCGACGACGGCCGTGACGTGATCATGGAGATCAAGGGCGGCGAAGGAGGCGCGGAGAGCGCCCTCTTCGCGGCCGACCTGCTGCGCATGTACATCCAGTACGCCCAGTCGAAGGGGTGGAAGACCGAGCTCCTCGAGCGGGACGAATCCGACCTGGGCGGCTACAAGAACGTCCAGGTCGCGATCAAGTCGAACGCGACCGACCCCTCGCAGGGCGTCTGGGCGCACCTGAAGTACGAGGGCGGCGTGCATCGCGTGCAGCGCGTGCCCGTCACCGAGACGCAGGGTCGCATCCACACGTCGACGACCGGCGTGCTCGTCTTCCCCGAGGTCGACGAGCCCGAAGAGGTCGAGATCAACCAGAACGACCTCAAGATCGACGTGTACCGCTCGAGCGGCCCCGGCGGCCAGTCGGTCAACACGACCGACTCGGCGGTGCGCATCACGCACGTGCCGACCGGCATCGTGGTGGCGATGCAGAACGAGAAGTCGCAGCTGCAGAACCGCGAGGCCGCGATGCGAGTCCTGCGTGCGCGGCTCCTCGCGCGCCAGCAGGAGGAGCTCGCCGCCGCGGCATCCGATGCCCGGAAGTCGCAGATCCGATCGATGGACCGCTCGGAGCGCATCCGCACGTACAACTTCCCCGAGAACCGCATCGCGGACCACCGCACGGGCTACAAGGCGTACAACCTCGACCAGGTCATGAACGGCGCGCTCGACCCCATCATCGAGTCGGCGATCCACGCCGACGAGGAGGCCCGGCTCGAGGGCCTCGGCGACCAGTAGCCGAACCGAGGGGGGGCGGATGCCGCGGCATCCGTCGCACGCGACCGGCACCGAGTGCGCCTCGGCCGACGGTTAGATGTGGAAGTCGATGTGCCAGTCGTGCATGCCGCGCGCCGCATCCGCCGTCGCGGGCGAGAGCGGCTTCGCGACCGCGGGGATGCCGACGAGCAGCGAGTGCGGGGGAGCGCCCCTGGTGACCACGGCGTTCGCGCCGATCGCGCTGCCCGCCCCGATCTCGATGTCGCCGAGCACCTTCGCTCCCGCGCCGACGGTGACGCCGTCGCCGAGGGTGGGATGGCGCTTCGCGCCGCGTGGCGCGCCGCGCGGCGCCTTCCCGCCGAGGGTGACGCCGTGGTACAGCATCACGTCGTCGCCGACCACCGCGGTCTCGCCGATCACGACGCCCATGCCGTGGTCGATGAAGAACCGGCGGCCGATCGTCGCGCCCGGGTGGATCTCGATGCCCGTGAGGAACCGCGTGAGCTGGGACACGACGCGCGCCGGCAGCCGCAGTGCGCGCACCCGCCACATGCGGTGCGCGATCCGGTACGACCAGATGGCGTGCAGCCCGGAGTAGGCGAGGACGATCTCGAGGCGGTTGCGCGCCGCGGGGTCGTGGGAACGGGCGGTCGCGACGTCTTCCCTGAGCCTGCCGAGGATTCCCACCGACCCAGTCAACCAGATGGCGTCGGCGCTCAGTCGAGCAGGCCCTCGTAGAGCACGGTCGAGAGGTACCGCTCGCCGTAGCTGGCGAGGATCACGACGATGGTCTTGCCGGCGTTCTCGGGCCGCTGGGCGAGCTGGGTGGCGGCGTACACGGTCGCGCCCGACGAGATGCCGCCGAGGATGCCCTCCTCGACGCCGAGGCGGCGAGCGACCGCGACGGCCTGGTCGATGTTCACGTCGATGATCTCGTCGTAGACGTCGCGGTCGAGGATCGCGGGCACGAAGTTGGCGCCGATGCCCTGGATCTTGTGCGGGCCGGGCTGGCCGCCATTGAGGATCGGCGACTCGAGCGGCTCGACGCCGACGACCTGCACCTCGGGCTTGCGCTCCTTGAGCACCTGCCCGACGCCCGAGAGGGTGCCGCCCGTGCCGATGCCGGAGACGAAGATGTCGACGCCGCCGTCGGTGTCGTCCCAGACCTCCTCGGCGGTGGTGCGTCGGTGGATGTCGACGTTCGCCTGGTTCTCGAACTGCCGCGCCAGCACCGCGCCCGGGGCCTCGGCGGCGATCTGCTCGGCACGCGCGACGGCGCCCTTCATGCCCTCGGAACCCGGCGTGAGCACGAGCTCGGCTCCGTACGCGCGCAGCAGCGCGCGACGCTCCTTCGACATGGTCTCGGGCATCGCGATGACGACCCGGTAGCCCCGTGCGGCACCGATCATCGCGAGCGCGATCCCGGTGTTGCCGCTCGTGCCCTCGACGATCGTTCCGCCGGGCTTCAGCGAGCCGTCCGCCTCGGCGGCGTCGACGATGCCGATGCCGAGCCGGTCCTTGACGCTGGCCGAGGGGTTGTAGAACTCGAGCTTGGCCAGCACGGTCGCGCCCGCGCCATCCGTCACGCGGTTGAGCTTGACGAGCGGGGTGCGCCCGAAGACGTCGGTGATGTTCTCGTAGACCTTGGCCATGATCTTCCCTCTCGTGACGGCGGCGTCGTGCCGCGCACCAGCATACGGAGCGCGGATGGGCGCCGGGAGTGGGTTACATTCCATTGCGTGAATGCGATCCCCGACGAGCCCGCCGAACGCCCGCTGCGCGAGGTGCGCGACGAGACCGTCCGCACGCTGCTGGCGGCGGGCATCGGCGACGCCGAGGTCGACGCCGACCTCCTGCTCGGCCACGTCCTCGGGCTCTCCCGGGGCGGCGTGCACGCGCGCCTCGTGATCGGCGATCGGCTGTCGGCGACGGATGCCGCGGAGCTCGACCGGCTGGTCGCGCGACGGGCTCGCCGGGAGCCGCTGCAGCACCTGACGGGGCGCGCCGCGTTCCGCTCGCTCGAGCTCGCGGTCGGGCCCGGCGTGTTCGTGCCCCGACCGGAGACCGAACTGATCGCGCAACTCGCGATCGACGCCCTGCGCGCCGCCGCCGAGCCCGAGCCGATCGGCCTCGACCTCGGCTCGGGCAGCGGCGCGATCGCGCTCTCGATGGCGACCGAGGTGCCGCATGCGCGTGTCTGGGCGGTCGAGAACTCGCCCGAGGCGTTCCCCTGGACGCGGCGCAACGTCGACGAGGTCGCAGCGCCCAACCTCGAGCTCGTCTTCGGCGACCTCGCGGAAACGCTGCCCGAACTCGAGGGCCGCGTCGCGGTCGTGGCCTCCAACCCGCCCTACATCCCGGACGACGCCATCCCGCGCGACCCCGAGGTGCGCCTGCACGACCCTGAGCGCGCGCTCTACGGCGGACCCGACGGGCTCGACGTCGTGCGCGTGCTCTCGCGGCGCGCCCTCGCGCTGCTGCACGCGGGCGGCGCCCTCCTGATCGAGCACGGCGAGACGCAGTCGGCCGAGATCGCGGCGATACTGGAGGGCGACGGATGGCACGCCGTCGCGCACCACCGCGACCTCACCGGCCGCGACCGCGTGACGACCGCGCGGCGCTGACGCCGCGGCATCCGCCCTCGCGACCTGGCGGGGCCCTGGTGCCCGGGGATCCGGTCCGTCAGTTCGTGGCGTGCCGGGCGCGCGCCTCGCGGAGGGCCTGACGCTCGAGCTTGCGCGCGTCGCGGAGGCGCTTCTCGGCCTCGCGCACCGCCCGGCGAGCCTCCCGGACGCGCTTGTCGGCGGCGACCTCCGGCGTCTCGCGCGAGGGGGACGGGGGAGCGGGCCGGTCGCCGTTCGCGCGTCGCGCGATGTGATCGGCGATGCCGTCGAGCACGCGCTCGAGGCCGAAGCCGAACGGATCGTCGTCGACGCTCGCGAACACGCCCGCATCCACGGCCCGGCGCAGCGCCGGGAATTCCTCCGCGGTGACGAACGCGTCGAGGATCGCCGAACGGGTGTCGTCGATCGCCTGCGGCTCGACCCCGGCCTCGCGTGAGGCGACGTCGTAGGAGTGCTCGATGGTGCTCTGCCAGCGGACCTGGCCGGTCACGAGCAGGATGGCGGCGACCCGCTCGTGCTCGTCGAGCGGCGTGGCGGCGAGGGCGTCGAGCATCGCGTCCATCCAGGCGAGGTTGTTCGGGGTCACGGGCGTGCCCTGGATCGCCACGTCGAGCAGCCACGGATGGCGCCGGTGCACCTCGACCTCGGCGAGCGCGATCGCCCGGAGGCGTCCGCGCCAGTCGGAGTGGTCGAGGTCGCGATCGGGCTCGGGCGGCAGGCCCGTGCCCTGCTCCTGCATGAGCACGAGCAGGTCGTCCTTCGCCGTGACGTACCGGTAGAGCGACATGGTCGTGTAGCCGAGGGCCTGGGCGACGCGACTCATCGACACCGCCGCGAGCCCGTCGGCATCGGCGATCTCGACCGCCGCGTCGACGATGCGCTCGATGCTCATCTCGCGCTTCGGTCCGCGCTGCGGGTTGGCGGCGACGCCCCAGGCGAGGGCGACGCCGCGCGGCAGTTCCGGCTCGGCGGCGTTCTCGGGAGCCATCCGTCTCCAATCGACGCGAGGTGCTTGCGACCAGCATAGAACTGTGTATTACTTAAACGAATGTCGATGATGTACACAGTTTACTTCGTACACAGGAAGGCGCAGCCATGACCATCGCGATCGAGACGCACGGGATCGCCAAGCGGTTCCGCGGCGTGGAGGTCCTGCAGGGGCTCGACCTCGCGGTCGACGCGGGCAGCGTGTTCGGCCTCCTCGGGCCGAACGGCGCCGGCAAGACCACCACGATCGACATCCTCACGACGCTCGTCCGACCAGACGCCGGCACGGCGGTCGTCGCCGGCGCCGACGTGCGGCTCGACCCCGACGGTGTCCGCTCGCGGATCAGCCTCACCGGCCAGTCCTCCGCCGTCGACGACGTCCTCACCGGGCGCGAGAACCTCGTCATGCTCGCGCGGCTCTCCGGGCTCGGGCGTCGCGCGGCCCGCGCGCGGGCCGAGGAGCTCCTCGAGCGGTTCGACCTGGCCGACGCGGCGGCACGGCGGGTCGCCGCCTACTCCGGCGGGATGCGGCGCCGGCTCGACCTCGCGCTGAGTCTCGTCGTCCCGGCGCACGTCATCTTCCTCGACGAGCCGACGACCGGGCTCGACACCCGGAGCCGCCAGCAGCTCTGGCACGTCATCCGCGAGGTCGCCGACGCCGGGGCGACCGTCTTCCTCACGACGCAGTACCTCGAGGAGGCCGACCGGCTCGCCGACCGCATCGCCGTGCTCGACCGCGGCCGGATCGCCGCCGAGGGCACCGCATCGGAGCTCAAGGCGCGCGTCGGCGGCGAGGTCGTCGAGCTCCTCGGGGCCGACGACGAGGTGCTCGCCGAGCTCCCGACCGACGGCACCGTCCACGGGCTGCGCGCCGCGGTGGACGAGCTCGACCGGATCGCGGCCTCCTCCGCGGAGGGCGCGCGCGTCGCCATCCGCCGGCCCAGCCTCGACGACGTCTTCCTCGCCATCACCTCCCGCCCGGGCGCGCCCGCGCACCGGGCGGACCTCATCGGAACCAAGGGCTGAACATGACCGCGCTCATCGACACCGCGTCTGGCGCGGCCGAAGCGCCCGTGCCGCCGGCCCTGCGGACCCGACCCCGCGGCCTCACCGCCGAGGCGGTCTTCATCGGCCGCAGCGTCACGCACTCCCTCCGCGACGCGGAGGCGCTGCTCATGGCCGTGCTGCTGCCGACCCTGCTCATGGTGCTGTTCACCTTCGTGTTCGGCGGTGCGCTCGACCCCTCCGGCGGCTACGTCGACTACGTCGTCCCCGGCATCATCCTGCTCTGCGCGGGGTTCGGCGCGAGCTCGACCGCGCTCTATGTCGCCCGCGACATGAACACGGGGATCATCGACCGCTTCCGCACCATGCCGCTGCGCGCGAGTGCGGTGCTGACGGGCCACGTCGTCGCGAGCGTGCTGCGGAACCTCGTCGCCACGGGCGTCGTGGTCGCCGTCGCGCTCCTCGTGGGATTCCGCCCGACCGCGACGCCGGCCGGATGGCTCGCCGCGGTCGCGCTCATCGCGCTCTACATCCTCGCGATCACCTCGCTGTTCGCGGCGATCGGCCTCGCCGCATCGAGTCCCGACGCGGCCAACGCCTACGGCTTCATCCTGCTGTTCCTGCCGTACCTCTCGAGCGCGTTCGTGCCGGTCGACACGCTGCCGGACTGGCTCGCGTGGTTCGCCGAGCACCAGCCCATCACGCCGATCATCGAGGCGATCCGGAGCCTGCTCACGGGCACGCCGATGGGCGACGCGGCCTGGTGGGCGATCGGCTGGTGCGTCCTGTTCATCGTCGTCGCGGCCATGTGGGGCGCCTGGCTGTTCCGACGACGGGCGGGCCGGCGCTGAGGGCCGGTCGGTCATGAGCGGATGCCGCGGGCCCGGCCCGGCGCGCGGCATCCGGCTCGCCCAGACTCGAGGGGCTCGTCACGTCTAGAATCGAGCGGTCATGACACTCATCCACGACTGCTCGATCGAGTCCGAGCTCCTCGCCGGCATGCGCCTGGCCCGTCGCGCCATCGGCAGCGGCGAGCTCGTCGTCATCCCCACCGACACCGTCTACGGCGTCGCAGCCGATGCGTTCAGCGCGGCCGCCGTCCAGCGCCTGCTCGATGCGAAGGGCCGCGAGCGCACCTCGCCGCCGCCCGTGCTCGTCCCGGGCATCCCGACGCTCGACGCCCTCGCGGCCGAGGTGCCCGACGCCGTTCGCGCGCTCGTCACCGAGTTCTGGCCGGGCGGCCTCACGGTCATCCTGCGCGCGCAGCCCTCGCTGCAGTGGGACCTGGGGGAGACCCGGGGCACCGTGGCGCTCCGCATGCCCGACCACCGCATCGCCCTGGAGCTGCTCTCCGAGACCGGGCCCCTCGCGGTGTCGTCCGCGAACCTCTCGGGCATGCCGTCGGCGACGACCGCCGCGGAGGCGGCCGACATGCTGGGCGACCGCGTCGCGGTCTACCTCGACGGCGGTGCAGCGGGCGTCGCCTACGACGCGATCGGCGAGCGTCCCGGCGACACCTCGTCGACGATCGTGGACGCCACCGGCCTCGCCGCCGACGGCACGGGCGTGCTCCGGATCGTGCGCGCCGGCGTGATCTCGCGCGAGCGGATCGCCGAGGTCGTGGGGGAGGAACTGCTCGCCGGGTCCGACGGTGCCGCCGCGGCCGCGCCCGCGCCCGCCGACGCCGCGCCCGCCGCGGCCGCGCCCGCCGACGCCGCGCGCGCCGACGACGTCGAGCCCGCCGCCGACGAGCCCGCCGCCGACGACGGCGCCGCGCCCGCGACATCCGTCGCCTCGTCGACCGACGCCCCGGACGAGCGGGCGGACCCCGCCGCGTCATGACCCTGTTCGTCCTGCTCGCGCTCGTCACGGCGATCGTCACGTTCGCCGGATCGGTCGTGGTCTGGAAGCTCAGCCTGCGGTACCGGCTCTACCCGAAGATCCGCGAGCGGGACGTGCACACCCGCCCGACGCCCCGGCTCGGCGGCGTCGCGATGTTCCTCGGGATCCTCGTCGGCTTCGCGGTGGCGGCCTGGATCTCCTCGCTCGGCATCGCGCGCTTCGCGAACCTGCAGATCGTCTTCCAGGACCCGTTCCAGGTCCTCGCGATCCTCCTCGCGGCCGGGCTCATCGTGGCGATCGGCGTGGCCGACGACATCTGGGACCTCGACTGGCTCACCAAGCTCGCCGGCCAGTTCATCGCGGCCGGGGTGATCGCCTGGCAGGGCGTGTCGATCGTCTCGCTGCCCATCGGCGCGCCCGACGGCGGCATCACGGTGGGCTCGTCGTGGATGAGCGCGACCGTGACGGTCTTCACGATCGTGCTCGTCATGAACGCGATCAACTTCATCGACGGGCTCGACGGGCTCGTGGCGGGCGTCGCGCTCATCTCGAGCGGCGTCTTCTTCCTGTACTCCTACCTCCTCGTGCAGCAGACCTCGCCCACGAACTACTTCAACCTCGCGTCGCTCCTCGCCGTCGTGGTGGTGGGCGCCTGCGCGGGCTTCCTGCCGCTCAACTGGCACCGCGCGAAGCTCTTCATGGGCGACGCCGGAGCACTCCTCGTCGGGCTCCTCATGGCGACCTCGGCGATCGCGGTGACCGGCCAGGTCGACCCGTCGCAGCTCGGCACCGACGAACTGTTCCCGGCGTTCATCCCGATCATCATCCCGTTCGCGGTGCTGCTGATCCCGCTGCTCGACTTCGGACTCGCGGTCGTGCGCCGCCTGCGCGCGGGCAAGTCGCCGTTCGCGGCCGACCGCAAGCACCTGCACCACCGCCTGCTCGACATGGGCCACTCGCACCTGCACGCGGTCCTGATCTTCTACGGCTGGACCGCCGTGGCCTCGTTCGGGTGCCTGCTGGCCTTCGTCCTGCCCGTCTACTTCGGCCTCGACTCCGGGTGGGCGTTCCTCTTCATCGGGGTCGGGTTCGTCATCCTCGCGGGGCTCACCCTCGCGCCCCTCGGCCGGCGCAAGCGCCAGACCGTGGCGGCCGAGGCGGATGCCGCGGGCGCGCCGGCCACGGCCGGCCTCGACGAGCTCGCAGCCCCGGCACCCGCCGTCCCCACCACCGTCCCCGACCGCCCGCAACCGGGCGAGCACCACTCAGGAGCCCGATGAGCACCGCACCTCGCGACCCAGCCGACCGCACGCCGACCTCGAACCCGGTGCTCCGGCGCGCGCTCCTCTGGGGTGCCGCCATCGCCGGCGGGATCGCCGTCGTGGGCGGCATCCTCGGGTTCGTCTTCGCGGGCACCGAGGGCCTCGTGAGCGCGCTGCTCGGCACGCTCCTCGCCGTCGTGTTCATGGGGATCACCGGCGCGAGCATCCTGCTCGCCAACCGATTCGCCGGCTCCGACCTCTTCGTCGGCGCGTTCTTCGGCATCGTGCTCGGCGGATGGCTGCTGAAGTTCATCGTCTTCATCGTGCTCGTCGTGCTGCTGCGCGGCGTCGAGTGGCTCGATCCGGTCGTGCTCTTCCTCTCGATCGTGGCCGGCGTGATCGGCTCCCTCGTCGTCGACGTCCTCGTCGTGGCCCGGTCCAGGCTCCCGTACGCGAGCGACGCGCAGCTGCCGCCGCCGCCCTCCGACGACTGACCCGACGCCGCCCTGCAGGGCGGCGTCGGCGCCTCCGGGGACATGGCATGCGCCGATCGGCATGCTCCCCGGTCGGCGGCGACTTCTACGACGTGTGGCGATTCGGCGGAGCGCCGAAGTCTTGCTACAGTAGGGGCGATCCCCCACGGTTCCGCCCTGCTCCGGCATGGGCACGGACCGTTTCCATGTTCGTCGACGCGAGAGCCCCGCTCCACGCCCCGAAACAGGAGATAGCGCTGCTAGCTAACGCTGTGAACCTGCTGGTTCCGACTGCAACCGATGATGGTGAGTTCCACGGGCCGTCGATCGAGGAGTTCTTCCCCGGCGCCCTCCTGTTCGAGGGCACGCCGTTCGAGATCAACCGCATCATGCTGGTGCGCTTCGTGGCGGTCGCCGCGCTGCTGCTGGTGTTCTGGCTCGGCACGCGCAGCATGCGCATCGTCCCGGGCCGGTTCCAGAGCATCGTGGAGATGGGCCTCGACTTCATCCGCGTGAACGTCGCCGACGACCTGCTCGGCAAGAAGGACGGCAAGCGGTTCCTGCCGATCCTCACGTCGATCTTCTTCATGGTGCTGTTCATGAACATCACCGGCATCATCCCGGGCCTGAACATCGCCGGAACGTCGGTGATCGGCGTCCCGCTCGTGCTCGCGATCGTGTCGTACGTCACGTTCATCTACGCCGGCATCAAGCAGAGCCCCAAGAACTTCTTCAAGAACTCGCTCTTCCCCTCGGGCGTGCCGTGGCCGGTGTACATCATCGTCACGCCGATCGAGCTCATCTCGACCTTCGTCATCCGCCCCGTCACGCTGACGCTGCGACTCATGATGAACATGATCGTCGGCCACCTGCTGCTCGTGCTCTTCTTCGCGGCGACGCAGTTCTTCATCTTCAACCTCGGCGGCTGGTACACCCTGCTCGGCGTCGGAACGCTGGCCTTCGGCTTCGTGTTCACGCTGTTCGAGATCCTCGTCGCCGTCCTGCAGGCCTACGTCTTCACGCTCCTCACCGCGGTCTACATCCAGCTCGCGGTGGCGGAGGAGCACTGAGCCAGGGCGCCCGCCCGAAGAAACCCCAAGAAAGGAAACCCCAACGTGGATGCAACCACCGTTCTCGCTGAGATCAACGGCAACATCGCAACGGTCGGCTACGGCCTCGCCGCCATCGGCCCGGCCATCGGCGTGGGCATCGTCGTCGGCAAGACGATCGAGGGCGTGGCTCGCCAGCCCGAGCTCGCCGGCCGCCTCCAGGTCCTGATGTGGATCGGCATCGCCTTCACCGAGGCGCTCGCCTTCATCGGTATCGCGACCTACTTCATCTTCGTCTGATCGTCCCGTCCCAACTGAGGAGGCCAACGTGCTTCACGCAGTGCTGAGAGCTGCAACCGAGGGCGAGACGCACAACCCGGTCCTTCCGGCGACGTACGACATCGTCTGGTCGGCGGTCTGCTTCGCCGTCATCCTCGTCTTCTTCTGGCTGTACGCGCTGCCGCGCATGCAGAAGCTGCTCGACGAGCGTGCCGAGGCGATCGAGGGCAACATCGCGAAGGCCGACGAGGCCCAGCGCAAGGCCGAGGCCGCCCTCGAGGAGTACACCGCCCAGCTCGCCGACGCGCGCGCCGAGGCGGGTCGGATCCGCGAGACCGCTCGCGAGGACGGCAAGAAGATCGTCGCCGAGGCGAAGGACCAGGCGTCGACCGAGGCCGCCCGCATCAACGCGAGCGCCCAGGCGCAGATCGAGGCGGAGCGCCAGTCGGCGCTCGTGTCGCTCCGGTCGGAGGTCGGCACCATCGCCATCGACCTCGCCTCGGGTGTCGTCGGCGAGACCCTCTCCGACGACGCCAGGGCCAAGGCCGTGGTCGACCGCTTCCTCGCCGACCTCGAGGCGTCCGAGCAGGCCGCCGCAGGGGGGAAGAAGTAACCCATGGGCAGCGCTACGAGAGAGGCCCTGGCCGGCACGCGAGCCGAGTTCGCGGCGCTCGGCCGGGCCGAGCTCCCGGTGGCCGGCGACCTCCTCGCCGCGACCCGGGTGATCGCCGTCACGCCCCAGCTGCGGACCGCCCTCACCGACAACGAGGCCGACCGCGCCCAGAAGGCCGAGCTCGTCGAGCGGGTCTTCGGCGGCAAGGTGAACCCGACGGCGGCATCACTCCTCGTGAGCGCCGCCGCACAGCGGTGGTCCTCGGCGCCCGACTTCCTCGACGGGCTCGAGGAGCTCGGCCTCCGGGTGGCGGCTGATGCCGCGGGCGACGGCGAGGTCGACGGCGAGCTGTACGCGTTCCAGCGCACCGTCGCCTCCGACGCCGAGCTCGAGCTGGCCCTCGGGTCCAAGCTCGGCTCGACCGAGGCCAAGGTCGCGCTGGTCGAGCGCCTGCTGGGCGCGAAGGCCGCCCCCGCGACGACGCTCATCGTGCGGCACCTCGTGCAGTCGCCTCGTGGTCGCCGCATCGGCGAGATGCTGCGCGACGCGGCATCCGTCGTCGCCGACCAGCGCGGGTTCGACGTCGCCACGGTGACGTCGGCCGTTCCCCTGACCGACGAGCAGGTCGCCCGCCTCGAGCGCACGCTCGGAGCCCAGGCCGGCCGCCGTATCCGCTTCGACGCCGTCGTGGACCCCGCGGTCCTCGGCGGACTGCGGGTGCAGATCGGCGACGACGTCATCGACGGCAGCGTCGCCAGCCGCCTCAGCGACCTGAGGCTGAAGCTTGCCGGCTGACGCCGGACGACACCGACCGGCGTCCCGCGCCGCGACACACCAGTAACTGCACCAGGAGTGCAGAACAGGGCCCGGCCCTTCAGAAAAGGAAATGGCAATGGCAGAACTCTCCATCAGCCCCGACGAGATCCGTTCGGCTCTCTCGGAGTTCGCCCGCGACTACGAGCCGGGCGCGGCGCAGAAGACCGAGGTCGGCTACGTGACCGACGCGGCCGACGGCATCGCCCACGTCGAGGGCCTGCCCTCGGTCATGGCGAACGAGCTCGTCAAGTTCGCGGACGGCACGCTCGGCCTCGCCCTCAACCTCGACGAGGACGAGATCGGTGTCGTCGTGCTCGGCGAGTTCACCGGCATCGAGGAGGGCATGGAGGTGACCCGCACGGGCGAGGTCCTCTCCGTCCCCGTCGGTGAGGGCTACCTCGGCCGTGTCGTCGACCCGCTCGGCGCCCCGATCGACGGGCTGGGCGAGATCGCGACCGAGGGTCGTCGCGCACTCGAGCTCCAGGCCCCCGGCGTCATGCAGCGCAAGTCGGTCCACGAGCCGCTCCAGACCGGCATCAAGGCGATCGACGCCATGATCCCCGTCGGCCGCGGCCAGCGTCAGCTCATCATCGGCGACCGCCAGACGGGCAAGACCGCGATCGCGATCGACACGATCATCAACCAGAAGGCGAACTGGGAGTCGGGCGACCCGACCAAGCAGGTCCGCTGCATCTACGTCGCGATCGGCCAGAAGGGCTCGACCATCGCGTCCGTCAAGGGCGCGCTGGAGGACGCGGGTGCGATGGAGTACACCACCATCGTCGCGGCCCCGGCCTCCGACCCGGCGGGCTTCAAGTACCTCGCGCCCTACACCGGCTCGGCCATCGGCCAGCACTGGATGTACGACGGCAAGCACGTCCTGATCATCTTCGACGACCTGTCGAAGCAGGCCGAGGCCTACCGCGCCGTGTCGCTGCTCCTCCGCCGCCCGCCGGGCCGCGAGGCGTACCCCGGTGACGTCTTCTACCTGCACTCGCGCCTCCTCGAGCGTTGCGCGAAGCTGTCCGACGAGCTCGGCGCCGGTTCGATGACGGGCCTGCCCATCATCGAGACCAAGGCGAACGACGTCTCGGCGTACATCCCGACGAACGTGATCTCGATCACCGACGGCCAGATCTTCCTCCAGTCCGACCTGTTCAACTCGAACCAGCGTCCGGCGGTCGACGTCGGCATCTCGGTCTCGCGAGTCGGCGGCGACGCGCAGGTCAAGTCGATCAAGAAGGTCTCGGGCACGCTGAAGCTGGAGCTCGCGCAGTACCGTTCGCTCGAGGCGTTCGCGATGTTCGCCTCCGACCTCGACGCGGCCAGCCGTCGTCAGCTCGAGCGCGGCGCGCGCCTGACCGAGCTGCTCAAGCAGCCGCAGTACTCGCCGTACCCCGTGGAGGAGCAGGTCGTCTCGATCTGGGCCGGCACCAACGGCAAGCTCGACGAGGTCCCCGTCGAGGACATCCTGCGCTTCGAGCGCGAGTTCCTCGACTACCTCGGACGGAACACCTCGGTGCTCTCGGACCTCCGTGAGACCAACGTGCTCTCGGACGAGACCCTCGCCACCCTCGAGTCCGAGGTCGACACGTTCAAGCTCGAGTTCCAGACCGGCGAGGGCAAGCCGCTCGCCTCGGTCGGCAGCGAGAAGTTCGAGGCGATCGACGAGGAAGAGGTCGGCCAGGAGAAGATCGTCAAGGGTCGTCGCTAGTCGATTCCACCGTCCCTGAGGCTCTCGGGGGCGTGGCCGCACCGGCCGAACCGAGAGCCTCAGGAACAGGAAGCCAGGACACAGGAGAAACATGGGAGCGCAGCTTCGGGTCTACCGCCAGAAGATCAAGTCGGCGCAGACGACCAAGAAGATCACGCGAGCGATGGAGCTCATCTCCGCCTCGCGGATCCAGAAGGCGCAGGCGCGCGTCGCCGCGTCGACGCCGTACTCCGACGCGATCACGCGCGCGGTCTCGGCGGTGGCGAGCTACTCGAACGTCTCGCACGTGCTCACGACCGAGCCGGAGCGGGTCGACCGTGCGGCCATCGTGATCTTCACGTCCGACCGCGGCCTCGCGGGCGCGTTCAACTCGCAGGTCCTGCGTGAGTCGGAGGAGCTCGCCGAGCTGCTTCGCAGCCAGGGCAAGGAGGTCGTGTACTTCCTGATCGGCCGCAAGTCGGTCGGGTACTTCTCGTTCCGACGCCGCGACTACGAGCGCAGCTGGATCGGCGGCACCGACAACCCCGAGTTCGACACCGCCAAGGAGATCGCGGACGCCGTCCTCGAGGCGTTCCTCCGGGACAGCGCCGACGGCGGGGTCGACGAGATCCACATCGTCTACAACCGGTTCGTCAGCCGCATAACGCAGGTGCCGGTCGTCACGCGATTGCTGCCGCTCGAGGTCGTCGACGCCGAGGAGGAGGAGGCCGCGCCGTCGGGCAGGGCCGAGGTCTTCCCGCTCTACGAGTTCGAGCCCGACGCCGAGACGGTCCTCGACGGACTGCTCCCGGTGTACATCGAGAGCCGCATCTTCAACGCCATGCTGCAGTCGGCCGCCGCGAAGCACGCGGCCACGCAGAAGGCGATGAAGTCGGCCACCGACAATGCCGACAAGCTGATCACGGACTACACGCGACTGGCCAACGAGGCGCGGCAGTCCGAGATCACGCAGCAGATCGCAGAAATCGTGGGTGGAGCGGACGCGCTCTCCTCCTCCAAGTAGCCAAGATTCATCCAGAAGGAAGAGAACATGACTGACACCGCAACCGCGCCAGTCCAGGACACCACGGGTGCCGTCGGCCGCATCGCGCGCGTCACCGGCCCCGTCGTCGACATCGAGTTCCCGCACGACTCGATCCCCGAGATCTACAACGCGCTGAAGACCACGATCACCATCGGCGAGGACACGTCGGAGCTGACGCTCGAGGTCGCCCAGCACCTCGGTGATGACCTCGTCCGGGCGATCGCGCTCAAGCCGACCGACGGACTCGTCCGCGGCCAGGAGGTCTCCGACACCGGCGCACCGATCTCGGTGCCGGTCGGCGACGTCACCAAGGGCAAGGTCTTCAACGTCATCGGCGAGGTGCTGAACGGCGAGCCCGGCGAGACGATCGAGATCACCGAGCGCTGGCCGATCCACCGCAAGCCGCCGAGCTTCGACCAGCTCGAGTCCAAGACCCAGCTGTTCGAGACCGGCATCAAGGTCATCGACCTGCTCACGCCGTACGTGCAGGGCGGCAAGATCGGCCTCTTCGGCGGTGCGGGCGTCGGCAAGACCGTCCTCATCCAGGAGATGATCCAGCGCGTGGCGCAGGACCACGGTGGTGTGTCCGTGTTCGCCGGTGTCGGCGAGCGCACGCGTGAGGGCAACGACCTGATCCACGAGATGGAGGAGGCGGGCGTCTTCGACAAGACCGCCCTCGTCTTCGGCCAGATGGACGAGCCCCCGGGGACGCGTCTTCGCGTCGCGCTCTCGGCGCTCACCATGGCGGAGTACTTCCGCGACGTGCAGAAGCAGGACGTGCTGCTCTTCATCGACAACATCTTCCGCTTCACCCAGGCGGGCTCCGAGGTCTCGACGCTGCTCGGCCGCATGCCCTCCGCGGTGGGGTACCAGCCCAACCTCGCCGACGAGATGGGAATCCTGCAGGAGCGCATCACCTCGACGCGCGGTCACTCGATCACCTCGCTGCAGGCGATCTACGTCCCCGCCGACGACTACACCGACCCGGCGCCGGCGACGACGTTCGCGCACCTCGATGCCACGACGGAGCTCTCGCGTGAGATCGCCTCGAAGGGCCTCTACCCGGCCGTCGACCCGCTGACCTCGACGTCGCGCATCCTCGACCCCCGGTACCTGGGCGAGGACCACTACCGCGTCGCGACCACGGTCAAGCAGATCCTCCAGAAGAACAAGGAGCTGCAGGAGATCATCGCGATCCTCGGTGTCGACGAGCTCTCCGAGGAGGACAAGATCACGGTGTCGCGTGCGCGCCGGATCCAGCAGTTCCTCTCGCAGAACACCTACATGGCGAAGAAGTTCACGGGCGTCGAGGGCTCGACGGTCCCGCTGAAGGACACCATCGAGTCGTTCGACGCGATCGCCCGCGGTGACTTCGACCACGTCGCCGAGCAGGCCTTCTTCAACGTCGGCCCGATCTCCGACGTCGAGGAGAAGTGGGCGCAGATCCAGAAGGAGAACGGCTGAGCATGGCCGCCCTCAACGTGAGCGTCGTCTCGGCCGACCAGGAAGTCTGGTCGGGCGAGGCGGCCATGGTGGTGGCGCGCACCGTCGAAGGCGAGATCGGCATCCTGCCGGGTCATGAGCCGATGCTCGCGATCCTCGCCGGCGGCGAGGTTCGCGTCACCCTGCCCGGTGGTGAGAAGATCACCGCGAACGCGGAGGACGGGTTCCTCTCGGTGCAGTCCGACGCGGTGCAGGTCGTCGCGTCGCGCGCCGCGCTCTCCTGAGGACGCGGATGCAGGGGGAGCAGCCGTTCGACCGTCAGTTCGGTGACCTGAGCGTCACCCAGCTCATCGTCATGGCCGGGTTGCCGGGCGCGGGCAAGTCGACGATCGGTGAGATCGTCGGAGCCCGTCTCGGCGCCACGGTCGTGTCGGTCGATCCCATCGAGTCCGCCATCCTGCGGGCCGGGATCGACGCCGACCAGCCGACGGGTCTGGCCGCCTACCTCGTGGCCGAGCAGATCGCCGAGAAGGAGCTCGCCTCCGGTCGCACCGTGATCGTCGATGCCGTGAACGCGGCGGAGTCGGCCCGGCTGCAGTGGCGCGACCTCGCGGACCGCACCGATGTGCGCCTCCGGGTCATCGAGGTCGTGTGCTCGGACGCGTCGCTCCACAAGGAGCGGCTGGAGAAGCGCGAGCGCAACCTCCCGCACCTCGACGAGACCACGTGGCGAGCGGTGGAGCAGAGCCTCGACGGCTACGCGCCGTGGACCGGTCCCTCCTCCGCCCTGCCGCGCGTGACGATCGACAGCGTCGAACCGCTCGGCGTGAACGTCGAGGCCGCCCTGGCCTTCATCGCCGCGTAGTGCTCGTCCTGCTCCCGCCCTCCGAGACCAAGCGCGACGGAGGAGGGCCGACGCCGTTCGCGCACGATGCGCTCTCGTTCCCGTCCCTGCGCGACACCCGCACCGAGGCGATTCGCGCGACGATCGACCTGGCCGCCGACGCCGACGCGATGATGCGCGCGTTGAAGCTCGGCCCGCGGCAGGCGGCGGAGATCGAGCGCAATCGGAACCTCGCCACCTCGCCGACCATGGCCGCCATCGACCGATATACGGGCGTCCTGTACGACGCGCTCGATGCGCCGTCGCTGGATGCGGCCGCCCGACGCTACGCCGCCGAGCACGTCGCCGTGCACTCGGCGCTCCTCGGCCTCGTCGGTGCGGGCGACCCGATTCCCGCGTATCGCCTCTCGCATGATTCCCGTCTGCCCGGACTGCGCCTGAAGGCGCACTGGCGTGATGCGGTCGCAGCCGTCCTGGCGAGTCGCGACGGGGTGATCATCGACCTCCGCTCGGAGGGGTACGTCGGACTCGGTCCCGCTCCCGCGCGCGCGGATTCGGTCTTCCTCCGCGTGGTCTCCGTCGACGCGGACGGTCGCCGTCGCGCACTCAACCACTTCAACAAGCGCGCGAAGGGGCTCTTCACCCGTGCGCTGCTCGAGTCGCGCCCCGTGCTCGAGGGGCGCGACGACCTGATCGCCTGGGCCGAGGGGGCGGGATTCCGCCTCGACCTCGGGGTCGAGCGGGCGACCCTCCCGGCCGAACTCGAACTCGTCGCCTGATCCTCGCGCGCCTCGGGACGCGGGCACCGGGCTCGAGGCTCCTCGCTCGGAGCCACGCGTCGTCGTGAGCGCGGCTGCCCACCGATGAACGCGGCGTACGTGCGGTGCGGTCGAATCAGGCACGCGCCTCGACGGGAGCGGACGCGACCGCCCCGGAACGCGGGACGTCGGCCGAGCGGGCGCGGTGGCAACCCGCCAGGTGATCGTCGACCATGCCCATGGCCTGCATGAGCGCGTACATCGTCGTCGGACCCACGAAGCGGAACCCGAGGGCCCGGAGGCGCCGGCTGAGGGCGGAGGACTCGGCGGTCGTGGCCGGGACCTCGGTGAAGCTCACGAGCGGGGCGGGGCGTGGCGCGGGCGCGAAGCTCCAGAGCAGCTCGTCGAGGGACTCGTCGAGCGCCAGGACGGCTCGGGCGTTGGAGATCGTGGCCTCGATCTTGCCGCGGTGGCGGATGATGCGCGCATCGCCGAGGAGCCGCTCGACGTCGGCCTCGGTCATCTCGGCCACGCGGACCGGGTCGAACGAGTGGAACACGTCACGGAACGCCGGCCGCCGACGCAGGATGGTGATCCACGAGAGTCCGGCCTGGAACCCCTCGAGGCAGAGCTTCTCGAACAGGATGCGCGAGTCGTGCTGCGGCGTGCCCCACTCCTCGTCGTGGTACCGACGGTACTCGGGGTCGGCGGCGCCCCAGGCGCAGCGTGCCAGGCCGTCGTCGCCGACGACCACGTCGGGACGGGTCGGCGCGGTCACGCCGCGAACCCGATCTGCTCGTGCCCGAGGAGCCAGAGCTTGGTCGAGACGCCCTGCCCGCCGGAGTATCCCGTGATCCGGCCGTCGGAGGCCAGTACGCGGTGGCACCCGACGATGATCGGCATCGGGTTCGCCCCGACGGCGCCGCCGATGGCGCGTGCCGAACCGGGACGGCCGACGGCCGCCGCGAGCGCGCCGTACGAGGTGGCCTCGCCCCAGCCCAGCCGCTGCAGCTCGGCCCACACCGCTTGCTGGAACGGCGTGCCGTGGAGCCGGACGGGCAGGTCGAAATCGGTGCGACGGCCGGCGAAGTACTCCTCGAGCTGCGCACGTGCGGCGGCGAGCAGGGGCGAGGGGTGCTCGGGCAGGTCGTCGTGCGGAAGTGCGCCGTCGCGCTCGATCGTGAGGGTCGTGAGGGCCGTGTCGTCGGCCTGCAGTTCGATCCGCCCGATCGGGCTCGTGAAGCGGATGAGGTACGGGGAGGTCATGGTTCGAGAATAGGCGCGGCATCCGTCATCGACTCGCGGGAATCGGACACCGCAGGGGCGCGGGAGCCGCTCGCCCGATGTGGAGGACGAGTCGGTCCGCGCGCCGCACCCCTCCTCCACATGGCGGGGACTCCGGCGACGAGTCGCCGGTGCGGACGGTGGACGTCCTCGGCGGCCGGGACACGGCACGCTGCCCGCATGACCACCATCATCCGCGCCGGTGCCGCGCACGACTTCCTGGCCCTCGTCCCCGTCCTCGCCGGCTACGCCCCGGTGCGATCGCTCGTGTGCGTCGCCTTCGAGGACAACCGCACCGCGGCCGTGCTCCGCATCGACCTTCCGGATGCCGCCCACGAGGATGCCGCGGCGACGGCGCTGCTCGGGACGCTCTGCAGGATCCCGAGGGTCGACGCGGTCGTCCCGATCGCGTACGGCGATCGGCCGTTCCGCGACGGAGCGGTGCCGCACCGCGGCGTGCTCGACGCGGTCGTGCGCCGGGCGGAGGATGCGGGCTTCCGCATCCGCGACGCGCTCGCAGTGGGGTCGAACGGCTGGGGCTCGCTGTTCGACGAGGACCTGCCGGCCGAGGGGCGATCGCTCCGGCTCATCGAGCGGAGCGCGGCGCTCCGGACCGCTCCGGCGGAGGTCGCCGCGCGCGCCGCGGAGCTCCCGGACTCCGCCGCCCACCTCGTGCGCATCCCGGAACCCGCAGAGGAGCTCGCCGGCCGCATCCGCGAACTCCGCGCCGAGCTCGACGGCGAGTCGTGCGCCTCGGACGAGCCGGTCGGCGCGTCGCGCGAGATCGCGCTCGACCGGCTCGAGCACGCGCTCGGCGATGCGGTCGATCCGCTGATGCTCGTCGAGCGGCTCGCGGCGGGTCGCGGCGACGGCAGCGCGGAGCAACTGGCCTGGCTGCTCGAACTCGCGGAGCAGCCGTCGATCCGCGACGCGATGATGCTCCAGGCCGCCTTCGGTCCGCTGGTGGGCGAGCTCGCGCTCGACGCGGCGGAGGACGCGCTCGCCCGGCGTCGCGCGCATCCCGCGGACGCGCCGTCGGGCGACGGGTCGACCGTGCGGCTGCCGGGACCGGATGAGGAGGAGACCGTCGACGCCTTCCTCTCACGTCTCATCCTCGGCCGGTCGACGATCCGACCGGACGTCGATCGGGTGCAGGCGGTGCTCGCCGCGATCGCCCCGGCGATCGGCAACGCCGCCATCGGGTCGCGCACCGGTTCGCTCTGCATCGCGGCGTGGCTCGCGTGGGCGCTCGGCAGTGCGTCCGCCGCCGGCGCGCTCATCGATCTCGCCCGATCCGAGACGCCCGAGCACACGATGGCCGGCCTGCTCCACCGCTTCTTGGGGCTCGGCGAGCTCCCCGAGTGGGCGTTCTCGGCACCTCCGGGCACGGGCCGGGCGATCCCGGGGGACGACGCCGCCTGATGCGGCTGAGCGACGACCGGGCGCCCGGGTCGCGCGGACCCGGGCGCCATGCCGGCCGGAGCCGGGCGAGGCCGCCTAGAGCCGGTTCGCCGCCTCGGTGAGAACGCCGCGGAGGATCTGCTCGATCTCGCGGAACTCGGCCGGTCCGATCGTCAGCGGCGGCGCGAGCTGGATGACGGGGTCGCCGCGGTCGTCGGCGCGGCAGTAGAGGCCCGCATCGAACAGCGCCTTCGAGAGGAACCCGCGGAGCAGGCGCTCCGACTCGTCGTCGTCGAAGGTCTCGCGCGTGGCCTTGTCCTTGACGAGCTCGATGCCGAAGAAGTAGCCGTCGCCGCGGACGTCGCCGACGATCGGGATGTCGAGCAGCTTCTCGAGCTCCGCCCGGAACAGCGGCGAGTTCTCTCGCACGCGCTCGTTCAGGCGCTCCTCCTCGAAGATGTCGAGGTTCTCCAGCGCCACAGCGGCCGACACCGGGTGACCGCCGAACGTGTACCCGTGGTAGAAGCTCGTCGTGCCGGTCTTGAACGGCTCGTAGATCTTCTCCGACACGATCGTCGCGCCGATGGGGGAGTAGCCCGAGGTCATCGCCTTGGCGCACGTGATCATGTCGGGGACATAGCCGTACGCGTCGCACGCGAACATGTGGCCGATGCGCCCGAACGCCGCGATGACCTCGTCGGAGACCATGAGCACGTCGTACTTGTCGCAGATCTCGCGCACGCGCTGGAAGTAGCCGGGGGGCGGCGGGAAGCAGCCGCCCGAGTTCTGGATCGGCTCGAGGAACACCGCGGCGACGGTCTCCGGCCCCTCGAAGAGGATCATCTCCTCGATGCGGTCGGCCGCCCACAGTCCGAAGGCCTCGATGTCGTCGGTCGGGCCGCCCATCTCGGCGGCGCGGTAGAAGTTGGTGTTCGGCACGCGGAACCCGCCCGGGGTGATCGGCTCGAACATCTGCTTCATCGCGGGGATGCCGGTGATCGCGAGCGCACCCTGCGGCGTGCCGTGGTACGCCACCGACCGCGAGATGACCTTGTGCTTGGTCGGGATGCCGCGAAGCTTCCAGTAGTACTTGGCGAGCTTGAAGGCCGTCTCGACGGCCTCGCCGCCGCCCGTGGAGAAGAAGACCCGGTTGAGGTCGCCGGGTGCGTAGTCGGCGAGCCGGTCGGCGAGCTCGATCGCCGCAGGGTGCGCGTAGCTCCAGATCGGGAAGAAGGCGAGCTCTTCCGCCTGCTTCGCCGCGACCTCGGCGAGGCGACGGCGACCGTGCCCGGCGTTCACGACGAAGAGGCCCGAGAGCCCGTCGAAGTACTTGCGCCCCTGTGCGTCGAAGACGTGGTGCCCCTCGCCGCGCGTGATGATCGGGACGCCGTGCTCCTCCATCGTCGACTGCCGCGCGAAGTGCATCCAGAGGTGGTCCTTCGCCTTCTGCTGCAGCGCCGCGTCGTCGAAACCGGCGGTGCCGAGGCGCGCAGCCGCGTCGAGGGTGGTCATCGGGAACTCCTTCCGGGCGGGCCCGCGATCAGCGGGTGCCCCAGTTGTAGAACTGCTTCTGCAGCTTGAGGTAGACGAACGTCTCCGTGGCCTGGACCCCGTCGAGGTTGCGGATCCGCGAGTTCAGCAGCGTGATGAGCTGATCGTCGTCCTCGCAGACCACCTCGGCCATCAGGTCGAAGCTGCCCGCCGTGAGGACCACGTAGTCGATCTCCGCGATCGCGGCGAGCTCCTCCGCGAGCCGCCGCGTGTCGCCGGTGGCGCGGATGCCGATCATCGCCTGGCGGGTGAAGCCGAGCTGCATCGGATCGGTCACCGCGACGATCTGCATCACGCCGGCCTCGGTGAGCCGCTGGACGCGCTGCCGGACGGCGGCCTCGCTGAGGCCGACCGCCTTGCCGATGTCCGCATAGGAACGCCGGCCGTCGGCCTGGAGCTGCTCGATGATCGCCTTCGAGACGTCGTCGAGCTGCACCGGCCGCTGGCTGGTCGGACGGTTCCCGTTCGTCATGCGTCCGATCATGACAGTGCCGGTGCCGAATCACAAGCGATTCCGTCGATTCTGAACGCGTTCACTTCGGATTCCATCGTCGCCGGCCTTCCGTTCGATGCGATCGTGTGCCAGCATGGTCGGCACCCGCGCTCCGGTCTGCCGCGCCCGCGCTCGCGAGCCCGATCGAGCGACCAGACCCCGACGACGGAGGAACCGTGTCCGAACTCCTGCGCAACTTCATCGGCGGCGCATACGTCGACGCCCGCGGCGAGGAGGCACTCGACCTCGTCGACCCCGCGACCGAGGAGGTCTACGCACAGGCCCCGATCTCATCCGGCGCGGACATCGACGCCGCGTACTCCGCCGCAGCGGAGGCGTTCGAGTCATGGAGCGAGACGACGCCGGCCGAGCGCCAGCTGGCGCTCTTCCGGATCGCGGACGCCATGGAGCAGCGCGCCGAGGAGTTCGCCGACCTGGAATCGCAGGACACGGGGAAGCCCCGTGCGAGCCTCGTCGCCGACGAGATCCTCCAGTCGGTGGACCAGTTCCGGTTCTTCGCCGGCGCGGCCCGCAACCTCGAAGGCCGTGCGGCCGGCGAGTACCTCGCCGACCACACCTCCTTCGTGCGCCGCGAGCCGATCGGCGTCATCGGCCAGGTCGCCCCGTGGAACTACCCGCTCAACATGGCCGTCTGGAAGGTGGCGCCGGCGATCGCCGCGGGCAACACCGTCGTCCTGAAGCCCTCCGACACGACCCCGCTCGCGACGCTGAAGCTCGCCGAGGTCGCCGCCGAGTTCCTTCCCGACGGCGTGCTCAACGTCCTCACGGGCGACCGCGGCACCGGCGCCGCCCTCCTGCAGCACCCCACTCCCGAGATGGTGGCCATCACCGGCTCGGTGCGCGCGGGCATGGAGGTCGCGCGAGCCGCGGCATCCGACCTCAAGCGGGTCCACCTCGAGCTCGGCGGCAAGGCGCCCGCGATCGTCTTCGACGACGTCGACCTCGAGGCCGCGGCCGACGGCATCGTCTCGGCCGCGTACTTCAACGCCGGACAGGACTGCACCGCGGCGACGCGCGTGCTCGTGCACGAATCGGTGCACGACGAGCTCGTCGCCATCCTGGTGGATCGGGCGCGCACGAACGCGCGCACCGGCGGACCGCGCGAGGACGGCGTCTTCTACGGCCCGCTGAACAACCCGACGCAGCTCGCCAACGTCTCCGGGTTCATCGACCGGCTCCCCGATCACGCCGAGCTCGCCACCGGCGGCCGCCGTCAGGGCGACCGCGGCTACTTCTGGGAGGCGACCGTCGTCACCGGCCTCCGCCAGGACGACGAGGCCGTGCAGCGCGAGATCTTCGGCCCGGTGCTCACGGTGCAGTCCTTCCGCGAGGAGCGCGAGGCGCTCGCCATGGCGAACGGCGTGGACTACGCGCTCGCCGCCTCGGTCTGGACCAGGGACCACGGCCGCGCGATGCGCTTCGCCAAGCACCTCGACTTCGGCTGCGTCTGGATCAACACCCACATCCCGTTCGTCTCGGACATGCCGCACGGCGGATTCAAGCACTCCGGCTACGGCAAGGACCTCTCGCAGTACGGCTTCGAGGACTACACGCGCCTGAAGCACGTGATGAGCCACCTCGGCTGATCACGGCGGGCAGTGCCAGACTGGACCGCATGGTCGATGGTGCGGTGCGTCGCAGGGACGAGCCCGGCGTCCCCGAGTGGGACGTCGTGGTGGGCGCCCGCTTCATCGCGGCGGTCCTCGCACCCGCTCCCGACCGGGTGCTGACCGAGCTCGCCGAGTCAGCGGGACGGGCCGACCTCGAGCTCGAGCGCCTCGTGGCGGGGATCCCGATGGGGCCCGGCGGCGTCGAGCACTTCGCGCTCGTGTGGTGGCCGCCGTCCGGCGACCCGATCACCGCCGTGGTCCGGGGCGACGCCGTGATCGACCTCGCCTCGCCGGGCGGCGCCCGGCGGTTGGACTCCCGCGGCATCACGCCCTGGCACCTCGCGGAGTTCACGGCCGTGACGCGGCTGCGCATCGCCGGAGCGGCCTCGGGACTCGACGAGGTGCGCCAGGCCGGCCTCCGCGGAGCGCCCGTCGACGCGGGGCGGGCCGCCTTCCGCGCCGCCGCCGTCGAGTGGTCGTGGCGCGACCTGCCGGTGCAGCCGGATTCGAGGGCCGGTGACCCCGACCTGGACACGAGGCTCGCCCGCCCGTCGCGCGCGGCCCGCGACCGGCGATCGCCGACCTCGGGGCTGCCGACGGCGCCGATGGCGGTCGTCGACGACCGCACCATCCGCTATGCGCGGGGGGACGCGGCCGATGCCGACACCGTGCTGACGAGCGCGGCACGGGCGCAGGTCGCCGCCGCCCGCGAGCCCGACGAGCGACCGGATGCCGCGGCATCCGTCTCGACCGACGGAGCGGGTCACGGCGCGTCGGGCGCGCCGCGCGCATCGGCGTCGACCCCGCGCTACCGCATCGTCGGCGGCGAGGCCGGCGACGTGTCGGTCCCGGTGCTGATCGGGCGGAGCCCCAGCCCGCCGCGCGTGGCGTCCGGCCGCGTCGCGCTCGTCCGCGTGCACTCGCCCGCCGGGGTCGTCTCCGCCACGCACCTCGAGCTGCGCATGGAGGGCGGGCGCCTCATCGCGGCCGACCTCCGATCGACGAACGGCACCGTCGTCCGGACCGCCGCGGGCCGGCGCCGGCTCCGCTCCGGCGAGTCGCTCGTCGTGACGCCCGGCACCAGCCTCCAGCTCGGAGGGGATACCATCGTCGAGATCCTCCCCGCACTCGGGAGCGTCGACGCATGACCTCGATCGGACTGTGGGGGACCGGGTGACGCAGATCGGCAACGGCAACAGCCGCCATACGGTCGGGCTGCCCGACGGCACCGAGGTCACCCTCGCCTGGGCGGCCGCGACCGACACCGGCCTGCGGCGCGCCGTGAACGAGGACAGCTTCGTGGCGCAGGCGCCGCTCTTCGCCGTCGCCGACGGGATGGGCGGCCACGCGGCGGGCGACTTCGCCAGCGCCGCGGTCGTGACGCGGCTCGCCGAGCACGGCGGCAGGCCCGCGGTCGGCACCGCCGACATCGACGGCGCGCTGAAGCTCGCCGTGCGCGACATGGGTCGCGGGGCGGGCGTCACGGACGAGGGCAGCGGCACGACCGTGACGGGCGTGGCGCTCGGCGTGATCGGGGACGAGCCCGCATGGATCGTCTTCAACATCGGCGACTCGCGCGTCTACCGGCTCGTCGGCGGGGTGCTCGAGCAGCTCACGGTGGACCACTCCATCGTGCAGGAGCTCGTCGACGCCGGGCAGATCACGCGCGATGAGGCGGACACGCACCCGCACTCGAACGTGATCACGCGAGCCGTCGGGTTCCACGAGGCCCCGATCCCGGACTACCGGGCGATCCCGCTCGAGGAGGGGATGCGGATCCTCGTCTGCTCCGACGGCCTGACGAAGGAGCTCACGTCCTACGGCATCCGGCACTTCCTCATCTCCGGCCGGTCGCCGGAGCAGGCGGTCCGGCAACTCGTCGAGGCGGCGGTGGGCAACGGCGGCCGCGACAACGTCACGGTCGTCGTCGTGGACGTGCTGCGCGTCGTGCGGCCGTCCACATCCGCCGACGAGGGCTGATCGCGGCTCCGGCGTCGACCCTAGAATCGGGGTGATGGCCTGGCGCCGCCGGCGGACGGGCTCCATCGCACCCGGAACGCTGGGAGGATCGTGTCGAGGCGACTGCCGTCAACTCCGCCCACGCTGCCCGGGTTCTCGTTCATCCGCGTGCTCGGCTCGGGCGGCTTCGCCGACGTGTTCCTGTACGAGCAGAACATGCCGCGGCGGCTCGTCGCCGTGAAGGTCCTCCTCGCCGAGGTCGTCAACGACGAGGTGCGGCAGATGTTCCAGGCCGAGGCGAACCTGATGGCGCAGCTGTCGAGCCATCCGTCGATCCTCACCGTGTACCAGGCGAGCGTCGCCGCCGACGGCCGGCCCTACCTGGTGATGGAGTACTGCTCGGCCACGCTCGGCCAGCGCTACCGGGCCGTGCAGCTGCCGCTGGCCGAGGTGCTCTCGATCGGGGTGCGCATCGCCAGCGCCGTCGAGACCGCGCACCGCCAGGGCGTGCTCCACCGCGACATCAAGCCGTCGAACATCCTGACCACCGCCTACGGGCACCCAGTGCTCGCCGACTTCGGCATCGCGGCGACGCTCGGCCAGGCCGAGGCGAGCGACGCGGTGGGGTTGTCGGTGCCCTGGTCGGCCCCCGAGGTGCTGCTCGAGGAGGTCGCCGGCAGCGTGGCGAGCGAGGTCTGGTCGCTCGGCGCGACCGTCTACTCCCTGCTCGCGGGTCGCAGCCCGTTCGAGGTCCCCGGCGGCGACAACGGCACCGTGGCGCTCGTCGGTCGCATCGAGCGGGCCAAGGTCCCGCCCACGGGCCGTCCCGACGTGCCGCGAAGCCTCGAGGCGGTCCTCGCCCGGGCGATGTCCAAGCGGCCGACCGATCGGCAGGCGAGCGCGCTGGAGTTCATCCGCGACCTGCAGGCCGTCGAGGAGGAGCTCGCCCTCCCGCAGACCCCGCTCGAGGTCGCCATGGACGACTGGGCGCTCGCGACGGCGGTCGACCTCGACGAGCGGACCCGCATCGGCGCCGGCACGAGCGTCGGCGCGGCGTCGGGTCGTTCGCGTCGGCGCCGTGCCGCGGCATCCGTCGGGCCGGCGTCGCGGACCGTGGACTCGCGCTCGCAGGGGTCGCTGTCGGGGCGCACGCGCACCGCCCCGCCGCCCACCGGCCGGCTCATCCTCGGCGTGGCGATCGCGGCCGCCGTCTTCATCGGCCTCGTCGTGGCCGGCCTGCTGACCGTCGCGGGCACGGCCGCGGGGATCCCGGTCGTCGCCGATGTCCGGGCGCGGACCGACGGCGGCGCCGTCGAGTTCTCCTGGGACGACCCGGGCCTTCGCCAGGGCGACGCCTACATCGTCACGGTCGGCGGCGAGACGTCGGCGCCGCAGCGTGCGGCGCAGTACTCGCTGAGCGTGGACGAACCGGGCACGGTCTGCGCGAGCGTGTCCGTCTGGCGCGACGGGCAGGTCGGCGAACCGAGCGCCGAGCGATGCGCCGAGATCGACGAGGTGCCGCGGTGAACCTGCGGGACGTGTGGACGCGGCGCCGCTCGGCGCTGGTGACCGGCGCGTCCGTCGTGGCGGTCGCCGCCCTGGTGGCCGGCGTCGCCGTGGCATCCGGGGGCTACACCGCCCAGCGGGTCGACCTCGGCGACGCGTCGGTGTGGGTCGCCAACGACGAGCTCCAGACCGTCGGCCGCGCGAACACCGCGGTCCACGAGCTGAACGCGATGGTCGACACCGGAGGGACCAGATCGGAGGTCGTGCAGCGAGGCGCCACGGTCCTCGTGCTCGACCGCGATCGCGCCAGCGTCGCGTTCGTCGACCCGACCACCTCCTCGGTGACCGACACCGTCGCGGTGCCGGGGGACGCGTCGCTCGCGCTCGCGGGCGACCTCGTGGTGGTCTCCGCGAACGGCGACCTGTGGGTGACGCCCCTGGAGCAGTTCGGCTCGTTCGTCGCGGACGCCGACCCGGCGCTGTCCTTCGGTGCGGGCGCGGCGATCTCGGTCGACGAGGCCGGCCGGATCCTCGCGTTCACGCCGAGCACCGGGGTGGTGTCGCGGGTGTCCGCCGAGGACCCGGATCGGACCGAGGCGACCTGGCAGCTGGAGCCGCTCGAGGAGGGTGCCGCCGCGCAGGTCACGTCGGTCGGCGGGCGATGGGCCGTCCTCGACGAGTCGGGCGGCGTCGTGCGCCTCGAGGGCGGCGAGACCGCGGCCGTCGCCGGAGTCGACGCCGGCGACGACCCGGTGCTGCAGCGTCCGGCGCTCGACGGCGACGCCGTGCTCGTCGCGAGCCGGTCGGGACTCTCCGAGGTGCCGTTCGACGGCTCGGGAGCCCGGCGTCTCGTGGCGGACGCGGGCGGGCGGCCGGCGGCTCCCGTGGTCCACGACGGATGCCGTCACGCCGCCTGGGGCGACGGCACCGCGTGGCGGGCGTGCGGCGCCGGTCCGGGCTCGGAGCGCAGGTTCGCCGACGCGACCGGCGCGCTCGCGCTGGACTTCCGGGACAACGGCCACGCCCTCGTCCTGAACGACCGGCGCAGCGGTGCGAGCTGGGCGGCGTCCGGCGACTACGGCCTGATCGACAACTGGGACGACCTCCTCGCCGTCGAACGCGACGACGAGACGGTCGAGCAGAACGACCCCGACGCGCACCCGACCATCGAGAAGGTGCAGGTCCCGCCGGTCGCCGGCGACGACGAGTTCGGGGCGCGGCCCGGGCGGGCGACGCTCCTGCCCGTCCTGCTCGACGACTACGACGCGAACGGCGACGTGCTGGTCGTCTCCTCCGTCGACGGGGAACTCCCGGAGGGCGCCCGCCTCGACCTCGTCGCGAACCGGCAGCAGGTGCAGCTGACCCTCGACGAGGCCGCGGCCGGCTCGTTCGAGTTCGGCTACACGATCGACGACGGGCGCGGCGGCAGCGCCCGCGCGATCGTGACGATCACGGTCCGGCCGCCGGAGGAGAACGAGGCGCCGCGCCAGGTCCGCGAGACGAGCGCCGTCGTCGAGGAGGGCGGGCGCGTCACCACCGCCGTGCTCGGCGAGTGGGTCGATCCCGACGGCGACCCGGTGTTCCTCCGCCGCGCCGACGTGGCGGAGCCCGACGACGTGTCGTCCACGGCGGACGGGGTGGTGGTGTTCGACGAGCGCGCGGAGGGCCCGACGCGCGCCGTGTCGCTCGTGGTCTCCGACGGCCGCGACGAGGGGATCGGGTCGATGCGTGTCGAAGTGCGGCCGCCGGGCGACGCCGAGCTCGTCGCCGAGTCCTTCGTCGCCCTCGCCACCGCGGGCGAGGAGATCGAGCTCGAACCGCTGAGGAACGTGCGCGGCGGCACGGGGACGCCCCGGCTGACCGCCGTGCCCTCCAAGCCGGCGGCGGTGATCACGCCCGACTTCGACGCCGGGACCTTCCGCTTCCGGTCCGACGACGTGCGCACCCACTACCTCGAGTACACGGTGACCGACGAGGGGCAGACCGCCACGGGGCTCGTCCGCGTCGAGGTCTCGGCGCCGCCGGAGCGCGACACGACGCCGGTCACCGTGCCCCACACAGCCTTCCTCCGGCTCGACCAGCCGATGGAGGTGGACGTCCTCGCGACCGACATCGATCCCACGGGCGGCATCCTCATCATCACCGGACTCGGCGAGGAGCCCGCGGACGGCGGCGTTCGCATCGAGGTGATCGAGCATCGGGTCCTGCGCGTCACGCTCACGCAGCCGCTCGCGACCGGATCGACCACCTTCGGCTACCGCGTGAGCAACGGCCTGGCCGACGCGGAGGGAACCGTCACGCTCGTCGAGGTCCCGGCCCCCGATCGCTTCCAGCCGCCGGTGGCGGTGGCCGACACGGCGTCGGCCCGCACGGGCGACGTCATCGACATCCCCGTGCTCGACAACGACGAGCACCCGGACGGCGATCGCCTCACCCTCGCCGCGGACCTCGTGGAGCGGCCCGAGGAGGGCCTGCTCTTCACGTCCGGCCAGCGCCTGCGGTACTACGCGCCGGATCGCTCGGGCGAGTACGAGGCCGTCTACCGCGTCGAGGGACCGGACGGCCAGTTCGGCACCGCGTCGGTGCGCATCACGGTCCGCGAGGCCGATCCGGAGAGCAACACGGCCCCCGTGCCGCGCACCGCCACCGCGCGCGTGCTCGCGGGCGGGACCGTCCGCATCCCGATCCCGCTCGGCGGCATCGACCCCGACGGCGACTCGGTGCAGCTCATCGGGCAGGAGTCCAATCCCGAGCTGGGGACCGTCGTCGACCAGGGCGCGGACTGGCTGGAGTATCGCGCGGGGGAGTACTCGGCGGGCACCGACACGTTCGCCTACACCGTCGTCGACGCTCTCGGCGCGCGCGCTTCGGGAAGCGTCCGCGTCGGCATCGCACCGGGACTCGAGGGGGCGCGGCATCCGGTCGCCGTCGAGGACGAGATCACCGTCCGGCCCGGCCGGACGGTGGCGGTCCGCGTCCTCGAGAACGACACCGACCCCGACGGCTCCGCACTGCGCCTCACCGGCGCCGAGCCGAACACCGAGGGCATCGCGGTCGAGTTCGCCGACGACGTCGTCATGGTCGACGTGCCGGACGGGCGCGGCGAGTACGGCGTGATCTACACGATCGAGAACGAACGCCAGGCGACCTCGTCGAGCTACCTCCGGATCACGGCCGACCCGGAGGCGCCGCTCAGCCGCCCCGAGGCGGCCGACGTGGTCCTGAGCCTCACGGACGTCCTGGAGCGCGAGGAGGTCGAGGTCGACGTGCTCGAGGACGTCTTCATCGCCGACGCCGATGCCGCCGAGGCGGGCGTCGCCCTCGAGCCCGGGTACGACGACGGCGCGCGCGTCACGGGAGGCACGGTCCGCATCGAGGTGCAGGACCAGCGTCGCATCGTGCCCTACTCGGTCGCGCACCCCGACGACCCCGACCTACGCGCCTACGCCTTCATCTGGGTGCCGGGGCGCGACGACGCCCTCCCGCAGCTCCGGCGCGACGCCCCGCCGGTCGTCGTGACGACGGGCGAGGAGGTCGTGCTGGACCTCGAGGACTACGTCGTGGCCGCGTCCGGACGCCCGGTCCGGCTCACCGACGAAGCCACCGTGCGCGCGTCGCATGCCGACGACGGCGACCTCGTGGTCGACGCGGACACCCTGCGGTACCGGAGCGAGGAGGGCTACTTCGGGCCGGCGTCGATCTCGTTCACGGTGACCGACGGCGAGTCCGCCGACGACCCGGACGGTCGCACCGGCACGATCGTGATCCCGATCGAGGTGCGACCCGAAGAGGGGCAGCCGCCCACCTTCACCGGCGGCGTGATCGACTTCGAGCCCGGCGAGGAGCAGCCGATCGACCTCGTGCGGCTGACGAGCTCGCCCGACGGCGAGGAGGACCTCGAGTACCGCGTCATCGGCGACCCGCCCGACGGCTTCGCCGTGGTGCTCGACGGGACCGAGCTGCGTGTCCGGGCCGGGGAATCGACCGTGCAGGGCACGCGCTCGTGGGTCACCGTCGGCGTCGCGGCGGACGGCGTCGAGGGCACGCCCGGCCGGATCGAACTCCAGGTCGTGCCCTCGACGCGGCCGATCGCCCGTCCGGCGCCGGACGTCGCCGTCGCGCCCCGCGGCGTCACGACCTCCGTCGACGTGCTCGACAACGACGCCGCGGGCAACCCGTTCCCCGGCACGCCGCTCCGGGTCCTGCGCGTGCGCGGCCTCGGCTCCGACAACCTGCCCGCGGGCGTCACCGTCGTTCCGGACGCGGACCGATCCCGCCTGTCGGTGACGGTCGCCGACGGGGCCGAGCCGATCAACACGACGCTGCAGTACCAGGTCGCCGACGCGACGAACGACTCCAGCCGCTACGCCTGGGGCACCGTCACGATCTCCGTCCAGGACCGCCCGGACCCGGTCACCGACGCCCGGCTCACGGCGTTCCGCGACGGCGAACTGGATGTCGCGTTCGGCGCGGGCGCGGCGAACAACTCGCCCATCGAGGGGTACCGGATCAGCCTGCTCGATCCGGACGGCGGCGGCGAGCTCGCGGCATCCGAGTGCGAGGCCACCACCTGCACCGTCCCCACGCTCGGCAACGGTCCGGGCTCGGCGGTCGTCGTCCGCATCCAGGCTCGAAACGGCATCGGCCTCGGCGAACCGGTCGAGCTGGCGGAGCCGGTGTGGTCCGACGTGATCCCGCCGCCGCCGGCGGGGTTGCGCGCGGCGCCGCTCGACGGCCGACTCCGCATCGAGTGGCAGCCCGTCCCGACCGGGTCCGGCAGCCCGGTCTCCACCTACGTGGTGTGGGTCGCCGGGTCCCCGACGGAGGTGGACGCGGACCGCGTCTGCACGGCATCGCTCTGCACGCTGCAGTCGCAGGAACTCGCGAACGGCAGCGCGGTCACGGCGACCGTCAGCGCGCGGAACGGCGCGCTCCCCGCACTCGCCGCGTGGACCGAGGCGAGCACGACCGGCACGCCGTTCGGCGCACCGGTCGCGGGGTCGATCTCCGTCGACGCGGATGCCGCGGCCGGCACGGTCGTCGTCTCCTGGTCGCCGTTCGGCGGCAACGGCGACGCGATCGGCGGGTACTTCGTCCAGCGACTCGTGGAGGGCGAGACGGCCGTCCCGGGCGGCGCGCAGGCCTGCTCGGTGACGACCCCGGCGCCGGGGAACGTCGTGGCGCCCGTCGTCGGGGGCAGCGTCGCCGAGATGGTGCGCGTCGGCCCCGGCGCCGCGAGCGTGGAGTTCGCCGGCACGAACGTCGAGGCCGCGCGGTACGGCTTCGTCGTGTGGGGGTGGAACCGCGCCGGATGCGTCGCGACGGAGGTGGCGTCGACCGTCGTCCGCCCGGCGCCGGGCGCGGTGACCGGGGTGGCGAGCGAGATGGGCTGGCTGAACGCCGAGACGTGGGACCGCTACATCGACGACGTCGACGGCAGCCCGCGGCGCTTCCAGATCGTCGCCGTCGACGGGAACGGCGCGCGCGTCGGTTCGCCGAAGGACTTCTCGGGCTCGGGGTGGCTGCGTCAGCTGCTGAGCCGGCCGTTCGGCGAGACCGCCCGATTCCAGGTCCGATCGTGCTCGGTGTGGGGCACGTGCGGGCCATGGTCGGAGACGTTCCCGGGCGAGGAGTCGCCCACGCTGACGTTCGCCCTGCCGGGCCGGGCCTACGACGAGGCCACCGGAACCTGGAGCTGGACGGCCGCGCCCGCGAACGCCGGACTTCCGGCCGCGTACCGCTGCGGCGCGGACGGCGACCGCGTGGGCCGGCAGGCCCAGTCGGCGACCTCCTGCCAGGTCAACGGCGTGAAGCCCGGCGACCGGGTCTGGTTGGATGTTGAGGTCGCGGGCGTCACCGCGAGGTTCGAGTCCCGATGAAGTCCACCGAGGAGCACCGATGACCATGACTCCCGAGGACGCGAACCGGTTCGCGTCGAACCTCGACCGGCTGGTCGGAGCGGTCGAGGAGATCCTGCTCGGCAAGAACCGGGTGATCCGGCTGGCCTTCACCGCGCTGCTCAGCGAGGGCCACCTGCTCCTCGAGGACGTGCCCGGCACGGGCAAGACCTCGCTCGCGCGCGCCATGGCGCAGTCGGTCGCGGGCACCAGCAACCGCGTCCAGTTCACGCCCGACCTGCTGCCCGGCGACATCACGGGCGTCTCCGTCTACGACCAGCGCTCCGGGGTGTTCGAGTTCCACCCGGGGCCGGTCTTCGCCAACATCGTCCTCGCCGACGAGATCAACCGGGCGAGCCCGAAGACGCAGTCCGCTCTCCTCGAGGTGATGGAGGAGGGGCAGGTGACCGTCGACGGGCAGACGCATCGCGTCGACCAGCCCTTCATGGTGATCGCCACCCAGAACCCGGTCGAGCAGGCCGGGACGTACCGGCTCCCCGAGGCGCAGCTCGACCGGTTCCTCATGCGCACCTCCATCGGCTACCCCGATCACGCGTCGACGATCCGGATCCTCGAGGGGACCGACCAGCGTGCGCACGATCACCGCGTCGAAGCGCGTCTGGACGCCTCCGAGATCGTCGAGATGGCTGCGACCGCCCGCACCGTCTACGTCGATCCCACGATCAACGACTACGTGTCGCGGCTCGTCGACGCGACCCGCAGCGCGACCGAGGTGCGCCTCGGCGTGAGCGTGCGCGGCGCCCTCGCCCTCGTCCGCGCCGCGAAGACCCACGCCGCCGGACGCGGCAGGCACTACGTGGTGCCCGACGACGTCAAGGCGCTCGCCGAACCGGTGCTCGCCCACCGCCTGATCCTCGACCCCGAGGCCGAGTTCGACGGCGTGACCGCGTCGAACCTGATCGCGCAGGTGCTCATCGAGACGCCGCCGCCGTCAGCGAGGCAGGTCGGGTGACCTTCGAGACCCGGTCGAGGATCCCCGAGGAGGCCGCCCGCCAGGGCCTGCTCGCGGTGGCGATCGCGCGCGTCGTCGTGGCCGTCCGCACCGCGGCATCCGTGGTCGAACGCTGGACCCGCGCGGCACGCAGCGTCGTGACGCCGCTCGGCTGGGGGGTGCTCGCGGCGGCGGTCGCGGCACTGGTCGTCGCCTACGTCTACGGATGGCTCGAACTCGCCGTCGTCGGCTGGGGGCTGCTGTTCCTCCTGCTCGTCGCCTCCGCCTGGCTGGCCGGCCGCGGCGCGGGCCAGATCGAGCTCGCGCTGCCGGTTCCGCGCGTCGCGGTGGGCGAGTCGGCCGAGGCCCGCCTCGTGGCCCGCAATCCGGGGCGTCGGCGGTTCGCCGGTGCGCGGCTGGAGCTGCCCGTCGGCCACCGCGTGATCTCCCGGATGGTGCCCCCGCTCGCCCGCGGCGGCACGTTCGACGAGCGCGTCGCCATCCCCACCGAGCGCCGCGGGATCGTCCCGGTGGGCCCGGCGCGCACCGTGCGCGCCGACCCGGTCGGGCTCATGCGCCGCGAGATCGTGTGGTCCGATGTGCGGATGCTGCACGTGCACCCGCGGACCATCGCGGTCTCGGCGCTCAGCACCGGATACCTGCGCGACCTCGAGGGATCGCCCACGCGCGACCTGACGTCGAGCGACATCGCCTTCCACGCGCTCCGCGAGTACCAGGCGGGCGACGACCGCAGGTACATCCACTGGCGAAGCTCGGCCAAGACCGGGACCTTCATGGTCCGCCAGTTCGAGGAGACCCGTCGCAGCCGGCTGATGGTCATGCTCGACCTCGCCGCCGACGCCTACGAGGACGACGACGACTTCGAGCTCGCCGTCAGCGTCGCCGCGTCGATCGGCGCGCGGGCCATCCGCGACGCGCGGAGCCTCGCGTTCGTGGTCTCCGGTCACGACCGGCAGCGGCCGTCGTCGGCGTCCCGGCGCGGCCTCCCCGCGCTGCGCGAACTGCCGACGGCGTCGCGGGACCGACTCCTCGACGCCCTCTGCGTGGTCGAGGTCGACGACCGCGCGGCGACGCTCGCCGACACGGCGCGGGCGGCGGCCGAGTCGATCGCCGGCGTCTCCCTCGCCTTCGTCGTCACGGGCGGCCGACGCGGCATCGCCGACCTCCGGCAGGGCGTCTCGCGACTCCCGGTCGGCATCGAGGCGGTGGCCGTCCGGTGCGCGACCGAGGGCGAGGCCGACGCGCGCGCGGTCGGCGGGCTCTCGGTGTACGGCATCGGCTACCTCGACGACCTGACCGCCCTGCTCGCGAGGACGGCGTCGGTCGCATGAGCGTGTCGTCGACGCAGCGCCGCGCCGGACGCCCGGCCTGGCATCGCCCGACGCGGCGGCTCGCCGGGTCGGCCCTCGTCTCGGCCGTCATCAGCACGGTGCTGCTCATGATCGTCTCGGCCACGGCGATGATCCCGTGGTGGCCGGTCTACGAGAGCGGAGCGTTCCTCGTCGCCGCCGCCGTGTCGATCCTCGCCGGAGCGTCGATCGGACTGGCCGGCGCGATCCTCGGCTGGCCGTCGTGGGCGGTGGTCTCCGCCGTCGCCGTCGCCTACCTGGTGCTCGGCGTGCCGGTCGCGGTGCCGACCGCGGCGTACCAGACCGTGCTGCCGACGGCGGAGGGCGTCCTCGAGCTCGTCGCGGGGACGGCGCTGTCGTGGAAGCAGCTCGTGACGATCTCCGTCCCGGTGGGGTCGTACCAGGCGCTCCTCGTCCCGCCGTTCCTGCTGGGCCTCCTCGCGACCGCGGCGTCGGTGACCATCGCCCTCCGCACCCGCCTGCCGTCGGCGGCACTGCTGCCCCCCGCCGTGCTGCTCGTCGCGGGGATCGTGTTCGGCGTGGTCCACGACGACGTGGCGTTCGAAGCCGGCGTGGCCTTCCTCATCGCCGCGGTGGCGTGGCTCGTGCGGGTCGCCGTCGCCGGGCGCCGTCGCACGGTGCTCGAGCGCCCCGTGGAGTCGGCGCTCGGGGACGTCCGCCGCATCGTCGGCGCGACCCTCGTCGTGGCCGTGGCGCTCGTCGGCGCCACGGCGGCGACGCTCGCCGTCCCGCCGGCCACGCGCGACGTGCTGCGAGCGGAGCTGCGCCCTCCGTTCGAGCCCAGCGACCACGACAGCCCGCTGGCCGGCTTCCGTGCCGCGTTCGCCGCGGACACGAGGGATCGGGAGATGCTCACCGTCACGGGCCTGCCCGCCGGCAGCGGGCTGCGGGTGGCGGTGCTCGACACCTACGACGGGGTCGTCTACTCCGTCGGGGGAGGCGATCGCTCCGCGGCATCCGGTCAGTTCACGCGGCTGCCCTACCGGCTCGACCAGTCCGGCACGCCCGGTGAACCGGTGGGCCTCTCCGTGCAGGTGTCGGGGTACGACGACGTCTGGGTGCCGGGCATCGGACGGCTCGAACGCATCGAGTTCGGCGGGCCGAGGAAGGGGCTGCTCGACGACGGCTTCTCCTACAACGACGTGACCGGGACCGCGGGAGTGCGATCCGGCCTGCGCGAGGGCGACGCCTACCGGGCGGACTCCGTCGCGTGGATCGAGCCGGTCGACCTCGCGGCGCTCCGGCCCGGCGGCGCCATCCTGCCGGATTCGCCCGACCCGCCGGACGCGCTGCTGCGCCTGCTGGACCAGTGGACGCGCGCCTCGGACGATCCCGGGGTCCGGCTGGCGGGCGTGATCCAGGGGTTCCAGCGCGAGGGGTACGTCAGCCACGGCATCGAGGAGGACGAGGGGCCGAGCCGCTCCGGTCACTCCCTCGACCGGCTGTCCGAGCTCGCGACCGCGAAGCCGATGGTGGGCGACGGCGAGCAGTACGCCGTGGCGGCGGCGCTCCTCGCACGCCAGATCGGCTTCCCCGCGCGGGTCGTCGTCGGCTACCTGCCCTCGGGCGAGGACGCCGACGTCGCCGCGTCGGAGCCGCGGGTCCTGCGCGGCGCGGACCTGCAGGCGTGGATCGAGGTGCAGGCCGACGACGGGGCCTGGATCCAGGTCGACCCGAACCCGGAGGTCCGGCCGATCCCCGAGCGGCAACCGGACGAGCCGACGGTCGTCTCGCGGCCGCAGTCGGCGCTGCCGCCGCCGGAGGATCCGACCCCGGTCGACGACCTCGCCTCCGAGCCGGACGCCGGCTCCGAGGACCCGCAGGAGGGCAGCGCCTGGCTCGACGCGCTGCTCGGCGTGCTCCGCATCGTCGGCATCGTGCTCGCCGCACTCGCGCTCCTCGCGAGCCCCTTCCTCGCCGTCCTCGCGGCGAAGGCGCGCCGGCGGAGGCTGCGCCGCCGTGCGGGGACCCCCGTCGAGCGGATCGAGGGCGGCTGGGCCGAGTTCGCCGACCGGGCCGCCGACTACCGCTATCCGATGACGCCCACCGCGACCCGGGCGGAGCAGGCCGCGGTGGTGGGCGGGCTCGGACCGGCGGTGCTCGCCTCGGTCGTGGATCGCGTCGTGTTCGGCCCCGACGGGCCCGGCGAGGGCGACGACGACCGCGTCTGGTCGGCGGTCGAGGAGCTCCAACGGCGGATGGACGAGCCGAGGACGTGGCGGGAGCGCATGCGAGCGCGGATCTCGCTCGGCTCGCTCGGCGGGTACGCTGGCACCCGGAAGGGAGCCGGGACGTGAACTGCCGGATCTGCGGTGCGACGTTGCCCGAGGGGGCGATGTTCTGCGGCGAGTGCGGAAGCTCGACGTCGGCGACGCCCGAGTCCCGCCGCCCGCTCGATCCGCGGCCGGGCGACACCTACGTCATCCACCGCTCCGACTCCGGGGTGCTCAGCGTGCCGATCACCGATGCGGCACCGGTCGTCCCGCCCGGGTCCGAGCCGGACGAGCCGGCCGAGCCGGCGTCGGCGCCGGGGTCGACCTCGGCTCCGGCGGCCGGGGAGCCGGCGCCCTCCGCGCGTTTCGTCCTGACCTTCACGACCGGCGAGGTCGTCAGCGTGCAGGGCACGGGGCTCGTCGGCCGGCGCCCGCTCGCGGAACCCGGCGAGTCGTTCGACCACCTCGTGCAGATCGTCGACCGCGGGCTCTCGGTTTCCAAGACGCACCTCGAGTTCGGCGAGCACGAGGGCGACCTCTGGGTCGCCGATCGCTTCTCCGCGAACGGCACCGTCGTGCGCCGCCCCGGCGAGCACGGGGTGCGGTGCGAGCCCGGACGACGGATCCTCGTGCCGCGGGGGAGCCGTGTCGAGATCGGGGAGCAGGCCTTCACGGTCGCCTGAGGGGCAGTCGCCAGCGGGTCGCGCGACCCGTCCTGCACGCCCCCGGCGCGGACCGACGCGCGCACAGTCCGGACCCGGCGTGCGCGCGGTGCCCGGCGCCGATGCTGGGCTTCGGGTATGACGGATGCCTCGGCGACGAGCCTGCAGGGACTGCCCCGCCTCCACCTGCCCCCGTCGCCCCCGGAGCCGCCGCGGCCGGCATTCCCGTGGATCGCCTCGGCGGCCCCGGTCGCCGGGGCCGTCGCGATCTGGGCGTTCACCGGCTCGGTCCTCTCGCTCGCGTTCGCCGCGCTCGGACCGCTCGTCGCCGTCGCGGCGGTGCTCGATGCGCGACGCACGGCCCGCCGGGCCCGCCGCGACGGGCGACGCGACCGGGAGCAGCAGCTCGCCCGGCTCCGCGCCGAGGTCGACCGCAGGCACGCGATCGAGCGGGCCGCGGCCTGGCGCGCGAGCCCGTCGGCGGCGGTCGTCGTGTGCGGGCCGGTCCCGGCGTGGCTGCCCGTTCCGCCCGAATCCGTCGTCGTCGGCACCGGCACCGTGCCGAGCCGCGTGGCGGTCGAGGGCGACCCCGGCGACGACGCCGAGGCCGAGGGGGTCCGCACGGCCGCCGCGCGGCTCGAGGGGGCGCCGGTCCGCGTCGCGGTCGGCGATGGGCTCGGGTTCGTCGGCCCGCCGGCGCTCGCACGCGGGGCGGCCCGCACCGCGATCGTGCAGTACGCCGACGCGTCGGACCCGACGTGCTCGCGCATCGACGGGCCGCGCGACGACGAGTGGGAGTGGCTCGACGCGCTCCCGCATCGGGCGAGCGGGCCGGGGACCGGTGTCCTCCGGGTCGTCGACGCGACCGGTACGGGCGGACCCGCCCGTCGTGCACCGCAGCCGGACCGAGGTCGCGCCGGCGTCGGCGACGCCGAGGTCCTCTTCGCCGTCGCGGAGACCCGCATCGGACTGCCGCCCGGGATCCGGACGGTCGTCGAGGTCGCCACGCCGCGCGTCGCGGCCGTGCGGGGCCAGGTCGGCG
This sequence comes from Agromyces sp. GXS1127, assembly GCF_050565425.1. NCBI lineage: Bacteria > Bacillati > Actinomycetota > Actinomycetes > Micrococcales > Microbacteriaceae > Agromyces > Agromyces sp. GXS1127. The sequence continues at coordinate 336,644 of NZ_JBOCIG010000003.1, forward strand.
AGGCGGCCGCCGTTCGGCCCGAGCTGGTCTCGGCGGCGGAGGCCCGGGTCGCGGCGGAGCGCCTCGCCCGCATCGCCAGGAGCCTCGGGCTCGGCGCCGACGCGCGGCCGCCGGACTCGATCGCGCTGTCCGACCTGCTCGACGAGCCGCTCGGACCGCTCGATCCGTCCGACCGCTCGACCCTCGCCGTCGCGGTCGGCTCGGATGGCAGGGGTCCGGTCGAGATCGACCTGGTGGCCGGTCCCCACGCGCTCGTCGCGGGGACGAGCGGCAGCGGCAAGAGCGAGCTGCTCGTGGCGTGGATCGCCGCGCTCGCGGCCCGTCGTCCGCCGGACCGCGTGGCGTTCCTCCTGGTGGACTTCAAGGGCGGGGCGGCGTTCGAGCCCGTGCGACGCCTCCCGCACGTCGCCGGGCTCGTGACCGACCTCGACGAGGCCGAGGCCGAGCGTGCGGTGGCGAGCATCCGAGCGGAGCTCCGCCACCGTGAACGCGTGCTGGCCGGCGTCGGGGTGCGCGGCATCGGCGAGCTCCCGGACGACGTCGTGCTCCCGCGGCTCGTCGTCGTCGTCGACGAGTACCAGGCCATGATCGAGCGCTTCGCCGAGCTCGGCGCGGTCATCGCGGACGTGGCCGCGCGTGGCCGTTCGCTGGGCGTCCACCTCGTGCTCGCCGCGCAGCGGCCCAACGGGGTGGTCCGCGAGCAGGTGAGCGCGAACTGCGGCATCCGGCTGTCCCTCCGGGTGCTCGACCGCTCCGACAGCGTGGCCGTGATCGGCTCGGAGCTGGCGGCGGGCCTCGATCCCGACCGACCGGGGCGCGCCGTCGTCGACCGCGGCGACGGATGCCTCGTGGAGTTCCAGTCCGCGCTCGCGAGTCGGACGACCATCGACGCGGTCGCCCTGCGCCATGCGGGCGCCCCACCGCCTCGCCGGACGTGGCTCGACCCGCTGCCCGCTCGGATCGGCCTCGAGGACCTGCGTGCGGTGCTCGCCACGCCGACCTCCGCTGCGGGGCGGGCGTCGATGCCGGACGTCGACACGTCGCACGAGGGGAGGACCGGGCGCGGCGCGGAGATCGTACTCGGCGCGGTCGATGAGCCCGAGCACCAGCGTCGCAGCGCGGTGCGGTGGGACCCGGCGGTCGACGGCCCGCTGCTCGTGCTCGGCGCGCCGGGGTCCGGTCGGTCGGCGCTGCTCGAGGCGGTCGCCGCGCAGGTGGGCCGACGGGACGGGGCGCGGGCCGTGCTGCGCCTCGACGGCCCGCGCAGCCGCATGTGGGACGTGCTGGCCGAGCTGCGGGCCGGCGTCGTCCCATCCCTCGCGCTGCTCGTCGTCGACGACCTCGACACCCGCCTGGCCGGCTGGCCCGACGAGCACCGGCTGGCGGCGTTCGCCGCACTGGAGGAGGTGATGCGCCGGCAACGCGGCGGCGGTCCGGCGGTCGTGGTCTCCGCCGCCCGCACCTCGGCCGTCCCGCCGGGTCTCCGCGACGCCGCCACGACCGTCGTGCTGCTGCGCCATCCGAGCCGCGCCGACCTCGTCCACGCCGGCGGCGAGGGCAGCCTCCACCGCCCCGACGCCCCGCCGGGAGCCGGGCAGTGGCGCGGACGCCGCGCCCAGTTCCTCCACGCCGATCCGGTCGCCGACGACCGCGCGCGTCGCGAGGCGCCCCAGCTCGTCGTCGGGTCTCGCGGGGTGGTCGCCGTGTGCTCCGCGTCGCCCGCCGTCGATGCCGACTCGATCGCGCGCCTCGCTCCGCGCGCCGCCGTCATCCGGCTGGCCGATGGGCCGGATGCCTGGCGGGACGCGCAGTCGGCGCTCGACGCCGGGGCGGACGCCGCCCCGACGGTGGTGATCGGCGACGCCGACGCGTGGGCGGCGAACTGGAGCCTGGCCGCCGCGGCGCGCTCCCGCGCGGAGCTCGTCGTCCACGGCGGGACGGGGGAGTACCGCGCCCTGGCTCGCGGTGCCGGACTCCCGCCGCTGCTCGACGACGATCGCGACCAGTGCTGGCGGATTCCCGCCGGCGGGGTGGCGGAGCGAGCTCGATGGGAGCGATGAGACGACGGATTCCGAGTGTCCGCGGGCCGGAACGGCACTGAATCCGTGCGTGATGTTCGCAGAAATTAACGATTCGGTCATCATCTGCTGAATTCCGCCACGCAGTGTGTCAGTATCTTCGCACCCCTGCACGCGCATGCACGTCGATTGGAGACCCTCGTGAGCAGCCGTCCCCTTCCCCAGGACCCCATCGTTCGCGCCCTCGTGGCGCAGGCCCGACAGGCTCAGTTGACCCGCCGCGGCCTGCTCGCCGGAGCCGGAGCGGGCGCCTCGGCGTTCGCGCTCGCCGCCTGTTCGACCGGTGGCGGGCAGGCGAAGCCCACCGCGGCCGCCGACACCTCCGACACCGACAAGAGCCTCAACTGGGCGAACTGGGCGGCCTACATCGACGAGGACGACGCCGGCAACTACCCCACGCTCGTCCGGTTCACCGAGGAGACGGGGATCGAGGTCAACTACGAGGTCGCCGTCGACGACAACAACACGTACTACGGCAAGGTCAAGGACCAGCTCGCGCTCGGGCAGGACATCGGCGCCGACACGGTCTGCCTCACCGACTGGATGGTCTCGCGCTGGATCCGTCTCGGGTACACGCAGGAACTCGACCACGGGAACATCCCCAACATCGCCAACCTCGCCCCCGCGCTCGCGAACCCGAGCTTCGACGAGGGTCGCAAGCACTCGCTGCCGTGGCAGGGCGGGTTCGCCGGGATCTGCTGGAACACCGAGAAGGTGCCCGGCGGGCTCGAGACGGTGGAGGACCTCTGGAACTCGGAGCTGAAGGGCCGCGTGGGCGTCCTCTCCGAGATGCGCGACACGATGGGCCTCATCATGCTCCAGAACGGCGTCGACATCGCGAGCCCCGACTGGGGCGACGCCGAGTTCGATGCGGCCATCGAGATCCTCGACGAGCAGGTCGCGAACGGCCAGATCCGCAACATCAAGGGCAACTCGTACCTTGAGGACCTGAAGAGCGAGGACACGCTGGCCGCCATCTGCTGGTCGGGCGACATCACGGTCCTGAACGCGGAGGCCGGCGACAAGTGGCAGTTCGCGATCCCCACCGCGGGCGGCACGCTGTGGAACGACAACTTCCTCATCCCGATCGGCTCGCCGCGCAAGGCGAACGCCGAGACGCTCATCAACTACTACTACGAGCCCGAGGTCGCCGCCGAGGTCGCCGCGTGGGTGAACTACATCACGCCCGTGGTCGGCGCGCAGGAGGCCGCGATGGCGATCGACCCCGAGCTCGCGGAGAACCAGCTCATCTTCCCCGACGAGGAGACCCTCTCGAACGCGTACATCTTCCGCGCGCTCTCCGGTGCCGAGGAGCAGAAGTACCAGACGCAGTTCCAGCAGATCCTCCTGGGTTCGTGATGGCGATCCGCGAATTCGCCGAGAGCGGCGCCGACCTCGAACTGGTCGGCATCCAGAAGCGATTCCCCGGCTTCACCGCGATCGAGGAGCTCGACCTCACCATCCCGGCCGGCTCGTTCTTCGCCTTGCTCGGTCCGTCGGGCTGCGGCAAGACGACGACCCTGCGACTGGTCGCCGGCCTCGAGGAGCCGACCGCCGGTCGCATCCTCATCGGCGGCACGGACGTCACCGACACCAAGGCGCACCAGCGCCCGGTCAACACGGTGTTCCAGAGCTACGCGCTGTTCCCGCACATGTCGATCATCGACAACGTCTCCTTCGGCCTGAAGCGCCGTCGGATCGCCGACGCGGAGACCCGTGCCCACGAGGCGCTGCGGCTCGTCGAGCTCGACCACCTCGCGCAGCGTCGTCCGGCGCAGCTCTCCGGCGGCCAGCAGCAGCGGGTCGCGCTCGCGCGTGCGATCGTGAACCGGCCCGCGCTGCTCCTGCTCGACGAGCCGCTCGGCGCCCTCGACCTGAAGCTGCGTCGCCAGATGCAGCTCGAGCTGAAGACGATCCAGGAGGAGGTCGGCCTGACCTTCCTCCACGTCACGCACGACCAGGAGGAGGCCATGACCATGGCCGACACGGTCGCCGTGATGAACAAGGGCGCGATCGAGCAGATGGGTGCGCCGGAGGAGCTCTACGAGCTGCCCCGCACGGCGTTCGTCGCCAACTTCCTCGGCAAGTCGAACCTCTTCACGGGCGATGTCGTCGGAACCACGGCAACGGCGATCACCGTCGACGCGGGCGGTCACCGCATCACGGTCCCCGCGGCGCGCGCGCAGCGGCACCAGGGCCTCGTCACGGTCGGCGTGCGACCGGAGAAGGTCACGCTCCACCCGGAGCAGCCGGAGGAGGTCGCGGGTCGCACGCTGCTCGGACCCGGCCGCGTCATCGACGTGTCCTTCGCCGGCGTGAGCACCGAGTACATCGTCGCGGTGCCCGGCGTCGGCACGGTCTCGGTGTTCGCCCAGAACATGACGTTCGGCCCCGTCGCGCACGAGGGTTCGGAGGTGTGGCTCAGCTGGGACGTCGAGCACGGCTTCGGCCTGTCCGACGAGCCCGACGAATCCTCGCGGTTCCCGGCCGACGCGGACACGCAGTCCATCGCGGTGCAGCGCCGGGAGGCGCTCATCACGGAGCTCGAGGGCAGCTGAGCCATGGCCTTCGCAGCATTCGCGACGGCGGAGGCGCAGCCCCAGGCGACGCGGAGGAAGAGCCCCATCGCGCTCTTCCTCCTCCTGCCGGGCATCCTCTACCTCGTCCTGTTCTTCCTGACGCCCCTCATCTCGCTGATCCTCACGTCCCTGCAGGCGCCGAGCGAGTTCGGCGACATCGGCGTGTACGACTACGCGTTCAACTGGCAGAACTACGTCACCGTCATCCAGGACTACTGGCCGCACATCCTGCGCTCGTTCGGCTACGCCCTGCTCGCGACGGTGTTCGCGCTCCTGTTCAGCTACCCGATCGCGTACTTCATCGGCGTCAAGGCGCGGCGCCGGCCGCTCCTGCAGAGCCTGCTGCTGGTGCTCGTGATCGCCCCGTTCTTCATCAGCTTCCTGCTGCGCACCCTCGCGTGGAAGCAGATCCTGTCGGACGAGTCGCTCATCATCACCTCGCTCAAGGCGATCGGCCTGCTCGGGCCCGACGCCTACTTCGCGGGCACCCCGTTCGCGGTGGTCTTCGGCCTGACGTACAACTTCATCCCGTTCATGACGCTGCCGCTCTACACGACGCTCGAGCGCCTGGACACCCGGTACCTCGAGGCGGGCAGCGACCTGTACGCGAACCCGTTCACGGTCTTCCGGAAGGTGACCGTCCCGCTGTCGATGCCCGGCATCGTCGCGGGCACCCTGCTCACGTTCATCCCGGCAGCGGGTGACTACGTGAACGCCAGCCGCGACTTCCTCGGCGGGCCGGACACCCAGATGATGGGCAACGTGATCGAGGCGAACTTCCTCGTGCTCCTGAACTACCCGGCGGCCGCGGCGCTCTCGATCATCCTGATGGCGGCGATCCTGGTGCTCGTCGGCGTGTACGTGAAGCGATCCGGAACGGAGGACCTGCTGTGAGCGGGGAAGTCCAGGCCGCAGCCGTCCTCGGCGGCCTCGCCGAGAGCGAGGAGCTCGAGGACCGGCGCGCACCGCAGCGACCGCGTGGACGTCGGATCGGGCTCGGCGACTGGCTGCTGCCCGTCTACGTCACGCTGGCGTTCATCTTCCTGCTGATCCCGATCGCCTACACGTTCGTGTTCTCCTTCAACGACTCGCTGAAGTCGAACATCGCCTGGCGCGGGTTCACCTTCGACAAGTGGCTGAACGTGTGCAACGTCGAGGGCGGAGCGGTCTGCGAGGCGTTCGCGAACAGCATCGTCATCGGCCTCGTGTCGACGGTGATCGCGACCACGCTCGGCACCATGATCGCCATCGCGCTCGTCCGCTACCGCTTCCGGGCGCGTTCGGCGATCAGCCTGCTGCTGTTCCTGCCGATGGCGACGCCCGAGGTGGTGCTCGGTGCGGGCCTCGCGGCCCAGTTCCTGGCCGTCGGCGTGCCGAAGGACATGCTGACGATCATCCTGGCGCACACGATGTTCTGCATCAGCTTCGTCGTGGTCACCGTCAAGGCCCGCGTGTCGAGTCTCGACCCGGCCCTGGAGGAGGCGGGCCGCGATCTCTACGGGTCGCCGCGCGAGGTGTTCTGGCGCATCACGTTCCCGTTGCTGACCCCCGGCATCATGGCGGCCGCGCTGCTCTCGTTCGCGCTGAGCTTCGACGACTTCATCATCACGAACTTCAACTCCGGTTCGGTGACGACGTTCCCGAAGTACATCTACATCTCGGCGTCGCGCGGCATCCCGGCCGAGGCCAACGTGATCGCGTCGGCGGTGTTCATCGTGGCCCTCGCGATCGTGGTGATCGCGCAGGTCTCGCGCGCCGCCCGAGCGAAACGGCTCGCGGCGCAGGCGGGCTGACCCGAGGCGCGCGCCGGGAGGCCGCGATCCGTCGGGGTCGCGGCCTCCCGCAGTCGGCGCCGTACCGTCCCGGAGCTAGACCGTGGCGCGGATGCGTCCGACGACGCGCCCGCCACCGAGCACCTCGAGACCGAGTTCGGGCTCGAGGGCGTCCACCGCGCCGGCGTCGAGGGCACCCGCGCCGACGAGCAGCCTCGCCGCCACGATCGCCGACGCGCGCGGCGAGCCGTCGAGCATCTTCAGCGCGACCGTGGTGCCGTCGGGCGAGGTCATCACCTGCACGCCCTCGGCACCGAACTTCGAGAACACGCCGAGCCGATCGATGGCGACCGAGTCCGGTCGACCGGGACCGGCGATCGCCCAGCCGTTGGTGCGGACCCCGTCGGTCAGCGCCGCCGCCTCGCGGAAGAGCGCGAAGGGCGAGGAGGCCGACGACGAGGCGATCTTCTGGATGCCGCGGGCGAGGGCGGTCAGGCCGACGGCGTGCACGGGCGCGCCGCAGCCGTCGATGACGCTCGCCACGGGCCGCTCGCCCGTCAGCCGCTCCAGCACGTCGAGGATGCGCTTCTGCAGGGGGTGCTCCGGATCGAGGTAGTCCTCGAGCGACCATCCGTTCGCGTGGCAGGCGAGCAGCATCGCCGCGTGCTTGCCCGAGCAGTTCATCGTGATCGGCTCGGGGCGCGCCCCGGTGCGGACGAGCTCGTCGCGCGAGGCACGGTCGGTCGGGAACTCCGCCGGGCACCGGAGCGCCGACGCGGGCAGGCCGGCCCGGGCGAGGAGCCCGCGCACGAGCGCCACGTGCTGCGGCGTGCCGCTGTGGCTCGCCGTGGCGATCGCGGCATCCTCGCCTCGGAGCGTCACGCCCGAGGTCATGACGGCGAGCGCCTGGAACGGCTTCATGCTCGAGCGGGGGAGCACGGGGGCGGTCGTGTCGCCGATCCGGCGCACCACCTCGCCGTCCGGCCCGAGCACGACGGCCGAGCCGACGTGCCGGGACTCCACGAATCCGCCGCGCTCGACGACGGCGAGCTGGGCGGCGGCGGACGCCGCGAAGGTCTCACCCATGCGTCAGGCGAGGGTCGCGAACGCGTCGTCGAGCACGCCGAGCGCGTCGGCGATCAGCTCGTCGGTCATCCGGAGGCTCGGCAGGAAGCGGAGCACGTTGCCCCACGTCCCGGCGCTGAGGAACAGGACGCCCTGCTGGGCGGCGTACGAGACGATGGCGGAGACCGCCGCCGCGTTCGGTGCCTTCGTCGTGCCGGCGGTGCCGGGTTCGACGAGCTCGATCGCGATCATCGCGCCGCGCCCGCGGATGTCGCCGATGACGTCGTATTTCTCGCGGAGGCGCTCGAGCCCCGCGGTCAACGTCGTCTCGATTCGGCGGGCCTCGGCGAGCAGTCCCTCCTCCTCGACGGACTCGAAGACGGCGATCGCCGCCGCGCACGCGACGGGGTTGCCGCCGAACGTGCCGCCGAGCCCGCCGGGCTGTGCGGCGTCCATGATCTCGGCACGCCCGGTGACGGCGGCGAGCGGGAAGCCGGCCGCGATGCCCTTGGCCGTCAGGACGAGGTCGGGCGTCCACCCGAAGTGCTCGGAGGCGTACCAGGCGCCGGTGCGCGCCATCCCGGACTGGATCTCGTCGGCGATCATGACGACGCCGTTGGCGGTGCACCACTCCTGCAGTGCGGGGAGGTAGCCGTCGGCATAGACCATGAAGCCGCCCTCGCCCTGGATCGGCTCGACCACGAGGCACGCGAGGTCGGAGGCGCCGACGACCTTGTCGAGGTAGCCGATCGTGCGGGCCGCCGCCTCGGCGCCGGTGAGGCCGTCGCGGAAGGGATAGGAGCTCGGCGCGTGGTAGACGTCGCCCGCGAGCGGGCCGAAGCCCGACGCGTACGGCATCGCCTTGAAGTTCATCGCCATGGTGAGGTTCGTGCGCCCGTGGTAGGCGTGGTCGAGCACCGCGACCGCACGGCGCCCCGTGTGCTTGCGGGCGATCTTCACGCCGTTCTCGACCGCCTCGGCGCCGGAGTTGACCAGCACGGTCTTCTTCGGGAAGTCGCCGGGGCTGTACTCGGCGAGGAGCTCGGCGACCCGCACGTACTCCTCGTACGGCGTGATCGTGAAGAGCGTGTGCAGCACGTCGCGCGACTGCGCGACGGCGGCGTCGACGACGCGCGCGGGGGTGTGGCCGGCCGTCGTCACGCCGATGCCGGCACCGAAGTCGAGGAACCGGTTGCCGTCGACGTCCTCGAGGACGGCGCCGTGCGCGCGCTCGATGTAGACGGGCAGGACGCTCGAGACGCCCGCCGACACGACGGCGGTCCGTCGCGCCTGGAGCGCCTGCGAACGGGGACCGGGGATGGCGGTGACGATCCGTCGCTCCTGCGGCACGACGGCCTGCTCGGCCGCCTCGGCGGGCACGGATTCGACGGGGATCCAGGTGTCAGTCATGATCGGACCAGCTTATCCCCGGGCCCGCGTCGGGCGTCGGCGGGTGGGTGCAGGATCGACGAAGCGGTACCGCGCGCATCCGGCGCGATGAGCCGGCGCGGCAACGCGGCACCGGCGCCGCCCGTCACGGGAAGGGGAGACCACATGCTCGGCGAGCACCACTACGCGATCGAGCTCGAGTGGCAGGGCGACCGCGGCGAGGGCACGACCTCGTACCGTTCGTACGGACGGCAGCACGCGGTCCGCGCGGCCGGCAAGCTGCACGAGATCGCCGGCTCGAGCGATCGCACCTTCCACGGCGATCGCGAGCGATGGAACCCCGAGGAGCTCGTGCTGGCGGCCCTCAGCGAATGCCACATGCTCTCCTACCTCCACGTGGCCGTGAACCACGGCGTGGTCGTGGTCGGCTACGAGGATGCCGCGACCGCGACCATGCGCGAGGACGGCCGCGGCGGCGGACGGCTCGTCGAGGCCGTGCTGCGGCCGCGCGTCACGGTGGCCGAGCCGTCGATGCGCGAGCTCGCCGCATCGCTGCACCACGAGGCATCCGAGAAGTGCTTCATCGCGGCGTCGGTCGCGTTCCCGGTCCGGCACGAACCGGCCACGATCGTCCGGGGCGCGTGACCCCACCCGTCGAGCGGAGGACCGGACGCCCGGCGACCCCGCCCGGGCACGCCGGGTCGTCAGCCGGTCAGGGCAGCCCCTGCGCCGGGGCGAGCGCCGATCCGGGCGGCGCCGGCGCCGGGCAGGGGTAGCCCCCGACCAGTCGCGAGCACGGCGGGAAGTACGCGGGCAGGCGCTCCTCCTGCGGATCGCCGAACCAGCGATGCCAGATGCGCCAGAAGTTGAGGTTGCCGTAGGCGGAGCAGTCATCACCGCCCGAGGGGTCGGCGAGCACGCTCTCGTTGGGTTGGTACGGCGTGTAGTTGTAGAGGTTCGCGGTCGCCTGGTTCCGGATGCGGACCGTCGACGCGCCACAGGCGGCATCCGGGTGGAAGCCGACCTCGACCGTCCCGACCATGAACGTCCGCTCGGGCTCGGCCGTGTACTGCCGGAACTGCCACGCCGCGCGGTACACCTGGTTGACGAAGCCGAAGTAGCGCGCGTCGCAGTCGGCGGTGTCGGGGCAGCCGTACCCGGTGGCGCGCTCGTAGCCGCGCGCGGTCGGACGCGTGAGGAGCGACTGCTCCTTCTGCAGGAGCACCAGGAGCGCCCTCGGGCTCACGCCGCAGGCCGCGGCCACGTCGCTGATGATCCGGCTGGCGGCGAGGGACTCGCCGCCGCGCAGGGCCGTGCAGTGCCGCGGGCCGGCGGCGGGCACCGGCTCGACGTCCTCGGTGTAGTCGGCCAGGCACGGCACGCCGTCGGCCGGGCGGCACTCGCGTGCCTCGAGGAAGATCTGGATGTCGCGCACGGTCATCGCGGCGGAGTCGTAGAACGCCTCGTCGCTCACGATGAAGCCGGGATCGAAGCGCTCCGTCGAGGGGATCCGCCGGTCGGCGGAGGTGGGGTCGCGCTCGATGCCGGGGGTCGGCACGCAGCCGGCCAGCAGCAGCGCCGCGGATGCCGCCAGTGCGGCGATCCACGCCGGGGAGGTCGTCCTCATCGACCCGACGATACCGGGGCCCGCCGACGCACGGCTGGGAACGACGTGGACCCGGCGCGCCGTTCCGTGACGTGCCGTGCCGCCGCCGGAGCGTCGCGTCAGACCCGTTCGCGCGGCGCGACGCGATCGGCGATCTTCGCGAGGGTGCCCTGCGGGGGTGCTTCGTTGTACTCGTTCGCGAGCTCCTGCCCCGTGAGTGCGTGGATCGCCGCCATGATCTCGTCGGTCGCGGCCCGCCGGGCGCGGCCGGAGGTCGCCGCTCCGTGGCGGCTCAGGTCGAGCGCTTCGCCGAAGCGCACGGTGACCGGGCGGATCCGGGGGACCGAGGACCCGACCGGCTGGATCTCCTGGGTGCCGACGAGGCCGACCGGGACGACGACCGCGCCCGTCGTCAGGGCGAGCCAGGCGATGCCGGTACGGCCCCGGTAGAGCCGGCCGTCGAGCGAACGGGTGCCCTCCGGGTACAGCGCGAAGGCGCTGCCCGACTCGAGGATCCGGCGGCCCTGGTCGAGGGCGGCCTGCGCCTGCGCGCCCGCACCCCGCTCGACGCTCACGGCCCCGATGGCGGTGAAGAACGTGCGGGAGAGCCATCCCTTCACGCCCGTCCCGGTGAAGTAGTGCGACTTCGCGAGGAACTGCACCGGCCGCGGGGCGGCGAGCGGGATGACGATGCTGTCGACGAACGAGAGGTGGTTCGAGGCGAGGATGACCGGTCCGGTCCGCGGCACGTGCTCGGCGCCCGTGATGGTCGGCCGGTAGATCAGGCGGACGAGCGGTCGCAGGACGCCCCGGACGAGTCCGTACACGGGTCCGGGCTTCGACCGCGGGGCGGGGACGGCGTCGGCCTCGATCTCACTCACTCTCCGACGCTACGTCAGCCCGTATGCGAGCCCCGGAATATTGCGGCGGCTCGGGTCGGGGGCCGCGAGTGCGCCATCATGGGCGCATGGACATCGCATCCGCCGACGTCGTCGAGTTCGACGGGACCGGGGTGCGCGTCATGGTCGCCCCCGGAGTCCGGCGCGGCGCGGGGGTCGACACGGTGCTGCGGGCCCACCTCGCGGCGTCGGCCGGCGTGCCGGCCGACGACGTCGAGCTCGACCACGCGTGCCCGGTCTGCGGCGTGCGCCACGGCAGCCCGGTCGTTCGGTACCCCACCAGCCCGTCCGGCGCGCCCTGGTACGCCGACGCCGCGACCGACGCCGGCGTGGTCGTCGCCGCGGTCGGCGTCAGGCATCCACTCGGCGTCGGCGTCGAGGCCGCCACGGCGGAGCCCGCGCCGACGCTGGACGCCGCGGCCCTGCACCCCGAGGAACGCGAACGGCTCGACGAACTCGATCCGTCCGCGCGCGCACTCGTGCGTGCACAACTCTGGGCGCGCAAGGCCGCGCTGCTGCGCGCCCTCGGACACCTCGAGGTGCTCGAGCCCTCGCGGATCGCCGTCAGCATGCCCGGCGACGACCACGGCGAGGCGCGGGTCACGCGCAGCATCCCCGAGCTCGGGTCGCGGTGGGAGGCCGTGCGGATCAGGGATGTCGCCGTGCCCGGCCGCGTCGCGGCATCCGTGGCACTGCTGCCGCGGCGCTGAGCGCGCGGCCTAGAGTGGCCGTGTGCGCAGCGTCATCATCCTCGGGTCCACCGGTTCCATCGGCACGCAGGCGCTCGACGTCATCCGGGCCAACCCGCGCCGGTTCGACGTCGTGGGCCTCGCGGTCGGATCGAACCGTGCGGAGCTCGAGCGGCAGGCCGAGGAGTTCGGGGTCGAGTCCACGGCGGTCGGCATCGACGAGGCCGTGCAGCTCGTCCGGAGCGTCGGCGCCGACGTGGTGCTGAACGGCATCACCGGTTCGGTCGGGCTCGGCCCGACGATCGCGACGCTCGAGCGCGGCATGACGCTCGCTCTGGCCAACAAGGAGTCGCTCATCGTGGGCGGCGACCTCGTCACCCGGCTCGCTTCGCCCGGGCAGATCGTGCCGGTCGACTCCGAGCACTCGGCGATCGCGCAGGCGATGCGGTCCGGCACGCACGACGAGGTGCGCCGCCTGGTGCTCACCGCATCGGGCGGTCCGTTCCGGGGTCGACGACGCGAGGAACTCGCCGACGTCACGCCGGCGGACGCGCTTGCACACCCCACGTGGGACATGGGACTCGTCGTCACGACGAACTCGGCGACCCTCGTGAACAAGGGGCTCGAGGTGATCGAGGCGCACCTGCTCTTCGACGTCGACTACGACCGGATCGACGTCGTCGTGCACCCGCAGTCGATCGTGCACTCGATGGTCGAGTTCGTCGACGGTTCGACGATCGCGCAGGCGTCGCCGCCCGACATGCGCCTGCCGATCTCGCTCGGCCTCGACTGGCCGAATCGCGTCGCCGCGGCCGGGAAGCCCCTCGACTGGACGAGCGCGCAGCAGTGGACCTTCGAACCGCTCGACGAGGCGGCGTTCCCCGCGGTCAAGCTCGCCAAGCAGGTCGGCCGCGCCGGCGGCGAGTACCCCGCGGTGTTCAACGCCGCGAACGAGCAGGCGGTCGCGGCGTTCCACGCCGGCCGCATCGGGTTCACCGAGATCGTCGACACCGTGCGTGCGGTCGTCGACGCGCACGAGGCGCCCTCGGGCGCGCTCACGGTGGAGTCGCTCGCGGAGGCCGAGCGGGTCGCACGGCGCGCGGCCGACCTGCGCATCGCGCGGGCGTGAGACGGGCGCCGTAGGACGGGCGCCGTCGGACGGACGCAGCCCCGCGGCATCCGCTCACAGTCGGCGGACAGCGCGCACCAAGGCATCGCCCCTACGATGACGGGGTGGAATCCGTGCTCCTGTTCGTGATCGGCGTCGCCATCATCGTCGTCGGCCTCGCCGTCTCGATCGGCCTGCACGAGATCGGGCACCTCGTGCCCGCGAAGCTGTTCGGCGTCAAGGTCACGCAGTACATGATCGGCTTCGGGCCCACGGTCTGGTCGAAGCGGAAGGGCGAGACCGAGTACGGCGTCAAGGCGATCCCGCTCGGCGGCTACATCGCGATGATCGGCATGTTCCCGCCAGGCAGGGACGGCCACGCCAAGGAGGACAGCACGGGCTTCTTCCGCTCGCTCGTGCAGGACGCGCGCGACTCGAGCGCCGAGTCCATCACGCCCGGCGACGAGCACCGCGCCTTCTACCGCCTTCCCGTGTGGAAGCGGATCATCGTCATGTTCGGCGGGCCGTTCATGAACCTCGTGCTCGCGATCGTGCTGTTCGGTGTGCTGCTGATGGGCTTCGGCGTCTCCCAGCCGTCGACCACGATCGGATCCGTCTCGGAGTGCGCGCTGCCCGCGACGAGCGAGCGCCAGACCTGCGAGGCCGGCGACCCCGCCGCGCCCGGAGCGGAGGCGGGCGTCCAGCCGGGCGACACGATCGTGGCGATCGAGGGCGAGCCCATCGAGACCTGGAACGAGTCCACCGCGATCATCCGCGAGCACCCCGGCGACGAGATCGCGGTCGTCGTGCTTCGCGACGGCGAGGAGGTCACGCTCGCCGTGACGCCGCTGCTCACCGAGCGCTACGTGGTCGATGAGCAGGGGCAGGTGGTGACGGATGCCGCGGGCGAACCCCTCACCGACGAGGTCGGCTTCGTCGGCATCGGGCCGGCGACCGAGACCGTGCGCCAGCCCGTCACGGCCGTGCTGCCGATGGTCGGCGAGAACGTGCAGGCGGTCGCCGGCATCATCGTGAACCTTCCGCAGCGCCTGGTGGATGTCGCGAACGCGGCGTTCGGCCCCGAGGAGCGCGACCCCAATGGGCCGATCTCGGTCGTCGGCGTCGGCCGCATCGCGGGCGAGATCACCAGCCTCGACGAGGTGCCCGTCGCCTCGCGTGCCGCGGGCCTGGTCGGCATCCTCGCCTCGCTCAACGTGGCGCTCTTCGTCTTCAACCTGATCCCGCTGCTGCCGCTCGACGGCGGGCACATCGCGGGTGCGCTGTGGGAGGCGATCCGACGCGGCTGGGCGAAGCTGCGGAACCGGCCCGACCCCGGTCCCGTCGACCTCGCCAAGCTCATGCCGCTCACGTTCGCGATGGTGATCGTCCTCGGCGGCATGAGCGCACTGCTGATCTACGCCGACATCGTCAAGCCCATCAGCGTGCTCTGAGGCGCGCCGAACGGCGGATCCCCCCGCGCGGAACTCAGGCGAGCGCCCGGGACAGCGCCGCGGCCTGGTGCCGGTGGCCGATCGTCTCGTAGCCGACGACGACCACGATCGGCGAGAGCGAGGTGATCACGATGCCCGTGCCGATGCTCGCCCCGGCGGCGACCGCCATGACCGCACCGACGAGAGGGATCAGGCTGCCGACGAAGAGCAGGATGTGGAACGGGTCGAACTCCTGGAGCAGCGCGGTGTAGATCGTGAACAGCGCCGTCGAGAACACCGCGACGGGGATCACGACCGTGAGCAACGCGATCGTGTCGTCGATGTGCGCCTCGCCCTCGATGACGTAGGCCGCGACGTGCAGGCCCGCCCCGGTCGCGGCGAGGGAGCCGAAGATCACGAGGTGGCCGTAACCCCATCGGAACCCGCGCTCGCGGTGCCGCGCGAGCACCGCCCCCGACGGCATGATGAAGTAGACCCACCAGAGGCCGAACGCGAGCATCGTGCCGCCGACGGTGACGAGCACGGCCTCGACGTCCCAGCCCTGCTCCTCGACGACGGCGCTGATCGCGAGGATGGTGCCGAGCACGATCTCGCCGAGCGTGATGATGACGAGCAGGCCGTACCGCTCGGCGACGTGGTGCGGATGCCACGGGGTGGGGTTTCCGACGCGTTCGGCGATCATCGGGCCCGCCATCTCGAACGCGACGAGCGCGCCCCAGGCCACGAAGGTCGTCGCGAGCGGCGGGTTGGCGAGCAGCAGCAGGATCCAGCCCACCTGGGCGGTCGAGACGAGCACCGCGTAGGTCAGCGCGGTGCGCCGTCGCGGCGGATCGTGCCGGGCGGCGCGCAGCCAGAGCGCCACGACCGCGACGCGCATGATCACGTAGCCGGTCACGACCACGCCGTTCTCGAGCTCGCCGCCCTCGTCGATGGAGTGGAACGCCTGCGGCAGGCCGAGCGCGAGGACGATGACGCCGATCATCACGACCATGGTCGCGATGCGGAAGAAGACGTCGTCGTTGTCGTACGCCGAGGCGAGCCAGGTGAAGTTGATCCACGCCCACGCGATCGCGAAGATCGCGAACACGAAGCCCGCGGTGGCCGCGGCGAAGTGGCCGAGCTCGAGCAGGTGCGCGGTCTGGCTCCCGGCCGCGCTGAACGCGGCGACGAAGACGAGGTCGAAGAACAGCTCCAGCGGCGTGGCGCTGCGGTGGGGCTCGTCGGGGTCGCGGCCCGTCATCCGGCGCAGCCGGTGGTCGAGGCGTGCCGGTGCGTGCGCGGGGCCGCCCGCGGCATCCGTCGTCGTCTCGCTCATCGGCGCCTCCTCACCCGGCGCCCCGAAGACGGACGAGGCCCGTGCCGTGGGGCCATTCCACCACAGCACGGGCCCGTCGACGCCGGTCGCGTCTCAGCGCGAGAGCAGCAGCGCCTCGCCCTGGCCGCCGCCGCCGCAGAGGGCGACCGCGGCCCTGCCGCCGCCGCGCTGCGCGAGCTCGCGCGCGGCGTGCAGCGCGAGGCGGGCGCCGGAGGCGCCGATCGGGTGGCCGAGCGCGATCGCGCCGCCGTGGATGTTGACCTTCTCGGCGTCGAGCGAGAGGTCCTTCATGGACTGCAGGGACACCGCCGCGAACGCCTCGTTGATCTCGACGACGTCGAGGTCGCCCGCCTGCCAGCCGGCGCGATCGAGCGCCGCGGCGATGGCGTTGGAGGGCTGCGAGTGCAGCGAGTTGTCGGGCCCCGCGACCTGACCGGATGCCCCGACGAGCGCGAGCCACGGCAGGCCGCGCTCCTCGGCCCATCCCCGGCTCGCGACGACGACCGCCGCGGCGCCGTCGGAGATGGGCGAGGAGTTGCCCGCGGTGATGGCGCCGCCCTCGACGAACGCGGGGCGGAGCCGGCCGAGCGTCTCGGGTGTGGAGTCGGGACGGACGCCCTCGTCGGTCGAGACGACGACGGGGTCGCCCTTGCGCTGGGGGATCTCGACCGGCACGATCTCGTCGTCGAAGAGCCCCTCGGCCTGCGCCCGGCCGGCGCGGACGTGCGACGCCGCGGCGATCTCGTCCTGCTCGGCGCGGCCGAGGCCGTACCGCTCGTTGAAGCGCTCGGTCGAGGCGCCCATCGACTCGTGGTCGAACGCGTCGGTGAGCCCGTCGTGCGCGGTGACGTCGAGCAGCTCGATGCTGCCGTAGAGGTGCCCCGTCCGGCTTCCGGGCAGCACGTGCGGCGCGTTGGTCATCGACTCCTGGCCGCCGGCGACGACGACCTCGGCCTCGCCGAGCCGGATCAGCCGCGCGGCATCCGTCACGGCGACGAGACCCGAGAGGCACACCTTGTTGAGCGTGATCGCGGGCACGCGCCAGGGGATGCCCGCGGCGACGGCGGACTGCTTGGCGGGGTTCTGACCGGCCCCGGCCTGCAGGACCTGGCCCATGATCACGGCGTCGACGTCGTCGGGGGAGACCCCCGCCTTCTCGAGGGCGCCGCGGATGGCGACGGTGCCGAGCTCGACGGCGGTCCGGCTGCCGAGGTTGCCGGCGATGCGGCCGAACGGCGTGCGTGCGCCGGCGACGATGACGACGTCGGGGAAGCTCATGACGGTGGGACTCCTTCGTCTCTGGTCGGTGCACGGGGTGGGGCACCGTTTCGGGTTGCGCATCGTGCGCGATCGACTCTAGTGTACGTTCCTGAGACCTGAACCACCTGTCAGGTTCGCCCCCGACACCGTCGTCACTCAGAGAGGCTCACAGCATGCGAGTTACACCGAAGTACCTCGCGCCGGCGCTCGTCGCCGCCGCGGCGATCACCCTGTCCGGCTGCGCACCGACCACCTCCGGGGGAGGCGACGCGGACGGCGCGGACGCCGCTCCCGTCGCGGTCGGCATGATCACGTCCCAGACCGGGCCGCTCGCCGCTTACGGCGAGGCCTACACCGCCGGCTTCGAGGCCGGCCTCGACTACGCGACCGACGGCACCGGCGAGGTCGACGGCCGCGAGCTCGAGATCACCTGGGAGGACGACCAGGGCAACCCCGACACGGCGGTGGCCAAGGCCAAGGACCTCATCGGCCAGGGCACGAAGGTGCTCGCGGGCACCGTCGTCTCGGGCATCGCGACCTCGCTCGCCGAGCAGGCCGAGCAGAACGAGATCCTCTACATCTCCGGTCCCGCCGCGGCCGACGCGATCACCGGCGTCAACGACTACACCTTCCGCTCGGGCCGCCAGACCTACCAGGACGTCGCGACCGCCGGAACCTTCATCGGCGACCCCGACGGCAAGAAGGTCGTCGTCTTCGCCCAGGACACCGCGTTCGGCCAGGGCAACCTCGCCGGCGTCGAGGCCGTGCTCGGCGGCCAGGGCGCCGAGGTGCAGGGCGTGCTCGTCGCCGAGGACGCGACCGAGTTCACCCCGTTCGCGCAGCAGCTGCTCGACGCGCAGCCCGACCTGATCTTCGTCGCCTGGGCGGGCGCTTCCTCGGGTGCGATGTGGACCGCGCTGCAGCAGCAGGGTGTCTTCGACGCCGCCCCCGTGGTCACCGGCCTCGGCGATGTCGCCACCTACCAGGCCTACGGCGACGCCTCGGCCGACATCTCATTCCTCAACCACTACTTCGGCGGCGCCGCGGGCACCGAGATCGAGGACGAGATGATCTCCGCACTCGACGAGGCCGGCGCCGTGCCCGACCTGTTCTCGGTCGACGGCTTCGTGGCCGCGCAGATGATCGTGCAGGCGGTCCGCGAGGGCGGCGACGACGTCGACGCCATGATCGACGCGCTCGAGGGCTGGACCTTCGAGTCGGTGAAGGGCGAGGTCACCGTCCGCGAGGAGGACCACGCGCTCATCCAGCCGATGTACCAGGTCAAGCTCGTCGAGGGCGCCGACGGCTGGGCTCCCGAGCTCATCGAGACCGTCGACGCGGAGACCGTCGCCCCGCCGGTCGCCGGCTGAGCGCCGCCGTCCGACCCGAACCGACCAGCAACGGAAAGCACGCGACCATGACCGACCACGCGGCGCTCGAACTCGAGCACGTCACCCTGCGCATCGGCGGCGCGCACCTCCTGAAGGACGTGTCGCTCGCGGTGCCCGAGGGCGAGATGCTCGGCGTCATCGGCCCGAACGGCGCCGGCAAGACGACGCTCTTCAACGTCGTCTCCGGCGTCCTCCGCCCGACCGATGGCGTCGTCCGCCTCGCGGGCGCCGACGTGACGGCACAGCCCGTGCACCGTCGCGCTGCGGCCGGCCTCGGTCGCACGTTCCAGACGTCGAGCCTCTTCCCGGCGCTCGACGTCCTCGAGAACGTGCGGCTGGCCGCCCAGGCCCGCGAGGGCCGCGCGGCATCCGTGTTCCGAACCCCCAGGCGCACGGATGCCGCGACCCGGCGCTCCCTCGCGGCCCTCGAGGAGGTCGGCATGGCCCATCGGGCGGACGCCGGCGCCTCGGGGCTCTCGCACGGCGAGAAGCGCAAGGTCGAGATCGCGATGCTCATCGCGATGGAGCCCCGCGTGATCCTCCTGGACGAGCCCATGGCGGGCGTCGGCTCGGCCGACGTCCCGGCGCTCACCGAGGTGATCCGCGGGCTCCATCGCGGCGGGCGGACCGTGCTCATGGTCGAGCACCACATGGACGTCGTCCTCGGCCTCGCCGACCGGGTCGCCGTCATGCACCACGGCGAGCTCCTCGCCGCAGATTCCCCGGAGGCCGTCATGGCGAACCCCACCGTCCAGTCCGCCTACCTCGGGACCGCCGCATGAGCGCGCCCGTCGCCGGCGAGCCCATCCTGAGCGTCCGCAACGTGACCGGCCGCATCGGCGGCCAGCAGGTCGTCGAGGACGTCTCGTTCGACGTCCCGGCGACCGGCGTGACCGCGCTCCTCGGCCGGAACGGCGTCGGCAAGACGTCGACCATCAAGTCGGTCCTCGGGCTCATCGACCGCACGGGCGAGATCCGCCTGGCGGGCGAGCGCATCGACCGGATGCCGACGCACCGGATCGTGCAGCGCGGGGTCGCGTACGTCCCCGAGGACCGCGAGGTCTTCGGGTCGCTCACCGTGGCCGAGAACCTGCGGCTCGCGGAGCGCGACCGGGCGCCCAGGCGCGAGCTCGTGGCATCCCTCTTCCCCGACCTCGAGGCCCGGCGCGAGCAGCGCGCGGGCACCCTCTCGGGCGGCCAGCAGCAGATGGTCTCGCTCGCGCGGGCCCTCGTGAACGAGAACCGGCTGCTGCTCGTCGACGAGCCGACCAAGGGGCTCGCGCCCCGGATCGTCGACGAGGTCGCCGACGCGCTCGCCGAGGCCGCCCGCACCGCGCCGATCCTCCTCGTCGAGCAGAACCTGCTCGTCGTCCGCCGGCTCGCCGAGCGCGTCGTCGTGCTGAGCAGCGGCCGCGTCGTTTTCACCGGCTCGGCCGAGGAGCTCCTCGACGACCACGACCGCGTGCAGCGCTTCCTCGGCGTGCACGACGAGCGGGAGGCCGCCTGATGGACACCCTGATCCTGCTGGTCGTCACCGGCCTCGGCCTCGGCGCCCTCTACTTCCTCGTCGCGAGCGGACTCTCGCTCATCTACGGCCTGATGGGCGTGCTCAACTTCGCGCACGGCGCGTTCCTCACGATCGCCGCGTTCCTCGGCTGGGAGGCCGGGCGCCGGATCTCCGACGGCACCTGGACGGGCCTCGCGATCTCCGCGCTCGTCGGGATCCTCGTCGGCGCGACCGTCGCGGTCCTCACGGAGGTGCTCATCATCCGCCGGCTCTACGAACGCCACATCGAGCAGGCGCTCGTCACGGTCGGCATCTCGCTCGCCGCGGTCGCGCTGTTCGAGGGCATCTGGGGCACCGACCCCATCTACACCGACCGGCCCGCGTGGCTCACGCAGACCACCGAGATCCTCGGCGCGCGGATCCCGAACGACCGGTTCGTGCTCATCGCGTGCGCGGCGCTCGTGCTCGGCGGGATCGTGCTCTTCCTGCGGAAGACCCGGTACGGCCTCATCATCCGCGCCGGCGTCGAGAACCGCCACATGGTGACCGCGCTCGGCATCGACGTGCGCCGCTCGTTCACGCTCGTCTTCGCGATCGGCGGCGCCGCCGCCGGGCTCGGCGGGGTCCTCGCCTCCGTCTACTACGGGTACGTCTCGGCGCACCTCGGCTCGGTGCTGCTCATCTTCGCGTTCATCGTGACGGTCATCGGCGGGCTCGGCTCGCTCACGGGCGCCGCGATCGCCTCGGTGCTCGTCGCCGTGCTGCAGCAGTTCGCCAACTTCTACCTCGGCGGCACCGGCGACCTCGTGGTCGTCGTGCTCCTCGCCGCCGTGCTGCTCATCCGCCCGCGTGGACTCATGGGGAAGGCCGCATGACCGCCAAGTCGCTCCGCCTGCTGATCGGCGGCATCCTGCTCGTCGTCGCCCTCGCCGTCCTGCCGCTCCTCGCGATCGACATCCCGGGCGTGCTCCCCGGCCCGACCTACACGCCCGGCACGCTGCAGCTGCTCGCCTTCGCGCTGCTCATCGCCGCGCTCGCCCTCACCTACCGGATGATGTTCGGCCTCGCCGGCCTGCTCTCGTTCGGCCACGCGCTGTTCTTCGCCGCCGGTGCGTACGGGCTCGCCATGACCCTCGAGGCCTTCGGGCCGGCCGAGTGGCCGAGCGCGCTCGTCTTCACGGTCGCGATCGCCGTCACGCTCGTGCTCGGCTTCGTGCTCGCCGCGACCGTGGGGGCGCTCGCGCTCCGGGTGACCGGCATCTCGTTCGCGATGGTGACGCTCGCCTTCGCCCAGGCCGGGTCGGTGCTGATCCGCCGCAACCCGGGCAGCGCGACGGGCGGCGACGAGGGACTCGCGCTCGACACCGCGCACGTGCCGCCCGAGCTCGTCGGCGTGGTCGACACGCGCAACCTCTACTGGGTCGCGCTCGGCATCCTCGTGCTCGTCTACCTGATCGTGCTGTGGGTCGAGCGGAGCCGAGCGGGGCACGTCGCGGAGGCGATCCGCGAGAACGAGCTCCGCGTGCGCGTCATCGGCATCCGGCCGTACGACGTCAAGCTCCTCGTCTTCATCGCCGCCTCGGTGCTGGCCTCCGTGGCGGGCATGGGGTACCTCCTCCTGCAGTCGGGGGCCGCGCCGCGCATCGCGACGGCCGACTTCACGCTGACGCTGCTCGTGATCGTCGTGCTCGGCGGTGCGGGCGCGCGCTGGGGCGCGATCGTGGGCGGTATCGTCTACACACTGCTCGACCAGCGCCTGACGGCGCTCGCCGGGTCGGACGCGATCGCCGCCCTGCCCGACGTCCTCCGGATTCCGCTGTCCGAGCCGCTGTTCATCCTGGGCACCCTGTTCGTGCTCGTGGTGCTGTTCCTCCCGGGGGGCATCGCCGGACTGCCGGCGCGCATCGCCACGGGTCGCCGGCAGGACCGGTCCATCGAACCGGAGGAGGCCGTCGATGCCTGACGGGCCCTGCACGCTGGGGCGCTGGACCTCGGACCGCGCACGCACCGGCCCCGACGCCGTCGCGGTCGACGACCGCGGGGTGGCGCTGACCTACCGCGAGCTCGACGAGCGCGCCGAGCGGCTCGCCGCCGCGTTCCGGGCGGTGGGCTATGCGATCGGCGACCGGATCGCGACGATCACCGGCAACAGCGCCGACCACGTCGTGCTGTTCTTCGCGTGCGCCAAGGCGGGCCTGGTGCTCGTTCCGTTGTCGTGGCGGCTGTCGCCCCGCGAGCTCTCCGAGCAGCTCGAGATCGCCGATCCGGTGCTCCTCCTCGTGGAGGACGAGTTCCAGACGCTGTCCCGCGCCACGCTCGGCCGGCTCGCCCGCCGCATCCCGGTCGCCGCGCTGGGCGCGCACGGGGTCGAGCAGCGCGTGCCGCACCCGGGGGCGCGCAGCGAGGCCCCCGAGACGCGCACCGAGGTCCGCGACGACGACGTGCTCCTCATCGTGTTCACGTCGGGCACGACCTCGCGGCCCAAGGGCGCGATGCTCACCCACGCCAACTGCTTCTGGACGAACCTGTCGCTGTCGAAGACCATCGCGATCGCCGAGCACGACGTGGTGCTCGCCGTGATGCCGCAGTTCCACGTCGGCGGGTGGAACATCCAGCCGCTGCTCGCGTGGTGGTCCGGTGCCACGGTGGTCCTCGAGCGCACGTTCGACCCGGGCCGCGTGCTGCGGCTCGTCGCCGAGCGCGGCATCACGACCATGATGGGCGTCCCGGCGAACTACCTGTTCCTCGCCCAGCACCCCGACTTCGCGCACACCGACCTCTCGAGCCTGGGCCACGCGGTCGTGGGCGGCGCCCCCATGCCGCCGGCGCTGCTGCGAACCTGGCACGCGCGCGGCGTGGCGCTCACGCAGGGCTACGGGCTCACCGAGGCATCGCCGAACGTGCTCTGCCTGCCGGACCGCGAGGCGCGCGAGCGCGTCGGCTCGGCCGGCCTGCCGTACGCCCACGTCGACGTCGCCGTCGCCGATCCGGCGACGGGCGAACTGCTCGAGGGCGCCGCGGAGGGCGAGCTGCTGGTCTCCGGGCCGGGCGTCTTCGCGGGCTACTTCCGGGACCCGGATGCCACCGCGACCGCGCTCCGCGACGGGCGCCTGCACACGGGCGACCTCGTGCGCCGCGACGCCGACGGCTACTTCACGATCGTCGACCGCCTGACCGACGTCTACATCTCGGGCGGCGAAGGCGTCTCGCCCGCCGAGGTCGAGTCGGTGCTCATCGCGCATCCCGCGGTCGCCGACGTCGCGGTGGTAGGCGTGCCCGACGACCGGTGGGGCGAGGCCGGCTCGGCCTGGGTGGTCCTCCGGCCGGGTGCGATCACGGATGCCGCCGAGCTCGCGGAGTTCGCACGATCCTCGCTCGCGGGCTACAAGGTCCCGCGCGACATCCGCTTCATCGACGAGATCCCGCGCTCCACGGCGGCGAAGACGCTCCGGCGCGTGCTCGCGGAACGGGCCGCGCGGCTGCGCGAGGCGGAGGCCGGCGCCCGCGCCGAGTCGGACGGGGCCCGCGCATGAGCGCCGCCCCCCGCACCGCCCGCGGCGAGCAGACCCGCAGGAAGCTCCTCGAGGCCGCCGAGCACGTCTTCGCCGATCACGGCTACACCGAGGCATCCGTTTCGCGCATCACCGAGCGGGCCGGAGTCGGCCAGGGCACGTTCTACCTGTACTTCGACTCCAAGCTCGACGTCTTCGACGAGCTCGTCGAGGACCTCAACCACCGCGTGCGCCAGGCGATGAGCGAGGGCGCCGCCGGGGCGCGGACTCGCCTCGAGGCCGAACGCGAGGGCTTCGCCGCGTTCTTCCGCTTCACGGCCGAGCACCCGGCGCTCTACCGGGTCATCCGCGAGGCCGAGTTCGTCTCGCCGGGCGCACTGCGCCTGCACTACACGCGCATCGTCGAGGGCTACATCGACGGCCTGAAGCAGGCGCAGGAGGACGGCGAGATCTCGGACATCGACCCGACCGTCGCCGCGTGGGCGCTGATGGGCATCGGCGAGATGATCGGCATGCGCTGGGTGCTCTGGGGCGACGGCGAGGGAGGAGCCGGCGACGATGCGGATCCGACCGCGTCGGGGACCGCCGCGGTGCCCGAGCACGTGCTCGACGAGATGATGCGATTCATCGGCGGCGCCCTCGGACGGGGCGACGGCCGGAGCGAAGGGGAGGACTCATGACGGCATCGGCCGGATCGACGGCATCGGCCGGATCGACGGCATCCGCCGGATCGACGGCATCCGCCGGACCGACGGCACTGGCCGGACGGCGCGCCATCGTCACCGGGGGAGCGAGCGGCATCGGCCTCGCGTGCGCGGAGGCGTTCGCGGCGGCGGGCGCGCACGTGACGATCGCCGACCTCAACGGCGAGGCGGCGACCGCGGCGGCCGAGCGCATCGGCGGCGAGGCCTGGCAGGTCGACCTCGGCGACACGGCCGCGCTCGCCGACCTCACGCTCGAGGCCGACATCCTGGTCAACAACGCCGGCATCCAGCACGTGCGACCGATCGAGCAGTTCGAGCCCGAGCGCTTCTCGCTGATCCTGCGGATCATGCTCGAGGCGCCGTTCCTGCTCATCCGCGCCGCCCTGCCGGGTATGTACGAGCGCGGCTGGGGCCGGGTGATCAACCTGTCGAGCGTGCACGGGCTCCGCGCCTCGCCGTTCAAGTCGGCGTACGTCGCGGCCAAGCACGGCCTCGAGGGGCTCTCGAAGGTCACCGCGCTCGAGGGCGGCCCGCACGGCGTCACGTCGAACTGCGTGAACCCGGGCTACGTGCGCACGCCGCTCGTGGAGAAGCAGATCGCCGACCAGGCGACCGTGCACGGCATCCCCGAGTCCGACGTCGTCGAGAAGGTCATGCTCACCGAGTCCGCGATCAAGCGGCTCGTCGAGCCCGCCGAGGTCGCGAGCCTCGTGCGCTGGCTGGCGAGCGACGACGCCCGCATGGTGACCGGCGCGAGCTACACCATGGACGGCGGATGGAGCGCCCGATGACCGGCGCGCGCTTCACGACCCCGGTGCCGTGCTCGGCTCCGGTCCGCGGCGGCGACCTCGCCGGCGGCCAGTGGCGAGCGGATGCCCCGGGCACGCCGGTCCTCGCCGTCCACGGCATCACCGCGAGCCACCGGGCCTGGCACCACGTCGCCGACGCGCTGCCGGGACGCCGGATCGTGGCGCCCGACCTTCGGGGTCGCGGCCGCTCGGCCGACCTCCCGGGCCCGTGGTCGCTCCGCGACCACGCCGACGACCAGGTGCGCCTCCTCGACGCGCTCGGCATCGACCGCGCGTTCGTCGTGGGCCATTCGATGGGCGCGTTCGTGACGGTGCGC
Organism: Agromyces sp. GXS1127; assembly: GCF_050565425.1. Taxonomy (NCBI): domain Bacteria; kingdom Bacillati; phylum Actinomycetota; class Actinomycetes; order Micrococcales; family Microbacteriaceae; genus Agromyces; species Agromyces sp. GXS1127. The sequence continues at coordinate 362,095 of NZ_JBOCIG010000003.1, forward strand.
CTCGCGGCGGCGCATCCCGACCGCGTCGCGGGCGTCGTGCTCGTCGACGGCGGGATGCCGATCCCGCACCCGGAGGGCCTGGCGCCAGACGAGGTGGCCGCGGCCGTGCTCGGTCCCGCGATCGCGCGGCTCGAGATGCGCTTCGCCGACGGCGACGCGTACGCCGACTTCTGGAAGGCGCACCCCGCGATCGGCCCCTCCTGGGACGAGCGGGTCGCCGACTACGTCGCCTACGACCTCGTCGGCACCGAGCCCGAGCTGCGCTCGTCGTCGGTCGCCGAGGCGGTCGGCCAGAACGTACTCGAGCTCGACGGCAGCGACGGCTACGTCGAGGACCTCCTCGCGCTTCCCGCACCGGTCGACTTCCTCCGCGCCGAGCGCGGACTCCTCGACCAGCCCGAAGCCCTGTACCCTCGCGAGCGGGTGGCGGCGTTCGCAGAACGGATGCCGGCGCTCCGCGTCACCGAGGTCGCGGGGCTCAACCACTACACGATCGTCATGACGGATGCGGGGGCCGCGCAGGTCGCCGCGGTGCTCGCGCCGCGGCTCGCCGAGGCGGACGCCGCGGCATCCGTCGGGCATCGCTGACGCGAACCGTCGCTGACAAGGAGGTCACACGATGACATTGGACAAGACCGTCGGATCGGCCGCCGAGGCCGTCGCCGACATCCCTGACGGCGCGTCGCTCGCCGTCGGCGGCTTCGGGCTCTGCGGCATCCCCATGGTGCTCATCGACGCCCTCCTGGAGCGCCGCGTCGGCGATCTCTCGGTCGTCTCGAACAACTGCGGCGTCGACGACTGGGGCCTGGGCGTGCTGCTCGGGGCGGGCCTCATCCGGAAGATGACCTCGTCGTACGTGGGCGAGAACAAGGAGTTCGAGCGGCAGTACCTCTCGGGCGAGCTCGAGCTCGAGCTGACCCCCCAGGGCACGCTCGCCGAGAAGCTCCGCGCCGGCGGCGCGGGCATCGCCGGCTTCTTCACGCAGACCGGCGTCGGGACGCAGGTCGCCGAGGGCGGTCTGCCCCAGAAGTACGCCGCCGACGGGTCGATCGCGGTCGCGTCGAAGCCGAAGCCGGTGCAGACCTTCACGGTGCGCGGCGAGGAGCACGAGTTCGTGCTCGAGGAGGCCATCACGACCGACTTCGCGCTCGTGCACGCGCTGCGGGGCGACCGGCACGGCAACCTCGTGTTCGACAAGTCGGCGCGCAACTTCTCGCCGCTCGCCGCGATGGCCGGACGCATCTGCATCGCCGAGGTCGAGGAACTCGTCGAACCCGGCGAGATCGACCCGGACGCCGTGCACCTGCCCGGCATCTTCGTCGACCGCGTCGTCGAGGTCGGGCGCGACGTGGAGAAGCGGATCGAACGACGCACCGTCCGCCAGGCCGGCGAGACGACGGAGGGGAACTGACCATGGCGCTCACCAGACTCGAGATGGCCGAACGCGCGGCGAAGGAACTCGCCGACGGCTCCTACGTGAACCTCGGCATCGGCCTGCCGACGCTCGTGCCGAACTACGTGCCCGACGGGGTCACCGTCGTGCTGCAGTCGGAGAACGGCATCCTCGGCGTCGGTCCGTACCCGACCGAGGACCAGGTCGATCCCGACCTCATCAACGCCGGCAAGGAGACGGTGACGGTGCTGCCGGGCGCGGCGTACTTCGACTCGGCGACGAGCTTCGGCATGATCCGCGGCGGCAAGGTCGACGCGGCGATCCTCGGCGCCATGCAGGTGTCGAAGGACGGCGACCTGGCCAACTGGATGATCCCCGGCAAGATGGTCAAGGGCCCCGGCGGTGCGATGGACCTCGTGCACGGCGCTCGGAAGCGCATCGTGCTCATGGAGCACGTCGCGAAGGACGGCTCGCCGAAGATCGTCGACTCGTGCTCGCTGCCGCTCACGGGCAGGGGCGTCGTCGACCGGATCATCACCGACCTCGCGGTCATCGACGTCACGCCCGACGGGCTGAAGCTCGTCGAGGTCGCGCCCGGCGTCACCGTCGACGAGGTCGTGGCGAAGACCGAGCCCGCCCTCGACACGAGCTCGGTGCAGGTGCTCGCATGACCGAGACGATCCTCCCCGGCATCACCGCGCACTCGGTGACCACGCCGCGGTACACCGCTCAGGTGCTCGAACGCCCCGCGGATCCCGCGACGGGCGTCGCGCACACCGTGCTCTTCGTGCACGGCAACGTCTCGTCGTCGCTGTTCTGGCAGCCGACGATGCTCGCCCTGCCCGCCGACGTGCGCGCGCTCGCCCTCGACCTCCGGGGCTTCGGCGGCAGCGAGACCCTGCCCGTCGACGCGACGCGCGGCCTCGGCGACTTCGCCGAGGACCTCGCCTCCGTGATCGCCGGACTCGGCCTCGCCGACGTGCACCTCGTCGGCTGGAGCATGGGCGGCGGGGTCGTGCTCCAGGCGCTCATCGAGCACGAGCCGTCCGTGGCATCCGTCACGCTCGTGAACCCCGTCTCGCCCTACGGCTTCGGGGCGACGGATGCCTCGGGCGCGCTGCTCACGACGGATGCCGCGGGCTCGGGCGGCGGGGGAGCGAACCCCGACTTCGTCGCCCGCCTGCAGGACGGCGATCGGACCGCCGACGCGCCGGCGTCGCCGCGCTCGGTCTACCTCGGCACGTACGTCAACCCGGGCTTCACCTCGGAGCACGACGACCGCTGGGTCGAGTCGATGCTGACCACCGCGATCGGCGAGGGCAACTACCCGGGCGACTCGCGGCCGTCGGAGAACTGGCCCGGCTTCGCGCCGGGCGACCGCGGCGTGCTCAACACCATGGCGCCCGTCCACTTCGACGTGAGCGGCATCGTCGACCTCCCGTCCAAGCCGCCGATCCTGTGGATCCGAGGCGCGAACGACGTGATCGTGTCCGACACGTCGTTGTTCGACCTCAACCAGCTCGGCGCGCTCGGCGTGATCCCGGGCTGGCCGGGCGCCGAGGTCGCGCCGCCGCAGCCGATGATCGCGCAGACGCGCGCGGTCCTCGATCGCTACGCCGAGCGCGGCGGAAGGTACCGCGAGGCGGTGTTCGAGGCATCCGGCCACTCGCCGCTGCTCGAGGAGCCGGACCGGTTCCTCGCGGAGCTCGTCGGGCACGTGACCGCGCAGGGGCGCGCCGCGGCCTGATCAGGGCCGCAGCATAGGTTCCCCGGGCGGCCGGCGCCAGTCCCTCCCGCTCGTGGCCGGTCGTCGCTCAGGATGGAGCGGCGACCGGTCCGGGCCGGCGCGGAGGGGGGGACCATGACCGAACGCGCCGTCCACGACGACCGCATCGCTCCGGATCCGGAGGATGCGCGCAAGCCCGACTCGCCGCCGGAGGTGTCGAAGCGGTCGTGGAAGTACGTGCTGCGCAAGACGCTGCGCGAGTTCGTCGACGACGAGTGCCAGGACAGCGCCGCCGCACTCACCTACTACGGCGTGCTCGCGATCTTCCCCGGGCTGCTCGCGCTCACCTCCCTCCTCGCCCTCGTGGGGCAGGGCGGGGAGGCGATCGGGGCCCTGCTCGACGTGCTCGAGCAGGTCGCTCCGCCGGAGGTCCTGCAGGTGCTCAGCGAGCCGCTGCGGAACTTCGCGGACTCGCCCGCGGCGGGTCTCGGCTTCGTCACGGGACTCGTGATCGCGTTGTGGTCGGCGTCGGGCTACGTCGGGGCGTTCGCCCGAGCGATGAACCGGATCTACGAGATCGAGGAGGGGCGCCCGTTCTGGAAGCTGCGGCCGATCCAGCTCGGCGTGACGATCGCCGCGGTGATCCTCGTCGCGCTCGTCGCGGTCATCCTCGTCGTCTCCGGTCCGGTGACCGAGGCCATCGGCTCGGCGCTCGGGCTCGGTGAAGCGGTGCGCGTGGTGTGGGCCGTGGCCAAGTGGCCGCTGCTCGCCGTCATCGTGATCCTCATCGTCGCCCTGCTCTACCACGCCACCCCGAACGCGAAGCAGCCGAAGTTCCGCTGGATCAGCCTCGGCGCCCTCGTCGCCATCCTGCTGCTCGTCATCGCGTCGGCGGGCTTCGCCCTCTACGTCGCGAACTTCTCGAACTACGACCGGACGTACGGCTCGCTCGCGGGCATCATCGTCTTCCTGCTGTGGCTCTGGATCGCCAACAACGCCCTGCTCCTCGGCGCCGAGTTCGACGCCGAGCTCGAGCGCGGCCGGGAGCTGCAGGCCGGCATCCCCGCGGAGGAGCGGATCCAGCTTCCGCCCCGCGACACCCGGAAGATCGACAAGGCCGAGGCGACGGAACGCGAGGACATCGAGCTCGGACGCCGGATCCGGGAGTCGCACGGGAAGGACGCCGACCGGGACTGAGCATCGACTGCGCCGCCCCGCCACCCCCTCGCGTCGAACCACCGGGCCGGGAAGGATGGACCACTCGTCCACGCCGCCGAGGAGGTGCCATGGAGCCCGTCGACCCACGTGACCCGCGCAAGCCCGACACGCTCACCGAGATCACGCCGCGCGCCTGGAAGTACGTCGCGAGGCGGACGGTCCGCGAGTTCATGGACGACGAGTGTGTGGACACCGCATCGGCCCTGACGTACTGGGGCATGCTCGCGCTGTTCCCCGGGCTGCTCGCCGTCACCTCGCTGCTCGCGCTCGTCGGCCAGGACGGCCGGGCCATCGGCGAGCTGCTCGACCTCGCCGAGGAGGTCGCACCGGGCCCCGCGCTCGACGTGGTCGCGGAGCCGCTCAGGAACTTCGCCGGGTCGCGGGCCGCCGGGTTGGGATTCGCCACGGGCCTCCTGATCGCGCTCTGGTCCGCGTCCGGCTACGTCGCGGCGTTCACCCGGGCGATGAACCGCATCTACGAGGTCGAGGAGGGACGGCCGTTCTGGAAGCTCCGCCCCTACCAGCTGCTCATCACGGTGGCCGCGATCGTGCTCGTCGCGATCGTCGCCGTGATCCTCGTGGTGTCGAGTCCGGTGACCGACGCGCTCGGGTCGCTGCTCGGCGTCGGGGAGACCCTCCGCGCCGTGTGGGAGATCGCGAAGTGGCCGCTGCTCGCGCTGGTGGTCGTGCTCGTCGTCGCGCTCCTGTACCAGGCCACGCCGAACGTGCGGCAGCCGAGGTTCCGCTGGATCAGCCTCGGCGCGCTGCTCGCCATCGCCCTGCTCGTCATCGCCTCGGGCGGCTTCGCCCTCTACGTCGCGAACTTCTCGAACTACGACCGGACGTACGGCTCGCTCGCCGGCATCATCGTCTTCCTGCTCTGGCTGTGGATCTCGAACTCCGCGCTGCTGCTCGGCGCCGAGTTCAACGCCGAGCTCGAACGGGCACGTCAGCTCCAGGCGGGCATCGCCGCCGAGCAGCGCCTGAACCTGCCGCGGCGCGGCACCAGCCGGCTCGACAGCGCGGAGGAACGGGAGTGGCGGGACCGCCGGGCCGGCCGCGCCATCCGGCGCCACGCCGATGCGGCGCGCGGGGACGACCTCCCGCGGGCGTGAGCTCGAGGGCCGCACCATCCTTCGATGGAGGCGCCGCACAGCGGGCCGGAACTAGACTCGGGACCGTGCCTGCAGTGAATCTCGGAATGCCCAAGGTCCCCGAAGTCCTGGCCCCGCGACGCAAGTCCCGCCAGATCAAGGTGGGCAAGGTGCTCGTGGGCGGCGACGCCCCCGTGAGCGTGCAGTCGATGACCACGACGCCGACGCCGAACATCAACGCGACCCTGCAGCAGATCGCCGAGCTCACCGCCTCGGGGTGCGACATCGTCCGCGTCGCGGTGCCGAGCCGCGACGACGCCGAGGCGCTGCCGATCATCGCCAAGAAGAGCCAGATCCCGGTCATCGCCGACATCCACTTCCAGCCGAACTACGTGTACGCGGCGATCGACGCGGGCTGCGCGGCGGTCCGGGTGAACCCGGGCAACATCCGCAAGTTCGACGACCAGGTCGCCGAGATCGCCCGTCGCGCGAAGGCGGCGGATGTCTCGATCCGCATCGGCGTGAACGCGGGTTCGCTCGATCCGCGCCTGCTGCAGAAGTACGGCAAGGCCACGCCCGAGGCGCTCGTGGAGTCGGCCGTCTGGGAGGCGAGCCTCTTCGAGGAGCACGACTTCCACGACTTCAAGATCTCGGTCAAGCACAACGACCCCATCGTCATGGTGAAGGCGTACCGCCTCCTCGCCGAGCGCGGCGACTGGCCGCTCCACCTCGGCGTGACCGAGGCGGGCCCGGCGTTCCAGGGCACGATCAAGTCGGCGACCGCGTTCGGCATCCTCCTGTCGGAGGGCATCGGCGACACCATCCGCGTCTCGCTGTCGGCTCCGCCCGTGGAAGAGGTGAAGGTCGGCCTGCAGATCCTGCAGTCGCTGAACCTGCGCGAACGCAAGCTCGAGATCGTGTCGTGCCCGTCGTGCGGTCGCGCGCAGGTCGACGTGTACAAGCTCGCGAACGACGTCACCGACGGGCTCGAGGGCATGAGCGTGCCGCTGCGCGTCGCCGTCATGGGCTGCGTCGTGAACGGCCCCGGCGAGGCGCGCGAGGCCGACCTCGGCGTGGCATCCGGCAACGGCAAGGGCCAGATCTTCGTCAAGGGCGAGGTCATCAAGACCGTGCCCGAGGCCGAGATCGTCGAGACCCTGATCGCCGAGGCGAATCGCATCGCCGACGAGATGGGCGTCGACGCGCCCGTCGGCGCACCCACGGTCGTCACCTCCTAGACGGCGGATGCCTCGCGGCGGGCGCCGCAACCCCTGTCGGCGCCCCGCCGGCGCGCGTAGTGTGTCCGCCACGGGCGCCGGGCGGCGCCCCCGAGGAGGAGCCACGGTGAGCGACGAGAAGTACGAGTACCCCGACGATGCCGGCTACCCCGACGGCACCGGCACGCTCGACGAGGGTCTCGGGCACGACGCCGTCGCCGAGCGCGGCGGCGATGCGGCGGATGCGGCGGAGACCGAGCTGAACGAGTTCGCGATGGAGGACGAGGAGGACCTGGACGGCAACGTCTGACCCGTCACGGGATCCGTTCGACCGGCGCGCGGAGGCGGCATCCGCTCGTCAGTAGAATCTTCGGGTGCCCACACGCCTGACGAACTTCTTCCTCCGCACGCTCCGCGAAGACCCGGCCGACGCCGAGGTCGCGAGTCACAAGCTGCTGGTGCGCGCCGGCTACATCCGGCGTCAGGCGCCGGGCGTGTTCGCATGGCTCCCGCTCGGCCTCCGGGTGAAGGCGAAGATCGAGCGCGTCGTCCGCGAGGAGATGGAGCGGGCGGGCGCCCACGAGGTGCACTTCCCGGCGCTGCTGCCGCGTGAGCCCTACGAGCAGACGGGCCGCTGGACCGAGTACGGCGACGCGCTCTTCCGACTGAAGGACCGCAAGGACGCGGACTACCTGCTCGCGCCCACGCACGAGGAGGTCTTCACGCTGCTCGTGAAGGACCTCTACTCCTCGTACAAGGAGCTGCCGCTCACGATCTACCAGATCCAGGACAAGTACCGGGACGAGGCGCGACCCCGCGCCGGCCTCCTGCGCGGCCGCGAGTTCACCATGAAGGACGCCTACTCGTTCGACGTCTCCAACGCGGGACTCGATGCGAGCTACCAGGCGCAGCGCGACGCCTACGAGCGCATCTTCACCCGACTCGGCCTCGACTACGTCATCGTGCAGGCGGATGCCGGCGCCATGGGCGGCTCCAAGAGCGAGGAGTTCCTGCACCCCACGCCGGTCGGCGAGGACACGTTCGTCCGGTCGGCCGGCGGCTACGCGGCGAACGTCGAGGCGTTCACGACGGTCGCACCCGAGCCGATCCCGTTCGACGGGCTGCCGGCCGCCGAGATCCTCGACTCGCCGAACACCCCGACGATCGCGACCCTCGTCGACCTCGCGAACCTCGAGTACCCGCGCCCCGACGGCCGCGACTGGACCGCGGCCGACACGCTGAAGAACGTCGTGCTCGCACTCACGCACCCCGACCACTCCCGCGAGATCGTCGTCGTCGGCATCCCCGGCGACCGCGAGGTCGACGCGAAGCGCGTCGAGGTGGCCTTCGCACCCGCCGAGGTCGAGGCCGCGACCGAGGCGGACTTCGCGAAGCATCCCGGTCTCGTGAAGGGCTACATCGGACCGTGGTCGCCCGACGGCGCCGTGCTCGGCGCGGAATCGTCGACCGGGATCCGCTTCCTCGTCGACCCGCGCGTCGTCGACGGCACCGAGTGGATCACGGGCGCGAACCTCGACGAGAAGCACGTGTTCGGCCTCGTCGCCGGTCGCGACTTCGTGGCCGACGGCATCATCGAGGCGGCGAACGTGCGCGAGGGCGACCCGGCGCCGGATGGCTCGGGGCCGGTCGAGCTTGCTCGCGGCATGGAGATCGGCCACGTGTTCCAACTCGGCCGCAAGTACGCCGAGGCGCTCGGGCTCAAGGTGCTCGACGAGAACGGCAAGCTCGCAACCGTGACCATGGGCTCGTACGGCATCGGCGTGACGCGCATCCTCGCGATCATCGCGGAGCTGCACAATGACGACAAGGGCCTGGTCTGGCCCGAGTCCGTCGCGCCGTTCGACGTGCACGTGCTGGCGACGGGCAAGGACGCGGAGGCGTTCGAGGTCGCCGAGCGCATCGTCGCCGACCTCGAGGCCGCCCGGTTCGAGGTGCTCTTCGACGATCGGCCCAAGCTGTCGCCCGGCGTGAAGTTCGCCGACGCCGAGCTCATCGGCGTGCCGAAGATCGTGATCGCCGGCCGCGGTGTCGCCGACGGCGTCGTCGAGGTCTGGGACCGCGCGACGGGCGAGCGGACGAGCGTGCCGATCGACGGCGTTCGTGACGCGCTCGCGCGCTGACCGTTCCCGACACGGCGAGGGCCGGTGCGGATGTCCGCACCGGCCCTCGGCCGTCTCGCAGGATCGCGTCAGAGACGCGCGTACTTGGCTCGGGCGAAGCAGTACACGCCGTAGACGATGAGCCCGGCGCCGACGAGCCAGAGCAGGACCGTGCCGAACGGCAGGTCGGCGAGGCTCTTCAGCGCCGCGTCGAGCCCGCCCGCCTTCTCGGGGTCGTGGGTGAGGGAGGCGACGATCCAGAGCACGCCGACGACGCCGACCGCGATGCCCTTGGCGACGTAGCCGACGGTGCCGAGCGTGAGGACGCCCTTGCGCACCGGGTCGCCGGGGAGGGCGAGGTGCTTGGCGAAGCGCTGCGTCGCGCCGCGGTAGACGAACGCGATGCCGACGCCGAGGATGACGAGTCCGACGAGGACGAGGAGGAAGACCCCGCCGGGGGCCGCGAGGATCTGCGCGCTCAGGCTCTGCGAGGACTGGTCGGAGTTGGAGCGGCCGCCCAGCGCGTAGACGAGCGCCGTGATGCCGATCGAGATGTACGCGATCGCCGTCCCGACGTACTTGACGCGGTGGCCCCACTTCTTCTTCGTGTCGGGATCGCGCTCGAGGAAGGCCTCCGTGACCTGCCAGATCGCCAGCGCGAACAGGCCGATCGCGATGACCCAGAGCAGCAGGACGCCGAACGGCAGGCTCGCGAGCTGCTGCATGGCACCGCCCTGGTCCGCCTCGCCGCCCGCGCCCTGGGCGACGCCGATCGCGATACCGCCGATCACGATGTGGACGATGCCGAGCACGACGTATCCGATGCGTGCGGCGGCGCGGAATGCCTTCGAGTTCTGTGCCGCGTCGGCCGCGGCTCTGCCGGTATCGGTCATCATGCTCGCAGCGTAGCGATGCCGCGGCCTCGCGGGCGAGGCCCCCGTTCGCGCTTGCGCACGGCCGTCCCACGGTGGTATTCGCCTGCGCGGGCGGGCATGCCGGTTCGCGGATCGGTCGTCGCTCGTTCACCCGGCGGATGCCGGGTCGTCGGGCACGGGTCATCCCGCCCCGAGAGGCTCGGCGCGACCCTCCGGCCCGACGTGTGGGCCGCCGCGCATTGAACGAGGAGCATCCATGACCATCCCCGAACTCCGCCTGACCCCGGTGTCGCACGCGATCGGCAAGCGTTCGCCGGTGACCTGCCGGCTGAAGTGCGCCGACGCCTGCCTCGGCCCGGAGTGCAACACGTCCTCGAACGAGCACTTCCGCGACATCGCGTCGCAGGCGGTCTCGCGTCGCACGGCCCTCGGCCTCGGCGTGGCCGGCGCGCTCGGGCTCGTGTTCGGCGGCGCCGCCGGCGGCGGTTCCGTCAGCCCGGCGTTCGCGGCGAAGCCCGGCACCGCCGGACTCGAGTTCGACCCGATCGCCCCGGTCGGCCGCTTCGTGGACGACTTCACGGTGCCGGCCGGCTACCGGTGGCAGCCGATCATCCGCTGGGGCGACCCGCTGTTCTCGTCGGTGCCCTCGTTCGACTTCGAGCACCAGACCGCTGCCGCGCAGGCCGGCCGGTTCGGCTACAACAACGACTACCTCGACATCATCGCCGACCCGAGCGGCAAGACCGGCGTGCTCGTCACGAACCACGAGTACGTGAACCCCGAGCTGATGTTCGCGCCGACCACCGACCCCGACGAGCTTCGCGAGCGCAGTGAGATCTTCAAGGCCGCGATGGGCATGGCCGTCGTGGAGCTGGAGCGCGACCGCGTGGGCGCGCCGTGGCGCTACGTCGTCGACGGGAAGCGCAACCGCCGCGTGACGGTCGAGACCACGTTCGAGCTGACGGGCCCTGCGGCCGGCTCCGACCTCGTGAAGACCGCCGCCGACCCCGAGGGGCGATGGGTGAAGGGCACCCTCGGCAACTGCGCCGGCGGCACCACGCCGTGGGGCACGGTGCTCTCCGGCGAGGAGAACTTCAACGGCTACTTCGCCTGGGCGGCCGACACCGCCGAGCAGCGGCGCTACAGCAGTCGCTCCACGACCTCGACCGAGACGGGCTGGGAGCGCTACGACGCGCGCTTCGACGCGCACGACCCCGCCTTCGCCAACGAGCCGAACCGGTTCGGCTACATCGTCGAGATCGACCCGAGCGACCCGACGTCGACCCCGCTCAAGCACACCGCGATGGGCCGCTTCAAGCACGAGGGCGCCAACGTCACCATCGCCGATGACGGCCGCGTCGTGGCCTACATGGGCGATGACGAGCGCAACGACTACCTCTACAAGTTCGTCTCGAAGGGGCGGTACACCGCCGCCACGTCGACGAGTGCCCGCAAGCGGAACATGCGCCTGCTCAGCGAGGGTGACCTGTTCGTCGCAAGGTTCTCGGGCAACTCGCCCGCCGCCGAGATCACGGGCGCCGGCGACCTCCCGAGTGACGGCGCGTTCGACGGCACGGGCCAGTGGATCGCCCTCACCCGGAACGGCGAGAGCGTCGTGCCGGGCATGTCGACGGAGCAGGTCCTCGTCTACACCCGGCTCGCGGCCGACCTGATGGGCGCCACGAAGATGGACCGCCCCGAGGACGTCGAGCCGAGCCCTCTCACCGGCAAGGTCTACCTCGCACTCACGAACAACTCCAACCGCGGCATCACGGTGCCGGTGGACGAGACCAACCCGGTCACCGGCAACCGCTACGGCCACGTCGTCGAGCTCACGGAGACCTCCGGCCAGGCAGGGGAGACCTTCGGCTGGAGCATCCTGCTCCTGTGCGGCGACCCGGCGGTGACCGACCACACCTACTTCGCCGGCTTCCCGAGGGAGCTCGTCTCGCCGATCTCGTGCCCCGACAACGTCGCGTTCGACTCCGAGGGCAACCTCTGGATCTCGACCGACGGCCAGCCGAGCACGATCGGGTACAACGACGGCCTGTTCCGCGTCCCGCTCGAGGGTGACCAGCGCGGCAACGTCCAGCAGTTCCTCGCGGTCCCGCGCGAGGCCGAGACCTGCGGCCCGGTCATCCACGACCGCGAGGGCCTCGTGTTCGTCGCGGTCCAGCACCCCGGTGAGAACGGCGCCGTGGGCGCGCAGACCTCGCTGTTCCCCGACTACGTGCAGGAGCACGGCGGCGACACGGTCGCCGCGCCGCGGCCGTCGGTCGTGCAGGTCTGGCAGGGCTGAGCAGCCGAGAAGGGGCGGTGACGGGTGCCGCGGCATCCGTCACCGCCCTTCGTCATGCCGGGCGACGGCGGGGACGGGGAGCGCTGACGAGCGCGACCCCCACGGCGGCGATCACGGCGAACGCGGCGTCGGGCACCCAGGTGCCGAGCGCGGCGACGTGCCAGACGAAGAAGAGCGGGAACGCCCACAGGCCGGCGCGGACGACGCGGGAGTCGAGTCCGCCGATCGCCGCCGTGATTCCCAGGACGGACGCGAGAGCGCCGAAGGAGGCGATCAGCACGGTCGCCGCAGGCGCGAACGGATCGTCGGCGAAGAGCGTGGACAGCGCGATGACGCCGGAGAGCGCGAACAGGGCGATGAGGACGCCCTGTCCGATGCGGACCCGGAGGCCGTGCCGGGTGCGGCCGTCCGGGGCGGATGCCGCGGGCGCGGCCGGCTCGGCGACGGCGGTGCCGTCGAGGTCGATCGGGCGTCGGGACATGAGCGTGCTCCTCTCGGGTTGCCGCGTTCGCGCGGCGTGGCGGATGGTCGACCGGGCTCGCCCGGCATCGCCAGTACACCTCCGCGGGGCTCGCCGCGCACTGCGGCGGACCGTACGATCACCTGCGGTCGGCCGCAGGTCGGCCCATCGCCGCGCCGATGGTCCCGAATCCGGGGGCGCGCACGAGCCCGTCCGAACGACGCCGATCGGTGGCATACTGCGGGCATGCTGCGGATGACCTCGGGGGTGCGGGCGGTCGCGTCGAGCGCGATCGCCGCGGCCGCGGCGGCCATCGTGGTGATCGCGGCTCCGCTGCCGATCTCGGCGACCGGACCGACGCTCCTGGTGCCGGTCATGTTCGTGCTCGCGGGCCTGCTCGGACCGATCTGGCGCGGCAGCGCGTTCACGTGCGCGGCCGTCGCCGGTATCGGAGTGCTGCACCTCGTGGCGCTCGCCGCCTCGGCGCTCGCCCTCGGCGGCTTCGGCGTCGAGGGCGGCACGGGCCCGAGCGTCGCCTGGCACGTCGCTTCGCAGGTGCTGTTCGTCGCGGGGTTCGGCCTGCTCGTGCCGCTCGCCGCCGGCTACCCGGACGGTCCGGCGCCGCCCTGGTCGCTCGGCGTGCTCGGCGTCGGCGCACTGGTGCCGCTGCTGGCCTCCGTCGCAGGGCCGACGCCCGCGGTCCTCGACGGAGCGACACCGCTCGGACCGTTCGCTGGGCTCCTGCCCGAGTGGTTCGCGACGGCGAGCGCCGCTGTGTTCCTGCTGCCCGCTGCATCCGTCGTCGTCGGCCTCGTCCGGCTCGTGCGCGGCGACCGGGTCCTGCGACGCCGGCTGGCCTGGCCGCTCGTGTCGCTCGCCGCGATGGCCGGGGTCGTCGCGCTCGGGGCCGTGCTGCAGGACACCGCCGAGGGGCTCACGACCGCCCTGTTCCTCGTCTCGTCGCCGCTCGTGCCCGTCGGCCTCATCGCCGGGTCCCGGGTGGACCGCGGTGCCGACGCCGATGCGGACGCGCGTCGGCTGCGCCGCGAACTTCAGGCGATCGCCGCCCGCTTGGATGCCGCGTCGCGTGGCCTGCCGGGAGGCCCGCAGGGCGCCGGATCGTCGTCGCCCGAACCGGCAGCGCCGCTCGGCACGTCGGCGGCCGCCGACGATCGATCGGATGTCGCCCGGTCCGCGTCATCCGCCTCGGACCCGCGCCTCGACCGCCTCACCGACCGCGAGACCGCGGTGCTCGCGCTCATCGCGGCCGGTCGCAGCAACCCTGCGATCGCGGGCGAGCTGCACGTGTCGCTCTCCGCCGTCGAGAAGCACGTCAACGCGATCTTCCAGAAGCTCGACCTGCTGCCGGGTCCCGACACGCACCGCCGCGTCGCGGCGAGCCTGGCGTACCTGCGCGAACGGCGCTGACCGCGCGCCGTCCCGCAGGCGGCGAGCCGGCCGGCGGGCGGCCGCGGTCGTGACCGACGGTGCGGATGCCCGGTCACCGGCCCGCGTCGGGCGAGCGCCGGGCATCCGCATCGCACCGGATCACGCGAGCGCGACCGCCTTCGCCGCCCGCTCGCCCGACTCGACCGCGCCGTTGAGGAACCCGTAGTAGTACACGCTCGTGTGCTCGCCCGCGAAGTGGACGTTGCCCTCGGGCACTGCCGCCACGCCGAAGAGCTCGGTGTACTGCCCCGGGCGCTGGCACGTGTAGGCGCCCTTCGACCACGGGTTCGCCCACCAGAAGTCGCGGTAGGAGCGCCCGGTGTAGGCGGCGGTGACGCCGGGGAAGATCGGCTCCAGCTGCGCGAGGTAGGCGCTCACCTGCTCGGCCGGGGCGACGCCGAAGGGGTCGCCCTTCCACGCCGTGACCTGGTCGCCCGACGGGAAGAAGTTGAACACGCCGGCGGGCAGCGGCTGGTCGGCCGTGTCGTCCCAGCCGCACTGGAAGCCGTCCTTGTTGGTGTACGTCGCGCCGCCGTAGCCCTGCTCGACCCACGGCCGACGCGAGAGCTCGACGTGGATCTTCGAGTTCGCACCGAGTCCGACCTCTGCGATCGCGCGGCGCTTGAGCGCCGAGAAGCCCGACTGCGACAGGTCGCAGTCCTTCAGCGTCGTGAAGGGCAGCGCGAGGATCGCGCGGTCGGCGAGGACGTCGACCGTCGAGCGGCCCGAGCGGAAGCTCAGGCGGACCGTGCCGTCCGGACGCTGCGCGACGGCGACGAGCTCCCGGCCGTACTGCACGGTGCCGGCCGGGAGCTCCTCGATCATGCGCGAGACCAGCAGGTCGTTGCCGCCGCGGACCGAGTACTTCTCGTCGGCGCCGTTCACCGGCGACAGGCTGTTCTGCGCGTTCCAGCCGAGGAGGTAGACGAGGTTCAGCGCGGACTGCTCGTGCGGCTCGAGGCCGTACTCGGCCATGACGTTCGACTGCATGAGCTTCGCGAACGGGCTCGCGAGCCCGCCGGGGACCTTCTGCTCCAGCCATTCGTCGACGGTCATGCGGTCGAGCGCGATGCCCGCTGGGGTGTTCGAGTCGTAGGTCTGGCAGTACGGCGCGGACGCGAGGTCGGACTTGAAGGCCTGGTACACGGCGCCCCAGTCCTCGTTGGCGTCGTCGTAGGGGTAGTCGACGCCGTCGATCCAGTACTTGTCCTCCCACCCTCGGTAGCTGCCGCCGGCGACCACGTCGAGGCGCAGCCCGAGGTTCGATGCGAGGTTGCGGGTCGCGTTGTGGTCGGTGTTGATGAGGGCCCCGCCGTGCTCGACGACGAAGCCGTTCGAGAAGTGGTCGCGCAGCGACCAGCAGCGACCGCCGGCCCGCGTGTCCGCCTCGTACACCGTCGACGGGATGCCCTTGACGCGCCACAGCCAGTGCGCGGCCCGGACGCCGGCGAGACCGGCTCCGACGATCGCGATCCGGGGTGCCGCGGGCTTGGCCGCGCTCGTCGCCGCGTGGGCGGGGCCGGCCATCGCGAGCGCGGCGCCGGCGCCCAGCACGGCGCCCGAGCGCAGTAGGCCGCGGCGCGAGATGCCGGGTCCCTCGGGCGGACCATCGGCCGCTCGCCCGATCACGTCCCCGACGGGTACGCCCGTCCGGTCGGATTCGGCGTGGGCGCGGAGGATGCATCCGATCCGCGCCGAGGTGGGGGTGGTGCCCATTCGTCCTGCCATGATGAGAGCCTCGCGATCCGGTGAAGTGTGGGAGGAGTGCTGCTTAACATGTTGCGTAGTGCTATTGAGCACCAATCCATGCTCGGCGTCAACACCCGACCGGGCCGCAGGGGGTGATCGACCGTGGTCGATGAGGGCGTGGGCGAGCAGGTGCGCCGGTATCGCACGGCCAGGCGGATGTCGCAGCGCGCGCTCGGCGCGCAGGCCGGGGTGACGTCGGGGTTCCTGAGCCAGCTCGAGACCGGCCGCGCGAACGCGAGCGTCGCCACCCTGCGGCGCCTCGCGGACGCGCTCGGGGTGTCGCTCGGCGACCTCGTGGCGCCCGGCCCCGTGCCGGCGGGCCGCGTGGTCCGGGCGGGGAGCCGTCGCCGGCTCTCGGCGAGCGACGGCATGGTGAAGTGGTTCCTCACGGAGCCGCCGCACGGGCACGTCGAGATGTACGCCGTCACGATCGAGCCGGGCGGCTCGACCGGCCCGCGGCAATACCGGCACGGCGACGCCGAGGAGGTGATCCTCGTCACCGTCGGGAGCGTGACCGTCGAGCTCGACGACGAGGTCTACCGGCTCGCTGAGGGCGACAGCGTGGTGTTCCGCAGCAGCACGCCGCACCGGGTGTCGAACGCCGCGGGCGTCGTCGCCGAGCTCGTCTGGGTGAACTCGCCGCCGACGCCCGAGTGACCGGCGCGCGCTGGGCGCCTGCCCGCGCTATTCCTCGTGGTGCAGGTGGTCCCGGTGCTTGTCCGCCTGATGCCGCGCGACGCCCACGTCGATCGGGCCCGTGACCGAGCGCTCGTCGACCCAGCACTCGATGCCCGAGACATCCGGGAGCAGGTCGCGCGTGAACACCGGGTCGCGGCCCTGTCGGCGCTGGTGCGTGTAGTCGCGCAGCAGCCGGAACGCGATGCCCGAGAGCAGCGCGATCGCGATGAGGTTCACGAGCGCCATCAGGCCCATCACCCCGTCGGCGGTGTTCCAGACGAGGTCGGATGCCGCGACCGACCCGACGAAGATCGCCACGACGACGAGCGAACGGTACGTGGTCAGGAGCCACGGCTTGGGGGAGATGAACTCGATGTTGGACTCGCCGTAGTAGTAGTTGCCGAGGATCGAGCTGAACGCGAGCAGGAACACGACGATCGTGAGCAGGATGCTCGCCCACGGTCCGAGGTTCGCGACCATCGCATCCTGCGTGAGGCCGATGCCGCGCTCGGCGCCCGCGAGGTCGGGATTCGAGACCAGGATGATGAACGCCGTGATCGAGCAGACGAGGAAGGTGTCGAAGTAGACGCCGAGCGTCTGCACGAGTCCCTGCTTGACGGGGTGCGTGACCGCCGCGCTCGCGCCGGCGTTCGGCGCCGAGCCGAGGCCCGCCTCGTTGGAGAACATTCCGCGCTTGACGCCCGTGAGGATGATCGTGCCGAGCGTCGCGCCGACCACCTCGTTGAACCCGAAGGCCTCCGTGAAGATCGAGGCGAACACCTCGGGCAGCCGCGTGATGTTGAGCGCGACGATGATGAGGCCGACGAGCAGGTACAGCAGCGCCATGAGCGGCACGACCGCCTGCGTGACGTGCGCGATGCGGCGCACGCCGCCGAAGACGACGAGGCCGGTGAGCACGGCGAGCACGGCCCCGGCGACCCACGCGATCCACTCGCCGCCGCCGTCGGGCGCGACCGCCCCCGTCAGGGAGGCGCTGATCGTGTTCGCCTGGAGCGACGAGAAGGCGAACGGGAAGCACACGATGAGGATGACGGCGAACAGGATGCCGGCCCAGCGCGCCTTCAGGCCCCGCTCGATGTAGTACGCCGGTCCGCCGCGGAAGCCGTCCTTGTCGCGCACCTTGAAGAGCTGGCCGAGGCTCGACTCCACGAACGCCGAGGCGCCGCCGATGAAGGCCATGAGCCACATCCAGAAGATCGCGCCCGGCCCGCCGATGGCGATCGCCGTGCCGACGCCCGCGATGTTGCCCACGCCGACGCGCGAGGCCGCCGAGATCGTGAACGCCTGGAACGCCGAGACGGACTGCGGCTCGCCCGATTCGTCGCGCGGCGTCTTGTCGGTGAGGGTGCGGAACATCTCGGGGATGAGGCGGAACTGCACGACGCCGGAGCGCACCGTGAAGTAGAGGCCGAGCAGCACCACAACGGGCAGCACGATCCAGGTCCAGAGCGTGTCGCCCGCGGCGAGCACGAGGTCGTTGAGCCAGTCCATCCGACCAGCATGGCAGCCGAGGCGAGCGAACCTCGGGAAATCGGCGTGTCGGCGTGGTCGCCGCGCGGCCGCGGGCGCGGAGGGCTCAGGCGGCCGAGCGGTCGGCCCGGCGAGCGGTCACGAGGTGCTCGAGCGCCTCGGCGGCGGATGCCGCGGCATCCGTGGCCCGCAACCGCGCGCCGACCGCTCCGGCGCGCCGTCGGACCTCGTCGTCGGCGAGGAGGCCGGTGACGGCCGCCGCGATGCGCTCGGCGCGCGCGAAGCGGGGCAGCACCCGGCCGGCACCCGCGCGCTCGATGCTCTGCCCGATCGCGGGCTGGTCGAGCAGCGGATGCATCGGCAGCACCAGGACCGGGACGCCGTGCGCCAGAGCGCGGAACGTCGTCGAGTGCCCGCCGTGGCCGACCAGGAGGGAGGCGCGGCCGAAGAGCTCCCCGTGGTCGGCGCGGTCGCGCACCTCGACGTTCGACGGCACGCGCAGCGCGCGGTCGGGTGCGCGGCCGCCGAGGGTCACGACGGCGCGCACGGGCAGCGCGCCGAGCGCATCGGCGATCCGCTGGTACGCGTCGGTCTGGGCGGGGAACCACGTCGTCGACAGGCTCACCACGACGAGGGGCGGGCCCGGGTCCGGCCGCGCCGGCCTCCCGGACTCGATCGGTCCGACCCACGTCGCCTCCCCGGAGGCGGCCCCGCCCGACGAGGCGGGGTCGAGGCCGCCGTCCGAGACGACGAGCCGGAGGTCGGCTCGCCGCCACTCGGCGAGCGGGTCCGTTCCGCGCACGCGGGCAAGGGATCCGGCGGGTCCGCGGCGGTAGGCGCGCTCCCAGAAGGACAGGTAGGTGTGGAAGAGCGCCACGCTCGGCACGCCCGTCATGCGGGCGGCGCGCAGCGCCGTCGGCATGAGGCAGTCGACCACGGCGAGGTCCTGATCCGCGAGCAGGAGCGCGGCCTCGCGTTCGAGCGCGGCGTCGGACGCGAGCCGGCCGGCCTCGTGTGCTGCGCGCGTCATGCTGCGCGAACCGCTCGAGTCCCAGAACCCGATCGACTCGAGGGGACGGAACCGGTGGCCCGCCGTCCTCACGCGATCGTCCTGCCGCCGATGGCCGAGCACGGTCACGGCGTGGCCGCGGCGGGCGAGCTCGTCGGCGAGCCGCAGTGCGGGCGGCACGTTCCCGCCCGCGTCCACGGTGACGATCGAGATGTCGGACATGCGCGTCCCTTCCGAGGCCGGCGAGTCCGGCCATGACACCGGAATGCGCGAGGGCTGTCAACGGGTGGCCGGGCGGGGTCGGGTGCGAATGACGGCGGGTCGCGCCATCCGCTACGCTTGAGTGTTCCGCCCGGGAGGGGAGGCGGACTGAGAGCTGAATAGAGGAGGCCGGAATGGACATCGACCTCAGCGTGCTCCGCATGATGGAGCGCGAGAAGGAGATCCCGTTCGACGAACTGGTGCAGATCATCGAGCAGGCGATCCTGATGGCCTACCTCAAGCACACCAACCCCGCCCAGCACGGGCACGCGAACCCGAAGGGCGCCCGCGCGCACCTCGACCGCAAGACCGGGCACGTGTCGATCTACGTGCCCGAGCACGACGAGGAGGGGAACGTCATCGGCGAGGCCGAGGACTCCCCGAGCGACTTCGGCCGGATCGCGGCGTTCGCCGCGAAGCAGGTCATCAACCAGCGACTGCGCGACATCGCGGACGACGCGGTGCTCGGCGAGTTCCGCGGTCGCGAGGGCGACATCGTGGCGGGCGTCATCCAGCAGGGCCCGAACCCCCGGATGGTGCACATCGACCTCGGCACGGTCGAGGCGATCCTTCCGCCCGAGGAGCAGGTCCCGGGCGAGGAGTACCCGCACGGCCAGCGCATCCGCGTCTACGTCACGAGCGTGGCGAAGGGGCCGAAGGGGCCGTCGATCACGGTATCGCGCACGCACCCCGCGCTCGTCCGGAAGCTGTTCGCGCTCGAGGTCCCCGAGATCGCCTCGGGCGTCGTCGAGATCGTCTCGCTCGCCCGCGAGGCCGGTCACCGCACGAAGATCGCGGTCCGCGCCAACCAGCCGGGCGTCAACGCGAAGGGCGCCTGCATCGGCGAGCTCGGCCAGCGCGTGCGCGCCGTGACCGCCGAGCTGGGCAGCGAGAAGATCGACATCGTCGACTGGAACGAGGACCTCTCGACGTTCGTCGCGTCGGCGCTGTCGCCGGCCAAGGTCACCAGCGCCTACGTGATCGACGAGGGCACCCGCGCCGTGCGCGCGCTCGTCCCCGACTACCAGCTGTCGCTCGCGATCGGCAAGGAGGGCCAGAACGCCCGGCTCGCCGCCAAGCTGACGGGTGCGAAGATCGACATCCAGCCGGACTCGATCCTCGACCAGGCGTGACGCGCTCCGACCGGGGCCGGAGCGGCGGTCGGAGGACGTCCAGCTCGGAGGTGTAGGATGGAACCCGTCAGAACGTGCATCGGATGCCGTTCGCGCGCCCCGCGGTCCTCGCTTCTGAGAGTCGTCGCCCAACACACCAGCGTCGTCGCCGACACGTCGGCGGTGCTTCCCGGGCGTGGCGCGTGGCTCCATCCGACGCTCGAGTGCTTCCGACTCGCCCAGCGACGGCGCGCCTTCGGGCGCGCACTTCGCGTGAGCGGCGAGCTGGACACATCCGATGTAGAGAACAGGCTGAACGGCTAATGGACAACTCATGAGCGGCTCGAAATGAGACCCGTCCGCCATTGATGGTCCGCCCCTGTCCCGGGGTCGGACCCGGAACAGGAGAGAAGTGGCTGCCAAACCACGCGTACACGAGATCGCCAGCGAGCTCGGCGTCGACAGCAAGGTCGCGCTCGAGAAGCTGAAGGAGATGGGCGAATACGTCAAGGGCCCGTCGTCCTCGATCGAACCCCCCGTCGCACGTCGACTCCGCGCCGCCCTCGAGGGCGCCGCGGCGAGCAAGCCCGCGGCGGCGCCGAAGCCCGCTGCGGCGAAGCCCGGCCCCAAGCCCGCGCCGAAGCCCGCGGCCGCGCCGCAGGCCGACGCTCCGATGAGCGTCGCCGAGCGCCAGGCCGAGGCCGAGAAGAAGGCCGCGGCGGCCGCCGCCGAGAAGGCCGCGTCCGCGCCGGCCGCGCCGGCCGCGCCCGCGGAGGCTCCCGCCTCGTCCGCGCCGCGTCCCGGCGGCGGGCCCAAGCCCGGCGCCCCGAAGCCCGCGGCCGACGTCGCGCGCCCCGGCGCGCCGAAGCCGGGCCAGAGCGCCCCGCGCCCGGGCGGTCCCCGACCCGGCGCACCCCGCCCCGGCAACAACCCCTACTCGAGCTCGCAGGGCATGGGCCAGCGTCCGAGCCAGCCGCGTCCGGGCAACAACCCGTTCTCGAGCTCGCAGGGCATGGGCCAGCGCCCGACCCCCGGCAACATCCCGCGGCCCCAGCCCCCGCGCCCCGGTTCGCCGCGCCCCGGCGCGCCGCGTCCCGGCGGTGCCGGCGGCGGTCGCCCCGGCGGCTTCCAGCGCCCCGGCGGCGGCGGCCAGCGTCCCGGCGGCGGCGCCGGCGGCGGCTTCCGTCCTGGCGGCGCGCCCGGCGGCGGCTTCGGCGGCCCGCGTCCCGCGGGCGGCGGCGGTCGCGGTCGCGGCCCCGGCGGCGGCACGGCGGGTGCGTTCGGTCGCGGCGGCGGCAAGAGCAAGGCGCGCAAGTCGAAGCGGACGAAGCGGCAGGAATTCGAGATGCGGGAGGCCCCGTCGCTCGGCGGCGTGAGCGTCCCGCGCGGCGACGGCAACACCGTCATCCGACTGCGCCGCGGCGCCTCGATCTCCGACTTCGCCGACAAGATCGACGCGAACCCCGGTTCGCTCGTCACGGTGCTGTTCCACCTCGGTGAGATGGCGACCGCGACGGAGTCGCTCGACGAGGCCACCTTCGAGGTGCTCGGCGCTGAGCTCGGCTACAAGATCCAGGTCGTGTCCCCGGAGGACGAGGACAAGGAGCTCCTCGAGGGCTTCGACATCGACCTCGACGCCGAAGAGGCCGAGGAGTCCGACGAGGACCTGCAGGCGCGTCCGCCGGTCGTGACCGTCATGGGTCACGTCGACCACGGCAAGACGCGACTGCTCGACGCCATCCGCAACGCGAACGTCGTCGCGGGCGAGGCCGGCGGCATCACCCAGCACATCGGTGCGTACCAGGTGCACACCGAGCACGAGGGGCTGGACCGCGCGATCACCTTCATCGACACCCCGGGTCACGAGGCGTTCACCGCCATGCGTGCCCGTGGTGCCCAGGTGACCGACATCGCGATCCTCGTGGTCGCGGCCGACGACGGCATCATGCCGCAGACGGTCGAGGCGCTGAACCACGCGCAGTCGGCGAACGTGCCGATCGTGGTCGCGGTGAACAAGATCGACAAGCCCGACGCCAACCCGGCGAAGGTCCGCCAGCAGCTCACCGAGTTCGGTCTCGTGGCCGAGGAGTACGGCGGCGACGTCATGTTCGTCGACGTGTCGGCTCGCGAGAACATCGGCATCCAGGAGCTGCTCGACGCGGTGCTCCTCACCGCCGACGCCGGACTCGACCTGCGTGCCAACCCCGACAAGGACGCGCGCGGCGTGGCCATCGAGGCCAAGCTCGACAAGGGTCGCGGCGCCGTGGCGACCGTGCTCATCCAGTCGGGCACGCTGAAGGTCGGCGACGCGATCGTCGCGGGCACGGCCTACGGCCGCGTCCGCGCGATGAGCGACGAGAACGGCGAGCCCGTGACCGCCGCGACGCCGTCGCGACCGGTCCAGGTGCAGGGCCTCTCGAGCGTCCCGCGCGCCGGCGACACCTTCCTCGTCACCGAGGAGGACCGCACGGCCCGTCAGATCGCAGAGAAGCGCGAGGCCGCCGAGCGGAACGCCCAGCTGGCCAAGGCCCGCAAGCGCATCTCGCTCGAGGACTTCACGCGGGCCCTCGAGGAGGGCAAGGTCGAGGCGCTCAACCTCATCATCAAGGGCGACGTGTCGGGTGCCGTCGAGGCGCTCGAGGAGTCCCTGATGAAGATCGAGGTCGACGACTCGGTCCAGCTGCGCATCCTCCACCGCGGCGTGGGTGCCGTCACCGAGAGCGACATCGACCTGGCGACGATCGACAACGCGATCGTGATCGGGTTCAACGTCCGCCCCGACGTGAAGGCGCGCGAGCGCGCCGCCCGCGAGGGCGTCGACGTGCGCTTCTACAACGTCATCTACAACGCGATCGACGACATCGAGAACTCGCTCAAGGGCATGCTCAAGCCCGAGTTCGAAGAGGTGCAGTCGGGTGTGGCCGAGATCCGCGAGGTGTTCCGCTCCTCGAAGTTCGGCAACATCGCCGGTGTCATCGTGCGGTCGGGAACGATCACGCGCAACGCCAAGGCGCGCGTCATCCGCGACGGCGTCGTGGTCGGCGACAACCTGGCCATCGAGTCGCTCCGTCGGTTCAAGGACGACGTCACCGAGGTCCGCACGGACTTCGAGGCGGGCATCGGCCTCGGCAAGTACAACGACATCCAGGTCGGCGACGAGATCGAGACCATCGAGATGCGCGAGAAGCCGCGGGCCTAGGCCCCCGGTGCGGGGCCCCGTTCGTCGGACGAGCGGGGCCCCGACCCATCCACCAGAACGGAACACCGCCCCGCGGGGGCCGCAGTCGCGGCATCCGCGGCGGAACGGAAAGGCAGGGCCATCATGGCCGATCCGCAGCGGGCCAGGAAGCTGGCCGACCGCATCAAGGAGATCGTCGCGCGTCGCCTCGACAAGGGCCTGCGCGACCCCCGCCTCGGGTTCGTCACCATCACCGACGTGCGCGTGACGGGCGACCTGCAGCACGCGAGCATCTTCTACACGGTGTACGGCACCGACGAGGAGCGCCGCGACTCGGCGCTCGCCCTGAAGGCCGCCACCGGGATGCTGCGGAGCGAGGTCGGGCGCAACATCACCGCCCGGCTGACGCCGACCCTCGAGTTCATCGCCGACGCGATCCCCGAGAACGCGCAGCACATCGAGGACCTCCTCCGCGAGGCACGCGAGCGCGACGCCGAGACCACGGCCGTCGCGGCGTCCGCCCAGTACGCCGGTGACGCCGACCCGTACGTCAAGCCGCGCGAGCTCGATGAGGACGAGGAGTCCGAGTCGGCCTGATCCGGGTCCCGGCTCGAGCGTGTCGGCTGAGGTGCTCCGGCCCGGCCGGCCGGAACGGCAGCGGATGCCCCGGGGCATCCGCTCGCCCGAACCGCGCGCGACCGGCCCGTCGGCCCTGTCCGGCCGGAGGAGCGGGCGGTACACTGCGGGCGTCGGCGTTGCCCGGTCGATGACCCGGTGGGGTGACCGCCGCGCGCCGACGGGAGGAGAGCGCATGTCGACGCCACGGCCGGTCATCCTCGTGGTCGCGCGCGAACCCGGCGCGCGAACCTCCGTCGTCACGGAGCTCGAGCGCCGTTACCGCGTCGACTACGAGGTCGTCGCCGCGCACGACGAGCAGGAGGCCGCCGAGCGCATCGAGGCACTCGCCGACGAGGGCGGCCAGCTCGCGCTGATCCTCGCGGACCGAGCGGGCGACCTCGACGGGCGGACCGTGTTCTCGCGCGCTCGGCGCCGGTTCCCCGACGTGCGGCGCGGACGCCTCATCGAGTGGGGCCAATGGGGCGACGCAGCCGTCCGCGAGGAGATCCTGTCGCTCATGGCCGCCGCCGAGCTCGAGTACTACGTCATCCGGCCGTGGCACTCGCCCGACGAGTACTTCCACCGCACGATCACCGAGTTCCTGCTCGAGTGGGAGCGCTCGATCGGCCTGCGACCACGGGAGGTCGCGGTGATCGGACGGGCGGGGATGCCGCGCACGCACGAGCTCCGGAGCCTGCTCGCGCGGGGCGGCATCCCGCACGAGTGGCTCGAGCCCGGGTCGGACGCCGCGCGCGAGCGACTGTTCGCGGTCGGCGTGGAGGAGGAGTTGCCGGACGTCCCGGTCGTGCTGCTCCTCGACGGCCGGGTGCTCCTCGACCCGGGCAACGCGGAGCTGGCGGCCGCGTACGGCCTCACGACGACCCTCGACGGCGAGGCCGACGTGGTGGTGGTCGGCGCCGGACCGGGCGGCCTTGCCGCGGCGGTGTACGCGGCATCCGAAGGGCTCGACGTCCTCGTCGTCGAGCGGGAGTCGATCGGCGGGCAGGCGGGCTCGAGCTCCCTGATCCGCAACTACCTCGGCTTCTCGCGCGGCATCTCCGGCTCCGAGCTCGCGCAGCGGGCCTACCAGCAGGCGTGGGTGTTCGGCGCGCGCTTCGCGCACGCGCGCGAGGCCGTCGGCATCGAACGCGACGGCGACGGCTTCCGCGTGCGCGTGGCGCCGGAGGACTGCATCCGATGCTCGTCCATCGTCCTGGCCACGGGCGTGTCGTACCGTCGCCTCGAGGTGGAGGAGCTGAAGCCGTTCGAGGGCGCCGGTGTCTACTACGGCGCGTCGGCGATCGAGGCGCAGGGCATGGCCGGGCGCCATGTGACGATCATCGGCGGCGGCAACTCCGCCGGCCAGGCCGCCCTGCACCTGGCACGGTACGCGGCATCCGTCACCGTGCTCGTGCGCGGCTCGGGCCTCGCCGCCAGCATGTCGCAGTACCTGATCGACCAGCTCGACGCGCAGGGGGTCGCGGTGCGGACACGCGCCGAGGTCGTCGGCGGCGGCGGCAACGGCGTGCTCGAGCGCATCCGCGTGCGCGATCGCGACACCGGGGAGGAGCGGGACGTGGAGTGCGGCGGGCTCTTCGTCCTGATCGGCGCGGCGCCGCGCACCGAGTGGCTGCCGCCCGAGATCCTGCGCGACCGCTGGGGGTACGTGCTCACCGGGCCCGAGGTCGTCGCCGAGGGCGAGCGGGCGAACTGGCCGCTCGAGCGCGAGCCGTTCCCGCACGAGACGAGCGTGCCCGGCGTGTTCGCCGTGGGCGACGCGCGCCGCGGCTCGATCAAGCGCGTGGCGTCGGCGGTCGGCGAGGGGTCGGTCGTGGTGTCCTCCGTGCACCGGCGGCTCGCGGAGGTCGAGACGGGAACGGAGGAGCCGGCGTCGGCGGCGACGCTCGGGGTCGGGCCGACGTCGGACGCTCGGGCGGAGGCCGGCGCCGCGTCGGCGACCGTTCCCCGGGGCGCGGAGGCGCCGACGTCGTGACCGGGCTCGCGTCCGGCACCGGTCCGGCGGCACCGCCGCCGACCCGCGGGCGCATCGCGTGGTCGATCATCCTGCTCGCGATCCCGCTCGCCGGGCTCGCCCTGCTCATCGCGCGACCCGCGCTCGACCTGGAGTGGGAACACCAGCCGACGCACTTCTGGCTGGTGCTCGCGGCCGGTGCCATCAACGCCGCGCTGGCGTGGGCGGTGGCCGCCGCCGCACGGTTGCGGCGCGACGCCCGCCTCGTGCTCGTGTCGCTGTCGTTCCTCGCCGCCGCCGGCTTCCTCGCACTGCACGCGCTCGCGACGCCCGGCGTGCTGCTCTCGGGCAGCAACACCGGCTTCCAGCTGGCCACGCCCGTCGGCCTCACGGTCGCGGCGGTGTTCGCCGCGTGGTCCAGCGCCGACCTCGACGGGGACCACGGCGCCCGGGTACTGCGACTCGCACCCTGGCTCGTGGCCGGCCTCGTGGCGGCGATGGTGCTGTGGGGCGCGGTGTCGCTGCTCGAGGTCGGGCCGCTCGCGGCGGCGCCGCCCGAGCGGATGACGATCCCGTTCGTGCTCCTCGCGATCGTGGGCCTCGGCTGCTATGCCGTCGCGGTCGTCAGGTACCTGCGGATGCCGCGGCACGCCGCCTCGCCGCTGCCGCTCGCATTCGCGTCGGCGTTCACGCTCCTCGCCGAGGCCGAGATCGCCGTGGTCTTCGGCCGCAACTGGCACCTCTCGTGGTGGGAGTGGCACGTGCTCATGCTCGCGGCGTTCGTCGTGATCGTCGTCGCGGCGCAGCGGTCCTGGCGGGAGGAGCGCTGGGCGGGGCTCTACACGCGCGACACCGCGGCGGGCGAGCGCGAGGTGTCGGTGCTCTTCGCCGACCTCGCGGGCTTCACGCACTTCTCGGAGGGCCACGATCCCGCCGAGGTCACGGCGACCCTCAACGCCTACTTCACCGACGTGATCCCGCCGCTCGTGGAGCGCTTCTCGGGTCGCGTCGACCGGTTGATCGGCGACGCCGTCATGGTCGTGTTCGAGGATGCCGCGAGCGAGGCGCCGCACGCCCGGCGCGCGGCGGGCGCCGCGCTCGCGCTGCAGCAGGCGGCGGCGTCGGTGCAGGCCGAGCACCCCGACTGGCCACGCTTCCGCGTCGGCGTGAACTCGGGCGTGGCGAACGTCGGGATCCTCGGCACGGGCGGCGGCCGCACCTACACGGTCATCGGCGACACCGTGAACGTCGCGTCGCGGCTCGAGGGGTCGGCGCCGGTCGGCGGGGTCGCGATCGGCGCCGGCACGGCGCAGCGGCTCGGCGGGTCGGCGACCCTGCGGCCGCTCGGCGCCCTGCAGGTGAAGGGGCGGCAGGCGCCCGTCGAGGCGTACGAGCTCGTCGGCCTCGACGAGGCGTAGGCCCGAGGCATCAGCGGTCCGGCAGGGCGAACCCGTCGTCGACGCGCAGCGCGAGCCCGTCGGCGACCAGCCCGTCGATCGCGCGGGCGAGGCGCTCGGGATCCTCGACCACGCCGGCGAGCTCGTCGTGCGCGACCGGCCGGTGGGCGCCGCGGAGCTCGCGCATCACGAGTCCGCGGGCCTGCCGGTCGCTGCCCTCGAAGCGGGCCTGGCCGGCACGGCGCGGTCCCTCGTAGTCCGGATGCCCCGCAGCGCGCCAGACGCAGAGCGTCGCGATCGGGCACGCGTCGCACCGCGGCGCGCGCGCCGTGCAGACGACGGCGCCGAGCTCCATCGCGCCCGCATTGAACGCCCGGGCCGCCA
Organism: Agromyces sp. GXS1127; assembly: GCF_050565425.1. NCBI lineage: Bacteria > Bacillati > Actinomycetota > Actinomycetes > Micrococcales > Microbacteriaceae > Agromyces > Agromyces sp. GXS1127. The sequence goes on from NZ_JBOCIG010000003.1 coordinate 389,795, forward strand.
CGGGGTCGTCGGGGAGGAGCGCCGCCATCGCGGCGAGATCGCGTGCGGTCGCCGGTGGCCCGGCCTCCGCGACCCCGACGACCGCGCGGGCGATCACGCGCCGGGTGTTGGTGTCGACGACCGGGTGGCGCTCGCCGAACGCGAACGCGGCGACCGCGCGGGCGGTGTACGGGCCGATTCCCCGGAGCGCGAGGAGGGCGTCGAGGTCTCGCGGCACCTCGCCGCCGTGGCGCTCGACGATCTCGGTGGCCGCTCGGTGCAGCCACAGTGCGCGGCGCGGGTAGCCGAGCCGGTCCCACATGCGCACCGCCTCCGACGGCGGGGCGGTCGCGAGGTCCGCGGGGGTCCGCCAGCGTCGCATCCACGCCTCCCACCGCGGCTGCACGCGGGCGACCTGGGTCTGCTGCAGCATGAACTCGCTGACGAGCACTGCCCAGGGCGAGACGTCCGCCGCCCGCCAGGGGAGCGGTCGCGCGGCGTGCGCGAACCACCGGATGACGGCGTCGGCGATCCCGCCGTCGGGCGCGGGCGGCGCGTGCGTCGCGGGGTTCGGCATCCCTCCAGCGTACGTCGGCGCGGTGACGCGCCGCTCGACGCGCCGGAGCCCGTCGACGTACGCTCGGAGCATGCGCCTGGTCACCACGCCCCGGGTGGCGTTCCTCCGCGAGGTCGCCGACGAGTTCCTCGCCCGCACCGGCCGCGGGCGGGTGATCGTCGCGATCGACGGCCCGCTGCGGAGCGGCAAGACCGCGCTCGGCGACGACCTCGCCGACGTGCTGCGCGAGCGCGATCTCGCGGTGTTCCGGGCGAGCGTCGAGGACTTCCACCGGTCGCGCGAGGCGCAGGCGGAGTACGGCGCCGACACGCCCGAACGCTACTGGCGATACGGCATCGACGAGTCGCTGCTCGAGCGCACGCTCGTCGAGCCGTTCCTGATGGCAGGATCGACGGCCTTCGTCACGCGCGGGTTCGACCTCGCGCGCGACGCGTGAGTGGAGCCGAAGTGGCGCACCGGTCCCGCCGACGCGATCCTCGTGCTCGACGGCCGCTTCCTGCTGCGCCGGCGGCTGCGCGACCGCTGGGACGTCGCCCTCGCGGTCGACGGCGAGCCGACGGACGCCGCGGATCGCCTCGCGTACGCCGCGAGCGACCCGCGCGCGGTCGCGTCGATCGTCGTCGACCTGGCCGACCCCGTCCACCCGCGGCGCGGCACGGCGGGCGGTGCCGGCATCGAGGAGGGCCCGGCCGACGAGGCGTGGGCCGAGGCGGCCGGCACCCGACGCGACGGCGACTGAGCGCGAGCCGACCGCGCTCCGCGTCGCGCGGCGTTCAGTCCGTGGGCGTCGGGTCGGTGACGGATGTCGCAGGCGCGCCGTCAGCCGTCGCCTCGGCGGACGCCGCGCCCGACGACGGACCGGTCGCACGGCCCCGCCGCACGAGCGCCCGGGCGACGATCCCGATCACGGCGACCACGACCGCGACGACGAGGGGCGGCACCACGACCTCCGGCATCGTCACCGCGGACCGGAACACCTCCGCCGCGGCGTCGAGGAGCTCGTCCGGACGGCGCAGCAGCACCCGGCTCCCGGCCGCGTACGACACGGCGGTGATGAGCGCCGGCCCGACCCACAGGATCAGGAGGGCGACGACGGACGCGACCGCGCGACCGGCGGTGCCGACCCCGGCCCAGCCGATGGCCGCGCCCACGAGCACCGCGGGAAGCCATCGCAGCACGAACAGCGCCGGTTCGGCGGCCGGCCCGGCGAACGCCGGCTCGGGGATGAGCAGCAGCCCGAGCCACGCCGAGGAGAGCACGGCGGCGATCGCGAGCCCGATGACGGCGCCGCCGCGCGGCGCCGCCGCGACGAGGAGCATCACCAGCACCCCGATGAGGTTCGCGAGCACCGCGATCCCGACGAGCGCCGCGAGGTAGAGGTCCGACTCGACGCGGTCCTGCAGTCCGTCCCGGACGACGAGCGTCGTCTGCACGATCGCGGCGACGTGCACGATGAGCAGCCCGACGAGCATCCACGCGACGCCGAAGCGGCGTTGCCGGGCTCGCGTGGCCCGCCCGGCGATGCCCGCGAACGCGGCCCCGACGATGAGCAGCGCGGCGATGGTCGACAGGAAGTACTGGCTGAACGGCAGCAGCACGAGCGGGTACGCATCCGGCAGGTCCGCCGTCGCCCAGAGGTTCTGCAACGGCAGCCGCATGCCGGTGACCAGCCACGGCAGCAGGCCGAGGCCCGCTGCGGCCGCGCCGATGAGCAGGCACAGCCACCAGCGGATCGGTCGCGAGCGCGTCGGCTCCCGCGCGGGATCGGCGGAGTCCGCATCGCGCTCGCGCGCGTCGATCTCGGGGACGTTCTCGGAGGGTTCCACGTCGGCTCGCTTCGCTCGGTCGTTCCGGTCGGTGCTTCCGCACCCTAGCGGCGCGGACCCGGCGCCGCGCCGCTACGCGCCGGACGTGGACAGGACCGCGACGACCCGCTCGGAGGGCAGCGGAGCCCCGGCGGCCTCGACCTCGTGCACGAGCGCGACGAGCGCGCGGTTGACGGGCGCGTCGAGCCCCGCGGCATCCGCCTCGCGCACGACCGCGCCGTTCAGGAAGTCGACCTCGGTCGGCTGCCCGCGGCGCAGGCTCTGCTGCGTCGAGCCGAGGTTCGGCACCGAGCCCATGCGCACGCGCATCGACCACGGCAGCACCTGCCCGGCCCGGAGGGGCAGTCGGGCGAACGCCCGGAGGCGTCGGTCGCCGAGCCCCTGCAGCGATCCGAAGCGGATGCCGCGGGCGACGCCCACGCGCACGCACTCGCGCATCGACGCCGCGACGACGCGCCGCAGGGCGGGGTCGTCGACGACGTCCTGCACGCTCCGCCCCACGATCGCGGGCACGGCGTTCAGCATGTTGACGACGAGCTTGGTCCACTGCGCGCCCCGGAAGTTCGGAACCGCCACCACCGGCACCGCCTCGGAGAGGAGCGCGGCGATTCGCCGCACCTCGTCGTCGGGCGGGCCGTCGCCGCGGCCGAGGTAGCTCGCCGTGGTCGTCGTCACCCGGACGGAGCCCGGCTCGGTGTAGTTCGCGGCGATGATCGAGAGCATGCCCATGCACGACGAGCGGGGGAGCAGGCGCTCGGCCGTCGCGACGCCGTCCAGGCCGTTCTGCACGACCACGACCGGGACCCCGTCGATCGCGGCGCCGTTCGCGACGATCGCCGCCGCGGCATCCTGGGCCTTGGTGCACACGAGCACGAGGTCGGGGCGGCGGGTCAGGCGCTCGGCCGCAGCGGGCCGCACGTGCGCCTCCCCGTACCCGCCCGACAGCCGGATGCCGCCCTCGCGGATCGCCTCGAGGCCCGCGCCGCGGGCCGTCACCTCCACGTCGTGCCCCGCACGGGCGAGCAGCGCGGCGAACGTGCCGCCGAGCGCGCCCGCGCCGATGATGCCGATCCTCACCAGGCCAGCGTAGGGCGAGCGACCGGCCGGGTCGGTGCGCGCTGTTAGCCTGTACGGCGTGAACAGCGGCATCCTCCTCGTCGACAAGCCGCAGGGGATGACCAGCCACGACGTCGTCGCCCGCGTGCGGCGCCTCGCCGGGACCCGCAAGGTCGGGCACGCCGGCACGCTCGACCCGATGGCGACGGGCCTGCTGCTGCTCGGCGTCGAGTCGTCCACCAGGCTGCTGCACCACCTCGTCGGGCTCGACAAGGAGTACCTCGCGACCGTGCGCCTCGGCTGGGGCACGACGACCGACGACGCCGAGGGCGAGGCGCTGCCCGCGGCATCCGCCGACGCCGTCGCCGCCGTCACCCGCGTCGCCGTCGAGGCGGGGATGGTCGCGCTCACGGGCACGATCGACCAGGTCCCGAGCGCCGTCAGCGCGGTGAAGGTCGACGGCAAGCGCGCCTACCAGCGCGTGCGCGACGGCGAGGAGGTCGAGCTCGCGGCGCGCACCGTGACCGTCTCGGCGTTCGACCTGCTCGAGTCGCGTGAGGGCGACGGATGGCTCGACCTCGACGTGCGCGTCGACTGCTCGTCCGGCACCTACGTGCGGGCGCTCGCGCGCGACCTCGGTGCGGCGCTCGGCGTGGGCGGGCACCTCACGGCGCTCCGGCGCACCCGTATCGGGCGGTTCGACGTCGCCGAGGCGGGCGCACTCGAGGGACTCGACGTCGCCGCGGCGCGGCTGTCGCCGGCCGACGCCGCGCGCCGTGCGCTGCCGGCCGTCGAGGTCGACGCCGACGCGGTGCGCGACCTGCGGCACGGCAAGCGGATCGAAGCGCCCGGCGCGACGACCGAGCTTCCCGGCGGCACCCCGTTCGCGGCCGTCGGTCCGGGCGACGTGCTCGTCGCGATCGTCGAACGTCGCGGCCCGCAGCTCAAGGTCGTCACGGGATTCCCCGCCGAGGAGGGCGCATGATCGAGTGGTTCGCCTACGTGCAGGTCGCGGTCGCGGTCCTCGCCGGACTCCTGTGCGTCGTGCTCGGCCTCGCCGGCCGGGTGCCGAACGACCTCGTCCTCGGCTCGCTCGCGCTCGTGGAGCTGCTGCTCATCGGCCAGGTCGTCGTCGCGCTCGTCGCACCGGCGGTGGGCAACCCGCCCACCGGCAGCCTGCTCGAGTTCTGGGTGTACCTCGTCAGCGCCGTGCTGCTGCCGCCCGCTGCGGCGTTCTGGGCGCTCGTCGACCGTGGCCGCTGGGCGACCGTCGTGTGCGGCGTCGCGGCGCTCGCGGTCGCCGTCATGGTCTACCGGATGCTGCAGATCTGGACCATGCAGCAGGGGTGAGCTCCGTCTGGGAGAATCGAACGACATGAACGAGACATCCACCGCCGCTGCCGACACGCGTCGCCGCGGGCGACTCAGCGGCATCGGCCGGGTGCTCGTCGCCGTGTACGGCGTGCTCGCCCTCGCGGCGACCGGGCGCTCGCTCGTGCAGATCGTCGAGAAGTTCGACGAAGCCCCGCTGGCGTACGCGCTCTCCGCGCTCGCCGCGGTCGTCTACATCCTCGCGACCGTCGCGCTCGTGCGCCCGGGACGCACCTGGTACCGCGTCGCCTGGGCGACGATCGTGTTCGAGTTCACGGGCGTGATCGTGGTCGGCCTGCTGAGCGTCCTCCGACCCGACCTCTTCCCCCACGACACCGTGTGGTCGTGGTTCGGCCGGGGGTACCTCTTCATCCCGCTCGTCCTGCCGCCGCTCGGCATGTGGTGGCTCGCACGCCATCCGGTGCAGGATGCCGCGGCGGCCGACGCGGAGGGCCGGGCGTGAGGACGTTCGCGGGGATCGAGGCGGTCCCCGCCCACTACGGTCCCTCCGCCGTCACGATCGGCAAGTTCGACGGCGTCCATCAGGGGCACCGGGCGGTCATCGCGAAGCTGCGCGAGATCGCCGAGGCGAGGCACCTGGCGGCCGTCGCGATCACGTTCGACCGGCACCCCGCCGCATTCCACGCGCCCGATCGCTGCCCGCCGCAGCTGGTGAGCACCCGCCAGAAGCTCGAGCTGCTCGCCACGACCGGCCTCGACGCGACGGTCCTCCTGCACTACGACGGCGCGCTCGCGGCGCACACCGCCGACGCCTTCGTGCGGCGATTCCTCGTCGAGGCCCTCGACGCCCGGGTCCTGCTCGTCGGCCACGACTTCCGCTACGGCGCGGGCAACGAGGGCGACGTCGACCTGCTCCGCCGCCAGGGCGAGGAGCACGGGTTCGAGGTCGTCGTCGTCGAGGACGTCGTCCCCGAGGGCGGCCGCCGCGTGTCCTCGACCTGGATCAGGCAGCTGCTCGAGGCCGGCGAGGTCGAGCACGCCGCCGAGCTGCTCGGCCACACGCCGACCGTCAGCGGGCTCGTCGTGCACGGCTTCAAGCGCGGGCGCGAGCTCGGCTACCCCACGGCGAATCTCGCGCTCGACTCCGAGGGCTTCATCCCCGGCGACGGCGTCTACGCGGGGTGGCTCGTCGACGGGGGCACGCGGTACCCGGCCGCGATCTCGGTCGGCGACAACCCGACCTTCGAGGGCGTGCCGAAGAAGCAGGTCGAGGCGTACGTGCTCGACCGCGACCTCGACCTGTACGACCACCTCGTCGGCGTCGAGTTCGCGCACCGCATCCGGGGCATGGAGAAGTTCGACGGCATCGACGCGCTCATCGTGCAGATGGGCCGCGACGTCGACCGCGCCCGCGCGCTCGTCGGCTGAGCGCGACCCACGCGGCGGGAGCCGGCGTCAGGCGTCCGGCTTCGGGCGCTCGGCATCGGTCGGCGGATGCGGCGCGACCGTTCCGATGCCGGTGAGGAAGCGCAGCATGCCGTCCGCGGTGTCGACCAGGGGGCTGCCGTGCCCGAACTCCCAGCCCGCGTCCGTCGCGCGCAGCGTGCGCCCGGCGATGACGGCCCGGATCTCGGTCGGCGCCGCCGCGGCGCGCCGGAGCGCCACGGCCCCGGAGGCCCGGGGCGACAGCGGGACCGAGGTGCCGGCGGCCCCGCCCACGAGGAGCGCCGCCACGACGGCGTCGTCGAGCTCGACGATGCCGGTCGGCCGTTCACGGGCGAGGAGCTCGTCGGCGCGTGCGTCGAACGCGGCGGCGGCCGCGTCGGGCGAGGGGAGCGGCTCGAGCTCGTCGAGCCGGCGGGCCTCGCCGCCGCGGACGAACCGCTCGGCCGCGTCGATCGCGCGACGCGTGCGCGAGCGGTCGAAGCCGCGCGCGAGCTCGGCCGCGACCTCCGCCACGCGCCATCCGGCCCGCTCGGTCGGCCTCGTCCACGTCGCAGCGCCGCCCGCGCGCAGGACGACCGCGAGCGCCCGGAGCACCTCGGCGGTCTCGACGCGCCGGTCGGCCGTCACGCCCGACTCGTCGACGTCGGGGCGTCGGCTGAGCGGGAGATAGCGCGAGAGGTCGGCCACGCGACCAGCCTAGACTCGGCTGGTGAGCGACGAGACGCCGAGAACCCTGTGGCACGGTCGCACGTTGGCCCTCCTCGGGATCCTGCTCGTCGCGTTCAACCTGCGGACGGCGGTCGCCGCGCTCTCGCCGATCCTCGACCTGGTCGAGCAGGACTTCGCCGTGTCGACCGCGATGGTCGGGCTGCTCGGCATGCTGCCGCCGCTCTGCTACGCGCTCTTCGGCATCGCGACGCCGGTGCTCACCCGCCGTGCGGGGCTCGAGCCCGTGCTCGTGGTCGCGCTCGTCGCGCTCGTCGTCGGCAGTGCGGCTCGCGGGCTCGCCGGCTCGGCGTGGTGGCTCTTCGCCGCGAGCGCGGTGACGTTCGCCGCGATGGGCGTGGGCAACGTGCTGCTCCCGCCGCTCGTGAAGCGCTACTTCCCGGACCGCATCGGCCTCGTGACCGCGCTGTACGTGACGGCGATGTCGGTGAGCACCTTCGTGCCGCCGCTCGTGGCCGTCCCGGTGTCCGAGGCCAGCGGATGGCGCACCTCGCTCGAGGTGTGGGCCGCAGTGGCGCTCGTCTCACTCGTGCCCTGGATCGCGCTGCTCGTGCACCCGCGGCGCGCGAGCCGGGGCGAGCTCCCCGAGGAGGCCGAGCCCGATCGGCTCCGACTCGCGTTCCGCTCGCCCACGGCCTGGGCGCTCGCCACGATGTTCGGCATGGCCGGCTTCAACGCCTACGCGGTGTTCGCCTGGCTGCCGTCGATGCTGGCCGACATCGCGGGCACGAGCGCCGCCGCCTCGGGCGTCCTCGTGGCGCTGTACGCGGCGATGGGGCTGCCCGCCTCGCTCGTCGTGCCCGCGCTCGCCACGAGGCCGGCCCGGGTGCGCGCGATGGTCGCGGTCGCCGCGGTGACGATCGCGACGGGATGGGCCGGGCTCCTCGTGGCGCCCGGCGTCCTCACCGGGCTCTGGGTGGCCCTCGCCGGGCTCGGGCCGCTGCTCTTCCCGCTCTCGCTCGTGCTCGTGAACCTGCGGACGCGCACGCACGCCGGCTCGGTGGCGCTCAGCGGGTTCTCGCAGTCCGTCGGGTACGTCATCGTCGCGCTCGGTCCGCTCGCGGTCGGCGCACTGCACGAGGCGACGGGGGAGTGGACGGCGCCGATCGTGCTGCTCCTCGCGACCTCGGTCCCCGCGCTGCTCGCCGGACTCGTGGTCGCCCGCGCCGGGAACCTCGAGGACGAGCGCGCGCGCTGAGCCGACCCGGGGCGGGCGCGCGGAGCCGATCGCGCGAACGCGGCCCCCGGTCGGCTCGCCGGTCGCGCGACGGCGCGACGGCACGTGTCGGGGCGCGCCATCCGCTCGTCTGCTGCTCATGTGAGCAGAACCGCACGCGAGTGTTGCCGATCCCCACGGGCGTGCCTACGCTGGATGAGGCGGAAGGAGACGAATGGACGAGACCGACGAACTCCTCTCGATCCGCGCGGCGGAGCTCTACTACGAAGAGAACAAGACGCAGGACGAGATCGGCCAGGCGCTGCGGCTCACGCGCTGGAAGGTCGGGCGTCTGCTCGCCCAGGCGAAGCAGCGCGGCTTCATCCGCATCGAGATCCTGCACCCCCGCGCCAGGCGCCTGCCGATCGAGCGGCGCCTGCGCGAGGAGCGTGGGCTGGAGGACGCGATCGTCGTCTCCTCCGCCGGCGTCGCCTCGCCCGACGAGCTGCAGTCCCGCACCGCGCAGGCCGCGGCCGACTACCTGACCGCGCTCCGTCCCGTGCCCCGCACGCTCGGCGTGAGCTGGGGCCGCACGCTCTTCGAGATCTCGCAGCACCTCCGCAACGGCTGGGCCACGGGCGTGAACGTGGTCCAGATCAACGGCGGCGTGAGCCTCAACCGCCGGGCCGGCACCGCCGCGGCCACCGCGGTCGCGATCGCCCAGAAGGGCGGCGGCAGCGCCACGCTGCTGCCGAGCCCCGCCATCCTCGAGCACCTCGCGACGAAGGAGGCGATCGAGTCCGACCGCGTCGTCGCGGGCGTGATCGAGCTCGCCCGGTCCGCCGACGCCTACCTCTTCAGCGCCGGGCCCGCCGACCACACGTCGGTCCACATCGAGAGCGGCTACCTCACCGAGGCCGACGTCGACCTGCTCGTGCAGAAGGGCGCCGTCGGCGACGTCGTCGGCCGCTACATCGACTCCGAGGGCAACATCGTCGACCCCGCGCTCGACGCGCGCACGGTCGGCCTGACGCTCGACCAGCTCCGCGACGGCCGACTCCGCGTCGCCGTCATCGCGGGCCGCAGCAAGCACGCCGTCGCCGACGCGGTCGTGCGCTCCGGCCTCTGCTCCGTCCTCGTCACCGACGAGGCCACCGCACTCCACCTCCTCGACGGCTGATCCGGCCGCACCACGAAAGACAGGTCACCCACCATGTCCGGCACCTCCCTCGTCACCGCGCGCGAGCGCGCGCTCGCCGTCCTCGGCGGCGAGCCGGACGACGCCACGCTCCGCAGGTACCTCCACGGCATCGCGGGCGTCGACGCCGTCGGGCTCGAGCAGCGCGCCGCAGGCCTCGGCACGCGCTCCATCAAGACGACCTCCAAGCAGTGGGCGCTCGACCGCATCATCTCGCTCATCGACCTCACGACGCTCGAGGGGGCCGACACGCCCGGCAAGGTGCGCTCGCTCGTCGCCAAGGCGATGAACCCCGACCCGGCGGATGCCTCGACCCCGCGCGTCGCGGCCGTCTGCGTCTACGGCGACATGGTCCCGTACGCGGTCGACGCCCTGGGTTCGGTCCACGGCGATCCCGACGACGGGCTCATCTCGGTCGCGGCGGTCGCGACCGCATTCCCGTCGGGCCGCTCCTCGCTCGAGATCAAGCTCGCCGACACCGCCGAGGCGGTCGCGAACGGCGCCGACGAGATCGACATGGTCATCGACCGCGGCGCGTTCCTCGCCGGCCGCTACGGCCAGGTCTTCGACCAGATCGCCGCCGTGAAGGAGGCGTGCCGCCGACCCGACGGCACGAGCGCCTCGCTCAAGGTGATCCTCGAGACCGGCGAGCTCGTCACGTACGACAACGTCCGACGTGCCTCGTGGCTCTCCATCCTCGCCGGCGGCGACTTCATCAAGACCTCGACCGGCAAGGTGCAGCCCGCGGCCACGCTGCCCGTCACGCTCCTCATGCTCGAGGTCGTGCGCGACTGGCACCTCATGACCGGCCAGCGCATCGGCGTGAAGCCCGCGGGCGGCATCCGCGCCTCGAAGGACGCCATCAAGTACCTCGTCACCGTGGCCGAGACGGTCGGCGAGGAATGGCTCCAGCCGCACCTGTTCCGGTTCGGCGCCTCCAGCCTGCTGAACGACGTGCTCCTGCAGCGCCAGAAGATGGCGACCGGGCACTACTCCGGCGCCGACTACGTGACGATCGACTAGACGAGAGCACCACACCTCATGAGCTTCCTCGAATACGCACCCGCCCCCGAGTCGCGGGCGATCCTCTCGCTCCGCGACAGCTACGGCCTCTTCATCGACGGCGAGTTCGTCGACGGTCGCGGCACGCCGTTCCAGACCGTCTCGCCCGCGAGCGAGGAGACGATCGCGACGATCGCCAACGCGAACGCCGCCGACGTCGACGACGCCGTCGCCGCCGCGCGCCGCGCGCACGACCGCGTCTGGTCGCGCATGACCGGCCGCGACCGGGGCAAGTACCTCTTCCGCATCGCGCGCCTCATCCAGGAGCGCGCCCGCGAACTGGCCGTCGCCGAGTCGCTCGACAACGGCAAGCCGATCAAGGAGTCGCGCGACGTCGACGTGCCGCTCGTCGCGGCCTGGTTCTTCTACTACGCCGGCTGGGCCGACAAGCTCGACTACGCCGGTCTGGGCGCGAACCCGCGAGCCCTCGGCGTCGCCGCCCAGGTCATCCCGTGGAACTTCCCGCTGCTCATGCTCGCGTGGAAGATCGCGCCCGCGCTCGCGGCGGGCAACACCGTCGTGCTGAAGCCGGCGGAGACCACGCCGCTCACGGCGCTCATCTTCGCCGAGATCGTGCAGCAGGCCGACCTGCCCCCGGGCGTGGTGAACATCATCACCGGGGCGGGCGACACCGGCGCCGCGCTCGTCGGCCATGACGACGTCGACAAGGTCGCCTTCACCGGTTCGACCGCCGTCGGCCGCGCGATCGCGAAGCAGGTGGCCGGAACGCACAAGAAGGTCACGCTCGAGCTCGGCGGCAAGGCCGCCAACATCGTGTTCGACGACGCGCCGATCGACCAGGCCGTCGAGGGCATCGTGAACGGCATCTTCTTCAACCAGGGCCACGTGTGCTGCGCCGGCAGCCGCCTGCTCGTGCAGGAGTCGATCCACGACGAGGTCGTCGAGCGGCTGAAGACCCGCCTGTCGACCCTCCGCCTCGGCGACCCGCTCGACAAGAACACCGACATCGGCGCGATCAACTCGCGCGAGCAGCTCGAGCGCATCCGCGAGCTCTCCGACGCGGGCGTCGCCGAGGGCGCCGACCGCTGGAGCGCGCCGTGCGAGATCCCCGAGAACGGCTTCTGGTACGCGCCGACGATCTTCACGAACGTGCAGACCTCGAACCGCATCGCCCGTGAGGAGATCTTCGGGCCGGTGCTCTCCGTGCTCACCTTCCGCACGCCGCAGGAGGCGATCGCGAAGGCCAACAACACGCCGTACGGCCTCTCGGCGGGCATCTGGACCGACAAGGGCAGCCGCATCCTCGCCGTCGCCGACCAGCTGCGCGCGGGCGTGATCTGGGCGAACACGTTCAACCGGTTCGACCCGTCGAGCCCGTTCGGCGGCTACAAGGAGTCCGGCTACGGCCGGGAGGGCGGCCGGCACGGGCTGGGCGCCTACCTCGCGCCCGCGTCGATCGGCTCGTCCGGCCGAACCGCGCCCCGCGCCGTCGAGGCCGCTGCCGCGGCATCCGTCGCATCCGCCGCCGAGAAGCCGGCCCGCCGCGCCCGCCGAACGACCAAGCCCGCGAAGAAGGGAGCCGCGAAGTGAGCCGCCTCGCCGTGCCCAAGACCTACAAGCTGTTCATCGGCGGCGCGTTCCCGCGCAGCGAGTCCGGCCGCACCTACGAGGTGCGCGCCGCCGACGGCGGGTTCCTCGCCAACGCGGCGAAGGCCTCGCGCAAGGACGCGCGCGACGCGATCGTCGCCGCGCGCGGCGCCGTCGCCGGCTGGGCGGGTGCCACCGCCTACAACCGCGGCCAGGTGCTGTACCGCATCGCCGAGCTCCTCGAGGGACGTCGCGCGCAGTTCGCCGCCGAGATCGAGGAGGCCGAGGGCCTCAGCCGCGCCCAGGCCGCCGCGCAGGTCGACGAGGCGATCGACCGCTGGGTCTGGTACGCCGGCTGGGCCGACAAGTTCGCGCAGGTGGCCGGCAACGCCAACCCGGTCGCGGGCCCCTACTTCAACATCTCGGTGCCCGAGCCGACGGGCGTCGTCGCGATCGTCGCGCCGCAGGACTCCTCGCTCGTGGGGCTCGTCTCTGCGATCGCGCCCGCGCTCGTCGCCGGCAACGCGGTCGTCGCGGTCGCGAGCGAACGGTTCCCGCTGTCGGCGATCAGCCTCGCCGAGGTGCTCGCCACGAGCGACGTGCCGAAGGGCGTCGTCAACGTGCTGACGGGTTCGCCCGCCGAGATCGCGCCGTGGCTCGCGAGCCACGCCGACGTCAACGCGCTCGACCTCGTGGGCGCGGGCGACCTCGACTGGGTCGACCTCGAGATCGCGGCGGCCGATACGCTGAAGCGAGTCCTCCGACCCGAGTCGGGGCCGGATGCCGCGGCGCCGACGCTCGACCGGATCGCCGCGTTCACCGAGACCAAGACGGTCTGGCACACGAAGAGCCTGCGGTAGGCGTCCGCGCATGTCCGGACGCGATGGGGCTTCCGACGAGCGCGGGCGACTCGTCGCCGACCCGTTCGACTACCGGGTCACGGGGCACGGCGCGGTGATCGTGCTGCGCGGCGGCCGCCTCGTCATGACCGTGGGCGGACGCTCGGCGGCGAAGCTCGTCGCGGCGCTGCAACGTGCGGACGATTCACAGGTGCAGCACCTCCTCGCTGGCGCGAGCGGCAACTATCGTCGGGGGAACGAGCACGGCTGACGCCGTGCGGCGCCCGAGGCGCGGGCCCGGACCGGCGGCGCGCGACGAGCGGCGTCCGATGAGGGGAGGGCCGTCCGTGCGTGTCCTGGTGACCGGCGCGACCGGCTACATCGGCGGGCGGCTCGTGCCGCGCCTGGTCGACGCCGGCCACGACGTCCGGGTCGTCGTGCGGCGGCCCGAGCGGCTCCGCGACGTCCCCTGGGCGGCCGGGGTCGAGGTGGTCGAGGGCGACCTGACGGATGCCGCGGCGGTCGACCGGTCGACCCGCGACGTCGACGTCGTGTACTACCTCGTGCACTCGATGGGCGGCCGTGGGGACTTCGAGCAGACCGAGCTCGCGATCGCACGGACGATGGCGCGCGCGGCCGGCCGCAACGGCGTGCGTCGCATCGTGTACCTCGGCGGGCTGCATCCGGCGAGCGGCCGGCTCTCCCGGCATCTCCGGTCGCGCGTGCAGGTCGGGGAGATCCTGCTCGCCTCCGGAGTGCCGACGATCGTGCTGCAGGCGGGCGTCGTCATCGGGTCCGGGTCGACGTCGTTCGAGATGATCCGGCACCTGACCGAGGTGCTGCCCTACATGCCGGCGCCCCGCTGGGTCCGCAACTTCATCCAGCCGATCGCCGTGCGCGACGTGCTGCACTACCTGATCGAGGCGGCCGAGGTGCCGCCCGAGGTGAACCGGTCGTTCGACATCGGCGGCCCCGACGTGTTCCGGTACGGCCAGCTCATGAACGGCTACGCGGTCGAGGCCGGACTCCGGCAGCGGCCGATCGCCGCGCTGCCCGTGCTCACGCCGTGGCTCGCCGGCCAGTGGGTGAACCTCGTCACGCCGATTCCGCGACGCATCGCGGTGCCGATCATCGAATCGCTCCAGTTCGACTGCGTCATGCGCGAGCACGACATCGACGACGTCATCCCGCCGCCCGCGGAGGGCCTCACGCCCTACCGCCGCGCCGTGCGCCTCGCGCTCGAGCGCGAGCGCGCCGGCGAGGTCGAGACGAGTTGGCGCAACGCCGAGGTCGCGGGTGCTCCGAGCGATCCGCTGCCGAGCGATCCCGACTGGGCGGGCCACACGGTCTACACCGATCACCGCGAGCGGGCCTCGACCGCCCCGCCGGAGGCGCTCTGGGCGGTGATCGAGGGCGTCGGGGGCGAGAACGGGTGGTACTCCTTCCCGCTCGCCTGGGCGGTGCGGGGCTGGATCGACAAGCTCTTCGGCGGGGTCGGCCTGCGCCGCGGCCGCCGCGATCCCGACACGCTGCACCCGGGGGACGCGGTCGACTTCTGGCGCGTCGAGCGCATCGACCGTCCGCGGTTCCTCCGGCTCCGGGCCGAGATGCGCGTGCCGGGGCGGGCGTGGCTCGAGATGTCGGCCGAACCGGATGGCACGGGCTCGCGCTACCGCCAGCGCGCGGTGTACTTCCCGAAGGGCCTCGCAGGCCGCCTGTACTGGTGGGCCGTCTTCCCGTTCCACGGGATCGTGTTCGCCGGGATGGCCAACCGCATCACCGCCGAGGCCGAGGCCGCCTCCGCGCCCGGGGCGCCGCGAGCCGACCCGGAAGAAAGGTAACGAAAAGGTAACGGGGTTTGCTAGGGTGACCTGCACGGTCCCGCGCAAGGAGGCGCGGGTCGTGGAAAGGCCCCCTTCGTGCGTCACCCCCGAGACGCGGTCGACCCGGCGACCGCGGCCCCTGCTCGTCCCCGCCCGCGCCTGCTCGGCCGACCGCCGAGGCCCCTCGTGCGGATCCCGCTCGCCGTCACGGGCATGGTCGCGATCGCCGCCACGCTCTGGGGCGTCTCGACCCCGAACGACGTCTACGCGATCGACGTCTTCGGCGCGCTCCGCCAGCCCGGCGAGGCGGCGGCCATCATCGGGCATCGCGGCGATCGCTCCCAGGCGCCCGAGAACACGATGCCCTCGCTCGAACTGGCGATGGACGAGCTCGCGTACGTCGAGACCGACGTGCGACTCACGCGCGACGGCGTCCCCGTGCTCTTCCACGACACCGACCTCGAGCGGATCGCGGGCCGCGACCTGCGCGTCGAGGAGGTCGACCACGAACGCCTGCGACGCGTCGACGCGGGCGCCTGGTACTCCGAGGCGTGGGCGGGGGAGCGCATCCCCACGCTCGACGCGTTCCTCGCCGCGCTCGCCGAGCGCGAGGAGGCACGGGCGCTCGTCGAGCTCAAGGCCGACTGGACGGCCGACGAGGTGCGGATCGTGCTCGACCTCGTCGAGCGCCACGGGCTCCGCGGCCGGGTCGTCCTCCAGAGCTTCAGCATCGAGACCCTCCAGTCGATCCAGCGCGTCTCGCCCACCACGCCGCGCATCATGCTCATCCGCGAGCTGCCGGCCGATCCGGTGCCGCTCGCCGAGCAGCTCGGGCTCATCGGGTTCGGCACGACCGCGGCATCCGTCACCGCGGCGCCCGAGGCGATCGACGCCGCCCACGCCGCCGGCATCGCGGTGCTCTGCTACACGCTGAACAGCCAGGACCGCTGGCAGGAGGTCAGCGCGCTCGGGGTCGACGGCATCATCACCGACCAGCCGAGCAACCTCGACGCCTGGATCGCGTCGACCGCACCCGGCACCTGAGGTTCAGCCGCGCACGACCACGTCGGCGCCGAGTCGTGCGGCGGCCTCCGCGAAGGTCGCGTGCATGCGCTCGGAGAAGAGCACGAAGCGCACGAGCGCGGGCGAGGCCGGCGCGGCGACGGCCGTCGCGACGGCGACCTCGGCGGCATCGCCGGCCGGCCAGCCGTAGACCCCGGCCGAGACGGCGGGCAGGGCGATCGAGGTCGCGCCGAGCCCGGCCGCGAGTGCGAGCGAGTTGCGGTAGGCGTTCTCGAGGAGCGTCCGTCGGCGCACCGCCTCCCGGCCCTCGCCCGGCCACACCGGGCCGACCGTGTGCACGACCCAGCGTGCGGCCAGCCGGCCGCCGGTCGTCGCGACCGCCTCGCCCGTCGGCAGTCCGTCGGGCAGCGTCGTCGCCCGGAGCCGGCGGCACTCGGCGAGGATGTCCGGCCCGCCCGCGCGGTGGATCGCCCCGTCGACGCCGCCGCCGCCGAGGAGCGACGAGTTCGCCGCGTTCACGATCGCATCGACGCGCTCGAGCGTGAGGTCGCCCGTGACGAGCTCGACCCGCGGCATCCGCTGCTCAGCCCCGGTTGTTGGAGAGCTCGAAGATGCGGACCAACTCGGCCACGGCCTCCTCGCGCCGGTCGCCGCCCTCCTCGTACATGTGCGACACGTGCGTGCGGAGGTGGTTCTCGACGAGCAGCTTGTTCAGCGACCCGAGGGATTTCTGGACCGCGAGCGAGAGCGTGATGATGTCCACGCAGTAGTCCTCGTTCTCGATCATCTTCTCGATGCCCCGCAGCTGGCCCTCGATGATCTTCGTCCGGTGCAGCGCCCGCTTCTTGATGTCCTCGATCACCCCGTCAGGATACGCCCGGGCGCGATACCCGGGGCCGTATCCGTCGGGACATCCGACCGGAACGACGACGGATGACTCGGGGGCGCCGGTTCGCTACCGTGATCGCATGTCGTCCCCGCGTCCGGCCTCGCGCCGCCCGGTGCTCGTCGCCCTCGTCGTGCTCCTCGCCATGGGCGCCGCGAGCGGGCCGGCCGCGGCCGCGACCGCGGCGCCGCTCGAGCGTCGGACCCCCGTCGCGACCGCTGCGGCTGCGGTGGCCCCCGCGGCCGCGCTCGCCGGCCCGGTCCGGGCCGTGCCGGCCGACGTCGACGACTTCTCGTTCGCGAGCTTCGAGGCCGTGTACGAGCTCGGCCGCGACGACGGGGGTCGCTCCACGCTCCGGACCACCGAGACGCTCGTCGCGGTCTTCCCCGAGTTCGACCAGAACCGGGGCATCCGCCGGGCGATCCCGCGCTTCTACGATGGGCACCCGACCGACATCCGGGTCCGTTCGGTCGTCGACGAGGACGGCGCGTCGCGCTCGTTCGAGACCGAGCGGAGCGAGGACGGCGAGTTCGAGCTCGTGACGATCGCCGCCGACGACTTCGTGCACGGCGAGCAGACCTACGTCATCACGTACGACCAGCGCAACGTCACCTTCGACCCGGACGACCTGGACCTCCAGGAGTTCTACTGGGACGTCAACGGCACCGGATGGCGCCAGCCGTTCGGCGTCGTCCGGGCCGAGGTGCGGCTCGCCCCCGGCCTCGCCGACGCGTTCACGGGCGACGCCGCCTGCTACCGGGGCTACGAGGGGTCGTCGACGCCGTGCGAGAGCCTGTCGGCGGATGCCGCGGGGCAGCCGGTCGTCGTCGCCGAGGCGGTCGCACTCGGGCCATACGAGAACCTGACCGTCGCGCTGGGGTTCGCGCCGGGGACCTTCGAACCGCGCGACGAGCGGTTCACGTCGTCGCCCGCCGCGATGACCTCGGCGTTCGGCGCCCTCGTCGCGCTCGGCGTGGCCATCGCCGCGATCG
Organism: Agromyces sp. GXS1127; assembly: GCF_050565425.1. Lineage (NCBI taxonomy): Bacteria > Bacillati > Actinomycetota > Actinomycetes > Micrococcales > Microbacteriaceae > Agromyces > Agromyces sp. GXS1127. Next base: position 407,264 of record NZ_JBOCIG010000003.1, read on the forward strand.
CGGTCCGGGCCACCCGCTGGCGCGACCACCCCGGCCGAGGCATCGTCGTCGCCGAGTACGAGCCGCCCGACGGGATCACGCTCATGGAGGCCGCCGACCTCGTGCGCGCACCGTCGAAGGGCATCACCGCGACGCTGCTCGCCGAGGCGGTCGCACGGCGCGTCCGGATCGTCGAGACGAAGCCCAGGCGGTACGCGGTCGAACTCGCGGCACCGGCGACCGGCGCGGACCGCGACGCGACGCGCGTGCTGGCCGCGCTCTTCGGTCCCGTCGCCGCCGTCGGCAGCCGTCGCGACCTCCGCTCGCGCGACTCGACGCTCGGTCCGCGCCTCGCGAAGCTCCGCGCGTCGGTGCACTCCAGGGTCGAACGCGAGGGCTATCGTCGCCGGCCCGCCCCGGGCCTGCGGGTCCTGCTCGCCGCACTGGCGATCGGCGGCGCGGGCCTCGCGGGCGTCTTCGGCATCATCGCCATCGACGACCGGATGGGCGGCGGATGGCCGTGGCTCGCGATCCTCCTCGGCATCCTCGGCGCCCTGGCGACCCTCGGCGTCGTGAGCGTCGTCCGTCCGCTCTCGGAGCGCGGTCGTGCCGCGCGCGACCACCTCGAGGGGCTCCGGGAGTACATCCGGCTCGCCGAGGCCGACCGCCTGCGCATGCTGCAGTCGCCGACGGGCGCCGAGCGCTCGCCGCTGCGGGTGTCGGCGCAGCTGCCGCCGCCGTCGCCCTCGGCCGTGCCGTTCGACCGCCCCGCGCCGGTCGCCGGCGCGGTCGACGCCGAGCAGGTGCTGCGCCTGCACGAGCAGCTCCTGCCGTACTCGGTGCTCTTCGGCCTCGAGCGCGAATGGAGCGACGAGCTCGCCGAGCTCTACGCCGCCGCGGGGCGCGAGCCGGAGTGGTACGCCGGCCGGAGCGGCTTCAACGCGGCGTACTTCGCCGCCGGCGTGAGCTCGTTCAGCAGCGCGTCGAGCACGAGCTGGTCCGGATCGTCGTCCAGCTCCTCGTCGGGCGGCTCCGGCGGCGGCGGGTCGTCGGGCGGCGGCGGCGGAGGCGGGGGCGGCGGCGGGGTCTGACCCGCTCGCTCACTCCTCGTCGGCCGAGGGCGCCCGCTCGTCCGGTAGGACGACGCGGCGCTCCGCATCGATGCCCACCACCTCGTCGTCGGCATCCTCGCCGACCGGACGCTCGTCCTCGTCCTCGTCGGGCTCCGGCTCGGGCGGGAGCTCGCCGTCCTGGGCGACCTGGAACTCGTGATCGTCGGCGATGCCTCCGCCGACCCCCGTCGACTCGTCCATGCCACGAGCGTAGCCCCGCTGCCCGCCCCGCGACAGGCCGCGACGCCCGCATTCGCGCCGGAACCGCCACGGCGCGTAGAATGGCCCAGGCGCTCGACGGATCCATCCACGGACCGACGGCTGGGGGAACTCGCTCCGCCATGCTCGGCCACTTCGGATCCGGCGCACCGCGACGGCCTCGACGTCCGATCCCGTCACCCGGTGCCGACCACCTGCCCGTGGTCACGAACGCCGGATCGCATCGGGCCCAGACAGGGGAGGACCATTGGCCCAGACGAGGCAGCGACAGCGCACGCGCTCGCGTGACGACGACGCGCCCATCATCCCGATCCTCGCGCGCAAGGTCCGCGAGGTCGAGCAGAAGGCCCAGAAGAACAAGCTGGGCCCCACGAACCGCACGAAGTTCCAGGTCATCGCGCTGCTGATGCGCGAGGAGCGCGCCCGCGTCAAGGCCGACGGCGAGCTGGCCGACGGCGCGCGCGCCGAGCTGCTGAAGCGCCTCGACGGCATCGCCCAGATCCTCGCGAAGACCGCGGCACGCGACACCAGCCTCATCACGCTGCTCGAGCCGGATGCCTCGATCTCGACGGTCGCGCAGCGCTTCCGCCGCGACTGGCTGCTCGAGTCCGGCGCCGAGCTCAGCGAGGACGAACTGCTCATCGTCCGCGAGCCGGCCCCGGTCCCGGAGCTCGCCGTCAACCAGGTGATCCCGCCGTCGGTGAAGTCGCGGCAGCTCGCCAACCCGTTCCTCGCGCCCGACTTCAGCCGCGCCGACCACCACGTCGTCCCCGCCCGGCGCCTGGCCAACTGGGAGCTGCTCGGTCCGCTGTTCAAGTCGTTCGAATCGGGCTCGGGCGGCCAGGCGGCATCCATGGACCTGCCCGAGGCTCCGAAGGTCGACCGGCTCGCGCCGCGCGGCCTGGAGCTGATGCCCCACCAGGCGCGCTTCATCGAGTCGGCGCGCGAGGGCCACCGCACGTTCCTCCTCGCGGACGAGCCCGGCCTCGGCAAGACCGCGCAGTCGGTGCTCGCGGCATCCGTCGCCGACGCCTACCCGCTGCTCGCGGTCGTGCCGAACGTCGTGAAGATGAACTGGGCGCGCGAGGTCGAACGGTGGACCCCGCACCGGCGCGCCACGGTGATCCACGGCGACGGCGACACGGTCGACGCGTTCGCCGACGTCGTCGTCGTCAACTACGACATCCTCGACCGGCACATGGCGTGGCTGTCGACCATGGGCTTCAAGGGCATGGTCGTCGACGAGGCGCACTTCATCAAGAACCTGCAGTCGCAGCGCTCCCGCAACGTCCTCGCGCTCGCCGAGCGCATCCGCTCGAACACGCCGGGCGGCGACCCGCTGCTGCTCGCGCTCACCGGTACGCCGCTCATCAACGACGTCGACGACTTCCGCGCGATCTGGCAGTTCCTCGGCTGGATCATCGGCGACAGGCCGTCGCCCGAACTCCTCGGCAAGCTCGAGGAGACGGGCCTCACGCCGGCCGAGCCCGGCTTCTACGCCGAGGCGCGCCGCACCGTGATCGACCTCGGCATCGTGCGCCGCCGCAAGGTCGACGTCGCCGCCGACCTGCCCGACAAGCGCATCGCCGACCTGCACGTCGAACTCGACGACGAGCTGGGCCGTTCCATCCGCGCGGCCGAGCGTGAGCTCGGCAACCGGCTCGCGATCCGCTTCCGCGCGCTCGTGGAGTCCCGCAAGCTGCGGGTCGGCGACCTCGACGAGGTCGAGCGCGACCAGTACATCCGGGCCGTCGCACTGTCCGAGCTCGAGGAGTCGAAGTCGTCGAAGTCCGGCGAGAACGTCTTCACGATGGTGCGGCGCATCGGCCAGGCGAAGGCGGGCCTCGCGGCCGACTACGCCGCGCAGCTCGCCCGCTCGGCGGGCAAGGTCGTCTTCTTCGCCAAGCACATCGACGTCATGGACCAGGCCGAGGCCGCGTTCGCGGCGCGCGAGCTGCGCACGGTGTCGATCCGCGGCGACCAGACCGCCGTGGCGCGCCAGCAGGCGATCGACGCCTTCAACACCGAACCCGACGTCTCGATCGCCGTGTGCTCGCTCACCGCGGCGGGCGTGGGCGTGAACCTGCAATCGGCGTCGAACGTGGTGCTCGCCGAGCTCAGCTGGACCGCGGCCGAGCAGACCCAGGCGATCGACCGCGTGCACCGCATCGGCCAGGACGAGCCCGTGACGGCGTGGCGCATCATCGCGGCGCACACGGTCGACGCCCGGATCGCCGAGCTCATCGACCAGAAGCAGGGGCTCGCGCTCCGCGCGCTCGACGGCAGCGACGTGGAGCCCGGCTCGGCCGACTCGGTGCAGCTCGACGCGCTCCAGCACCTGCTGCGTCAGGCGCTGGACGGCGCCCTGTAGCGCGGGCCGCGGCATCCGTTCGCCCCACACGCCCGCCGACGGCGGGTCGTCACGACGCGACCGGATGTCGCGGGCCCCGCTAGACTCCGTGACGTTCGCGCCTCGATGATGCGGCACCCCCGCGAACGATCCACCTCACGAGGAGTCATCAGGCATGAAGATCGGCATTCTGACGAGCGGCGGAGACTGCCCCGGACTGAACGCGGTCATCCGCGGATCTGTCCTGAAGGGCGTCATCTCGCACGACGCGGAGTTCGTCGGGTTCCGCTGGGGCTGGCGTGGCGTCGTCGAGCGCGACATCATCCCGATCACGCGTCACGACGTGCGCGGGCTCTCCAAGCAGGGGGGCACGATCCTCGGCTCGAGCCGCACGAACCCGTTCGAGGGCGAGCAGGGCGGTCCCGAGAACATCCGCCGCATGCTCGACGAGGAGGGCATCGACGCGATCGTCGCGATCGGCGGCGAGGGCACCCTCACGGCCGCCCGTCGCCTGGTCGACGAGGGCGGCATCCCCGTCGTCGGCGTGCCGAAGACCATCGACAACGACCTCGCCGCGACCGACTACTCCTTCGGCTTCGACACGGCCGTCGAGATCGCGACCGAGGCGATCGACCGCCTGCGCACCACCGCCGAGTCGCACAACCGCGCGATCGTGCTCGAGGTCATGGGCCGCCATGTCGGGTGGATCGCGCTGCACTCGGGCATGGCCGGCGGCGCGCACGCCATCCTCATCCCCGAGCAGCCCATGGGCATCGACGAGATCTGCGAGTACGTGGAGTCGGTCCGCGACCGCGGCCGCGCGCCCCTCATCGTGGTCGCCGAGGGCTTCAAGCTCGACACGATGGAGGAGGCGCACTCGCACCTCGGCCTCGACGCGTTCAACCGCCCCCGTCTCGGCGGGATCGCCGAGAAGCTCGCGCCGATGATCGAGGAGCGCACCGGCATCGAGTCGCGCCACACGGTGCTCGGCCACATCCAGCGCGGCGGCGCGCCGTCGGCGTACGACCGGGTGCTCGCGACGCGCCTCGGCATGGCGGCGGTCGACGCCGCGGTCGACCGCGCGTGGGGCACCATGGTCACGCTCCGCGGCACCGACATCGCCCGGGTGTCGATCGCGGAGGCCACCGGAGGCCTCAACGTCGTGCCGCAGTCGCGCTACGACGAGGCGCGGATCCTCTTCGGCTGAGCGGATGCCGCGGATGCCGCTGCCCGAGGTCTGCGTCTGCTACGTGCTCCGCGAGGCCGGCGGGCGCACCGAGGTGCTGCTCGGCCGGAAGAAGCACGGCCTCGGCGCCGGCAACTACGTCGGGCTCGGCGGCAAGCTCGAGGCGGGGGAGTCGGCGGTCGAGGCGGCCGTGCGCGAGGTCGAGGAGGAGTCGGGGCTCGTCGTCGCGGCCGCCGACCTCGAGCCGCGGGGTCGCCTGACCTACCTCTTCCCGCACCGCGAGGCGTGGAGCCAGGTCTCGAACGTCTTCGTCGTGCGTGCGTTCGCGGGCGTCCCCGCGCCGTCCGACGAGCTCGACCCCGAGTGGTTCGCGCTGGACGAGGTTCCGCTCGCCGAGATGTGGGACGACGCCCGCCGCTGGCTTCCCGACGTGCTCGCCGGGGGACGGGTCCGCCGAACCTACGTGTTCGGCGAGGACCTCGCGACCGTGGTGGATGAGCTCGATCACGTCGCGTAGGATCGACGGGGCTCGGCGCTCGCCGAATTCCGCAACCCACCTTCCGTGAACATCCGGCGAACTCCGGTCCGCCGACGACAGAAAGACGCCGGTGGATCTCACCCTCATCGTCGTGCTGGTCATCGCACTGGCGCTCTTCTTCGACTTCACGAACGGCTTCCACGACACCGCCAACGCCATGGCGACGCCCATCGCCACGGGCGCGCTCAGGCCGAAGGTCGCCGTCGCGCTCGCCGCCATCCTGAACCTCATCGGCGCGTTCCTGTCGACCGAGGTCGCGAAGACCATCTCGGGCGGCCTCATCCGCGAAGGCGAGGACGGGGTGTTCATCACGCCCGAGCTCATCTTCGCGGGGCTCATCGGCGCGATCACCTGGAACATGGTGACCTGGCTCCTCGGCCTGCCGTCGTCGTCGAGCCACGCGCTCTTCGGCGGCCTGATCGGCGCCGCGCTCGTCGGCTTCGGCCTCCAGGCGATCGACGGCGGTGTCGTCATGTCGAAGATCATCCTGCCCGCGCTGCTGGCCCCGCTCACGGCCGGGCTCGTCGCGTTCGCCGCGACGAAGCTCGCCTACGCGATCACGAGGCGCTACGACGGCAAGCCCGACGGCCGCGACGGCTTCCGGCACGCGCAGATCTTCTCCAGTTCGCTCGTCGCGCTCGCGCACGGCACGAACGACGCCCAGAAGACCATGGGCGTCATCACGCTCACGCTGATCTCGGTCGGCGCCCAGCCGGTGGGCTCAGGCCCCGAGACGTGGGTCGTCGTCACCTGCGCCGTCGCCATCGCGCTCGGCACCTACATGGGCGGGTGGCGCATCATCAAGACGCTCGGAACGGGGCTCACCGACGTCAAGCCCGCCCAGGGCTTCGCGGCCGAGACCGCGACCGCGGCCACCATCCTCGCCTCGAGCCACCTCGGCTTCGCACTGTCGACCACGCAGGTGGCATCCGGCTCGGTGATCGGCTCCGGCCTCGGCCGCCGCGGATCGACCGTGCGGTGGCGCACCGCCGGCCGTATCGGCATCGGCTGGATCCTCACCCTGCCCGCCGCCGGCGGCGTCGGCGCGCTCGCGGCGCTCGTCGCGACCATGGGCGTGGTCGGCGTGCTGATCGACGCCGTCGCGGCCGCCGTGATCATCGGCGGCATCTTCCTGTGGTCGCGTCGCGACGAGGTGTCGCACCGGAACGTCCTCAGCGAGGTGGCCGACTCGGGTCGCGCCGTGAGGATCAAGCGCAATCCCAAGCCGAAGCGGAAGGTGACCTCGTGATCGACTGGATCTCGTTCGTGATCGTGCTCGTCGCCTCGCTCGTGGGCGCGAGCGTCGTCGTGAGCGCCTACGCGCTCGGCATCCGCCTGCTCACGATCGGCGGACGCACGCCCGTCGTCGCCCCCGCGGAGTTCACCGACGCGATCACGGTGATCACCCCCGAGGCGGCCGCCAAGGCGGCCAAGCGCGCCGCGAAGGCCGCGCGGAAGAGCCCGCTCACCGAGGGCCAGAAGCGGCTCGCCGTCGTCGGCGCGTGGGCGTGCTTCGCGGTCAGCGGCCTGGCGGTGCTCTACGGCATCTACCTGATCGTGCCCGCGCTGCACGGCGGTTGAGCCGCGCCTCGATCGTCGGGCCACCGTCGTCCCGCACCGCTCGACCGAGCGGATCCCCGACCGATGTGCGCGCGTCGCGCGCACCCGACGAGACACTGGACGACATGACCACTCGACCCGACACCGAGACGACGCCCGAGCCGGCACCCGATCCCGCCGCGGCGCCCGCACCGAAGAACGCGTTCGATCGCTTCTTCGAGATCACCCGCCGCGGCTCGACGATCCCCGCCGAGATCCGCGGCGGTGTCGTGACCTTCGTCACGATGGCCTACATCGTCATCCTGAACCCGATCATCCTGTCGGGCGGCACGGATGTCGCGGGCGACGACCTGGGCTTCGCGCAGGTCGCGGCGGTGACCGCGCTGACCGCCGGCGTGATGACGATCCTCTTCGGCGTCGTGGCGCGCCTGCCGTTCGCCTTCGCGGCGGGCCTCGGCATCAACTCCTTCCTCGCGGTCTCGGTCGTCGGCCAGGTCACCTGGCCCGAGGCGATGGGGCTCGTGCTGATCAACGGCCTCATCATCGTCCTGCTCGCCGCCACCGGCCTCCGACGTCTCATCTTCGAGGCGGTGCCCATGCCGCTGAAGCTCGCGATCACGGTCGGCATCGGCCTCTTCATCGCGTTCATCGGGTTCGTCGACGCGGGCTTCGTCACCGCCACGGGCGTGGCGTCGCCGCCCGTCGGCCTCGGGATCGACGGCTCCCTCGCGACGGTGCCCACGCTCGTGTTCGTCGTCACGCTGCTCGCCACTGGCGTGCTCGTCGCGCTCCGGGTCAAGGGCGGCATCCTCATCGGCCTGCTCTCCGGAACCGTGCTCGCGATCGCGCTCGAGGCGATCCTCGACCTCGGGCCGAAGGTCGGCGGCGACGGCAGCGTCAACCCGCAGGGCTGGGGCCTGTCGGTGCCCGAGCTGCCCGCGCAGTGGGTGAGCCTGCCCGACCTGTCGCTCGTCGGCCAGGTGAGCTTCGGCAGCTTCGAGCGGATCGGCGTGCTCGCCGCGCTCATGCTCGTCTTCACGCTCGTCTTCACGAACTTCTTCGACGCGCTCGGCACCATGACCGGCCTGTCGAAGGAGGCCGGGCTCGCCGACGCGAAGGGGGAGTTCCCGCGCCTGCGGTCCGCGCTCGTCGTCGAGGGCGTCGGCGCCGTCGCGGGCGGCTTCACCTCGAGCTCGTCGAACACGGTCTTCATCGAGTCGGGTTCGGGCATCGGCGAGGGCGCGCGCACGGGCCTCGCGAACCTCGTCACCGGTGCGCTCTTCCTCCTCGCGATGTTCCTCACGCCGCTCACGTCGGTCGTGCCGTCCGAGGTCGCCGCGGCCGCGCTCGTCATCGTGGGTGCCCTCATGATGGCGCAGATCCGCGACATCGACCTCTCCGACTTCAGCGTGCTGCTGCCGGTGTTCCTCACGGTGACCGTGATGCCGCTCACCTACTCGATCGCGAACGGCATCGGCGCGGGCTTCGTCAGCTGGGTGGTCGTGCGCACGTTCGCCGGCAAGGCGAGGGAGATCAGCCCCCTGCTGTGGATCGTCGCGGCCGGGTTCGTGCTCTACTTCGCCCGCGGTCCCGTCGAGATGCTGCTCGGGGGCTGACGCCGGCCGCGCGGTCGCGCCGGCGGAGCGAGTCCGCTCCGCCGGCGCGGCCGTCGGTCATTCCCCGGTGCGGGCGGGCTCGGGTCCCGGGGCCGGCGTCTCCGCCGGCGCGCCCGTGCCCCGCCATCGCGCGATCCCGTTCATGAGGTGGTAGATCACGATCGCGGCGATCGTGCCGAGCGCGATGCCGTTGAACGCGACCTGCCCGAACGAGAACGTGAAGTCGGCGATGCCGATGACGAGGGCGGTGGCCGCCGTGAACTGGTTGACGGGGCTGCGGAAGTCGACCCGGTTGTCCACCCAGATCTTCACGCCGATGACGCCGATGAGGCCGTAGAGGGCCGTCGTGACGCCGCCGAGCACGCCCGCGGGGATCGTGTTGATGAGCGCGCCGACCTTCGGCGACAGGCCGAGGAGCACGGCGAAGGCGCCGGCGACCCAGTACGCGGCGGTCGAGTACACGCGGGTCGCAGCCATGACGCCGATGTTCTCGCCGTAGGTGGTCGTGCCGGAGCCGCCGAAGAAGCCGGCGATCGTGGTCGCGAGCCCGTCCGCGAAGAGCGCACGGCCGGTGAACGCGTTGACCGACGGATCGGTCATCTGCGCGACGCCGCGGATGTGCCCGACGTTCTCGGCGACGAGGACGAGCACGACCGGCAGGAAGGCCGGGAGCAGCCCCCACACCGCGGCATCCGCCACCGGGTTCGCGGGCAGGTGGAAGGCGGGCAGGCCGACCCAGGCGGCCTCGCCGACGGCCGCGAAGTCGACCTCGCCCTGCACGACCGCGGCGACGTAGCCGATCACGACGCCGAGCAGGATCGACATGCGCCCGAGGATGCCGCGGAACGCGACGCTCGCGACGATCACCGCCGTGAGGGTGATGAGGGCCGTGAGCGGCGCGGCCTCGAAGTTGGTGCGCGCCACGGGAGCGAGGTTCAACCCGATGAGGGCGACGATGGCGCCGGCGACGACGGGCGGCATGAGCACGTCGATCCAGCGCGAGCCGGCGAACTGCACGACGAGGCCGACGAGGGCGAGCAGGATGCCGACGACGACGATGCCGAACAGCGCCGCGCCCATGGGGTCCGCGATGCCCTCGGCGGCGGTCGCGGCCGTGATCGGCGCGATGAACGCGAACGACGAGCCGAGGTAGCTCGGCACGCGGTTGCGGGTGACGAGCAGGAAGAGGATCGTGCCGATGCCTGAGAAGAACAGCGTCGTCGCGGGAGGGAAGCCGGTCAGGATCGGGACGAGGAAGGTCGCGCCGAACATCGCGACCACGTGCTGCGCGCCCAGTCCGATGGTGCGCGGCCACGAGAGGCGTTCGCGTGGGGCGACGACCTCGCCGGGAGCGACGTGGGCTCCGTCGCCGTGCAGCGTCCAGGGCAGGGGCATGGTTCTCCGATCGGGGTCGAGCCGGGCTGGTCCGCTCGGATGCTATCGGGGCGAGGACGGGGGCGTCAGCCGCCCCGCCGATCCGGGGGTTCGCCCCATGTCGTCGCGCCCGCGGCATCCGTAGCCTCGGAGCATCCCGATGGACAAGGAGATCCACTGATGACCACCCTCACCCCCGCACCGGCGACCGACGTCGAGACGCGCGGGTTCGCCGTCTCGAGCCTCGTGCTCGGCCTCGTCTCGCTCGTCGCCGGCTTCACCTTCGTGGTGCCCGTCGCGGGCCTCGTGCTCGGCATCCTCGCCCTGCGGCGCGAGCCGTCGGGGCGGACCATGGCGATCTGGGGCATCGTGCTGAACGGCGTCATGCTGGCCGGCGTCGTCATCGCGACCCTCGCGTTCCTCGCCTTCGGCCTGCTGCTGCTGCCGTTCGCGCCGCTCGCGTTCGTCTGACGCCGACCGGCCGCGCCGGCGCCCGCGCACGAATCGGACGCCGTGTACAGCGGACGCGCACGGAACAGACACCGTGCAGCGGGAATCGCCGCGGGCCCGCGAGTAGGCTCGGTGACGTACCGAGCGCGGCGATCCCGCGCGTGTCCCCTGAAGGCGATGGAGCCGAAGTGTCGATGACCCGACCGCATCCCAACACCGTCGAGAGCGTCCGATCGGAGGACGAGGTGATCCCCACGAAGACGACCGAGATCCGGACCGAGACCGACTCGCTCGGGCCGGTCGAGGTCCCGGCCGACGCGTACTGGGGCGTGCACACGATGCGCGCGCTGCAGAACTTCCCGATCTCGAAGCGCCCCATCTCGGTCTACCCCGAGCTCGTCGTCGCGCTCGCGCAGGTGAAGCAGGCGGCATCCCGGGCGAACAAGGAGCTCGGCGCGCTCGAACCCCGCAAGCAGGCGTGGATCGACGAGGCGTGCCAGCGCATCATCGACGGCGAGTTCCACGACCAGTTCGTGGTCGGCGTCATCCAGGGCGGCGCCGGCACCTCGACCAACATGAACGCCAACGAGGTGATCGCCAACGTCGCGCTCGAGATCGCGGGCCACCCGAAGGCGCGCTACGACGTCATCCACCCGATCGACGACGTCAACCGCAGCCAGTCGACGAACGACACCTACCCGACCGCGTTGAAGCTCGCGATGACCGCGTCGCTCACGACGATGCTCACCGAGCTCGACCTGCTCCGCATCTCGTTCGGGCGCAAGGGCCGCGAGTTCCACGAGGTGCTGAAGGTCGGCCGCACGCAGCTGCAGGACGCGGTGCCGATGACGCTCGGCCAGGAGTTCCACGGCTTCGCGACGACCCTCGGCGAGGACATCGCCCGGCTGCGGGAGACGATCAAGCTGCTGTCCGAGGTGAACCTCGGCGGCACCGCCGTGGGCACGGGCATCACGGCCGATCCGGGCTACGCGGCCGCGGTCGTGCGCCACCTCAGCGAGATCACCGGGCAGCGCCTCGAGACGGCGCCCGACCTCGTCGAGGCGACGAGCGACACGGGTGTCTTCATGACGTTCTCGAGCGCCCTGAAGCGCAGCGCGATCAAGCTCTCGAAGATCTGCAACGACCTGCGCCTGCTCTCGTCCGGCCCCCAGGCGGGCCTCGGCGAGATCAACCTCCCGCCCAAGCAGGCGGGCTCGAGCATCATGCCGGGCAAGGTCAACCCCGTGATCCCCGAGGCGGTCAGCCAGGTCGCGTACGCGGTCGCGGGGGCGGATGTCACCGTGATGATGGCCGCCGAGAACGGCCAGCTGCAGCTCAACGCGTTCGAGCCGGTCATCGCGCACTCGCTGCTGCAGTCGATCACGTGGATGCGCCAGGCCTGCTGGACCCTGCGCGTCAACTGCGTCGACGGCATCACCGCGAACACCGAGTTCCTCGACGCGCAGGTCGCGTCGAGCGTCGGCGTGATCACCGCGCTCATCCCGTTCATCGGCTACACCGCGGCGGCGAAGCTCGCCAAGGCCGCGCTCGCGACCGGCCGTCCGGTCGCCGACCTCGTCGTCGAGGCGGGTCTCATGACCCGCGAGGACGTGACGCGGCAGCTGCTGCCGTCGCGTCTGTCCGGTGTGCACCCCATCACGCAGGCGATCAACGTCGTCGAGCTGAAGGGCGAGCCGAGCGACTGAGCGCGGCAGGGCATCGCTCCTCTCGGACTAGATCACGCGGCAGTGCGTCGTGAGCGATCCGATGCCCTCGATCGTCACGGTGACGGTCGAGCCGTCGTGCAGGAACACCTGCGGGTTCCGGGAGTACCCGGCGCCGCCCGGGCTGCCGGTCGAGATGAGCGTGCCCGCGGGCAGGGTCGCGGTCTTCGAGAGGTAGGAGATGATCTCGGCGACGCTGCGGACCATCTCGTTCGTCGAGGCGTCTTGGAGGATGTGGCCGTCGAGGTTGGTCGTGAGCCAGAGGTCCTGCGGATCGGGGATCTCGTCGGCCGTGACGACGACGGGTCCGGTCGGGGTGAAGCCGTCGAACGACTTGCAGCGCGACCACTGGGCCTCGCTGAACTGGATGTCGCGGGCCGTGATGTCGTTGACGACCGTGTAGCCCCAGACGTGGTCGAGGGCGTCCTGCGGCGACACGTTCCGCGCGGGCGTGCCGATGATCACCCCGAGCTCGGCCTCGTAGTCGACCTGGGTCGCGACGTCGCCCGCCCACGTGGTCGTCGCGCCGTGCGCGCCGAGCGAGTTGGGCCAGAGCGAGAAGATCGTCATCGCCGACTCGGAGCGGAGCTTCAGCTCGGACGCGTGGGCGGCGTAGTTCGCGCCGATCGCGAGCACCTGGGTGGGCCGCAGGACGGCCGAGTCGTGGCGGAGTTCGGCGACGGGCAGGGTCGGCGCACCGGATGCGGCGGCCGCCTCGACCACGGCGCGCACCTCGGCGAGGCCGTCGGGGCCGCGCTCGATGAGCTCCTGCAGGTCGCGTGGCGCGTCGGCCATGACCTCGTCCAGGAAGGTCGCCTGTTCGTCGTGGACCACCGCGAGTCGGGGGGTCGTCCGGCCTTCGACTCGGAGGTGTGCGAACTTCACTCATCTAGGCTATCGGCCGGTTCCGCGCGGCCGCTGTGCAGAACGTACAACGAACCGGGCGGCGTGCTCCGTCACGTCGACAATGCGGATGCCGCGGCTCGCCACAGGTGCATCGACGCGTAGCTGCGCCAGGGCGCCCAGGCAGCGCCGCGCGCGGCGAGCGCCCTCGCGTCCGACGGCAGGCCGAGGCGGGCGGCGCCGTTCCGGAGCGCGAGGTCGGAGACGAGGAGCTCGTCGGGCTCGCGCGTGACGCGCATCGCGAGGTACCCGGCCGTCCACGGGCCGATGCCGGGCACCGCGAGGAGGTCGGAGCGCAGCTCGCCGCGCTCGCGCTCGGGCGCGACGACGAGGTCGCCGGAGGCCAGCCGGCCGCAGACGTCGACGATGGTCCGGATCCTCGCTGCGGGGCCGCGGAGCACGTCGGCCCCGTGCTCGGCGATGGCCGCGGCGGTGGGGAACAGGGTTCGCGTGCTCCCGCCGAGCTCGATCCGCTCGCCGAGGTCGGCGGCCAGTCGGGTGAGCGCCGTGCGCGCGGCCGCGACGGAGACCTGCTGGCCGACGAGGGCACGGACCACGAGTTCGTGGGGGTCGAGGCTGCCGGGCATGCGGATGCCGGGGGCCTCGGCGACGGCCGGCGCGAGGACGGGGTCGGCCCCGAGTGCCGCATCGATCGCGTCGGCGTCGGCGTCGAGGTCGAACAGGCGCCGGACCCGTGCGACGAGCGGGGCGAGGTCGGCGAGGCCCGTCAGGTGCGCCTCGACGTCGATCGCGGCGGCGTCGTCGACCGACGCGAGTCGGACGAGCGCGGGCCCGCCCGGCAGCGCGAGCGTTCGCTCGTAGCGCTCGGGCGCCGCGACTTCGACGCCGTCGAGCGCGCGCGTCGCGAGCCATGCGAAGACGCCCGCGGCGTCGAAGGGCGGCCGGGCCGGCAGGCGGAGCCGCACGACGCCCGCGTCGCCGGCGCCCGGCTGCGCGGCATCCGTCGCACCGAGGAGGGCGCCGGACGCCGCCGCGACCCGACCGCCGCGCCGCGCGCGGGCCGAGGCGCGCAGCTCGAGCGGACTGCGCTCGTAGACCGCGCGCACGGTGTCGTTGAACTGGCGGATGCTGCCGAAGCCGGCCGCGAAGGCGACGTCGGAGACGCGCATCGACGTGGAGGTGAGGAGCGCCCGCGCGGTCTGGGCGCGGTGCGCCCGCGCGAGGGCGAGCGGCCCGGCGCCGAGCTCGGCGGTGAGCACGCGCGTGAGGTGGCGCGGCGTGTAGCCGAGTCGCGACGCGAGTCCCGGCACGCCCTCGCGCTCGACGACGCCGTCGGCGATGAGCCGCATGGCGCGTGCGGCGAGGTCGTCGTCGAGGTCCCACTCGGGCGAGCCGGGCACGGCGTCGGGCAGGCAGCGCTTGCACGCGCGGAGCCCGGCCTCGTGGGCGGCGGCCGCGGTGCGGTAGAACGTGACGTTCCCCGGCTTCGGCGCCGCCGCCGGGCAACTCGGCCGGCAGTAGATGCCCGTCGAGTGCACGCCGGTGATGAACTGGCCGTCGAAGCGCGCGTCGCGGGCGAGCATCGCGCGGTACTTCTCCGCGAAGGCCGGGTCGGCGAGCGGGTCCGGACGGGTCGTGCCGTGCGAGACGCGTCGCTGCGCGGGATGCGGTCGGGCGGTCGTGGTCACCCTCACAGCGTCGCATCCGATCGCCGTCCTGCATAGCGGGAATCGGACATCGCGGCGTCGCTACGCTGGTGCCATGCCCACCGATGCGCCATCGCCCGCCGCCGACCTGCTCGACCGCGCCGGGGAGGTGCGCTCCGACCTCGCCGCGGCGTTCGGCGACCGGGTCGCCTTCGACGGTCCCGGCCTCGACGCCGTGCGCGAGGACCGCTCGGGATGGCGCAGCGACGCGCCCCCGATCGCCCTGGTGCACGCGGCATCCGTCGCCGACGTGCAGGAGCTCATGCGCATCGCGACCGCGACGCACACGCCGGTCGTGCCGCGCGGCGCCGGAACCGGCCTCGCGGGCGGCGGCATCTCGACGCGGGGCTCGATCGTGCTCGACCTCTCGCGCATGGACCGGATCCTCGAGATCGACGACGTCGACGAGCTCGCGGTCGTCGAGCCGGGCGTGCTGAACGGCGACCTCGACCGCGCCGCGCGCGAGCGCGGGCTCTGGTACGCGCCCGACCCCGCGAGCCGGACGATCTCGTCGATCGGCGGCAACATCGCCACGAACGCGGGCGGGCTGCTCTGCGCGAAGTACGGCGTGACACGCGAGAGCGTGCTCGGGCTCGCGGTCGTCCTCGCGGACGGCTCGCTGCTGCGGACGGGGCACCGCACGGTGAAGGGCGTCACGGGGTACGACCTCACGGCGCTCCTCACCGGGTCGGAGGGCACGCTCGGCGTGATCGTCGAGGCGACCCTGCGGCTCCGACCCGTCGTGCCCGGACCGATCGAGACGGTGGCGGCGGCCTTCCCCGACGTCGAGTCGGCGGGCGTCGCGGTCGGCGGCGTCGCCGCGGCGCGCGTGCGCCCCGCCATCCTCGAGCTCATCGACCCCGTCGGGCTCGCGCGCGTCGCCGAGCACCTCGGCGCCGACGCGCTCGCCGGCACGCCGCTCGCGCAGTTCGCGCCGGGGGAGACGTTCCTGCTCGCGCAGTGCGACGCCGGCGACGCCGCGATCGAGGCCGAGACGATCGCGCGCGTGTTCGCCGAGGCGGGCGGCCGGGTGACCAGGTCGACGGATGCCGCGACCGGCGACCGGCTGCTCGAGATCCGCCGCGCGATGCAGCCCGCGCTCGCCTCGCGCGGCAACGTGCTCATCGAGGACGTCGCGGTGCCACGCTCGCGCCTGCCTGAGATGTTCCGCGAGATCGCCCGGATCGGCGCCCGGTACGGCGTCGAGATCCCGACGCTCGCGCACGCCGGCGACGGCAACCTGCACCCGAACTTCGTGTTCGAGGGCGACGAGGTGCCCGAGCACGTCTGGGAGGCGGCCGACGAGCTCTTCCGCGCCGCGGTGCGGCTCGGCGGCACGCTGACCGGCGAGCACGGCGTCGGCGTGCTGAAGCGCCGCTGGCTCGCCGAGGAGCTGGGGGATGCCTCGGTCGACCTGCAGCGGCGCATCAAGGCCGTGTTCGACCCGGCCGGGATCCTGAACCCGGGCGTGATGTTCCCTCCCGGGGACGGCGGCGATCGCTAGGCTTCCCGCGTGAGCCTGACGCCGCCGCCCGACCCGTATCGGCACATCAACGCCGGTGAGCCGCTCCCGGCCGACCCCGCGTTCGCGCACGTGGTGCCGGCCCGCGCGCGCACCGGCCTCGGCGCGGGCGTCGCGATCGTCGTGGTCATCGCGATCGCCGGCCTCGTCGCCGTGCTCGTCGCCGGCTACCTCGCCGTCTCGCTCGGCGCGTCGGTGGTCGCTGTCGGCACGCTCGTCGCGCTCGTGCCGCTCGCGATCGTGCTGTTCGCCGTCCGCTGGATCGACCGGTGGGAGCCCGAACCGCGCTGGGCGCTCTGGCTCGCCTTCCTCTGGGGCGCCGCCGTGTCGGTGGCGATCGCGCTCATCGTCGACCTCGGCGTGCAGCTGTTCGCCGCGTTCGCCTCGCCCGACGGCGCGACGACCGACGAGGCGCTGCAGGCCGTCGTGCAGGCGCCGATCGTCGAGGAGCTCGCGAAGGGCCTCGGGGTCCTCCTCATCTTCCTGCTCGCGCGGTCGCACTTCGACGGGCCCGTCGACGGGCTCGTCTACGGCGCCACGGTCGCGGCGGGCTTCGCCTTCACCGAGAACATCCTCTACTTCGGTGCCGCGCTCATCGAGGGCGGTGCGGGCGAGCTCGGCACGACGTTCATCATCCGCGGGCTGTTCTCGCCGTTCGCCCACGTGCTCTTCACGGCATGCACGGGCGTCGCGATCGGCTTCGCCGCCCGGCGCGGGCGCGGTGCGGGGGTCGTCGCATGGTTCCTGGTCGGCCTCGTCGCCGCCATCCTGCTGCACGCCTTCTGGAACGGCTCGCTCGCCTTCGCCGACGCGTTCGCGCTTTACTTCACCGTGCAGGTGCCCATCTTCATCGCCGCGATCGTCGTGACCGTCCTCCTCCGCCGGGAGGAGCAGCGCGTGACGCGCACGCGGCTCTCGGAGTACGCCGCCGCGGGGTGGTTCAGCCAGGAGGAGGTCGACGGCCTCTCGACGTGGCCGGGGCGGAGGGCCGCCCTCGCCTGGGCTCGCGCGCAGCAGCCGCCGCGCACCGCGCAGGTGCAGCGCTTCATCGCGGATGCCACGCGGCTGGCGTTCACGCGCAACATCATCGCAACGGGGCGGGCCGACGTGCGCCGGCACGCCGACGAGCGCGCGCTGCTCGACGCCGTCACGCGCGACCGCGCCGCGATCTCGGCCTGACCCGGACGACCGCCGCTCCGCCGGTCTATGCTTGCCGCAACCGTGAGGTGATCGACGGCGATCGGAGACGGCGTGCCCATGCCGAACGAGGTGCCGCGGGGCGACGTGGGCGCCCTGCGCGATCGGCTGCTGCGAGCCCAGCAGGATGCGATCGCCACGGGCGTCGTGCCGCTCAGCCTCCGCCCGGTCGTCCGCGAATCGTGGGAGCGCGCCATCCGCGGGGCCATCGACCCCGACCGGGCGCTGCCGCGGATCGAGCTCGACGAGGACGAATTCCGCGCCTATCGCGCCGGCCACGCGCTCGCACCCGTCATGCCGGTCATCCGGCGACTCCTGGTCGACGGCACGGAGGACGCCGGGCTCGTCGTCGCAGTGGGCGACGCGCAGGGGCGGCTGCTCTTCGTCGAGGGCGATGCGCACCTGCGACGACGGGCCGAGGACATGCTCTTCGTCGCGGGCGCAGACTGGTCGGAGTCGAGCATCGGCACGAGCGCGCCAGGCACCGCGCTGCAGCTCGACCGCGCGGTGCAGATCCGCGGCGCCGAGCACTACAACCGCATCGTGCACCCGTGGAGCTGCACGGCGGCGCCCGTGCACGACCCGGTGACGGGCGCCCTGCTGGGCGTCATCGACATCACGGGCACCGACCTCGCCGTCGCACCGCACACGCTCTCGCTCGTCTCGGCGACGGTCGCCGCGGTCGAGGCCGAGCTCCGCATCGCGAACCTCGAGTCGAGCGTGCACGCCACCATCCGCCGCTCCCGCATGCGCACCGTGCCCGCCCCGCGCACGCCGCTCACCGTGCTCGGCGCGCAGCGGCCGCGACTCGGCGCGCACGAGCTGAGCCCGCGGCACGCGGAGATCCTGACGCTCCTCGCCTGCCGCCCCGACGGGATCGCCGCAGACCGGCTCGCCGCGCTCGTCTACGAGCGGGATGCCTCGCCGGTGACGCTCCGCGCCGAGGTGACGCGCCTTCGGCGGGTACTCGAGGCGGCCGGCGAACCGCCGCTCGAATCGCGCCCGTACCGGCTCGCGCGCGAGCTCGACCTCGACGCCGCCCGTGTCCCGAAGCTCATCGGGCAGGGATCGCTCCGCAAGGCCCTCGAGCAGTACCCCGGGCCGATCCTGCCCGCGTCCGTCGCCCCCGGCATCGTCGAGCTCCGCGACGAGCTCGCGAGTCGCCTTCGCGAATCGATGCTCGCCGACGCCTCGCCCGACCTCCTCGCCGCCTTCGCGGAGCGCGACGAGCACCGCTACGACGCCGACCTCTGGCGCGCCCTCCTCGAGGTGCTGCCGCCGCGCTCTCCGCGACGCGCGTCGGTCGTCGCTCACCTCGAGCGGATCGACGCGGCGCTGCGCTGAGCCGCGAGCCCGCGGCATCCGTCGCCCGCACTGCAACCCTCCTGCAACCCTGGGGCAACCGGGCCGCAACGCCCGGACTCGTACCGTGTCGATCGCCCCACTCCGAGGGCATGACGACGACGTCACGAGGAGACACGATGACCGTGTACGCCGCGCCCGGCACCGCCGGCGCACTGATCCAGTTCAAGCCGCGCTACGAGCACTTCATCGGCGGCGAGTGGGTGAAGCCCGTCGAGGGCGCCTACTTCGACGACATCTCGCCGGTGAACGGCAGGCCGTTCGCCGAGGTCGCCCGCGGCACCGCGGCCGACATCGAGGCCGCGCTCGACGCGGCGCACAAGGCCGCCCCGGCATGGGGCCGCACGAGCGCCGCGCACCGCGCCGCCATCCTGAACGCGATCGCCGATCGCATCGACGCCAACCTCGAACTGCTCGCGGTCGCCGAGACCTGGGACAACGGCAAGTCCATCCGCGAGCCGTTGAACGCCGACCTGCCGCTCGCGAGCGACCACTTCCGCTACTTCGCGAGCCTCATCCGCGCCCAGGAGGGCAGCTTCACCCAGCTCGACGAGGACACGGTCGCCTACCACTTCGACGAGCCGCTCGGCGTCGTCGGCCAGATCATCCCGTGGAACTTCCCGCTGCTCATGGCCGTGTGGAAGCTCGCCCCGGCGCTCGCCGCGGGCAACGCGGTCGTCCTGAAGCCCGCCGAGCAGACGCCCGTGTCGATCCTCGTGCTGGTCGAGCTCATCGCGGACCTCCTGCCCGCCGGCGTCCTGAACGTCGTCAACGGCTTCGGCGTCGAGGCCGGCAAGCCGCTCGCCTCGTCGAACCGCATCCGCAAGATCGCGTTCACGGGCGAGACCACGACGGGCCGGCTCATCCTGCAGTACGCGTCGGCGAACATCATCCCGTCGACGGTCGAGCTCGGCGGCAAGAGCCCGAACATCGTCTTCGAGTCGGTCGCCGACCGCCGCGACTCGTTCTACGACAAGGCGCTCGAGGGCTTCAGCCTCTTCGCCTTCAACCAGGGCGAGGTCTGCACCTGCCCGAGCCGATCGCTCATCCAGAAGTCGATCTACGACACCTTCCTCGACGACGCCATCGAGCGCACCAAGCTCGCCCGGCAGGGCAACCCGCTCGACACCGAGACGCAGGTCGGCGCGCAGGCCTCGAACGACCAGCTCGAGAAGATCCTGAGCTACATCGACATCGGCAAGCAGGAGGGCGCGAAGCTGCTGCTCGGCGGCGAGCGCGTCGACCTCGGCGGCGACCTCAGCGAGGGCTACTACGTCGCGCCGACCATCTTCGAGGGCGAGAACCGCATGCGCCTCTTCCAGGAGGAGATCTTCGGCCCGGTCGTCGCGGTCACGAGCTTCCAGGACTACGACGACGCCATCCGCATCGCGAACGACACCCTGTACGGTCTCGGCGCCGGCGTCTGGAGCCGCAACGGCAACGAGGCGTACCGCGCGGGTCGCGACATCCAGGCCGGCCGCGTGTGGGTGAACAACTACCACGCGTACCCCGCGGGAGCGGCGTTCGGCGGCTACAAGTCCTCGGGCATCGGTCGCGAGAACAACAAGCAGGCGCTCGATCACTACCAGCAGACGAAGAACCTCCTCGTCAGCTACAGCGAGAACCCGCTCGGGTTCTTCTGATCGGCAGCCGGCCATGACGATCGAGACGACGGATGTCGCGGCGCTCGCCGCACGCGTGGTCGCGTCGGTCACGGTGCCGGGAGACGTCTCGCCGCGGGTGGAGCTCACGCCCGCGGCGAGCGTCCTGCTCGCGACGCTGTGGGCCAAGCACGGGCCGCTGATGTTCCACCAGTCGGGCGGATGCTGCGACGGCAGCGCCCCGATGTGCTACCCCTCAGGCGACTTCGCCACGAGCGCGGCCGACGTGCTGCTGGGCGAGCTCGACCTCGGCTCGGGCCGGGTCGTGCCGTTCTGGATATCGGCCGAGCAGCTCCGGTACTGGCGGCACACGCACCTCACGGTCGACGTCGTGCCGGGCCGGGGGAGCGGCTTCTCCCTCGAGGCCCCCGAGGGCGTCAGGTTCCTCATCCGCTCGCGGCTCATGGAGGAGTGAGAAACTCGTCGCCCCGCGGTGTGGCCTCAGCCGACAGCACTCCGGGGCGACGAGCTCTTAGGGGACCAGACTGCAACGTGTTCGCCCTCAGCACAAGACCCGTGTGGACGGGCGTCCCGGATTGAGTCGGCACGCGGCATCCGTTTTGATGGACGCATGACTGATACGAACAGCAAGCCCGAGGTCGAGGCTCCCGAGGGTCCGGCCCCCGCCGAGCTCGTCATCGAGGACATCGTCGTCGGCGACGGCCCCGAGGCCGCGCGCGGCTCGACGGTCGACGTGCACTACCTCGGCGTCGAGTACGACTCGGGCGAGGAGTTCGACTCGTCGTGGAGCCGCGGCCAGTCGATCAACTTCCCGCTGCAGGCGCTCATCGCCGGCTGGCAGGAGGGCATCCCCGGCATGAAGGTCGGCGGGCGCCGCAAGCTCACCGTCCCGCCGCAGCAGGCGTACGGCCCGGCCGGCGGCGGGCACCCGCTCTCGGGCAAGACCCTGATCTTCGTGATCGACCTGCTCGGCGTCAGCTGACCCGAGCCCACGCACGGTCCGGAGGCCGGCGCACCCGCCAGGGGCGCCGGCCTTCGTCGTGCCCGGCGACGACGATCGCATACGGATCACGGTCGGATCCGGGAGCGTGGTCGGAAGATTTTCCATGCATGTGCATCCGATCGGCGGCCTCTGCTGGAAGCAAGTGGTGTCAGGCAACTTCCGCCCCGCTGACGCGGGAACCCCGCCGAGGCGGGCCACACCAGGAGGACACCATGAAGAAGATCGTCGCCGCCGGCATCGGCGCCGGAGCGCTCATCGCACTCGGCGGGCTCGCACCCGCGAACGCCGCGGAGGACGCGGCCATGCTCTCCGTGCTGCACGGCGTGCCCGGCCTCACGGTCGACGTCTACGTGAACGACGAGCTCACGCTCGACGACTTCGAGCCCGGCGACCTCGCCGGCCCGCTCGAGCTGCCGGCGGGCACCTACTCCGTCGCGATCACCGCCTCGGATGCCGCGGACGCGTCCGAGCCCGCGATCGGGCCCGTCGACCTGCCGCTCGAGGCGGGCGGGAACTACACCGCAGCAGCCCACCTCGACGCCGAGGGCAACCCGACGGCGACCCTCTTCACGAACGACGTCTCGGAGATCGCGGCCGGCGAGGGCCGGCTGACCGTCCGCCACGTGGCCGCCGCGCCCGCCGTCGACGTGCTCGCCGGCGGTGAGGCCGTCATCTCGGGCCTCGAGAACCCCGACGAGCAGACGCTCGACCTGCCCGCCGGCACCGTCGAGGCGTCCGTCGCCGCGGCGGGCACGACCGACCCGGTGCTCGGGCCGGCTCCCGTCGACGTCGCCGAGGGCACGCTGACCATCGTCTACGCGTGGGGCAGCCTCGACGACGACACCCTCGAGCTCGCGGTGCAGACCGTGACCGGCATGCACTCGAGCCCCGACGGCGTTCCGGCGGGTGCTGCGGGACTCGTCGCCACCAACGCCCCCGAGCAGCAGTTCGGGATGTGGGCGCTCGTGGGCGTCGGCATCCTCGCCGCGATCGCGCTCACCGCGGCTGCCACCCGCGCGGTGGCCGCGTCGAAGGCGGAGCGCTGATCCGGATGCGGGGGAAGGGGGTCGCGGCCGGGGCGTTCGGGTCCCTGGTCGCGGCCTCCGCCGTGCTCGCGCTCGTGGCCGGGTGCGTCGCGGCGTCGTCGTCCGAGGACGGCGCCGCGACGCCGGTCGCGACCGCACCGCCGACGGCGTCCGTGGCCCCCGGGGCCGCGCCGGCCGCCGCGGCCCCGCCGGCCGCGGTTCCCGAGGTGCCGCGGCGGTCGGCGTCCCTCGGTGAGAACCGTGCGGCTCCGGCGTCTGCGCCCGTCCGGATCGAGGTGCCCGACCTCGGCATCGACATGTCGGTCGAACCCGTCGGACTCGACGCCGAGGGCCGGATGGGGCTCTTCGACGATCCCGCCGTCGCCGCCTGGTACCGGTGGGGACCCGCCCCGGCATCCGAGACCGGCTCGACCGTGATCGCCGCCCACGTCGACTCGCTCGAGTACCGGGTCCTGCCGTTCGCGCGGTTGAAGGACGCGACCCCGGGTATGCGGGTGGTCGTGACGGATGCCGCGGGCATGCGCCACACCTTCGCCGTGGAGTCGACGGCGGTCACCGAGAAGGCGGACGTCGACTGGGACGCCGCCTTCGATCGATCGGGTCCGCCGCGGCTGACACTCGTCACCTGCGGCGGTGAGTTCGACTACGAGGCGAGGCGCTACCTCAGCAACCTCGTGGTCACGGCCGTCCCGACGTGATCCCGTGCACGACCGGATCCGGGAGGGGGAGTCGATATGCTGATGGCCACGCCGCAGCCGACCGCCGCGGCGCCGCCGCCCGTCACGGTCGACGTGCGGTCCCGCCAGGTTCCACCGCGCCGGGGTCATCCCGACCGGGCCCGACGAGAGGATGAGCGCCGCACGGTGAATCCGATCGCCTTCGACACCCTGGACGACCGCGCGCTCGCGGAGGAGTTCTCCGCCGGCGACGAGCGAGCCCTCCGCGAGGCCTACGCGCGGTGGTCGCCGCTGGTCTTCCGCCTGGCGTTCCGCTCGCTGGGCGACCGCACGGACGCCGAGGACGTGACGCAGCAGGTCTACCTCGCCGCGTGGCGCGGGCGTGCGACGTTCGACGCGACGCGATCGACGCTCAGCGCGTGGATCGTGGGTATCACGAAGCACCGGATCGCCGACGCGCACGAGGCCCGTGCCCGAGCCCGGCGCCTCGAGGAGAGTCTCGTCGCCGAGGCATCCGTCGCCTCGACCGCCGTCGACGACGACCTCGCCGAGCGCGCGATGGTCGCCGAGGAGCTCGGCCGGCTCGAGCCGGTGCCGCGGCGGGTCATGCAGCTGGCGTTCTACGACCAGCTCAGCCACTCGCAGATCGCCGAGGCCCTCGACCTGCCGATCGGCACGGTGAAGAGTCACGTGCGGCGAAGTCTGAGTCGATTGCGATCACGATGGGAGGTGGAGGATGGACCACATCGAGCCTGAGGAGCTCGCCGTGCTGGCCCTCGATGGGGGAGAGCCCGACGGTGACGTCCGCGCCCACCTGTCGTCGTGCACGGCCTGCTCGGCCGAGTACGCGGCGCTCGCCCGGACGGTCGAGCTCGGGCGCGACGCGCCGGACGGCGACCTCGAACCGCCGCCGTCCGCGGTGTGGTCGCGGATCCACGAGGAGCTCGGGCTGGCCCCGGAGCTCGCGCCCGACCCGCTCGCGGGGGATGCGCTCGCGGCGGATGAGCTCGCGGATGGCGCACCGGCATCGGCACCGGATGCACCGGATGCATCGCAACCGGACGCGCCGGAACCGGCACCGCTCCGCCATGTCGTGCCTCGCCGCCCGCGCAGCACGGCCGCGGCTGCCGGCGGACCCTCGCGCCGACGCACCTGGTGGCTGGTCGCCGCGGCGGCGGCCGTCGTCGGCCTGGTCGCGGGCGTCGGCATCGGCGTCGCGATCACCGGCGTCGGCGGGGACGGGATCGACCCCGACGCGAACACGGTGCTCGCCACCGCCGAGCTCGACGCCTTCCCGGGCTGGGACGACGCGGCGGGCACGGCGACGGTCGAGGAGGATGCAGCGGGCGAGCGCACCATCCTCGTGGACCTCGCGACGGAGGTGCCCGCCGGCGAGGTCCGCGAGGTGTGGCTCATCCGCGCCGATGCGTCGGGCCTCGTGAGCCTCGGGCTCATGGACGGCGACTCGGTGCGCCTCGCCGTACCCGCGGGGATCGACCTCGACGAGTACCCGCTCGTGGATGTCTCGGCCGAGCCCGTCGACGGCGATCCCGCGCACTCCGGGGACTCGATCGTCCGCGGGGAGCTCGGCGCGGCGTGACGTGAAGCCGGTCGCGCCGGTCCGGTAGATTGCGGCTGACCCCGCGGAGATCGTCGACGCGGCCGGCGCCGACCTGTTCGACGCGATCGTCGGCGGCCCGCCCGTTCCCCGCACCCGAGAGGCACGACGACGTGACCCCGCCCGCCCCCGCCGCACCCGCCCCCGCACCCGGCTCCGCCGCGCCGCTCGGCGACGTGGAACCGCACCTGCCCGACCCGCTCGCCCGCGCGGACCGCCGTCGCCTGAGCGTGGCGTTCGTGCCGTACGTCGCGCTGAGCCTGGTGCACCTCGTCGTCCTGGCGGCCGATCTCGGCGCCGGCGCCGTGACCGCGTCCAAGCTGCTCCTGATGCCCGCGATCGTCGTCGCCGTCGTGCTCGCGCGGCCTCGCAGGCGCTCGACCGCGGCGTTGCTCATCTCCGCGATCGCCCTCTCGTGGGGCGGCGATGCGCTGCTGACCGGCTCGGGCGACGGATGGTTCGTGGCGGGCCTGCTCTCCTTCCTCGCCGCGCACGTGGCGTACGTCGTGCTCTTCGTGCGGCTGCCTGCCGCCGGTCGCCGACTGCCGTGGTGGACGCTCGCGTACGCCGCATGGTTCGCCGGCTTCCTCGCGCTCCTCGCGCCCGGGCTCGGCGGTCTGCTCGTTCCGGTCGCGGTCTACGGGCTCGTGCTCGGAACGATGGCCGCGCTCGCCGGAGGCCTCGGCGGACTCGTCGCGCTCGGCGGCGCGCTCTTCGTCGTGTCGGATTCGGTGCTGGCGCTCGGGCGGTTCCTGCCCGGCTACGAGTTCGCCGCGCACGACCTCGTCGTGATGTCGACCTACCTCGCGGCGCAGGGGCTCATCGCGCTCGGCGTGCTCACGCGTCGGGTCGGCGGTCCTGCTCGATAGGCGGGGCCGCGCTTCCGGGCTCGGTCTCGGACTCGGAGCCGGGCTCGGGCTCGGGCTCGGACCGGGGCTCGCGCTCGGTCCGCGCGGCATCCTGCGGCGATCGGGTCGGCTCGGGCTCCGCCGGCGCCGGAGCGCGGCGCCCGTCGACCCCGCCCCGCCCGCGTGCGGGGTCGGCGACGTCGCGCACCCGGTCGACGAGGTCGCGCCACGGACCCTGCACCTGCCGCTCGGCGAGGGTCGCCTCGTGCGGCTCGCACCGGATCCGGTACACGTACCGGTCGGGTTCCGGCGGCGCGGGCGGCGTCTCGCTCCAGGGCAGGCGCTCGACGAGGAGCACCCACTCCTCCGGATCGGGCTGGTTCTCGACCTCGACGGTCCACGTCAACCGCAGTCCCGCGAGGCCGCCGCTGCGGGTGACCTCGACCTCCATGGTCCGGATGCTACTCCGGTTCGATGCCGACGGCGCTCCAGCCGTTGCCGACGGCCTCGACCTCGCGCGAGCCTTCGCCGAAGCGCTCGCGCGCGGCGGCGAGCGTCGCCGCGGCGAACACCGCGAACCCGTCGTTCGGCTTCAGCGTGCCGCCCGTGAGGGTGTCGTACCAGACGCGCCCGACATGCTCCCACGCGAATCCGCCGAGTTCGACGGCCGCCAGGGCGAACGCGCGGTTGGGGATGCCGGAGTTCAGGTGGACGCCGCCGTTGTCGGCATCCGTCTCGATGTAGTCGCTCAGGTGCGACGGCTGGGGGTCGCGACCCAGCACGTCGTCGTCGTAGGCCGTGCCGGGTTCGAGCATCGAGCGGAGCGCGCGACCCTGGACGAGCTCGGTGAAGATCCCCTCGCCGATGAGCCAGGTCGCCGCCTCGGCATCCTGCCCCATCGCGTACTGCTCGGTGAGCGCGCCGAACACGTCGGAGACGTGCTCGTTGAGCGCACCCGACTGGTCGCGATAGCGCAGCCGCGCGGTCATCTCGGTGACGCCGTGCGCGAGCTCGTGCCCGATGACGCTGAGCGACTGCGTGAACCCGCGGAACACCTCGCCGTCGCCGTCGCCGAACACCATCCGCTCGCCGTCCCAGAACGCGTTGTCGTAGCGGTCCCCGAAGTGCACGGTCGCCTCGAGCGGCGAACCCGCACCGTCGATCGCATCGCGGCCGTAGACGCGCTCGAAGAGCGCCCAGACCTCGCCGAGGCCGTCGTACGCCTGGTCGACGGCGGCGTCGCCGGTCGCGGGCTGCCCCTCGGTGCGCACGAGGCGGCCGGGCAGGGATTCGGCGCCCTCGGCGTCGGAGATGCGGCGGTCGGGAGCGGGCTCCGGGGCCGCGGCCGAGTCGCTCTCGTCGCCCTCGGCGACCGGCCCGCGCTCAGCCCCCGGAGCGCCGACGCCCTCGCGCTCGAGCGTCGACGATCGCGTGTGCTCGTGCGGCAGCAGCCCCGGGTGGGCGCCCTCGACGCGCAGATCGCGCATGGGCTCGTCGCGCAGCAGCGACCGGCGCGCGGCCTCGGCGGCGACGTCGAAGTACTCCGGCGCCGCGGCGATCCGCAGCAGCAGGTAGGGAGGGACGATGCCCGCGCGGCGGTGGGATTCGCGCGGTGCGTGCGGCTGCGGCATCCGGATCATGCGTCGATGCTGACATGCGCCGCCGACAGCGGCGGGCGCCCCGCCGTGAACGCCCGGTCCCCAGGACCATCCCCATGCCCATGCCCAGCCCAGGCCCATGACAAGCTTGAGGGGTGACCGCCGCCGTCGCCGCGCCCTCCGAGGTGCGCACCCACCCGATCGCGCTCATCCCTGCCGTGCTCGTGTGCTCGGCCGCGGTGCTGCTGTTCGGATTCCAGCTGCGCCTGCCCGGATACGCGATGCTCGTCGTCGGGCTCGTCATCGCCTGGCTCGTCGACCGGTCGGGCCGCACCGAGCGGCTGCTGCCCGATCTCGCACTCATCGCGATCGGGCAGGCGATCATCTCGACCATCTCGCTGAAGGCCGAGCTCACGAACGGGGCCATGGTGCGCTTCGCGGTCGTGCTCGGGCTCGCCGTGGCCGTGCCGTTCCTGATCTCGCGGTTCCTCTACCGGGAGCGCGTCATCCGGTTCCCGTGGCGCACCGGCCGCCGCTGGACGCGCACCCAGTGGCTCTACCTGATCTTCGTCACCTTCGCCGGATGGCTCATCCTGCCGTTCTACTTCATCACCTCGGGCGTCTACCAGAACTGGCCGACCGTCACCGAGCCGAACGAGATCGCGCGCCTGTTCGTGGGCGTGAACGCGGTCGGCACGTGGGACGAGCTCTTCTTCATCTGCACCGTGTTCGCGCTGCTGCGCCGGCACTTCCCGACGTGGCAGGCGAACCTGCTGCAGGCGATCGTGTTCGTCTCCTTCCTGTGGGAACTCGGCTACCAGTCGTGGGGGCCGCTGCTGACGATTCCGTTCGCGCTGATCCAGGGCTACACGTTCAAGCTCACGAAGTCGCTGACGTACGTGCTCATCGTGCACCTGCTGTTCGACGCGGTCGTGTTCTGCGTGATCGTCTACGCGCACAACGGGTGGCCGGCGATCTTCCCGCTGGAGCCGGCGGGGTAGCGCGGGTTCAGTCCCGTTGCCGCGAGGGCCGGATGGCGCGCACCGAACCCGCTCCGAGCGCGATCGCGCCGGCGACGGCGCCGGCGCACACCGCCCACTCGATCGCGCCGGGCGCCTCGGGCGGCGTCTCGAACACGGCGCCGGAGTCGCTGCGGTAGACCTCGGCCTCCGTCCCGACGGCGAGGTCGTCGCTCCGCACGTCGGCGGTGGTCCCATCGGGAAGCTCGACGGTCACGTACCGGAACGGTGCGGAGCGGCTGCCGCGCCGGTCGGCGACGAGGCGCTCCTCCGTGTGCTCTGCGACGACGACCGCCGCGACGGGCGAGGTCGACGTCGTCGCCCGCGAGACGGTCTCGTCGACGGCGACGGTCGCGGTGATGGCGAGTGCGACGGCGCCGATCGCGAGCACGGCCGCGGTGATCCGGCGCGGCGGGAGTCCCGTGCGCTCGTCGGTTCGTCGTGGGGAGTCGGTCATACGTCGCGATCTCGAGGCTCTCGATTCCATGGTCGCACGCCCTACAGGATCCGGCGCTGCCGGCAATGGACATGCCGTGCACCATGCGCGCGGTGCGGTACGAGCGGTAGGGCGCTCCGGACCGGGTGCGTCGCGTCGACGCGCCGGTTCCGGCCCCGGGGCGGGGGCTCCATCCGGGCGACTGCCGACCGTGCGAACGGCACGTAGAGCAGGATGCGACGACCCGCCGACATCGCGTTGCGTGATCGGTCGGAGTGATCGGTCAGAACGGCGCCGGCTCGAGGTCGGAGTCGAGCAACTCCAGGGCTTCGGCATCGACGGGGGCCCCAGGATCGGGTGGATCGGCCGGTTCCGGTGGATCGGGCGGGTGAACGCCCTCACCCGCACCGACCGGCTCGAATCGCCGCTCCGGCGTCGTGCGCAGCACGTGGCCGGAAGGCGAGGTCCAGCGCATGATGCCGTTCGCCTCGAGTGCGACCCGCCAGCCCGCCTCGTGCTTCAGGCGGTGGTGGTGGCGACAGAGCACGGCGAGGTTCGCGGCGCAGGTCTCGCCGCCGTGCGCCCAGGCCCGGGTGTGATCGAGGTCGGCGCGCTCGGCGCGGCGGTTGCAGCCGGGGAACCGGCACTGCCCGTCGCGAACGCGCACGTAGCCGTCGAGGTCGGCCGGTGCGCGGTAGTGCTCGCGCCCGTAGCTGAGCGTCGCGCCGGTCTCGGGGTGCACGAGGATGCGCCGCATCGACGGCGCGTGCGCGGCGATGATGCGGGCGGTCTCGGCGTCGATCGGCCCGTAGCCCTCGAGGTCGGCGGGCTCGTCGCCGAGGCCGAGCAGCGTGAGCACCGGCACGGTGACGTTGAGGCGCGGCTGCACCGCACCGGTCGGCCCGGCGACCGCGTCGCGCGTGCGCGCGTCGTCGGGGAGCGTGCCGGAGAGCAGCAGGTCGGCGGCGAGGTCGGTCGCGCGCTGCGCGCTCGTGCGGTGGTCGTCGGATGCCTCGCGACCGGCGAGCACGTCGAGCCGGCGCTCGATCGCGAACGCGCGCTCGGCCTCGAGGAACAGGCTCAGCCAGGCCATGCCGTCGGGGGCGGCCTCGACGCACACGCGACGGTCGGCCGCGGCACGGGCGCGCCGGTCGACCAGCGGTTCGGGCAGCAGTCGCTCGCGGACCCTCCGCATGCGGCGGCGCACGTCGGCGTTCGTCGAGACGACGCCATCGGCGACGGCAGCCGCCGCCGCGTCGAGCGCGACCCGTTCCACGGCGTCGGCGACTTCCGAAGGCGCGCCGCGCGTGAGCTCGAGCACCGAGCGAACCTGCGTCGGCGCGACCTCGCCGGCATCGAGCGCGTCGAGCGTCGCGACGCGCGGCCCGGTCAGGCGCTCGGCCTCGGCGACGAGGCGAGAGGCGGATGCCTCGTGCTGTCCGAGCGTCGTCGCGAGCTCGGCGACGAACGACCGCGTGGCAATGTCGCGATCGCCAGCCCGGCTCGACTCGGTGATGCCCGCCACCTCGGTGGCGAGATCACGCGCCCGTTGGACGGCCCGGTACCGGTCGGCATGCAGCCGCCGGATCAGCTGCTCGGCGCTCGCGATCGCGGCCAACTCGAACTCGAGCGCCTGTTCGGCGGGGAGGTCGAGGATCGCTGGCATGGGTCCATCCAATCAGGACCCTCTGACATCGGAGGGGGCGAGGCGAGACACGAAACCGCCGGTCAAGTGCGCAATCATCGCACGGACGCGGCGGCGGATCCGGTCGTGGAGCCGCGCACGGCCTGAGCCGGCGCCATCCGCCCTCACCCCTCGACCGCAGCCCCCTGCTCGCCGAGCCAGTCGCGCAGCACCGCGGCGTGGTTCCGCACAGGGTCCCGCGCGCCGAACAGCAGCGTCACGCGGTCGTGCGCGCGCGCGACGTCCAGCAGCGCTCGCGCCGCCGGGCTGCCGTCGAGCTCCGCGCGGTACCGCGCGGCGAACTCGTCGAAGCGGTCGGGGCCGGCGTGGTGCCACTCGGTCCGCAGCTCGGGGGAGGGCGCGGCATCCTTCGCCCACTCGTCGAGCTCGGCGCGTTCCTTCGAGATGCCGCGCGGCCACAGTCGGTCGACGAGCACCCTGACGCCATCGGATGCCTCGGGGGCATCGTAGACGCGCTTGATCGCGACGGCCATGCGGCCAGTGTGCTCCCCGCCCGGCCCGGCAGGCAACGGCAGCCGGCGAACCCCTACGCCGCGACCGCCGCCCGACGCTCCAGGACGATCTGCTGGACCGCCGCCCGCCCGGCCCGGTTCGCGCCGACGGTCGACTGCGACGGCCCGTAGCCGATGAGGAACAGGCGCGGGTCGTCGAGCGACCGGGTGTCGGCGACCCGGAAGCCGCCCGCGCGGGTGCGCAGGCCGAGCGGCGCGAGGTGGTCCAGCGCCGGCCGGAAGCCCGTCGCCCACAGGATGACGTCGGCCGGTCGGAACGACCCGTCGGGCATGCGCACGC
The DNA here is from genome assembly GCF_050565425.1 of Agromyces sp. GXS1127. NCBI lineage: Bacteria > Bacillati > Actinomycetota > Actinomycetes > Micrococcales > Microbacteriaceae > Agromyces > Agromyces sp. GXS1127. The sequence goes on from NZ_JBOCIG010000003.1 coordinate 438,387, forward strand.
CGTCCTCCTCGATCGCGGCGAACATCGGATGGCGCACCAGCACGCCGCGCGCCTGCGCCGCCCGCGCCCACGGCGTCCAGTGCATGCCCGTGACCGCGATCACGCTGCCGGGCGGCAGGCCCTCGCGGACCCGCGCCTCGACGCCGGCGATAACGGCGGTGCGGGCGGGCACGTCGAAGTCCTCCTCGATCCACTGCGGCTCGCGCCGGGTCATCCAGGTCGTCTCGGCGACCTGCGAGATCTCGTCGAGCAGCTGGACCGCCGAGACGCCGGCGCCGACGATGATCACCCGCTTCCCGGCGAACTCGTCCACCGAGACGTAGTCGGCGACGTGCAGCTGCCGGCCGCGGAACCGATCGATCCCGGGATAGTACGGACGGAACGGCCGGGTCCAGGTGCCCGTGGCGTTGATCACGTACCGCGCCGCCCACGAGCCCCGGTCCGTCTCGACGAGGAGCCGGCCGTGCGGATCCTCGTCGGCGCGGCGCACCGCCCGGACGCGCACCGGCCGCTGCACGTCGAGGTCGAACCGGCGTTCGTACTCGGCGAAGTAGCGCGGCAGCACCTCTCGGCTGGGCGCGGCCGGGTCGGCGGGCGGCACGGGGTGACCGGGCAGCTCGTGGATGCCGTTGACCGTCCCCATGCGCAGCGACGCCCATCTGTGCTGCCATGCGCCGCCGGGTGCCGGGTCGGCATCGAGCAGCACGAAGGTGTCGGCGGCACCCGGCGCCTGGCCGACGGGAACGAAGCCGCGCCGGCGGAGGTGATGCGCGGCAGAGAGCCCGGCCTGCCCGGCGCCGATCACGGCGACGTCCACCGACACTGCATCCACGCATGCCGGAACCGCGACCGCGTCCGGCGTATTCCACGCCCTCGGCGCCCGAGCTCACCGCGGTTCGAGCGCGACGCGGAACGTCCCGTCGGCGTGCCACTCCGCGATCAGGAGCTCGGTGACCGCAGCGTCGCCCGACATCCCATCACCGTCGGGGTCCCTGCCCGAGCCGAGGCCCGCGGGGATGGCCGTCCGCATCACGAGGCCGTCGGCGGCGAGCGTGCGCACCGCAGTGCAGTCCCAGACCAGGCGACGCGCCTCGATCCGCAGGATCAGGCAGGCGACGAGGTCCTTCGTCGTGACCGCGTACACGCCGACGCCCGCGATCGGGCCGTCCGGACCGAGCACCTGCGCGACCCGGGAGGACGGGAAGACGGGTTCGAGCCAGCCCGGCAGCGACCCCCGGCTCCGATCGGGATCCTGGAAGACCGCCATCGTCCCGCCGATCGGCGCGGCATCGCCGGCCGCCGACCCCGCCTCGGCCCAGGCCCGAGTGCCGGGGACGACCACGAGCTCGACCGGCGAGGTGCTCGACTCGGCGGAGCGCGACGAGGACCAGGCCCAGGCGAACCCGCCGACGGCGATCATGAGCGCTGCGGCGATCAGGATCGCCACCGTGCCCGTGCGCCGTCGGGATCGAGGTGCGCCGGTCACGTGGTCCGCCGAGCCCGCAGGGCGATCCGCCGGGCTCGGCCGGCTCGGGCCCTCACTCCGCGGCGCCGGGTCCGAGGCCGCTCGAGCCGCTCCCGGGCGGTCGAGTTCGACCAGCTCCCACTCGCTCGCGCTCACCCATCGGACGTCACCCGTCTCCGGGTCCACGCGCTGCGCGCGCGGCTCGTCGCGACCCGCCCGTGAGTAGACCCGGGCCTGGAGCTGTCTCCGCCGTTCGTCATCCGACGCCATGAGGGATCCGATCCGGGCAGCACGCTACTCGCATGGGCGACGCGCAGGTATCCCGCCGACGGGGGGTGATCCGGCACCCGCGAGCGGGCGCGGGGGCGGCGAGCCCGCGGCATCCGCTCTGCTAGAATCTTGAGGTTGCCGTGAAACGGCCGCGCATCAAGAGAGCCCAGGCATCAGGCCCCGGGCAGCGCGCAACGAGAAGAAGGGATCCCATCTATGGCACTGGATGCAGACATCAAGAAGGCGATCATCGAAGAGTACGCGACTCACCCCGGTGACACTGGATCCCCCGAGGTCCAGATCGCGATCCTCACCAAGCGGATCAAGGACCTCACCGAGCACCTCAAGGAGCACAAGCACGACCACCACTCGCGTCGTGGCCTGCTGCTCCTCGTCGGTCAGCGTCGTCGTCTGCTCGGCTACCTCGCCGACGTCGACATCAACCGCTACCGCTCGCTGATCGAGCGTCTCGGTCTGCGTCGCTGAGCGCACCCGCCGCCGACAGGCGGCCGCGCGGCTCTCGATGACACCGCGAACTTCTTGCGAAGGCCCCCCGCCGGCTCACCCGAGCCCGCCGGGGGCCTTCGTCATGCGCGGAACGCGGCCCGCGGCTGATGCGGCCCGTGGCTGACGCCGCCCGCGTGTCAAGCCCATTGAACGCCCCCTCGGCCCCGCCGTAGCGTCGATCGCTCCGACGCCGAAGGGAGAACACGATGACCGAACGACTGGACGGCACGCGCGTGGCGTTCCTCGTCACCGACGGGTTCGAGCAGGTGGAGTTCACCGAGCCGTGGAACGCGATCGGGGAGGCGGGCGCCACGACCCACCTCGTCTCGCCCGCCGACGGCAGCGTCCTCGGCATGAACCACATCGAGCAGGGCGACCGGTTCGACGTCGATCGCGGCGTCGCCGAGGCCTCTGCCGACGACTACGACGCCCTCGTCCTGCCCGGCGGCGTGGTGAACGCCGACCACCTGCGCATGGACGCGGGCGCGGTCGCGTTCGCCCGCGGGTTCTTCGAGCAGCACAAGCCCGTCGCGGTGATCTGCCACGGCGCATGGGTCCTGGTCGAGGCCGACGTGGTGCGCGGCCGCACGATCACGTCGTACCCTTCCCTGCAGACCGACCTCCGCAACGCCGGCGCGAGCTGGGTCGACGAGGGGGTCGTCGTCGACCAGGGACTGGTCTCCAGCCGGAACCCGGACGACCTGCCCGCGTTCATCGACAAGGCGATCGAGGAGATCGCGGAGGGTCGGCACGCCGGCCAGACGACCTGACCGGGACGGGCGGCCCGGGCGGCCCGGGCCGCCCGCCGGTGGAGCACGGATGCCGCGGCGCGACACGCCACGGCGGCGCGCGCCGTGGCATCCGCTCGCTCGGGCACCCGGCTGCGCGCGGGCCGAAAGGCCCGGATGCGGCGACGCCTGCGGGATAGCCTCCACCCGATCGCGCGCGACGACGCCGCGCGCCGGGAGGGGGATCGCGATGGGCGGATCGACGACCTCGGACGGCCCGCCCGCGTCGACGCCCGAGCCGGTCCCGGCCCCCTTCACCGCCGACGACTTCGCCGCGCGCATGCGCCGCGCCGCCCGGTCCGCCGCCGACGCCGGGCTCGCGGGCCTCGTCGTGACGCCCGGACCCGATCTCCGCTACCTCACCGGCTACCTGCCCGTGGCGATCACCGAACGCCTCACGATGCTCGTGATCCCCGTCGAGGGCGATCCGTCGCTCGTCGTGCCGAAGCTCGAGCGTCCCGACGCCGAGCGGGCCGCCGCCGCACCGATCCTGCGGCTCCTCGACTGGTCGGACGGTGAGGACCCGTACGTCGCAGCCGCCCCGTTGCTCGAGCCCGGACGGTACGCGATGTCGGACTCGGCCTGGGCGATGCACGTGCTCGGCCTGCAGGACCGCCTCGCGACGACCTCCTACGTGTCGATGACGACCGCCCTGCCGATGCTCCGCGCCGTGAAGGACGCCGACGAGCTCGCACGCCTCGCCGCCGCGGGAGCCGCGGCCGACGCCACGTACCGCGAGATCCTCGGCGTGCGCTTCGCCGGCCGCACCGAACGCGAGGTCGCCGCCGACCTCGCCGCCGGGCTCGTCGCCCACGGGCACTCGCAGGTCGACTTCACGGTCGTCGGCTCGGGCCCCAACGGGGCGGACCCGCACCACGAGCAGGGCGACCGCGTCATCGAGCAGGGCGACATGGTCGTGCTCGACTTCGGCGGCCTGAAGCACGGATACGGCTCCGACACGACGCGCACCGTGCACGTCGGCGAACCGACCGACGAGGAGCGCGCCGTGCACGCGCTCGTCGTCAGCGCCCAGCAGGCGGGCTTCGAGGCGGTGCGGCCCGGCGTGCCGTGCCAGGAGATCGACCGCGTCGCCCGCGCCGTGATCACGGACGCGGGCTACGGCGAGTACTTCATCCACCGCGTCGGCCACGGCATCGGCCTGACCACGCACGAGCCGCCGTACATGGTCGAGGGCGAGGAGACGCCGCTCGAGCCGGGCATGTGCTTCTCGATCGAGCCCGGCGTCTACCTGCCGGGCCGTTTCGGCGTGCGCATCGAGGACATCGTCACGGTCACCGCCGACGGCGGCCGGCGGCTGAACTCCACCCCGCACGAGATGGCGATCGTGCGCTGAGGGGGAGGCCCCTCCTCACTCCGCGCTGCGAGCCCGATAGGCGCGCGTCGCCATCCGGTTGCCGCAGCGCGTGCTGCAGTAGCGCTTCGACGCGTTCTTCGAGAGGTCGACGAAGACGCCCGTGCAGTCGTCGGCCTGGCAGCGTGCGAGCCGGGAGATGCCGTCGGCGCGGATGACGTCGACGAGCGCCATCGCGGCTTCGACGAGCATGCGCTCACCGAGCGGACGCTCCTGGGACACGGCGTGGATGTGCCAGTCGAGCTCGTCGTGCCGAACGAGGCGGGGGATCGCGTGCGCCTCCTCGAGGATCGCGTTGACCGCGCCCGCCATCGGGTCGCGTTCGAGCGTCCAGACCTCCCGCAGCCGGTCGCGCACCGCGCGCACCTCGTCGAGTTCGCGCTCGTCGCCGTCGCGACGGCCGGAGAAGCCCCACACGTCGAGGAGGCCCGCAAGCTGGGCGGTCGTGGCGAGTTCGTCGTCGCCCGACTCGGAGGCGCCCGGGACGGTGTCGGCGACCGCGGCCATGAACCCGAGGGCCGCGACCGTGTCATCGGTGAAAATCATTTGACTCCTGACATCCGTCGAGCTACTGTGACGAGCATAACGACGTTCGGTCCTGACGGGGCCGACGGCGTGCGGACTGTGGAGGAGGGCGGCCGTGCGTGCATCACGGGGGATCGTCGGCATCGCGCTCGGGCTCGCGGCCGGCCTGGCGTTCGGCGCGGGCGGCGTGTTCGTCAAACCGCTCCTCGAGGCGGGATGGTCGCCCGGCGCGGCGGTCCTCGCCCGGATCTCGATCGCGGCCGCGCTGCTCGTGGTCCCCGCGCTCATCGCCCTGCGCTTCGACCTCCGGCCCCTCTGGCGGGCGCGCTGGACCATCCTGCTCTACGGAATCGTCGCGGTCGCCGGCGTCCAGTTCGCGTTCTACGCCTCGCTCGAGCGCATCCCCGTATCGATGACGCTGCTCATCGAGTACCTCGCCCCGATCGCGCTCGTCCTGTTCGCCTGGGCGAGCACGAGGCGGATGCCGCAGCTCATCGTCCTCGGCGGTTCCGCCCTCGCGCTGGTCGGCCTCTGGCTCGTGATCGGGCCCGGCGGCGGGAACCTGGACCCCCTCGGCCTCGCTTTCGCCGCGATCGCGATGATCGGGGTCTGCGTCTACTACGCGATCGGGGAGCGGGCGACCGAGCAACTGCCGCCCGTCGCGCTCATCGCCGCCGGGTTCGTCGTGGGAGCCGCCGCGCTCGGCATCGCCGGGCTGTTCGGCCTCATGCCGATGGAGGCGGCCCTCGTCGAGGTCGACTTCCTCGGCGGGACTGCGCCATGGTGGGTGCCGCTCCTGACGGTGGGCGCCGTCTCCACGGCCTTCGCGTACTCGGCGGGCATCGCCGCCATCCGCCTGCTGGGGTCGCGACTGTCGTCGTTCCTCGGCCTCTCCGAGGTGATCTTCGCCGGGATCGTGGGCTGGCTCCTCCTGGGCGAGGCGCTCGGGCCGCTGCAGATCCTCGGCGGCGCCCTGATCCTCGGCGGCATCGTGCTCGTCAAGCTCGAGCGCACGCCGCGGGACGCGGCGGCGCTGGTCGCGGACCCGGACGTCCTCCCGGTCCCGGCCGATGCGTCGATCGATCCGCCCTCCGGACCCGGCGCCGCATCCCGCACGGAGCTGCCGACGGGCCCCATCGCCACTTCGGCATAGGCTCGGGCCATGCGTTTCGGCCTCGTCATCCTGCCCCAGTACGACTGGCCCGCGGCCGGCCGGCTCTGGCGCGGCGCCGAGGAACTGGGCTTCGACCACGCGTGGACCTACGACCACCTCTCGTGGCGCGGCCTCGCCGGGGAGCGCTGGCACGCCACGGTCCCGACGCTCACCGCCGCGGCGATGGTCACCGAGCGGATCCGCCTGGGCACGTTCGTCGCGAGCCCGAACTTCCGGCACCCCGTGCCGTTCGCGAAGGACGTCGCGACGCTCGACCAGCTCGCGGGCGGCCGGCTGATCCTCGGACTCGGCTCCGGCGGCACCGGCTTCGACGCGTACGTGCTCGGCCAGTCGGAGCTGTCCGCGCGCGAACGCCACGATCGCTTCCGCGAATTCACCGAGGCGCTCGACGTGCTCCTCCGGTTCGAGCGCGGTTCGGACGAGGGCATCTCCTACTCCGGCGACCACTTCTCCGCGGTGGCGGCGCGCATGGTCGGCGAGCCGGCGCAGGCGCCGCGCATGCCGTTCCTGATGGCCGCGAACGGACCGCGGGCCATGCGGCTCGCCGCGCGCCACGGCTCCGGCTGGGTGACCACGGGCGGCGCCGCGGCGACGGATGCCGCGTGGTGGGCCGGCCTCGCCGAGCTCTCCGCGCGCCTCGACGACGCCCTCGTCGGCGAGGGTCGCGAGCCCGGCGAGTTCGACCGAGTGCTCTCGCTCGACGACGACAGCCGCTACTCGATGCGGAGCGTCGCCGCGTTCGAGGACGCCGTCGGCCGCGCGCGCGAGCTCGGCTTCACGGATGTCGTGGCGCACCGCCCCCGCGAGCACGGCCTCTACTCGGGGAGCGAGGCGGTGCTCGAGGAGATCGGGTCGCGGCTGCCCCGCCTGCGCTGACCAGCCCGGAGTCCGCAGCGACTCGACTCGGCACGGCGGATGCGTCCCCTTGTAGCCTGTCGTGGTGTCCGCGCCCCGCTTCGTGTCCCCGTCCCGCTGGGAGCCGCTTCCGTACCTCGTGTTCGTCGGGCTGCTGCTGCTCACCGGCGTCGTGCGCCCGGAGAGCGGCGGATGGCTCGTGGCGCTCCTGGTCGCGATCGCCCTCACGGTGGCGTGGGGCGTCGTCGCGTTCGTCCGTGATCGGCGGATGCGCAACCCCGACCCGATGGGCGACCTGACGAGCCTCGACGGGATCGAGCTCGTCGATGCCGCGCCGTCGCCCGCGGTCGACGCGTCGGATGCGCGGGTGCGCACCGTCGTCCCGGTCGTCGACGTGCATCGGCACCAGCCGGCGATCGACCTCGCCCGCCTGCACGGCGGCGCCGCCCAGCACGCGATCCTCGTTCCCCGGGCACGTCGCTGGCTGTCGCCGAGGTATCGCATCGGCGTGCAGCTCGTCGGCGGCGACCGACCTCGGCACGCGGGCTTCCTCGGCGACGCCGCCGACGCGCGGTGGCGCGACGTGCTCGACGGGATGGCGGCCGCTCGCGGCGTGTACGCCCGCGTGCCGGCCACGATCGAGGGGACGGGTCGGCCCTTCCGGGTGGACCTCGACCTCAGCGGGCTCGAGGCCGTCGACGGCGACGGCCACGCGGCATCCGGCCTCGCCGAATCGTGAGGATTCGTCGTGCTACCTAGTCGGCCATCCGGCCGAAGTCAAGACTGTTGCCCCTGGTCGGGGGCCACGTAGTCTCTCGCGGGAGGGGCGTCGACGAGGATGCCCTCCGACAAGGAGAGACGATGTATCGAACTACGAGGCTTTCCCGCCGTACGGCCGTACTCGCGACCAGCGTGTCGACCGTCGCGGCGTTGGCGCTGGTTCCGGCCGGGGCCGCGTTCGCCGCTCCCGGCGGCAAGTCCTGCGACAACCAGAACAACAACACCGTCGCGAAGCTGCTCGCGTGCGTCGACGCCGACGGTGCGATGGAGCACCTCGAGGCGCTCCAGGCCATCGCCGACGCGAACGACGACAACCGAGCAGCCGGCACCTCCGGCTACGAGGCGAGCGTCGACTACGTCGTCGAGACCCTCGAAGCCGCAGGCTGGGATGTGTCGATCGACGAGTTCCCGTACACCTACGTGGGGCCGTCGACGCTGACGCAGCTCACGCCCGTCCAGGCGGAGTACGAGACCGGTCCGTACACGGGCAGCGGCCCGGGCGACGTCACCGGCACGGTCATCCCGGTCGACCTGCAGCTCGGCCTCGGCAACACGAGCACGAGCGGGTGCACCGCCGACGACTTCGCCGGCCTCGACTTCTCCGGTCCGGCCGACATCGCCCTCGTCCAGCGCGGCACCTGCCCGTTCGCCGACAAGGCGCTGAACGCCGAGGCCGCGGGCGCAGAGGCCGTGATCATCTTCAACCAGGGCAACGACACGACCGACGCCCGCAACGGACTCATCGTCGGCACGCTCGGCGGCTCCGACATCGTCGGCATTCCCGTCGTCGGTGCGAGCTACGAGCAGGGTGTCGCACTCTCGCAGGCCGGTTCGACCGCGAACATCTTCGTTCCGGAGCCGGAGTCGCGCCCGCAGAAGAACGTGATCGCCGAGAAGACCGGCGTGAACGACGACAACGTCGTGATGGCGGGTGCCCACCTCGATTCGGTCCAGGCCGGTCCGGGCATCAACGACAACGGCAGCGGCTCCGCGTCGCTGCTCGAGCTCGCCGAGAACCTCTCGAAGCTCGAGCCGCAGAACACCATCCGCCTCGCGTGGTGGGGTGCTGAGGAGTCGGGCCTCATCGGTTCCGAGGAGTACGTCGCCGAGCTGAGCCAGGAGGAGCAGGACCGCATCGCGCTGTACCTGAACTTCGACATGGTCGCCTCGCCGAACTACATCTTCATGGTGTACGACGGCGACGAGTCCGGCTGGCTCGCTCCCGCCGGGGTGCCGATCCCGGACGGCTCGATCGAGATCGAGAAGCTGTTCGAGAGCTACTACACCTCGGTCGGCGAGCCGTACGACGACGCCCAGTTCAGCGGTCGCAGCGACTACGACGCGTTCATCCGCGTCGGGATCCCCGCCGGCGGCCTCTTCACCGGCGCCGAGGTCATCAAGACCGAGGAGCAGGAGGCCATCTGGGGCGGCACGGCCGGCGCCTCGTACGACCCGTGCTACCACCAGGCCTGCGACACGATCGACAACGTCAACGAGCACGCGCTCGACGTGAACATCGACGCGATCGCCCTGGCGGTGCTCGCCTACTCGTACTCGACCGAGTCGGTCAACGGAGTCGAGGGCGTCAAGGTGCCGGGCGGCCTGCGCCTCCCCGAGCCGGCCGGGCCCGAGGGCACGATCGGCGGCAACGCCGGCGGCCTCGACCCCGACCTCGTGGGTGAGGACGGCCACCACCACGGACCGCACGAGACCGAGTAGTCCCGCGCGAACCGATCAGCGGGGCCCGTCGCGTCAGCGGCGGGCCCCGCTCTCGTGCGTGAGCGAGCAGGGGTCGCGCGGGAAGATCTCGTCCGCTCCGCGGCGTCGCTGCGCAAGACTGGAGCGATGCGGACCATCGTGAAGCGCCGGCCCGAGGCCCCCGACCGATTCTTCGAGGCCGAGGCGGCCGGGCTCGCTTGGCTCGCGGCGGCAGACGGGGCCCGCATCGCCGCGGTCGCCGGGGTCGGGCCAGGCTGGATCGAGCTCGAGCGCGTGGCGGAGGCCCGCCCGACGCGCACGGCCGCCGCAGAGTTCGGCGCCGCGCTCGCGCGGACGCACGCCGCCGGCGCTGCCGCGTTCGGCGCGCGCCCCGACGGGTGGGACGGACCGCTCTACATCGGCCGGCGCGAGATGCCCGCAGCTCGCGAGGCATCCTGGGGCGTCTTCTTCGCTCGCGACCGGGTGCGACCCTTCCTCCCCGTCGCCGTCGCGGCCGGGAACCTCACGAGCGACGAGGCCGAGATCGTCGACCGCGCGTGCGACGCGATCGCCGGCGGCGCGTTCGACGACGACGAGCCGCCGGCGCGGGTCCACGGTGACCTCTGGAACGGCAACGTGCTGTGGTCGGCCGACGGCGTCGTCCTCATCGACCCCGCCGCGCACGGCGGGCACCGCGAGACCGACCTCGCGATGCTCGCGCTCTTCGGCTGCCCGTTCCTCGACGAGATGGTCGGCGCGTACGACGCGGCCGCCCCGCTGCGCGACGGATGGCGCGATCGGATCCCGCTGCACCAGCTCCATCCGCTCGCCGTGCACGCCGCCGGGCACGGCAGGGGCTACGGCGTCGCCCTCGCCGAGGCCGCCCGGGCGGTGCTCGAACTGGGCGGATCAGTTCGGGAATAGTTCCGGCGCAGCATCCGTTCACTCACTTGCATGCAAAAGCATGGAACGAGAGAAGGAGCCCAGGAGGGCGACATGCAGTTCGGAATCTTCACCGTCAGCGACATCACGCAGGACCCCACCACCGGCCGCACGCCGAGCGAGGCCGAGCGGATCCAGGCGACGCTGACCATCGCCAAGCACGCCGAGGAGGTCGGTCTCGACGTCTTCGCGCTCGGCGAGCACCACAACCCGCCGTTCTGGTCGTCCTCGCCCACCACGACGCTCGCCTACATCGCCGGCCAGACGAGCACCCTGCAGCTCTCCACCGCGACCACGCTCATCACCACGAACGACCCGGTGAAGCTCGCCGAGGACTACGCGATGCTCCAGCACGTGTCGGGCGGTCGCGCCGACCTCATGCTCGGCCGCGGCAACACCGGCCCGGTCTACCCGTGGTTCGGCAAGGACATCCGCCAGGGCCTGCCCATCGCCATCGAGAGCTACGAGCTCCTGCACCGCCTCTGGCGCGAGGACGTCGTCGACTGGGAGGGCAAGTTCCGCACGCCCCTCCAGGGCTTCACGTCGACGCCGCGCCCGCTCGACGGCGTGCCGCCGTTCGTGTGGCACGGTTCGATCCGCACGCCCGAGGTCGCCGAGCAGGCCGCCTTCTACGGCGACGGCTTCTTCGCCAACCACATCTTCTGGCCGGCATCCCACACCCAGCGCATGATCGCGCTGTACCGCCAGCGCTACGAGCACCACGGCCACGGCACCGCCGCGCAGGCGATCGTCGGCCTCGGCGGCCAGGTGTTCATGCGGAGGAACTCGCAGGACGCCGTGAACGAGTTCCGCCCGTACTTCGACAACGCGCCCGTCTACGGGCACGGCCCGAGCATGGAGGAGTTCACGCAGCAGACGCCGCTCACGGTCGGCAGCCCGCAGGAGGTCATCGACCGCACCCTGGGGTTCCGCGACTACGTGGGCGACTACCAGCGCCAGCTGTGGCTCATCGACCACGCCGGACTGCCGCTGAAGACCGTGCTCGAGCAGCTCGACCTGCTCGGCGAGGAGGTCGTGCCGGTGCTCCGTCGCGAGTTCGCGAAGGACCGTCCGGCCGACGTGCCCGACGCGCCCACCCACGCCTCGCTCGTGCGCGCGGCGTACGGCGACGCCGCGCCGCGGCAGGCGACCCCCAACGCGAACCGCGGTGACAACCTCACCCTCGGCTCGCCCTACCAGGACGGCCCGGTCGCGCCCGCCGCGACCTCCACCGGCTCGGCCTTCGGCCCGGCCGCGACCAGGACGGCAGGTGCACGATGACCACCAGGAAGATCGTCGTCGTCTCGGCGGGGCTCTCCACGCCGAGCTCGAGCCGCCAGCTCGCCGACCGGCTCCTCGCCGACAGTGCCAACCTGCTCCAGGAGCGCGGCGTCGAGGTCGAGGCGAAGGTGTTCGAGCTGCGCGACCTCGCGCACGACATCACCAACCACCTGCTCATGGGCTTCGCCCCGCCGAAGCTCGAGGAGGCGCTCGACGCGGTCGCCTCGGCCGACGGCCTCATCGTCGTCACGCCGATCTTCACGACGAGCTACGCCGGGTTGTTCAAGTCGTTCATCGACGTGATCGACCCGCAGGCGCTGACCGACCTGCCGGTGCTCATCGGCGCGACCGGCGGCACCCCGCGCCACTCGCTCGCGATCGACTACGCGATCCGCCCGCTGTTCACGTACCTGCACGCGATCCCGGTCCCGACCGGCGTGTTCGCCGCGACGAGCGACTGGGGCGGCAGCGGTGACGGCGTGCGCTCCCTGCCGGACCGGATCTTCCGCGGCGCGAGGGAGTTCGCCGACCTCGTGGAGCGCACCGACCGCAGCGAGCTCCTGAGCGACCCCTTCGCGCTCGACCGTCCGATGGGCCACCTGCTGGGCGGCCTCGCGGGGGAGTAGGCGAGTTCGACGATCGGATGCCGCGGCGGGTCGATCCCGCCGCGGCATCCGTCTCCCCGGCGTGAACGCGAATTCACATGCAGGGAGGGCGGCCCGCGTGACGCATCAGGTCGTCGGACGGTTCATGTCGGGGATCGTGATCATCGTGGTCGTCGGCGACGTGCCCTTGTTGAGGAACGCCATCGCGAGCGCGCGGACGAACTGGTCGAAGAGGTAGAAGTTCGCCGGCATGATCGGGATGAGCGACTCGCGGAACGCGACGTAGAGCGGCCAGCCCTCGCGGATGATCACCTCGGACGCCCGGTCGCGCTCGAGGCCGAGCCAGTCGCCGACCTCGTTGCCGAGCTGGTAGCGGACGAACTCGTTGAGGAACCCGCGGGTGACGCCGAGGTCGACCTGTGCGGTCAGGCCGAGGAGCACCTCGGCGAGCTCCTGCCCCTCGGGCGTCCACGCGAGCTTGGGGGTGAGGATCTGGTCGGCCTGGGCATGGGCGTCGTCCCAGGTCGCGGGGATGTACTCGTCGCGCACGCCGAGCATGTGCAGGGCGACCTGCCAGGAGTGCAGGAACGCCTCCTCATCCCGGGTCGACATGGGCACCTTCCAGTCCTTCAGCTTCTTGTGCGCGAACGTGCCGGTGCTGTGGAAGGTGACGAGGATGTCGTGGTTCGAGATCGGGATCTGCTCGTCGTGCCCGCTCGCCTGCCAGTGCGGCGACTGCGGCAGCATGTGTCGCACGGCCGCGTGGACCATCCGGGTGCGGTTCGAGGTGACGAGGAACTCGCCCGTCCACTCGAAGGCGTCGATGTCGCTCAGGTCGTAGCCGAAGCTGAAGGTCTTCGCCGCACGATCCTGCATGTCGGCGCCGCCCTTCGACCAGTACACCGATCGCGCCTCACGGGGGATGACGGTCGACATGATGCCGCCGCCGATGCCGTAGATGAGGAACAGGTAGGTGTCCTTCCGGCGGTTGAAGTCGGCGGCGCGGCGGAGCTTCCAGATGTCGGCCCAGTCGGGTAGCTTGTTGGTGCCCTGCAGGAAGGTCCGGAGTTCCGAAGGCAGTCCGCTCGGCACCGACTGGTGGTTGTAGACCCAGTTGCGCATGGCGTAGTTGACCGCCGGAACCTGCCCGCCGTCGATGATGCCGGCCATGATGCGGTCGATGTCGTCGTCCCACACCCACTGCGGGTCGACGCCCGAGCCGGTGCCGAGGACGGAGCCCGCAGGGGACCACGACCACGCCGCCGAGGGACTGGCGGCGCCGGCGAGGCCGAGCGCCGCGCCGAGGGTCAGGACGGAGCGTCTGGTGATGTCGGGCACGTGGCCACCTTCTTCCGAGAGGAGGATGGACCCCGTCGCGGACTCGTCGTCGAGGCCGCCCCAGTATCCGCAGCCCATCCTGCGAAACGTGTGATCGAGCGTTAACATAATGGCCGCGAAGCGGTGCGACAAGCCCCTTCGCGCACACCGTTGACGAACATGAGAATCCCTCATTCGAGGGATACCCGCGCGCGCAGGCCGGGAGTAGCGTTCCCAGCGGGAGCGCGGCCCGGCCGCGCACGCCCAGCGCCACCCGCCCCCACTCGGACCGTCGGACGCGCGCGAGCTCGGTCGCATCCGCTGCCACTGAGATCGCAACCCGAAAGAAGAAGATCATGTCCATCCGACGTGCACTCGCCGCCCTCGGCGCCGCCGCTGCGCTCGTCCTCGCCGGCGCGGCCGGACCCGCCATGGCCGGGAGTCCGCACTTCATCAAGAACGCCACCTCCGCACACCTCGACGGCGTGAACCTGGTCGTCGACTTCAAGGAGGCCGGACTCGAGTCCGGCTCGGTCGAGACCGTCGTCGCGAGCGCGGACCTCAGCGCCACGTACTCGTGCGTGAACGGCGGGAACCACGTTCCCTCCGACCCGAAGAAGACGACCATCGACTCCAGGATCTCGGAGAGCGGTGAGTTCGAGGCCGCGAAGAACGGCAACATCGTCGGTTCGCTGACGCTCGAGCCGACTCCCGCCGACGTGGCGCTCGACTGCCCGCCCGGACAGACCGCGACCCTGTTCTCGGTCGTCTGGTCGAACGTGACCGTCGAAGACCTCGACAGCGGCGCCTTCATCGCGCTGAAGGGCACCTTCAGCGCTCCCTGATCGGAAGCACACCGCGGGCCGGAGCGGATGGCGTCAGCCTCCGCCCCGGCCCCGTGACGTCACCGCGGCGGGGTCAGTCGTCGAGCACGAACGTGACTTCGAGCGTGACCGACCACTCGACGACGCTGCCGCCCTCGACCTTGACCTTCTGCTCCTTCACCCACGCGCCCTTGACCCCGCGCAGCGTCTCGACGGAGCGGGCGATGCCGACCTGGATCGCGTCCTCGAAGCTCGTCTCGGAGTACGCGGTGATGGTGGTGACTCGTGCGACCGATGACATGTCGTTCCCCCTCGAACGATTCCGGACGCACCGGACATGCGCCCGGCTCCCATGATGCGCCTGCCCGCTCCGCGCCGCGAGGGGTTGACCCGTTCGCGACCGGCGCGCGAACGGCATCCGTCGCCTCGGTGAACCCTCGGCGGACGACGGCGTCGCCGTTCGCGCCGCCCGCACGGGTGCGCCCATGCTGGCCGCGTGAGAGTCGCACTGCTCGCCGAATCGTTCCTCCCGCACATGAACGGCGTCACGCACTCCCTGCTCCAGGTGCTCCGGCACTTCGAGCGGCAGGGACATGAGGCCCTCGTGATCGCCCCCCGATCCGGTCCCGTCGACCACGGTCTGCACGGCGCGCGTGCGGAGTTCCTGCGCTCGGTGCCGATGCCGGGCTACCCGGAGGTCCGAGTGGGCTTCGCGGGCGCCCGCCGCCTCGCCGCCACGCTCGCCGGCTTCGCACCCGACGTCGTCCACCTCGCCTCCCCGTTCGTGCTCGGCTGGCAGGGCGTCATCGCGGCCGAGCGCATCGGCGCACCGAGCGTCGCGGTCTACCAGACGGATGTCCCGGCGTACGCCGAGCGCTACCGCCTGCCCGGCGCCGCGCCCATGCTCGCCGACCACGTCGGCCGCCTGCACCGACGGGCCACGCTCACGCTCGCGCCCTCGTCGGCGGCGATCGCGCAGCTCGAGGGGTACGGCGTCGAGCGGATGCGGCGCTGGGCGCGGGGCGTCGACACCGACCGGTTCCGGCCCGACCGGCGCTCGGGCGAGTGGCGGGGCCGATTCGCCGCCGACGGCAAGGTGCTCGTCGGTTACGTGGGGCGGCTCGCGCCCGAGAAGCAGGTCGAGGACCTCCGCGCGATCGCGGCGCTCGACGGGGTCCGCCTCGTCGTGATCGGCGACGGCCCGTCGCGTGCGTCCCTCGAGGCGATGCTGCCGGATGCCGCGTTCACGGGCTTCCTCGGCGGCGACGCGCTCGCCGTGGCGATGGCGAGCCTCGACGTCTTCGTCCATCCGGGCGAGCGCGAGACCTTCTGCCAGACGGTGCAGGAGGCGCTCGCGAGCGGGGTGCCCGTCGTCGCGACGGGCCGTGGCGGCCCGCTCGACCTCGTGACCTCGAGCCGGGACGGCTGGCTCTACCGCCCGGGCGACCTCGACGAGCTCGCCGCGCGCGTGCGCGACCTGGCCGGCGACGACGCCAAGCGCCGGGCGTTCGGCCGAGCGGCGCGCGACGGCGTCGCCGGCCGCAGCTGGGCGGCGCTCGGTGACGAGCTGCTCGGCCACTACGAGCACGCCCGCGCCCTGCATGGCACGGGTGGCGCGACCTCGTCCGGCGGCCGCCGCGGCTCGGTGGTCGAGCGGAACGGGACATCGGCGGAGGCGGGCGGCTCGGGCGAGCGCGACGGCGCCGAGCGGATGACGCGGCGCGAGCCGGACGCCGCGTCCTCCCGTCCGACCTGGCGACGGTTCGTCGCGGTCGGAGACTCGATCACCGAGGGCCTCTGCGACTCGTCGCGCATGGCCGCGGGGGAGTACCGCGGCTGGGCGGACCGCCTCGCGATGCTGCTCGCGCAGTCGGGCGACGGCGTCGGGTACGCGAACCTCGCCGTCCGCAGCCGGCGCGTCGCCGACGCGGTCGACGTGCAGCTGCCCCGCGCTCGCGCGCTCGGGGCCGACCTCGTGACGGTGCTCATCGGCGGCAACGACCTCGTGCGCGTCGGCGCCCGGGCCGACGTGCTGGCCGACCGCGTCGGCGACGCCGTCGAGGAACTCCGGGCGACCGGATGCGACGTGCTCGTCGTGACGCCCTTCCTTCCCGCGCACGCTCGGCTCGGCTCGGTGCGGGTCGCATTCGAGCGATTCGCCGACCGGCTCGTGGCGCGCGCCGACGGCGCCGGCGCCATGGTCCTGGACGCCTCGACGCACGGCGCGCTCACCGCGCGCGGCATGTGGGCCGAGGACCGCGTCCACCTCAATTCCTCCGGGCACCGCGCGCTCGCGTACGCGGCGGCCGACGTGCTGGGGGTTCCGGATGCCGCGGCCCTCGCCGCACTCGACGCCGTGCTGCACGGGGACGTCGACGAGCCCGACGCGGCGCCGCTCGCCGATGCCGAGTGGCTCCGGCGTCACGTCGTGCCGTGGGCGGGCAGGCGCCTGCTCGGCCGCACGGCCGGCGACGGCCGCGTCGCCAAGCACGACGCGCTCGTGCACCTGCCGGGTCGGGGCGACGACCGCGTGCGGCGAGGAATCCGAGCGTGATCGGGGTCTCCCGCCGGTTGCGCGTGCCGTGCCGTCCGCCCGCCCGCTAGGTCGCGACACGCCGGACTGGTAGGCTCTGCGAGGATGCCCACGCGGCATCCGCTCAATTCAACATGAGCTCGCACCCTCCCATGGGTGCTTCGGAGCAGGCCGGCAGGAAGCTGGTCCCCTGTGGTGGCTTACCAAGCGAGAGCTTGGTGGACTTCTACTGGTGGCCAGCGCTGGCGGGTCATCGACGCGCTGAGATCTGCCTGTTCCCTGCTCCTTGTTCACCTCGCGCGCCACACGGGCGTGCGAGCCGAAACAAAGGAGAGAGACCTCTTGGAAGGTCCTGAAATCACGTTCGCCGAGACCGTCATCGACAACGGCAGGTTCGGCACCCGCACCATCCGGTTCGAGACCGGTCGCCTCGCCCAGCAGGCGCAGGGCTCCGCGGTCGCGTACATCGACGAGGAGACCATGCTGCTCTCCGCGACGTCGGTGTCGAAGCAGCCGAAGGAGCACTTCGACTTCTTCCCGCTCACGATCGACGTCGAGGAGCGCATGTACGCCGCGGGCCGCATCCCCGGTTCGTTCTTCCGCCGCGAGGGCCGCCCCTCGACCGAGGCGATCCTGACCTGCCGTCTGATCGACCGCCCGCTGCGCCCCTCGTTCGTCGAGGGCCTCCGCAACGAGGTCCAGGTCGTCGTGACCGTGCTCGCGATCGAGCCCGACGAGCTCTACGACGTGCTCGCCATCAACAGCGCGTCGCTCTCGACGCAGCTGTCGGGCCTGCCCTTCTCCGGCCCGATCGGCGGCGTGCGCGTCGCCCTCATCGACGGCCAGTGGGTCGCCTTCCCGAAGCACTCGCAGCTCGAGGACGCCGTGTTCAGCATGGTCGTCGCGGGTCGCGTCGTCACCGAGGCCGACGGCTCCGAGGACGTCGCGATCATGATGATCGAGGCCGAGGCCACCGACAACGCGTGGAACCTCGTGCAGGCCGGCGCCGTCAAGCCCGACGAGACCGTCATCGCGCAGGGCATCGAGGCGTCGAAGCCCTTCATCAAGCAGCTCGTCGTGGCGCAGCAGGAGGTCGCGAAGACCGCCGCCAAGCCCACCGCCGACTACCCGACCTTCCCGCCCTACCAGGACGCCACGAAGGCCGCCGTCGAGGAGCTCGCGCTCGAGGAGCTCAAGGGCATCTACCAGATCGCCGGCAAGGTCGAGCGACAGGACGCCGACGACGCCCTCAAGGCGCGCGTCAAGGAGGCCGTCGCCGCCAAGGTCGAGGCGGGGGAGCTCCCCGAGTCGGCCAACGCCGAGGTCTCCGCTGCGTACAAGTCGGTCACCAAGCACGTCGTCCGCTCGCGCGTCCTCACCGAGGGCGTCCGCATCGACGGGCGGGGCCTGGCCGACATCCGCCCGCTCGACGCCGAGGTGCAGGTCATCCCGCGCGTGCACGGCTCCGCCATCTTCCAGCGCGGTGAGACCCAGATCCTGGGCGTCACCACGCTGAACATGCTCAAGATGGAGCAGCAGATCGACTCGCTGAGCCCGGTCACCAAGAAGCGCTACATGCACAACTACAACTTCCCGCCCTACTCGACGGGTGAGACGGGTCGTGTGGGCTCGCCCAAGCGCCGCGAGATCGGCCACGGCGCGCTCGCCGAGCGTGCCCTCGTGCCGGTGCTGCCGACCCGCGAGGAGTTCCCCTACGCCATCCGCCAGGTCTCCGAGGCGCTCGGCTCGAACGGCTCGACCTCGATGGGCTCGGTCTGCGCGTCCACGCTGTCGCTGCTGAACGCGGGCGTGCCGCTGAAGGCGCCGGTCGCGGGCATCGCGATGGGCCTCATCTCCGACACCGTCGACGGCGAGACCCGCTACGCGGCGCTCACCGACATCCTCGGTGCGGAGGACGCGCTCGGCGACATGGACTTCAAGGTCGCCGGCACCTCCGAGTTCGTCACCGCGATCCAGCTCGACACGAAGCTCGACGGCATCCCCGCCTCGGTGCTCGCCGGCGCGCTGACCCAGGCGAAGGAGGCGCGCACCACGATCCTGCAGGTGCTGAACGCCGCCATCGACGGCCCCGACGAGATGGCGCCCACCGCGCCGCGCGTCATCAGCGTGCAGATCCCGGTCGACAAGATCGGCGAGCTCATCGGCCCGAAGGGCAAGACGATCAACGGCATCCAGGACGACACGGGCGCCGAGATCTCGATCGAGGAGGACGGCACCGTCTACATCGGCGCGACCGACGGCCCGACGGCCGAGGCCGCCCGTGCCGCGGTGAACGCGATCGCCAACCCGACCAACCCCGAGGTCGGCGAGCAGTTCCTCGGCACCGTCGTGAAGATCGCCGCGTTCGGCGCCTTCATCTCGCTGCTGCCCGGCAAGGACGGCCTGCTGCACATCTCCGAGGTGCGCAAGCTCGCCGGCGGCAAGCGCGTCGAGAACGTCGAGGACGTCCTGGGCGTCGGCCAGAAGATCCTCGTCGAGATCACCAAGATCGACGACCGCGGCAAGCTCTCGCTCGCGCCCGTCATCGCGGAGGAGGCCGACACCAACGGCCGCGCCGCGACCGGCGAGCACGCCGAGGCTCCCGCCGAGGGCGTCGAGGCGTAAAGGCTCGATCCCGCCACCGGACGCCCGTCCCGACCTCGTCGGGGCGGGCGTCCGTCTTCCGGACCTATCCGCTGGTGTCGGCCGCGGCCGCGACGATGCCGCGCATGACGTTCCAGTAGCCGACGGGTGCAACACGCGTGACGAGGTCGCTGAGGCGCGAGTCGCGGCCGATGAAGACGCGCGGCCGACGGCGTTCGATGCCGTCGACGATGCGCTCGGCCGCCTGGGCCGGCGTCGTGCGGTAGAGGGCCGCCTGCGCGTCGGCGGCGCGGGCCGCGGCACCCGGTGCGACGGCGGCGGCCACGCGGGCGTGGTGGATGATGCCGGTCTGCACGCCGCCGGGGTAGATCGCCGACACCGAGACCTCCGTCGCCTCGAGCTCGTGCCGGAGCGCGTCGGTGAACCCGCGCACGGCGAACTTCGACGTGACGTAGGGCACCCGGCCGGCCGGTGCGGCCAGCCCGTAGAGGCTCGAGACGTTGGCGATGTGCGCGTCGCCCCCGGCGATGAGCGCGGGGAGGAACGCCTTCGTCATGGCGACCGTGCCCCACAGGTTGATGTCGACGACCCAGCGGAACTCGTCGAGCGTCGCCTGCTCGAAGCTGCCGAGCATCGAGACGCCCGCGCAGTTGAGGAGGATGCTCGGCGTGCGTCCGTGCGCGGCGGCGACGGCGTCCGGCAGCGCGGCGACGGCGGCGAGGTCGGCCAGGTCGACCACGTGCGTGCTGACGGACGCGCCGGGCACGCGCAGTGCGACGGCGAGCTCCTCGAGCGCCGCGGCATCGCGGTCGACGAGCGCCAGCGCGCACCCTCGCGCGGCGAGCAGCTCGGCCGACGCCCGGCCCATCCCGCTTCCGGCTCCGGTGACGACGGCGAGCCGGCCGTCGAGGTGCAGGGGACGTCGGCGGGCCATGGTGCTCCTTCGCACGGTGGGGGATCGGGCAGTACACCCTGACACGGGAGGCGCGCCGATCCAAAACCCGAGCGGTGCGCGTGATTCGCGCGCACCGCTCGGGGCACCCGCTACATGAGCGTCAGGCGTGCCGCCGCATGGACGCGGGCGTTCTCCTCGGCGGCGTCGCGACCGGCCGAACGCTCGGCGATGGCACGCAGCATCCGCTCGCGATCGGTGCGACGGATGGTGCGACGCCGCCCCCATCGCGCGAGCGCGAGCCCGGTGCGCACGGCCAGGTCGGCGAGCCCGCGGGACGCGGGCGAGGATGCGGGGGAGACGGTGAGCGTGTTCATGTCCGTTCCGTTCCGTCGGTCTCGGTCGCCTCGCCGCGAACCAGCGGGAAGGCGTTGATGTGGATCTGCACGGGGCGCGATCCGGGCGACGGCGTCTTCTTGTACGCGTCGATGTACTTCTTCAGCACGACGTCGATGTCGGTCACGAGGCCGTGCAGCTGGTCGGGCGTGAGCGTGAGGTTGATCGTGTCCGAGGTCGCGATGTCGAGCCAGTCGGCGCCGAACACCTCCTCGCCGGTGGCGAGGAACTCGCGGAAGTTCTGCTCGCGGGAGCGGAACCACTCGTCCTCCACGAGCTTGACCGCGAGGCGGTCGGCGCTGCCCGGCGGCAGGCTCCGCGCGTCGGGGATCGCGACCGACCCCGGTCGCCGCTCCCACCAGCGCTCGCGGCCCCTGCCGCGGCCCTCGACCTCCTGCACGAGACCCGCCTTGGCGAGCTGGCGGAGGTGGTAGCTCGTCGCGCCGCTCGATTCGCCGAGTCGCTCGGCGAGCCCGCTGGCCGTGAACGGGCCGTAGGTCGAGAGCTCGTCGTAGATCTGCACCCGCAGCGGATGCGCCAGGCTCTTCAGGCTCTCGGAGGAGAGCACGTGGTCGATGCCCGGGTGGCGCGTGCTGCTCGGCCAGGATTCCAGGTCGTCGGTCTGCTCGCCGCCGTTCGTCCGCTCGTCCATGCGTGCAAAGATACTCTTGCAAAGAAAGGTTTGCAAGGGTATCTTTGCAATAGGTCCTTTGCGTGTGTTCGGAGACCGCGTCGAGCCCAGGCGCGCAGCGCCTCCACGAGCCGTCGGTCGTCGTCGAAGAGCGCGTCGACGTCCCGGATCTCCCACGTGACGAAGCCGGGGAGCCGCTCGCATCGCAGCCCCGCGACGCGCACCGTCACCCCGTTCGCTCGAGCAGCGGACCGAGCCGGTAGGGGATGAGCTCGCCCATGGCGAGCGAGGTCTCGGTGCGCTCGACGCCCTCGATCGCGAGGATCTCCTCGTCGATGCGGAACAGGTCGTGCGCGTCGCGGCAGACGACCCGGACGAGCAGGTCGATCTGGCCCGAGAGGCCGTGCGCCTGGATCACCTCGGGGATCTCGGCGAGCGCCGCGACCACCTCGGAGAGCACCTTCTGCCGGGCGTGCACGGCCACGAAGGCCTCGAGCGGGTAGCCGAGCGGGGTCGGGTCGATGCTCCGCTCGAAGGAGAGGAAGGCCCCGGATGCCTCGAGCCGCGCCATCCGCGCCTGCACGGTGTTGCGGCTCAGTCGCAGCCGTTCGGCGAGGGCGACCACGGTCGCCCTCGGGTCGGCGGCGAGTCCGCTGAGGAGTGCGCGATCGACGGCGTCGTATCCGGTCATAGCGCCAGACGATAGCACCGTCCAGCCCCGGGCCACTGCGCAACATGCTCAAGCGGATCGCGGTTGCTTGAGCCGAATGCCAGATCGTCGTACGCTGCGAGTACCCGGCATCGGCGCCGGTGCGAGGCTGCCCACGAAGCGGCCGAGCCGACACGGAGGTTCGACGATGACCCCTTCCGACCGTGAGGCGACCGGGCTGCTCACCCGCCCCGACGACCTCGTCCGACTCCTCGATGCGACCGGCCGGCGCCACGCGAACCCCGAGTTCGACCAATGGGTCGCCGACGTCGACCTCGATGCCCTGATCGAGCTGCACCGCGACATGGTCGTGATCCGACGGCTCGACGCCGAGGCCACCGCGCTCCAGCGCCAGGGCGAGCTGGGCCTCTGGCCGCCGCTCGCCGGCCAGGAGGCCGCCCAGATCGGCTCGGCCCGGGCGCTCCACGACGAGGACTTCGCGTTCACCAGCTACCGCGAGCACGCGGTGGCGTGGCTGCGCGGCGTGCGGCCCGACGAGCTGCTCAGCGTGTGGCGCGGGTCCGCGGCATCCGGTTGGAACCCCTTCGAGAAGCGGATGGCGATCCCGCAGATCATCATCGGCGCCCAGTCGCTGCACGCCGTGGGCTGGGCGATGGGCGCCAAGTGGGAGGGGTCGAGTGCGGCGTCGATCGCGTACTTCGGCGACGGCGCGACCAGCGAGGGCGACGTCAACGAGGCGCTCGTCTTCGCGTCGAGCTTCGACGCGCCCGTCGTCTTCTTCTGCCAGAACAACGGCTGGGCGATCTCCGAGCCGGTCGGCCTGCAGTCCAAGCAGCCGCTCGCGCGTCGCGCGGACGGGTTCGGCATGCCCGGCATCCGGGTCGACGGCAACGACGTGCTCGCCGTGCTCGCCGTCACGCGCTGGGCGCTCGAGCGCGCCCGCCGCGGCGAGGGGCCGGCGTTCATCGAGGCCGTCACCTACCGGATGGGCCCGCACACCACGGCCGATGACCCGAAGCGCTACCGCACCGACGACGACCTCGCCGAGTGGCGCGAGCGCGACCCGATCACGCGCCTGCACGCGTTCCTCGCGGCGTCCGGCGCCGACATGGAGTCGGTCGACGCCGACGCCAAGTCGGCCGCCGACCGCGCCGCCGCCGAACTCCGTGCGGGCCTCACCGCGATCCCGGACCCGGAGCCCATGAGCGTGTTCGACCACGTCTACGCCGAGCCCAACAGCCACCTCGAACGGCAGCGGGAGCGCTACGCGCGCTACCTCGCGATGTTCGGCGACGAGGCCGAGGCGGGTGCCCGATGAGCGCGATCACCTTCGGCAAGGCCATCAACGAGGGGCTCCGCCGCGCCCTCGCCGACGACGACAAGGTCGTGCTCCTCGGCGAGGACATCGGCACGCTCGGCGGCGTGTTCCGCATCACCGACGGCCTCAAGGCCGAGTTCGGCGAGCACCGCGTGGTCGACACGCCGCTCTCCGAGGCGGGCATCATGGGCACCGCCGTCGGCCTCGCGTACCGCGGGTTCCGCCCCGTCGTCGAGATCCAGTTCGACGGGTTCGTCTACCCGAGCTTCGACCAGATCGTCACGCAGGTCGCGAAGCTGCACTACCGCTCGCGCGGCACCGTGAACATGCCGCTCGTCATCCGCATCCCGTTCGGCGGCGGCATCGGCGCGGCCGAGCACCACTCCGAGTCGCCCGAGGCGTACTTCACGCACACCGCCGGGCTCCGGGTCGTCGCGTGCTCGAACCCGGCCGACGCCTACGTCATGATCCGCCAGGCGATCGCGAGCGACGACCCGGTGGTCTTCCTCGAGCCGAAGCGCCGGTACCACGTCAAGGGCGAGGTCGACCTCGACGCGAGCCTCGCCGACGCGCGACCGATGGGCGTCGCCACGACCGTGGCATCCGGGAACGACGTCACGCTCGTCACCTACGGGGCGCTCGTGCAGACGGCGAGGGATGCCGCGACCGCCGCCGCGGAGGAGGACGTGTCGATCGAGGTCATCGACCTGCGCTCGCTCGCGCCCGTCGACTACGCGACGATCGAGGCGTCCGTGCGCCGCACGGGCCGGCTCGTCGTCGCCCACGAGGCGGGCGAGCAGGGCGGGGTCGGCGCCGAGATCGCCGCCTCCATCACCGAGCGCTGCTTCGAGTACCTCGAGGCCGCCCCGGTCCGGGTGACGGGGCACGACATCCCGTACCCGCCCGCCAAGCTCGAGCAGTACCACCTGCCCGACCTCGACCGGATCCTCGACGGCGTCGATCGTGCCCTCGGACGCCCGAACTCGCTGAGCGGGGTGGAGGCGTGAGCATGATCCGCGACTTCGCACTGCCCGACCTCGGCGAGGGACTCACGGAGTCCGAGATCGTCGCCTGGCGCGTCAAGGTCGGCGACCACGTCGAGCTGAACCAGATCATCGCCGACGTCGAGACCGCCAAGGCCGTCGTCGAGCTGCCGTCGCCGTTCGAGGGCACCGTCACCGCGCTGCACGCCGCCGAGGGCGAGACCGTGAACGTGGGCGAGAAGCTGTTCTCGTGCGACACCGGGGGCGGCGACGCGACCGAGACGTCGACGACGACGGATGCCGCGGCCGCAGCGCCGCCGGAGGCGGCCACCGTCGGCACGACCGACGACCCGGCCTCGGCGCCCGCCCCGTCCGAGGCCCCCGAGGTGCGCGAGCCGACCCTCGTCGGGTACGGTGCCGGCGCCGAACGCGGCCCGCAGCGTCGCGCCCGACGACTCGGCGCCGCCGCACTCCGCGAGGACCTCGTGCCCGCGCCGCCCGAGCACGACCGCATCGAGCCCGACACGGCGACCCGCCCCGGTCGGTCCGCAGGAGCGGATGACGATGGGCGCGCCGAGCGTCCCCGCTCGACTCCGCCCGTGCGCAAGCTCGCGCGCGACCTCGGGATCGACCTCGAGCAGCTCGTCGGGACGGGCGAACGCGGACTCATCACGCGCGCCGACGTGGAGGCCGCGGCATCCGAGGCGCCGACCGAAGCCGCCGAGGAGCCGACGGGCGCGATCTCCTCGTCGCCCGCGACACGCGACGACCGGCCCGCGGAGACCCGGGTCCCCATCAGGGGCGTGCGCAAGCACACCGCCGCCGCGATGGTGCGGAGCGCCTTCACCGCGCCTCATGTGACCGAGTTCCTCACGATCGACGTCACCGCGACGATGGAGCTGCTCGCGGGCATCCGGTCCGACCGGGCATTCGCCGGCCACAAGGTCACGCCGCTCACGGTCGTCGCGAAGGCGCTCTGCATCGCGGCTGGTCGCACGCCAGAGGTGAACTCGCGGTGGGACGAGCAGGCCCAGGAGATCGTGCGCTACGGCCACGTGAACCTCGGCATCGCCGCGGCGACCGAGCGCGGGCTCGTCGTGCCGAACGTCAAGGGCGCCGAGCGGATGACGCTCATCGAGCTCGCGGACGCGATCGCCTCGCTCGCCGACACCGCGCGCGCCGGGCGGACGGCACCTGCCGACCTCACGGGCGGCACGATCTCGATCACGAACATCGGCGTGTTCGGGATCGACGCCGGCACGCCGATCCTCAATCCGGGCGAAGCGGCGATCCTCGCGATGGGCGCCGTGCGCCGCACGCCGTGGGAGCACCGCGGCGAGATCGCGCTCCGTGACGTGATGACGCTCTCGCTCTCGTTCGACCATCGCCTGGTCGACGGCGAGCAGGGCTCGCGCTTCCTCGCCGACGTCGGCCGCATCCTCCGCGAGCCGGGGCTCGCGCTGACGATGGCGTGAACCGCTGCCGCCGGGGGTGGCGTGGCCGCCCCCGGCGGAGGAGTATTCCTGCATGGACGAGCACAGGCCGCTCTCGCGCGAGGACGTCGCCGTGGAACTCGAGGGAACCGGATTCCGTCATGACGGGGAACGACTCGTCGGCGAATTCCGGACGCGCGATTTCTCGAGCGCGGTCCGCTTCCTCGATGCCGTCGCCATTCGGGCCGACGCCGCGAATCACCATCCGGATGTCTCGCTGGGGTGGGGTCGCATCGAATTCGATCTCAGCTCGCATGACGTCGGGGGAGTGACGTCGCGCGACGTCGCGCTGGCGCGCATGATCCGGGAGGTCGCGGACGAGCGCGGCGCATCCGCGAAGTGACCCGGGAAGCGAATGCCGGTGCGGTCGGTAGGCCGATGCCCGCCGCGAATTCGCTGAATTCATCCACATCCATGCGAATATGCGCGCCGCCGTTGCCGGAATTCCTTATGCTCGGAATCGGGAATCACCCCATTCAGTCCCGGAATTCCGCGGCGAATGCCGCAGATCGGAAGTGGAACATGGCAAAGCGCGTGGTCGAGACGCTCATCGACGACCTCGACGGCAGCGACGCCGACCGGACCCTCTCGTTCGCCTTCGACGGCGACCAGTACGCGATCGACCTCTCCTCCGAGAACATCGCGAAGTTCGAGAGCGTGCTCGCGCCGTACATCGACGCAGCCCGCAAGACCGCGGCGCGCGGCGGCGCGACTCGCCGCCGGGGTGCATCGTCTGCCGCCGGCGACACGAAGGACGCGCGCGAGTGGCTGCGTTCGAACGGGCACCAGGTGTCCGACCGCGGCCGCATCCCCGCGCCGCTCATGGAGCTCTACCGCAACCGCTGAGGCCCGCCCGGCGCCCGCGGCATCCCCTCACCGGAGGACGAACTCGATCTCCTCGATCTCCTCGCCGCGGGCGTTGGCGTAGTCGCGGTCGCGGCCGACCTCGACGAACCCCAGCTTGCCGAGCACGGCGATGGATGCCGCGTTGTCGGCCGCGGCACGCGCGCGCAGCGGCCGCGGCTGCGTGTCGAGGAAGAGCCGCAGCGCCCGGGTGGCGATCCCGCGGCCCCAGTGCTCGCGATCGATCCAGTACGTGATCTCGGGCATTCCCGTCTCGGCGTCGATCCAGCGCGCCACGCTGCCGACGATCCGGCCGTCGCAGCGCACGGTGCGCGCGTCGTAGTCCTCCCGCTCCGAGAACCGGGCGTAGTGGGCGTCGTAGGCGGCGCGATCCGCCGGATCGGTCGCCGTGAACGCGGCCATGCGAATGGCCTCGGGATCGAGTTGGATGCGGAACAGCTCGTCGCGGTCGCTTGCGCGGGTCGCGCGCAGGGTCACGACGTGAGGCTCGACCATGCCATGTCCTCCAGGATGCTGCGGACGACTCTGTCCGCGGGTCGGCGCCCATGGATGCGGGCGCTGTGGGGGGTCGAGTTGATCAGTCCGAAGGCGGCGTGTGCCCGGATGCGCAACTCGGATTCGGCCCGGTCGGGCCTCAGGCGGGCGAGCACGCCCACCCACAGTTCGACGTACGAGCGCTGCAGGCGGCGGACCTCGTGCGCGTCGGCATCGCCGAGGCTGTCGAGGTCGCGGTCCTGCACGCGGATGACATCGGCGTTCGCGAGCGCGAAGTCGACGTGGAAGCGGATGAGGGCGCGCAGCGCCTCGTCGGGCGCTGCGAGCTCCTCGACCGTGCGGCGGCCGCCGTCGAGGAGCCCCTGGCTCGCGTCGACGAGGATCGCCGCGAGCACCGCGGCCTTGCCGGGGAAGTGCCGGTAGACCGCGGGTCCGGAGACGCCGGCGGCCTGGCCGAGCTCCTCGAGTGTCACCCCGGGGTACCCGCGCTCGGCGAAGAGCCGCGCCGCCGCGACGAGCAGCGCGGCGCGACGGTCGGCCTTGGCTCGGCCGCGCTCGGTGAGCGTCTCGGTCAGGGGGCACCTCCGCGGGCATTCGGTGAATGCACACTAACCGAGTGGCTCGCCGGTGGCAAGCGTCCCGCGCCGGCGCGGCCTCAGTGCACGGATGCCGCGGCGGCCTCCCGCACGAGCCGGACGGCCTCGGCCGCGCCCCGGTTCCACGGCGTGCCGTGGCCCGGCAGCACCCACGTGGCATCCGTCGCCGCCAGTCGGTCGAGCGAGTCGAGCGCGGTGTCGGGCGCGTCGGTGAACGGCGCGGGCTGCGGGCCGCGCCGCCCCGTGAGGACGTGGCGCGTGGTGAGCGCGTCGCCCACGGCGATCGCATCGAGCGCGGGGGAGTGCACGGCGATGCTGCCGGGCGAGTGGCCGGGCATCGCGATGATCTCGGGTGAGCCGGGGAGGTCGGCGAGCCGTTCGCCGCCCTCGAGCGTGCGGGCGTCGGCGAGGTACTCGGTCTTCGCGCCGCCCTTGCCGAGCGCGTAGGCGAAGAACCGAACGACGGGCCACGGGCGGATGCCGCGGCCGAACGAGGTCGCAGGCTTGTCGCCGCCCTTCGCCCGGTCGAGGTCGGCGGAGTGGACGTACACGGGCACGCCGTGATCGCGCCGGAGGCGCTCGGCGAAGCCGAGGTGGTCGGTGTCGCCGTGCGTGAGGATGATCGCGCGCACGTCGCCGATGCCGAGGCCCGCATCGGCGAGCTCGGCGAGCAGGTCGCCGTAGTGGCCCGCGAGGCCGGCGTCGACGACGGTGACGCCGCGGTCGTCGATGAAGAGGTAGGACGCGACGATCTCGTTGCCGACGCGCCGGAGTCCAGGGGTGAGTTGCATGAAGGCTACGATACATAGCTATGATGGCTAGTGTCAATAGCCATGGAGGAGGCGCTCATGCCGGCACCGGCGAAGGTCACCCCCGATGCGCTGCGGGCCGCGGCGCGCGCGATCCTCGAGCGCGAGGGGCAGCACGGGCTCACCATGCAGGCCGTCGCCGCCGAGCTCGGCGTGCGGGCGCCCTCGCTGTACAAGCACCTGCGCGACCGCGACGCGCTCGTTCGTCTCGCCGCTGAGGATGTCGCCGCCGAGCTCGGCGCACGCATGGACCGGGTGCTCGCCGCGGAGACGGATGCGTCCGAAGCAGTGCGCGCGATCGCGGCATCCGCTCGCCGCTACGCGCGCGAGCACCCGCACGGCTACGGCCTGATCTTCGGGCCGCTGCCCGAACCGGCGCGGGCGCGCGGCTCGGCGATGGAGGGGGCGAGCACCGCGATCCTCGAGGCGGCGCGGCGGCTCTCCGGAGAAGGGCGTTCGCTCGAGTCGGCGCGCACGATCACGGCGTGGATGCACGGGTTCGTCAGCATGGAGATCGCGGGGGCGTTCCGCCTCGGCGGGTCGGTCGACGATGCCTGGGAGTACGGCCTCGATCACCTGATCCGCGGACTCACGGCACCTGCCTGAGCCGCCGGTTGCGGAACTCGGTGAATGATCGCTAACATGAATCCCGGTTAGCGAGCGTTCACCGAACTGCTCGCGGAGCCGCCACGACGGAGAGGCGGAACGGGAGCGGATGCACACCATCACGAGCGCGGTCGACGCGGCTTCCGACGCCGCGCGCGCGAACGCCGACGCCCACGCCGCACTGGCCGACGAACTGCGCGAGAAGCTCCGCATCGCCGCGCTCGGCGGGCCGGAGGCATCCCGCGACCGCCACGTCGCACGCGGCAAGCTGCTGCCGCGCGACCGCGTCGAGCGGCTGCTCGACGAGGGCAGTCCGTTCCTCGAGCTCGCCCCGCTCGCCGCGGGCGACCTCTACGACGACGACACGCCCGCGGCGGGCGTCATCGCCGGGGTCGGGCTCGTGCACGGCCGGCCCGTCATGGTCGTCTGCAACGACGCGACCGTCAAGGGCGGCACGTACTACCCGATGACGGTGAAGAAGCACCTGCGCGCACAGGAGGTCGCGCTCGAGAACCGGTTGCCGTGCGTGTACCTCGTCGACTCGGGCGGGGCGTTCCTGCCGAAGCAGGACGAGGTGTTCCCCGACCGCGACCACTTCGGCCGGATCTTCTACAACCAAGCGAACCTCTCCGCGCGGCGCATCCCGCAGATCGCCGCGGTGATGGGCTCCTGCACCGCGGGTGGCGCGTACGTCCCCGCGATGAGCGACGAGACCGTGATCGTGCGAGACCAGGGCACGATCTTCCTCGGCGGCCCGCCCCTCGTGAAGGCCGCGATCGGCGAGGTCGTGACGCCGGAGGAGCTCGGCGGCGGCGAGCTGCACGCCCGCACGTCCGGCGTCACCGACCACCTCGCGGAGGACGACGAGCACGCGCTCGAGCTCGTCCGGGACATCGTCACGACGCTCCCGGCCCTGCCCGAGCGGGCCTGGGCCGTGCGCGAGCCGCGTGAGCCCGCCGTCGACCCGGCGACCCTCACCGCGGCCGTGCCGGTCGACGTGCAGCAGCCGTACGACGTGCGCGAGGTCATCGCGAGGCTCGTCGACGGCAGCGAGTTCCACGAGTTCAAGAAGGAGTACGGCGACACGCTCGTCACGGGCTTCGCGTGGATCGACGGCCACCCCGTCGGCATCGTCGCGAACAACGGGGTGCTCTTCAGCGAGTCGGCCATGAAGGGCGCGCACTTCATCGAGCTCTGCGACCAGCGCGGCGTCCCGCTCGTCTTCCTCCAGAACATCTCGGGCTTCATGGTCGGGCGCGACGCGGAGGCGGGCGGTATCGCCAAGCACGGCGCCAAGATGGTCACCGCCGTCGCGACGACCCGGGTGCCGAAGTTCACGGTCGTCATCGGCGGCTCGTTCGGCGCCGGCAACTACTCGATGTGCGGTCGCGCCTACTCGCCGCGGTTCCTCTGGATGTGGCCGAACGCGCGCATCTCCGTGATGGGCGGCGAGCAGGCGGCATCCGTGCTCTCGACCGTCAAGCGCGACCAGCTGGCCGTGCGCGGCGAGGGGTGGTCGGCCGAGGCCGAGGAAGCCTTCAAGGCACCCGTGCGCGACCAGTACGAGACGCAGGGCAGCCCCTACCACTCGACCTCGCGGCTGTGGGACGACGGCGTCATCGCCCCCGGCGACACCCGCACGGTGCTCGCCCTCGCCCTCGAGCTCGCCAGCCGCACGCCGCTGCCCGAGCCCCGCTTCGGCCTGTTCAGGATGTGATCGCGATGCGCCCGCCCTTCGACCGAGTCCTCGTCGCCAACCGCGGCGAGATCGCCGTGCGCGTCATCCGCACGCTCAAGCGCCTCGGCATCCGCGCGATCGCCGTGTACTCCGACGCCGACGCCGATGCGCCGCACGTCGCGCTCGCCGACGAGGCCGTCCGGATCGGTCCGGCCGCGGTGGCCGAGAGCTACCTCGACACCGCGCGCATCGTGCGCGCCGCCCTCGAGACCGGCGCGCAGGCGATCCACCCCGGCTACGGGTTCCTGTCCGAGAACGCGGCCTTCGGCCGCGCCTGCGCCGAGGCCGGCATCGTGTTCGTCGGCCCAGGCGAGCTCGCGCTCGAGGTCATGGGCGACAAGATCCGCGCGAAGCGGCACGTCGAGGCATCCGGCGTGCCGGTCGTGCCCGGCGTCAGCGAGCCCGATGCGACCGACGACGAACTGCTCGACGCGGCACCGCTCGTCGGCTTCCCGATCCTCGTGAAGCCGTCGGCCGGCGGCGGCGGCAAGGGCATGCAGGTCGCCCGCGACCAGACGGAGCTCGAGCACGCGCTGCCCGCGGCACGGCGGGTCGCCCGGGCCGCGTTCGGCGACGACACGCTCCTGCTCGAACGCTTCGTCGAGCGCCCGCGCCACATCGAGGTGCAGGTGCTCGCCGACGCGCACGGCAACGTCATCCACCTGGGCGAACGCGAGTGCTCGCTGCAGCGCCGCCACCAGAAGGTCGTCGAGGAGGCGCCCTCGCCACTCCTCGACGCCGCGACCCGCGAGCGCATCGGCGCTGCCGCCTGCGACGCCGCGCGAAGCGTCGAGTACCTCGGTGCCGGCACCGTCGAGTTCCTGGTGTCGGATGCCGCGCCCGACGAGTTCTTCTTCATCGAGATGAACACCCGGCTCCAGGTCGAGCATCCCGTCACCGAGCTCGTCACGGGCATCGACCTCGTCGAGCAGCAGCTGCGGATCGCGGCCGGGGAGCCCCTCGCGATCTCGCAGGAGGGCGTGCGGATGACCGGCCACGCGATCGAGGCGCGCGTCTACGCGGAGAGCCCGGAGCGCGGGTTCCTGCCCGCGACCGGCGACGTGCTCGCCTGGCGGGCGCCCGACGGCGACGGCGTGCGCGTCGATGCCGGCATCCGCTCCGGCCAGCAGGTCACGGCCGACTACGACCCCATGATCGCGAAGGTCATCGCGCACGGCGCCGACCGCGCCGAGGCGATCGCCCGGCTCGACGCCGCGCTCGCCGACACGGTGCTGCTCGGCGTCGAGACGAACATCGCGTTCCTGCGCGCGCTGCTCGCGCACCCCGACGTGCGCGCCGGGCACCTCGACACCGGGCTCATCGACCGGCTGACCGAGGCGGGCGCGGATGTCGCGGGGCTCGCCGCGACCGGCGACCCGGCCGCCGCGCGCGCCGGCGGTTCCGATGCGGATGCCTCGTCGGACCGGCTCGAGGAGGTCGCCCGCACCGCACGCGAACGCGACGCCCGCTCGGCGGCGGCCGGCGACCGCGCCTGGCGGAGTGCCCGCGGCTGGCGGATCGGAACGGGCGGTGCGCCCGCGGCATCCGACGGCATCGCCGACCTCGAGCGCGCGACCGTCGCGATCGACGCCGACGGCACCGTGTGGGTGCACCTCGACGGCCGCACCGCCGCCTTCGAACGCCCCGACCGCCGCGCCGCGCTCGACGCGCGGCTCGCCCTCCTCGAGCGCGGCGGCAGCGCCGACCCCGACCTCCGCGCGCCCATGCCGGGCAGCGTCACGACCCTGCTCGTCGCCGACGGCGACCGCGTCGAGGCCGGGCAGGGCGTGCTCGCGATCGAGGCCATGAAGATGGAGCACCGCGTGACCGCGACCGTCGCGGGCCTCGTCCGCATCCGCGTCGCCGTCGGCGAGCAGGTGGCCCGCGACCAGGTCGTCGCGCGCATCGACCACGTCGCGGAGCCCGTCGAGGCCGGCCCCGCGGCATCCGGAACCGAACCCGTCGACGGCCCGCACGAGGGCGCCGTCGCGAACGCATCCCACGAGGAATGAGGAGCACCATGCACGACCTGACCGACGAGGAACAGCAGCTGTACGACATGGTCTGCGAGTTCGCCGACACCGTCGTCGCGCCGCAGGCCTACGAGGCCGACCGCACGCACGAGCTCTCGATGGACGTCGTGGCGCAGATGGGCGAGCTCGGGCTGTTCGGCCTGCCCTTCCCCGAGGAGGTCGGGGGCCAGGGCGGCGACTACATGGCGCTCTGCCTCGCGATCGAGGCGCTCGCGCGCGTGGACCAGTCGATCGCGATCACGCTCGAGGCCGGGGTCGGGCTCGGCGCCATGCCGATCTTCCGGCACGGCACCGACGAGCAGAAGGCCGAGTTCCTGCCCGACCTCGTGGCCGGGCGCGCACTCGCCGGCTTCGGCCTCACCGAGCCCGAGGCCGGCTCCGACGCCGGTGCCACCCGGACGACGGCCGTGCTCGACGGCGACCAGTGGGTCGTCAACGGCTCCAAGCAGTTCATCACCAACTCGGGCACGCCGATCACCCGGTTCGTCACGGTCACCGCGGTGACGGGGGAGCGCACGCGCCCCGACGGCAGCGTCTCGAAGGAGCTGTCGACGATCATCGTGCCGAACGGCACCCCCGGGTTCACCGTCGGGCCGGGCTACGACAAGTCCGGATGGCGCGCCTCCGACACCCACCCGCTGACCTTCGACGACGTCCGGGTGCCGGCCGGCAACCTGCTCGGCGAGCGCGGACGCGGCTTCGCCAACTTCCTCCGCGCGCTCGATGAGGGCCGCATCGCGATCGCCGCTCTCGCGACGGGCGCCGCGCAGGGATGCCTCGACGAGGCGTTGGCCTACGCGAAGACCCGCAACGTCTTCGGCGTGCCCATCGCGAGCCACCAGTACATCGCGTTCACCATCGCGAACATGCAGGCGCGCGTGCACACCGCCCGCCTCGCCTGGCACGACGCCGCCCGCCGCGCCGACGCGGGCCTCCCGTTCAAGAAGGAGGCCGCGATCGCCAAGCTCGTCTCGAGCGACGCCGCCATGCTGAACGCCCGCGACGCGACCCAGATCTTCGGCGGCATGGGCTTCATGAACGAGACCACCGTGGCCAGGCACTACCGTGACTCGAAGATCCTCGAGATCGGCGAGGGCACGAACGAGGTGCAGCTCATGGTCATCGCGCGCGAGCTCGGGCTCGCGGCGTAGGGGCACGGGCCTCGGGGAGGAGGAGCGTCATGACGGATGCCGCGATGCGCGAGGTCGTACAGCGCGGGCTCTGGTTCGAGGAGTTCGAGGAGGGCGTGCGCTACCTGCATCGGCCCGGCCGCACGGTGACCGAGGCCGACAACGTCCTGTTCACGACGCTCACGATGAACCCGCAGCCGCTGCACCTCGACGCCGCGTGGTCGGCGCGCCAGCCGTTCGGGCGCATCCTCGTCAACTCGCTCTTCACGCTGTCGACCCTCGTCGGCCAGTCGGTGGGCCAGCTCACGCAGGGCACGCTCGTCGCGAACCTCGGGTTCGGGGCGGTCGCATTCCCGAACCCGGTGTTCGTCGGCGACACGCTCTACGGCGAGAGCGTCGTCGAGTCGAAGCGGCTGTCGTCGACGCGCCCGGGGGAGGGCATCGTGGTGCTCGGCCACACGGCCCGCAACCAGGACGGCGCGGTCGTCGCAACGGCGTCGCGCACCATGCTCGTCTGGACCCGCGAGGCGGGCGAACGGCACGCGCGCGAGAACGGCGAGGCGAGCGGATGACGCATCCTCCGTTCTCCTTCGGCCCCGCCCTGCTGTTCTGCCCGGCCGACCGGCCCGACCGCTACGCCAAGGCTGCGGAGCGTGCCGACGCGGTCATCCTCGACCTCGAGGACGCCGTCGCCGAGGTCGCGAAGTCGGCCGCCCGCGAATCGCTCGTGGCGAATCCGCTCGACCCCGCCCGCGTGATCGTGCGCGTGAACCCGGCGTCCACCCCGCACTTCGCCGACGACCTCGCCGCGCTGCGGCGCACCTCGTACCGCACCGTCATGCTCGCCAAGTGCGAGGGCACGGCCGACCTGGTGGCGCTCGAGGACTTCGACGTGATCGCGCTGTGCGAGACCGCACGGGGCGTGCTGGCCGCGGCCGATCTCGCGTCGGTGGACATCGTGTCCGCGCTCATGTGGGGCGCGGAGGACCTCGTCGCCTCGCTCGGCGGTGCCTCCAGCCGCTTCCCCGACGGGCAGTACCGTGACGTCGCGCGGCACGCCAGGTCCCAGGTGCTGCTCGCGGCCGGCGCGCACGGCGTCGCGGCGATCGACGCCGTCCACCTCGACCTCGCCGACGCCGACGGCCTTCGCACCGAGGCCGAGGACGCGGTCGCGCTCGGCTTCGCGGCGACCGCATGCGTGCACCCGGGCCAGGTGGAGGTCGTCAGGGCGGCGTACGCCCCGAGCCCCGAGCGACGGGAGTGGGCGCAGGCGCTCCTCGCTGAGGCGGCGGTGCGCGACCGCGACGGCGTGTTCGCCTTCCGCGGGCAGATGGTCGACGCACCGCTCCTGCGGCAGGCCGAGGCGCTCGTGCGGCGCACGGGGCGGGACTGACAGGATTCCGGTGAGCGACCCGCTCGCCGCCCAGGGAAAGGATTCGGGCTCGATGAAGATCATCGTCCTCGTCAAGGAGGTCCCCGACACGTACGGGGACCGGAAGCTCGACCTCGAGACCGGGCTCGCCGACCGGGCCGCGAGCGAGGCCGTGCTCGACGAGATCGGCGAGCGCGCGCTCGAGGTGGCGCTCGCGTACGCCGACGTGCACGCCGACACCGAGGTGGTCGTCATGTCGATGGCACCGGATGGCGCCGCCGCGACGATCCGGAAGGGCCTCGCGATGGGAGCCGCGTCGGCCGTGCACATCGCCGACCCCGCCCTGGCCGCCGCGGACCTGGGTCTCACCGCGCGCGCCCTCGCCGCCGCCATCCGGCGCACCGGCTTCGACCTCGTCGTCACCGGGAACCTCTCGACCGACGGCAGCGGCGGCGTGCTCCCCGCGATGCTCGCCGAGCTGCTCGAGGTGCCGAATGCGACGGCCCTCTCGTCCGTCGAGATCGCCGACGGCTCGGTGTCGGGCACGCGAGTCTCCGACGGCGCGACCATGCGCGTGAGCGCGCCGCTGCCGGCGGTCGTCTCCATCACGGAGGCACTCCCCGACGCCCGGTTCCCGAACTTCAAGGGCATCATGGCCGCCAAGAAGAAGCCGTTCGAGACGTTGAGCGCCGCCGACCTCGGGATCGATCCGGAGGACCTCTCGGCTGCCTGGTCGATCATGACCGCGATCGCCGAGAAGCCGCCGCGCGCGGCGGGGACCAAGATCACCGACGAGGGCGACGGCGGGTCGAGGATCGCGGAATTCCTGATCGAGAACCGGCTGGTCTGAGAGGACGATGATGACCGACCACCCCGCAGACTCCATCCTCGTGCTCCTCGAGGCGACGCCGGCCGGCGAGCTCGCGCCCAGCGCGGCCGGCCTCCTCGCCGCCGCGGCGGGCATCGGCACCCCCGTCGCGCTCGCGGTCACCGCACCGGGCGGCGCGCCGTCGATCGCGGAGCAGGCCGCCGCGCTCGGCGCCGAACGCGTGCTCGCCGTCGAGACGCCTGCGACGCAGTCCGAGCTCACGGTCCCGCAGGTCGACGCGCTCGCCGCGGCCGCTGCACTCGTCGCGCCCGCGGCCGTGCTCGTCTCGAACTCGATCGACGGCCGTGACATCGCCGGCCGGTTCGCCGCGCGAACCGGCGCGCCCATCGCCGCGGACGCGATCGGGGTCTCGCGCGACGACGAGGGCGTCGTCGCCCACCACTCCGTCTACGGGGGTGCGTACAACGTGGACTCCGCCGCGACCTTCGGCCCGCTCGTCGTGACCGTGCGGCAGGGCGCCGTCGATGCGCGTGCCGAGGCCCGGCCGGTCGAGCTCCAGCAGCTCGACGTCGCCGCGTCGGGTAGGGCATCGGCCGTCATCGAGTCGGTCGAGCCCGTGACGGAGGCCTCGGCCCGACCCGAGCTGAGGGGCGCGAAGCGGGTCGTCTCCGGTGGCCGCGGCCTCGGGTCGGCGGAGCAGTTCGCCCTCGTCGAGGAGCTCGCCGACGCACTCGGCGCCGCCGTCGGCGCGTCGCGCGCGGCCGTCGACGCCGGCTACGTCCCCGCGACCCACCAGGTCGGGCAGACCGGTGTCTCGGTCTCGCCGCAGCTCTACGTGGCACTCGGCATCTCGGGTGCGATCCAGCACAAGGCGGGAATGCAGACGGCCAAGCACATCGTCGCCGTGAACAAGGACCCCGATGCGCCGATCTTCGAGGTCGCCGACTTCGGCGTCGTCGGCGACGTCTTCACCGTGGTCCCGCAGTTGATCGCCGCGCTCGCCGAACGGAAGCGGTGACCCGTGGCCGCTGCAGCGCACCTGCGCCGGGGACTGCCGCGGCGACGCGGCGGCGAGCCCTGGCCGCCGGCCGGCGACGCGCCCGATCCGGCCGCGGCGGCGACCGTTCAGGCCGGCGCCGGCGGCGCCGCCGCCGAGCCGCCGGCGACGACGGCGCCCGGCACGGCCGCCGCGACGCCGGCCGACGCCACGGCGACCGAGACTGCGGCGACCGAGACGACGGCGGTCGCGTCGTCGTCCGCACCCGTCGTGGCTCCCGCCGCCGTCCCGACGGGTGGGACCGACCGGCGCATCCGACGCGGGTTGCCGCGGACCAGGGGCGGCGAACCCTGGCCGGACGTCGAGGCCGCACTCCAGGCTCCGACGGTCGAGACGACGGATGCCGCCGCCGCGCCGCCGTCCGGCGCCGGGCTGCGCCGTGGACTTCCGCGCGTCGCCGGGGGAGCGCCGTGGCCGCCGTCGGGTCCGGCACCGGTCGCCCAGCCCACCGAGCCCGCGTCGACCGCGACGTCTACGGCGGACTCCGTGGCCCCCGCCGCAGCCACGGAGCCCGCGCCGGTCGAGTCCGCGCCCGCGCCCGAGCCTGCGCCGTCGGCCGCGGCATCCGCCCCGCAGCCCGCGCCCGAGCCTGCGCCGTCGGCCGCGGCATCCGCCCCGCCGGCCACGGCCGGGCCGCCCCCGGAATCGCCCCGCGAGGTCCCGCCCGTGGCGGCATCGACCGCGGCACCCGCACGACCCTCCGTGTCCACCACGCCCGCCGCTTCCGCACCCGTCGCGGCGCCGGCCGCTTCCGGCACCGCCCCGCAGGCGGCCCCGACACGGTACGGCGCCTTCACCGCCAGGCAGTGGGTCGGAGCCTCCGTCGTCGGCGTCCTCGCGATCATCGGCGCCGCGACGATCGTCGTGCAGGTCACGCGGTGGTTCCTCGGGCTGGAGTCCATGCAGGACTTCATGGCGACGTACCCCGGCGAGACGCCCCTGCCCGAGGGCGCGCCCGTCGGGTTCCCCGCCTGGCTCGGCTGGCAGCACTTCTTCAACGTCTTCCTCATCGTGCTGATCATCCGCTCGGGCCTGCAGGTGCGCACCGAGCGGCGGCCGCCGGCCTCCTGGACGCCGCGCCGCGCCGATGGCCGCAAGATCAGCCTGACCCTGTGGTTCCACCAGTCGCTGGACCTCCTGTGGTTCGCGAACGGGCTCGTCTTCGTCGTGCTCCTGTTCGCCACGGGGCAGTGGATGCGGATCGTGCCGACCGGCTGGGAGGTCGTCCCGAACGCGGTGTCGGCCGGCTTGCAGTACCTCTCGCTCGACTGGCCGCTCGAGGACGGCTGGGTCAACTACAACAGCCTCCAGGTGCTCGCGTACTTCGTCACGGTCTTCATCGCCGCACCGCTCGCCGCGATCACCGGCGTGCGGATGTCGGGGCTGTGGCCGAAGGACGCCGCGACGCTCAATCGCATCTACCCGGTCGAGTGGGCGCGCGCCGTGCACTTCCCGGTCATGCTGTACTTCGTCGGGTTCATCGTGGTGCACGTGACGCTCGTCCTCCTGACCGGGGCGCTGCGCAACCTCAACCACATGTACGCGGCGCAGGACGCCGACGGCTGGCTGGGCTTCTGGATCTTCGTCGCGTCGCTCGTGGTCATCGCAGCGGCATGGGTCGCCGCCCGTCCGACGGTGCTCGCGCCGATCGCCGGCCTCTTCGGCCGAGTCGGCCGATAGACGACGTCGGGCGCGCGCCGCGGCATCCGCTCGCTCAGACCCCCACGTCGCGGCGACGGAACACGAGCCAGCCGACGAGGAGCAGCGCCGCGATCGCGGCGAGGTTCCACCACAGCATCGGGCTCCACCCGTCCTGCAGCGGTGCATCCCCGTACGCCCATCCGTACGGCGACCAGTCCTTCAGCCAGGCGAGGTCCTCGCTCTGGTTGCCGAGGGCGTTCAGCGCGTAGGCGTACACGGCGACACCGGTGCCCGCGCCGGCCGCCCAGGCGCGCCGCCCCGTCATGGCACCGACCGCGATCGCCGCGGCGGCGCTCAGGCCGACGAGCCCGAACCACGCCACGCTGATCGCCATGAGCGGGCCCACCTCGATCCCGAGTCCGGCGGGCTCGTCCAAGGCCAGCACGACGAGCGCGCTCAGCGCGGCGAGCCACAGCAGCTTCAGCAGCACGGCCGCCGACCGCTCGGCGATCAGCCGACCGCGGATCACGCCGTGCGCGAGCGTCAGCTCGAGCTGCCCGTTCTCCTCGTCGTTCGCGATCGCGTCCGTGCCCCAGCCGACCGCGGCGATCGTACCCAGCACGAAGCCGATGAGGCCGTAGAACGTCGCCTGCGCGTAGCCCGCGCCCGTGGCGATCTGGTCGTAGTTCAACGCCTTGATGAGCTCGGGCGGCAGCGAGTCGAGGAGGGCCTGCATCTCGCTCTGCCCGCCGAACGACGGGTAGATCGGCAGGTAGAGCGCGAGGGCCGCGGCGAGTCCGATGCTCCATCCGAGGAGCCCGCGCCAACCGTCGACCATGGACCGGCGGAAGAGCGGCAGCGGCCGGCTCATCGCCCTCGACCCGTTCCCTCGGCCTCGTCGTCGGGCGTCGCGCCCGAGACATCCGCCCCGTAGTAGGCGAGGACCATCTCCTCGAGGTCCGGCTCCTCGATGGTGAGGTCGACGACGGACAGGCCCGAGACCCCCTTCACGAACGCGTCGACGTGCGAGTCGAGCCGCGCCGACAGCGCGACCGTCCCGAGACCGTTGGGCACGGATGCCACGTCGGCCACGCCCGGCAGATCGTCGAGCGTGCGGCGGGCCGACGCGGCATCCGCCTCGGCCACGACGAGCTTGACGTGGCGCACGGCGTTCTCGCGGAGGTCTGCGACCGTGGACCGCTCGACGATGCGCCCCTGCTTCAGGATGGCGATGTCGTGTGCGGTCTGCTGGACCTCGCTCAGCACGTGCGAGCTGAGGAACACGGTCTGGCCCTTCGCCTTCGCCTCGTGCAGCATCGCGTGGAACTCCTGCTGCACGAGGGGGTCGAGGCCGCTCGTCGGTTCGTCGAGCACCAGCAGCTCGGGCTCGTGCATGAACGCCTGGATGAGGCCGATCTTCTGCTTGTTGCCCTTGGAGAGGCTGCGCACCGGCCGACCGAGGTCGACGCCGAGCCGGTCGGCGAGCTCCTCGACCGCACCCTCGCGCACGGGGCCCGAGATCTCGGCGTAGTGCTTCAGCAGATCGCGGCCCTTCACCCACGTCCCGAGGTGCAGCTCGCCGGGGAGGTAGCCGATGCGCCGACGGAGTGCGGCGCCGCCGCCGCGGGGCGAGCTGCCGAGCACGACGAGCTCGCCGTCCGTCGGGCGGATGATGTCGAGGAGCAGGCGCATCGTGGTGGTCTTGCCGGCGCCGTTCGGCCCGATCATCCCGAACACGGTGCCGCGCGGGATGTCGAGGTCGATGCCGTGCAGTGCGATGGTGGCGCCGTAGCGCTTGGTGAGGCCGCGCGCGCTGACCGCGGGTCCGGTCATCGTCGTCGTCCGCGAGCTGAACGCATGGGCAGCACCGTATGGGCGCCTGCGGTCGCACGACAAGGGCCGGACGTCCTGCGTCGACCGCGCGGGCCGCTGCGGCGGACGCGCGACACCGAGTGTTCACCAACGGT
Organism: Agromyces sp. GXS1127; assembly: GCF_050565425.1. Taxonomy (NCBI): domain Bacteria; kingdom Bacillati; phylum Actinomycetota; class Actinomycetes; order Micrococcales; family Microbacteriaceae; genus Agromyces; species Agromyces sp. GXS1127. The sequence continues at coordinate 479,447 of NZ_JBOCIG010000003.1, forward strand.
TTCGTAACGCTTCGTCGTCATGTTCAACCACCCGGTTCATTCCTGACATACGCTCGTCTCCAATCCTGGGGAGGAGGATCGCGTGAGCGGACGACACGCACTGCACGGAGGCAGACGTGCCGGGGGGCCGCCTGCCGTCGTCGAGCACGGCGCGGGCGTCGCCGAGATCGTCGACGCGCCGGGCCGCGACGAGGAATACGTGTCCCGCCGCAGCGGTCCGGTGACCGAGGAGATCGCCACGAACGCGGATTCGGGGCCGATCGCCGTGCCCGTCCGCGTCGCGATCGGCGAGACCGGGTTCCACGCGCATCCGCTCGTCCTCGGCACGAGCGCGTTCGGCTCCGCCCTCGACGCCGAGGCCGGCGCCGACATCCTCGACCGGTTCGCCGGACTCGGCGGCAGCCTCATCGACACGGCCGACAGCTACGCCGCGGGCCGGAGCGAGACCATCATCGGCGCATGGATGCGCTCGCGCGGCACGCGCGATCGCGTCCGGGTCGTGACGAAGGTCGGTCGGCACCCCGACCACGCCGGGCTCGCGCCGGCCGCGATCGCACGGGCCGTCGACGCCTCGCTCGAACGCCTCGGCACCGATCGCATCGACCTGCTGTGCTTCCACGGCGACGACCCCGACGTTCCGCTCGAGGAGAGCCTCGGCGCGGTCGACGCGCTCATCGCCGCCGGCAAGGTGCTCGCGGTCGGCGCCTCCGACCTCGCGCCCGAGCGGCTCATCGAGGCCCGCGTGCTCGCCGCCAACGGCCTGCCCCGGTTCCAGGCGCTGACCAGCAGGTACAACCTCATGGAGCGACGTGGGTTCGAAGGGGCGACCGAGCTGGTCGCGCACGCGCAGGACCTGCCGGTCCTGCCGTACGTCGCGCTCGCCGACGGGTTCCTCGCCGGCGCCGTCCGGCGGCGCGCCGATGCGCGTCGCGATGCGCGCGGGGAGCGGCAGGTGCGTCACCTCGGACGTCGTGGCCTGCGCGTGCTCCGGGTGCTCGACGAGGTCGCCGGCGCGCACGGGACCGTGCCCGCGACCGTCGCGATCGCCTGGCTGCTCGCACGGCCCACCGTGGTCGCGCCGATCGCGGGAGTGAGCCGCCCCGAGCAGGTCGACGCGCTGCTCGCCGCGAGCTCGCTGGTACTGCACCGGTCCGAGCTCGTCGAGCTCGATCGGGCGTCGGCGTAGGCGCCGCGCCGGGCCCCTGCCCGGGCTCGCGCCGCGTCCGGGTGACATAGGCTGGGGAGCGTGAACGGCGCCGTCGAACTCCCGCTTGGTGAGCCCGAACTGACCTTCCGCGCCGCCGGTGAGACGCTCGTCCGCCGCTCCGTCCTCCCGTCCGGCATCCGTGTCCTCACCGAGCACGTTCCCGGCAGCCGCAGCGCCACGATCGGGTTCTGGGTCGCGGTCGGGTCGCGCGACGAGCACCCCTCCGACAGTGGCCACCCGGCGACGTTCGGCTCCACGCACTTCCTCGAGCACCTGCTGTTCAAGGGCACCGAGACCCGGAGCGCCCTCGACATCGCGATCTCCTTCGACGCCGTCGGCGGCGAGCACAACGCCGTCACCGCCAAGGAGTACACCTGCTACTACGGCAAGGTGCAGGACAAGGACCTGCCGATGGCCGTCGAGGTCCTCGCCGACATGTTCACCTCGTCCGTGCTCGATCCCGACGACTTCGAGAGCGAGCGCGGCGTGATCCTCGAAGAGCTCGCGATGGCCGGCGACGATCCGGGGGATGTCGCGAACGAGCGCTTCTTCGAAGCCGTGCTCGGCACCCATCCGCTCGCCCGCCCGATCGGCGGCGACGCGGGGACGATCGGCGCCGCCACCCGCGACGCCGTGCTCGAGCACTACCGCGCGAACTACCGCCCGCGCGACCTCGTCGTGACCGCGGCGGGCGCCGTCGACCACGACGACCTCGTGACGCGGCTCTCGTCGGCGCTCGAGTCCGCCGGGTGGGACCTCTCCATCGAGGCCGCACCGGTCGACCGTCGCGCGTCCGAGCTCGCCCTGGTCGACGGGCGCGCACCGCTCGCCGTGGTCGAGCGGCCCGGCGAGCAGGTGAACCTCGTGCTCGGCGTGCCCGGCCTCGTCGCGACCGACGAGCGACGGGCCGTGATGAGCGTGCTCAACACCGTCTTCGGCGGCGGCATGTCGTCGCGGCTGTTCCAGCAGATCCGGGAACGCCGCGGCCTCGCCTACGCCGTCTACTCGTTCGCACCGGGGTACTCCGACGCGGGGGTGTTCGGCATGTACGCCGGATGCGCGCCGAAGAACGCCGCGACCGTGGCCGCGCTCATGCGCACCGAGCTCGAGCGGCTCGCGCACCACGGCGTCACCGATGACGAGCTCACCCGCGCGATCGGCTACCTCGGCGGCGCCTCTGCGCTCGCGCTCGAGGATTCCGACACGCGGATGTCGCGACTCGGCCGCGCCGAGCTCGCACTGGGGGAATTCGCCGACCTCGACGAGGCCCTGCGCCGCGTCGGACGCGTCACCGCCGACGACGTCCGAGCGCTCGCGGGAGAGCTGGCCGCCCGGCCGTTCTCGCTCGTCGCGGTCGGCCCGGTCGACGAGCACGCCTTCCGCTCGATCGTCGACCAGCCCGCCGCCCGACCCGACGTCGCCTGACGACGACGCCCGACCACAGGACACGACGTGCCCCACCACCTCTACCTCGTCCGCCACGGCGAGCAGCTCGACGCCGAGCACGGCCTCCCCGACGGACCGCTCTCCCCGCGAGGGCGCCGCCAGGCCGAACTGCTCGCGGAGCGCCTCGGCGGGATCCCGTTCGATGCCGCCTACCACTCGCCCCTGCAGCGTGCCGCCGAGACGGCCGACATCATCGCCGCCAAGCTCCCGTCGCTGAAGCCCGAGCCGTCGGCCCTGCTCTTCGACTGCGTGCCGTCCGGCCCGGCCCCGGAGACGCCCGCCGCCTACGCCCCGTTCTTCGGCTCGTTCACCGAGCTCGACTTCGAGGCGGGCCGCGCGCAGATGGCCGACGCGAACGCCGAGTTCCTCCGCTCGCACCGCGAGGACCGCCACGACCTCCTCATCACCCACAACTTCGTGATCGGATGGTTCGTGCGCGAGGTGCTCGGCGCACCCGAGTGGCGCTGGGCGACCATCAACCAGGCCAACTGCGGCCTCACGGTGCTCACGCAGCGCGCGCCCGGCCGCCCCTGGAACCTCGTCGTGCACAACGACCTCGCGCACCTCCCGCCCGAGCTGCGGACGGGGCTTCCCGAGCCGTACGGGCTTTGACGCCGCGGGTCGCCGCCCCTGGCGCCGGCCGAGCCCGGGTCGCGCCGCCGAGGAGCCGGCTCAGCCGGCCGCGCGAGCGACCCGCTTGCCGTACCAGTTCGTGGCGTTCGGGTTGTCGTTGTAGGGCTCGATGCCGACGTAGCCGCTCGCGGCGTAGAGGCCGCCGGCGGCGGCCAGGCTCGCGTTCGTGTCGAGCACGAGCTCCTCGGCGCCGAACGCGACCGCACGGCGCTCGAGCTCCTCGAGCAGCGCTCGGCCCCCGCCCTGGCCGCGGGCGGCCGGCGCGAGCCAGAGGTGCTTGACCTCGTACCGCACGTGCCCCTCGGCCGACGGTGGGATCCGCCGCACCCCGCCGCATCCGACCGCTGCGCCCGACTCGTCCTCGACGACGACGAAGACCCCGGCCGGGGGTGCGAACTGCTCGTCGACCGGCCAGGTCGGACGGTACTCGCCCTGCTCGGGCGGGAAGCCCGCGGCCCGCTCGGCGAAGTAGTCGCCGATCAGCCGGTTCGCGTCGGGGTCGGTCACGGCGGCGTCGCGGAAGCGGAGCATGCGCCCAGCCTACGGCGCGCTCGCGCGCCATCCGTCGCCGCTCGACCGCGGGGCGCCCCCGCCCCGGTTGCTAGGGTGAACGTCGTGACGATCACGGTGGCGGTGGCTGGCGCGACGGGGAAGATGGGGCGCCTCGCGACCCGGCTGATCGACGAGGCCGACGACCTCGAGCTCCACTCGGGGCTCGATTCGTCCTCCAGCCTCGAGGAGCTCGCGGGCGCCGACGTCGTGCTCGACGTCACGCACCCCGCCGCGAGCGCGGCGATCGTCGAGGCCGCGATCGAGGCGGGCGCCTCGGTCGTCGTCGGCACGTCCGGCTGGTCGCGCGAGCGCATCGCCGAGGTCGAGACCCGTCTCCGTGAGGCGGATGCCACGTCGGGGGTGATCTTCGTACCGAACTTCTCGATCGGCAGCGTGCTCGGGTCCGCGTTCGCGGCGTTCGCCGCCCGGCACTTCGACTCGATCGAGATCGTCGAGGCGCACCACGCGGGCAAGGTCGACTCGCCGTCGGGCACCGCGGTGCGGACCGCCGAGCTCATCGCCGCCGCACGCGGCGAGCTCGGACCGGTCTCGGCACCGCACGCCGACCAGCGAGCCCGCGGGCAGCTGGTCTCGGGCGTCCCCATCCACAGCCTCCGCATGGACGGCGTCCTCGCCGACCAGCGCGTCGTGCTCGGCGGGCCGGGGGAGAGCCTGCAGATCACGCACTCCACGATCGCCCCGACGGCTTACGAGGCCGGCATCCTCCTCGCGCTCCGCCGCGCTGCGTCGACCGAGGGCGTCACCGTCGGCCTCGACGCGCTGCTCGGGCTCGAGCTCCCCGGCGACCGATGAGCGGCGCGAAGGTCGGCGCCGTCGTCATGGCGGCGCTGCTGGCCCTCTACGTCGCGCTCGTCGGATGGCGCGCCGTGCAGTTCGTGCTCACCGGCGAGCCCGTCGCGGTCGCGATGGGCGTCGCCCTCATCGTCCTGCCGATCGTCGCGGCATGGGCGATCTGGCGCGAGTTCGCGTTCGGGATCCGCTCCCAGCGGCTCGTGGAACGCCTCGAGGCCGAGGGCGCCCTCGACCTGGGCATCCCGGTCCGCCCGAGCGGGCGCCCCGAGCGCCGTGAAGCGGATGCCGCGTTCCCCGCGTTCCGCGAGGCGGTCGAGGCGGAACCCGACTCGTGGCGGGCGTGGCTCCGGCTCGGCCTCGCGTACGACGCGGCGGGCGACCGCCGACGGGCGCGCCGTGCCGTGCGCCGGGCTATCGAACTGGAGCGGGCTCGGGACTGAGCATCGCGTCGATCGCCGACTCGACGCTCGGGTGCCGGAACCGGTAGCCGTCGTCGATGAGCCGTTGCGGTCGCACCTTCTGGCTGGAGAGGAGCAGGTCGTCGGCGGCCTTGCCGAGCGCCGCCTCGAGCAGCTTCTCGGGCACGGGGATCACGTACGGCCGGTGCATGCGCTCAGCGAGCGCTCCCATGACGCGGTCGGCGGTGGCCGGGGTCGGTCCGACCAGGTTCACCGGCCCGGACACGTGCGAGCCGAGCAGGTGCACGATGGCCTCCACCTCGTCCTCCAGCGCGATCCACGGCCAGTGCTGGCCGCCGGTGCCGAGACGTCCCGAGACGCCGAACGTGGTGAGGGCGCGGATGCGCTGCATCGCCCCGCCTCGGCCGACGACGATGCCGGTGCGGAGGACGACGGTGCGCGTCCCGTGGGGGGCGAGCTGTGCGGCCGCCTCCCAGCGCGCCACGACCTCGGCGAGGAAGCCGGTGCCCGCCGCCGAGTGCTCGGTGAGCAGTTCGCCGGGCCGATCGCCGTAGTAGCCGACGGCGGACGCGCTGAGGAAGGTCGACGGCGGCGCGTGCGCCTTCCGCATGGCGTCGGCGAGCGTGCGGGTGGCGGCGATCCGGGACTCGAGGATCTCGTCCCGATAGCGTCGCGTCCACGGCAGTCGGGCGAGCGAGGCGCCCGAGAGGTTCAGCACGGCGTCGACGCGGTCCATCACCGTGAAGTCGATGATCCCCGACGACGGCGACCAGCTCACCTCGTCGGCCGCCTGCGCGCGTCGTCGCACGAGGCGGACCACGTCGTGCCCGTCGGCGACCAGGCGGTCCCGGACCGCCGTACCGATGAAGCCGGATGCGCCGGCGACGAGGATCCGCACCGCTACGCGAGCTCCGCCTCGATCGTGATCGGGATGCCGGCGAGCGCCTTCGAGATCGGGCAGTTCGCCTTGGCGTCGTCGGCGAACGCCTCGAACTCGGCCTCGGTGATGCCGGGCACGCGCGCACTCACGAGCAGGTGGCTGCCGGTGACGCCCTCACCGGGCTGGAAGGTCACGGCCGCCGTGGTCTGGATGCTCTCGGGCGTGTGACCGGCCTTCGCGAGGATGTTCGACAGGGCCATCGAGAAGCACGCGGAGTGCGCGGCGCCGAGCAGCTCCTCGGGGTTGGTCGTCCCGGCCTCGCCCTCGGTGCGGGCCTTCCAGTCGACGGCGAACTCGCCCCGCTTCGACGAATCGAGGCGCGTCGTGCCCGACCCCTCGAACAGGCTTCCCGTCCAGACCGTGGTCGCTTCGCTCGTCAGTGCCAATGGGTCCTCCTCCTCGAGCCGGGGTCCCAGCCTATCGAGCGGATGCCGCGTCCGGCAGTCGCGCCGGGGTGCGCGTCGCCCGTGCCGCCTCAGGCAGTCCGGATCATCCGGGCGCGCACGAGCAGCAGGTACAGCCGGCAGCCGAGGCAGTACCCGAACGCCGCGTTGAGGAAGGCGGCGATGAACGCCGCCGCGGCGGCGATCGGCACCGCCGCCGGCAGGCCGAGGATGCCGAGCACGACCCCGATCGCCGTGACGACGAGGCCGACGAGCTGGGCGAAGGTCGGCGGGCGCGGGTCCTCGGGCTCCGAGGGCGGCGCGAGCCGCGGCCGGACGAGGTGGCGGAACACGAGTCCGAACGGGTGCCGGGCCACGCCGGCGGCGGCGGCCCAGGCGAAGAGCACGGCGAGGGCGGTCAGCAGCACCAGTGCCGCCTGCGCGAGGCCGCCGACGGCGAGCACGACCGCGGCGAGGAGCAGCACGGCGGTGATCCCGGCCGAGAAGCGCGGGCCCCGCGGATCGATGCCGGGACGGCGCTGGGCCGCATCGGCTGCGGTGGACTCGGACGAACCGGACTCGGAGGAACCGGACTCAGACGGGGTGGATGGCACGGGACCTCCCGGTGGTGGTGTCGAGTTCGTCGCGGAGCTCGTCGATGCGGGGCACGCCGGCGATGCGCGCGACCGCGCGCCCCGACGGGTCGAGGACCAGCACGGTCGGCGTCTGGGTCACGCGGAACGCGTCGGCCAGGTCGGCCCGGTGCGTGAGGTCGATCTCCACGTGCCGCACCCCGTCGTACTCCGACGCGAGCTCGACGAGGGCGCGTGCCGTTCCGGGGCAACGACTGCAGTACTCGGTCGAGAACTGCACGAGCGTCGCTCCGTCGCCGAGCGCGGCGGGCTCGAGCTGGAGGCGCTCCGCGTCGGAGCGCGCAGGTGTCGCGCCCGGCCGGATCGCCGACGCCGCGCCGGCGGGAATGCCCGAGGCACCGCCGAGGCGCTGCACGCGACCGGTGCGCGCCCGCCACACCAGCCCGATCACGAGCGCGACCGCAGGCAGGCCGATGCCGACGGCGAGGGCGGGCGCGAGCTCCATGTTCCGCAGGCTACGTCCGCGGTCCGGCGGGGTCACCTCGTGTGACGCCGGGTGACGTGCGCGGCATCCGCCCGCCTGTCATGCCCGCCCGTCGCCCGTGGCGGCGTAGCCTTGACGCCGTGGCCAGCGCGATCCCGACTCCGTACGAAGACCTGCTCCGCGACGTGCTCGAGCACGGCACGCCGAAGTCCGACCGGACGGGGACCGGCACGCGCAGCATCTTCGGCCGCCAGATCCGCTTCGACCTGTCGCAGGGCTTCCCGCTCGTGACGACGAAGCGCGTGCACTTCAAGTCCATCGCGTACGAGCTGCTGTGGTTCCTCCGCGGCGACTCGAACGTCGGATGGTTGCAGGAGCACGGTGTGAGCATCTGGGACGAATGGGCGGATGCCTCGGGCGACCTCGGTCCCGTCTACGGCGTGCAGTGGCGCAGCTGGCCGACCCCGTCGGGCGAGCAGATCGACCAGGTCGCGCAGGTCATCGAGCAGATCCGCACGAACCCCGACTCGCGCCGGCTCATCGTCTCGGCGTGGAACCCGGCCGACATCCCGGACATGGCGCTCGCGCCGTGCCACGCGCTGTTCCAGTTCCACGTGGCCGACGGGCGACTGTCGTGCCAGTTGTACCAGCGCAGTGCGGACCTCTTCCTCGGCGTGCCGTTCAACATCGCCTCCTACGCGCTGCTCACGCACCTGGTCGCGCAGCAGGCCGGACTCGAGGTCGGCGACTTCGTCTGGACCGGCGGCGACTGCCACATCTACGACAACCACGTCGAGCAGGTCACCGAGCAGCTGACCCGGGAGCCCTTCCCGTATCCCACGCTCCGCATCGGGCGTCGACCCGACTCGATCGACGACTACCGCTTCGAGGACTTCGAGGTCGTCGGGTACGAGCACCACCCCGCGATCCGCGCGGCCGTCGCCGTATGAGCGACGCGTTCGACAACGATGACGCCCCGCGGATCGGCCTCATCTGGGCGGAGGCGCGCGGGGGAGTGATCGGCGCCGCGGGCGGCATGCCGTGGCACGTCCCCGAAGACCTGGCGCACTTCAAGCGCACGACCCACGGTGCGCCCGTCGTCATGGGCCGGCGGACCTGGGACTCGTTGCCGCCGCGGTTCCGCCCCCTGCCGGGGCGGGCGAACATCGTCGTCACCCGGCAGGCCGACTGGCACGGCGACGGCGCGGTGCGCGCGGCCTCCGTCGACGAGGCGCTCGGGCTCGCGGCATCCGACGCCGACGACCGCGTCTGGGTGATCGGCGGCGCCGAGCTCTTCGCCCGGACGATCGACCTCGCCGACCGGCTCGTCGTCACCGAACTCGACCTCGACGTCGACGGCGACACCTTCGCGCCCGACCGCACCGGCTGGCACGTCGTCGCCGCCGATCCCGCCGACGGATGGCACGACTCGCGCTCCGGCATCCGCCACCGCTTCCTCACCCTCGCCCGCTGACCTGGAGGCTGCGAGGCGGCTGTGGGTGCGATGCGGACACGGCACGGTCGCGCGTGGCGATAGCCTTGAGCACGTGACTTCTGAGAATCCCTTCGGACAGGTGCTCGTCGCGCTCGTCACGCCGATGACGGCGGACGGCGAGGTCGATTGGCCGGCCGTGGAGAAGCACATCGACGACGTGATCACCGCGGGCGCCGACGGCATCGTCGTCACGGGCACCACGGGTGAGACGTCGACGCTCACCGACCATGAGAAGATCCGCCTCGTCGAGGTCGGCAAGGATGTCGCGGCCGGCCGCGCGAAGATCATCACGGGCGGTGGTTCGAACGAGACCGCGCACGCGATCGAGCTGTACAAGCACAGCGAGCAGGCCGGCGCCGACGGCATCATGATCGTCACGCCCTACTACAACAAGCCGACGCAGGCGGGCATCCTCACGCACTTCCGACTGGTGGCGGATGCCACCGACCTGCCCGTGATCCTCTACGACATCCCGGGCCGCACGGGCGTGCCGATCACGTACGAGACCATCCTCCGGCTCGCCAAGCACCCGAACATCCTCGCCATCAAGGACGCCAAGGGCGACTTCAGCGAGGTCAGCCGCGTGCTGAACCAGACCGATCTCATGTACTTCTCCGGCGACGATGCGAACGTGCTGCCGCACTTGGCGATCGGGGCGACGGGTCTCATCGGCGTGACGGCGAACATCGCGCCCGCCCCGTACCGCACCATCGTCGACGCCGTGAACCGCGGGGACCTGACGACCGCGACCGCCGAGCACCGGCGGCTCGAGCCGCTCGTGCGCGCCGTGATGACGCACGTGCCCGGGACGGTCGCGGCGAAGTACATCCTGCACGGCCTCGGCCGCATCGGCAGCCCGCGCGTGCGCCTTCCGCTCGTCGGCCCGGAGGAGTGGGAGGCCGCGCTCATCGAGGACGAGATCGACCTCGTGCAGGGCATCCCCGGCGTGGACTTCCACAACTTCCGTCCCGACCGCAACGCCGCCGCCGGCGGCGCCCTCCCGAAGGTGGCCGGCACGACGCGCTGAGGGCGACGGATGCCGCGGCGGGCCGCCGAACGCAGGGGCGGCCACGAGGCGACGGGCATCCGACCGGAATCCCCGGACCGAGACATCCGCGACCACGAGGGTCGCACCGAACTGAACACCGCAACGTGAGGAGGGCGCATGCCCGACGAGATCATCGACCCCGCACCGCTCGAGCCGGGGACGCTCCGCGTCATCCCGGTCGGCGGCCTCGGCGAGGTCGGCCGCAACATGACCTGCTTCGAGATCGACGGCAAGCTGCTGATCGTCGACTGCGGCGTGCTCTTCCCCGAGGAGCACCAGCCGGGCGTCGACCTGATCCTGCCCGACTTCGGCTTCCTCAGGGAGCGCCTCGACGACGTGGTCGCCGTGGTGCTCACGCACGGGCACGAGGACCACATCGGCGCCGTGCCGTACCTGCTCAAGCTGCGCGCCGACATCCCGCTCGTGGGCTCGCAGCTCACGCTCGCCCTCGTCGAGGCGAAGCTCAAGGAGCACCGCATCGCGCCGTACAGCCTCACCGTGAAGGAGGGGCAGACCGAGAAGCTCGGGCCGTTCGAGCTCGAGTTCGTGGCGGTGAACCATTCCATCCCCGACGCGCTCGCGGTCGCGATCCGCACCGCGGCGGGAACGGTGCTCGCCACCGGCGACTTCAAGATGGACCAGCTGCCGCTCGACGGCCGCCTCACGGACCTCCGCGAGTTCGCGCGCCTCGGCCAGGAGGGCGTCGACCTGTTCCTCGTCGACTCGACGAACGCCGACGTCCCCGGCTTCACACCGCTCGAGCGGGCGATCGGGCCCGTGCTCGACGAGGTCATCGCGCGCTCGCCGCGGCGCGTCATCGTGGCGAGCTTCTCGAGCCACGTGCACCGCGTGCAGCAGGTGCTGCACGCCGCGCACCAGAACGGTCGCCGGGTCGCGCTCCTCGGCCGCAGCATGGTGCGCAACATGACCATCGCGGCCGACCTCGGCTACCTCGACGTGCCAGAGGGCGTGCTCGTCGACTTCAAGAAGGCCGGCGACATCCCCGACGACAGGATCGTGTACATGTCGACGGGCTCGCAGGGCGAGCCCATGGCCGTGCTCAGCCGCATGGCGAACCGCGACCACCAGATCGAGATCGGCGAGGGCGACACGGTCATCCTCGCCTCGAGCCTCATCCCGGGCAACGAGAACGCGGTGTACCGCGTGATCGACGGCCTCACGAAGCTCGGCGCGAACGTCGTGCACAAGGGCAACGCGAAGGTGCACGTCTCGGGCCACGCGGCCGCCGGTGAATTGCTGTACTGCTACAACATCCTGCAGCCGCGGAACGTCCTGCCGGTGCACGGCGAGTACCGGCACCTGGTCGCGAACGCGCGCCTCGCACAGGACACCGGCATCCCGGCGGAGCGCACGTTCCTCGCCGAGAACGGCACCGTGCTCGACCTCCGCGACGGCGAGGTGAGGGTCGCCGGCCAGCTCGACCTGGGCTTCGTCTACGTCGACGGTTCGACGGTCGGCGAGATCACGGACGCCGACCTGAAGGACCGCCGGATCCTCGGCGAGGAGGGTTTCATCTCGGTCATCGTCGTGGTGGACGCCTCGACCGGTCGCGTCATCGTCGGCCCCGAGATCCACGCGCGCGGCTTCGCGGAGGACGACGCGGTGTTCGAGGACGTGAAGCCCAAGATCGTCGCCGCCCTCGCGGACGCCGCGCACCACGGCGTCCGCGACCCGCACGCGCTGCAGCAGACGGTGCGCCGGACGGTCGGCAGCTGGGTGAACCGGCGCCTGCGGCGCCGCCCGATGCTCGTGCCGCTCGTCATCGAGGCGTAGGCCGCGAGGGTCGGCCGCGCCGGCGGCACCGGCCGCTCAACCGCGCCTGGCGGGCGCCGGCCGGACCGGCGTCCGGGTGACGGATGCCGCGGCATCCGTCGTGGGAAACACCGCCGTAACGCGGCGCGCGTACCCTCCGTCCATGGCGGCCTTCACGATCAGGTCCGCGCTCCCCGCGGACGGCGGCTTCCTCGCCGACATGGTCGTCGAGGCGGCGAACTGGCGAGCGGATGCGACGCGCCCGCGCCCGGTCATCCTGGCCGACGCCGTGCACGCCGCCTACATCTCGGGGTGGCAGCGACCCGCCGATCGCGGCGTCGTCGCCCTCGACCCCGAGGGGCGCCCGGTGGGCGCCGCCTGGTACCGCCTGTTCGGCGCCGACCGGCCATCGATGGGGTTCGTCGCGACCGGCGTCCCCGAGCTCATCATCGGGGTGACGCCGCTGTGGCGCGCGCAGGGCCTCGGACGTGCGCTCCTCCGCGCGTTGACGGAGGACGCCCGCGCGGGCGGCTATGCGCGGCTCGCGCTCTCCGTCGAGCACGGCAACTTCGCGCACGAGCTGTACCGGTCCGAGGGGTTCTCGGTGATCGCGTCGGCCGACGGACGCGACACCATGGTGCGGCTCCTGCGCTGACCGCGACCGCCCGCCGGAGGGCGCCGGTCGGCCGCCCCGACTGCGCCGACACTCGACCGGCCTGCCGGGTCGTGTCGCAGCGGGGCCGTAACGTGGAGCGCATGGCTACGAGCACCAGGTCGAACGGTCGCGCCTCCGGCGCGTCCGGGCGCGGCTCGTCGACGCGCACCGCGCCCACCAAGAAGCTGCCGGCGCAGCGTTCGTCGACGCGCGCGGCGCGCAGCGCATCCCAGAAGTCCGACGGCCCGGGGGTCCTCGTCCGAGCCTGGATGGGGCTCGCCCACCTCACGGGCGGCGCGGCCCGTGCGCTCGGCCCCGAGACGCTCGCCAAGGAGGAGCGCCGCGACGGCCTGCCCTTCTTCCTCGTCCTGCTCGCCGTGTCCGGTGCGATCGTCGAGTGGTTCTTCATCAACGACCCCGTGGCCCAGACCCTCGACGCCTACACGTTCGGGGGCCTGTTCGGCCGCGTGGCGTTCGCGCTGCCCGTCGTGATGCTCATGTTCGCCGTCTGGCTGTTCCGGCACCCGAGTTCGGTGCACGACAACACGCGCATCGGCATCGGCCTCGGGATGCTGCTCATCACCGTCTCGGGGCTCTGCCACCTCTTCGGCGGGCAGCCCTCGCCCAGCGAGGGCATGCCGGTGCTCGCCGGTGCCGGCGGCATCCTCGGCTGGATGCTCGCGCAGCCGCTCATCCTCCTCATCACCGAGGTGGGTGCGGGCATCGTGCTCGTGCTCCTGGTGCTGCTGTCGCTGCTGATCCTCACCAAGACGCCGCCGAACCGCATCCCGCAGCGCTTCCGCGAGCTGTACACGTGGCTGTTCGGCGCGATCGAGGGCGAAGCGGATGCCGCGGCCGCGTCGAACGCGGACGTCGAGTCCAAGCCCAAGCGCCGGTCGAAGGCCGAGCGCGCGCAACAGGTCGAGCTCGACGGGATCGACGACGAGGAGGCGCCCTCCGGCGGCATGCTGCCCTGGTGGCGCCGGAACGCCTCGAACCGCGAGGAAGACCCCGAGTTCGCCGACGCGGGTGCCGACGGCATCACGGAGGTGTTCGGCGAGGGGTCCGCGGCGGGGAGCTTCGAGACGCCGCTCGAGGGCGTGCGACCGGCCGACCCGTACGGGGCGGGCGTCATCGACGACCTCGAGCGTGCGGAGTCCGCCCTGCAGCGGTTCACGGGCGAGGTGGCCGGAAGCGGCACGGGCCTCCGCGGCGACGACGCCGGCGCCACCGAGGTCATCGCTCCCGCCGGGGCCGCACCCGTGCCCGGTGCGGCGGCGGGCGCCGCGGCGCCGGAGGGCGGGGCCGCGGCATCCGTGGACGAGGGCGCCGACGAGCTGCCCGACCGGCCGTACCACCTGCCGTCGTCCTCGACCCTCGCGGCGGGGGCGCCGGCGAAGACCCGCTCGGCGGTGAACGACGAGGTCGTGCGCCAGATCACGGGCGTGCTCGAGCAGTTCGGCGTCGACGCGAAGGTCACCGGCTTCTCGCGCGGGCCGACGGTGACGCAGTACGAGATCGAGCTCGGGCCGGGCGTCAAGGTCGAGCGCGTGACCGCGCTGTCGAAGAACCTGTCGTACGCGGTCGCGTCGAACGAGGTGCGCATCCTCTCGCCGATCCCCGGCAAGTCCGCGATCGGCGTCGAGATCCCGAACGCCGACCGCGAGACGGTCACCCTCGGCGACGTCCTGCGCTCGGGCGCCGCGGTGAACGCGAAGCACCCGATGACGATCGGCGTGGGCAAGGACGTCGGCGGCGGCTACGTGGTCGCGAACCTCGCGAAGATGCCGCACCTGCTGGTCGCCGGTTCGACCGGGTCGGGCAAGTCGAGCTTCGTGAACTCGATGATCACGAGCCTGCTGATGCGCGCCAAGCCCTCCGAGGTGCGGATGGTGCTCATCGACCCGAAGCGCGTCGAGCTCGCGCCCTACGCGGGCGTGCCGCACCTGATCACGCCGATCATCACGAACCCCAAGAAGGCCGCCGAGGCGCTGCAGTGGGTCGTGAAGGAGATGGACATGCGGTACGACGACCTCGCGTCGTTCGGGTTCCGCCACATCGACGACTTCAATGCGGCGGTGATCAACGACGAGATCAAGCTGCCCGCGGGCAGCGAGCGCAAGCTCAAGCCGTACCCGTACCTGCTCGTCGTGGTCGACGAGCTCGCCGACCTCATGATGGTGGCCCCGCGCGACGTCGAGGACTCGATCGTTCGCATCACGCAGCTCGCCCGCGCGTCGGGCATCCACCTCGTGCTCGCGACGCAGCGGCCCTCGGTCGACGTCGTGACGGGCCTCATCAAGGCGAACGTGCCGTCACGGCTCGCCTTCGCGGTCACGAGCGTCACGGACTCCCGCGTCATCCTCGACCAGCCGGGCGCCGACAAGCTCATCGGCCAGGGCGACGCGCTGTTCCTGCCCATGGGCGCATCCAAGCCGATCCGCGTGCAGGGCGCGTGGGTCACCGAGACCGAGATCGACCGCGTCGTGACGCACGTGACGCGCCAGGCCCGCCCCGAGTACCGCAAGGACGTCGAGGCGGCCGTCGAGAAGAAGGAGATCGACTCCGACATCGGCGACGACCTCGAACTGCTGCTCGCGGCGGCGGAGCTCGTGGTCTCCACGCAGTTCGGGTCCACGTCCATGCTGCAGCGCAAGCTCCGCGTCGGCTTCGCCAAGGCGGGTCGCCTCATGGACCTCCTCGAGTCGCGCGAGATCGTCGGCCCGTCCGAGGGGTCCAAGGCGCGCGACGTGCTCGTGACGCCCGAGCAGCTGCCGGGCGTGCTCGCGAAGCTGCGCGGCGAGGAGCCGGCGCCGCCCGCGGCATCCGCCCCGCCCGCCGCGGCCGCCCCGGCTGCCGCACCCGTCGGGGCCGCCCCGGCCACGACCGGCGCGACCGGCTCGGGCGCCGCCGACGGCGACGTCGACGACCGGTACGACGACCCGGTCGGCCGCATCCCCGACGGGCTCGAGGAGGTCGAGGCCGACGGCGACGAGGACGCCTGGGGCCTCACCGGCCGCGACTGACCGACGGCTAGGCTGAACCCATGACCGCACCCGACGGCCGTGGCCGTTCGTCGAACTGGAACCTGCCGAACGCGATCACGGTCGTCCGGATCGTCATGGCGCCGATCTTCTTCTGGCTCCTGCTCGCCGACGGCGGCGCCGACGGTCCGTTGCGCTGGTGGGCGGCGGTCATCTTCATCGTGGCGATCTCGACCGACTGGGTCGACGGTCACCTCGCGCGCTCGCGCGGGCTCGTCACCGACCTCGGCAAGATCCTCGACCCGATCGCCGACAAGCTCCTGACGAGCGGCGCGCTCGTGTGCCTGTCCATCCTCGGCGAGCTGTGGTGGTGGGTGACGATCCTCATCGTCGTCCGCGAGGTCGGCATCACGGTCTGGCGCCTCGTCGAGCTCCGCCGCGGCACGGTCGTCCCGGCGTCGTCGGGCGGCAAGGCGAAGACCTTCACGCAGGCGATCGCGATCTCGCTGTTCCTGACCCCGCTCTGGACGTTCCTCGGCGATTGGGTCTTCTGGGTCAACTGGGCGTTCATGGCGGCGGCGCTCGTCCTCACGGTGTGGTCCGGCCTGCTCTACGTGCGCGACGCGATCCGCCTCGCGCGCGAGCACCGTGCCGAGTCCCGGTGACCGACGAGCGGATGCCTCCTGCCGCGCGTGATGCGGATCCGGCCCGCGCCGACGAGCTCGCCGACCGCCTCGTCGCGCGGCTGCGCGCGGGCGGCCGGACGGTCGCCTGCGCCGAGTCGCTCACGGGCGGGCTGCTGTCCGCGGCGATCGTCGACGTCCCCGGCGCGTCGAACGCCCTGCTCGGCGGCGTCGTCGCGTACGCGACCGAGCTGAAGCACTCGCTGGTGGGGGTCGACGCGCGCCTGCTCGCCGAGCGGGGGCCGGTCGATGCCGAGGTCGCACGGCAGCTCGCCGAGGGCGTGCGGGCGCGATGCGCGGTCGACGGCCGCGCCGCCGACCTCGGGCTCGCCACGACGGGCGTCGCGGGCCCCGACCCGCAGGGAGGCCATCCGCCCGGGCTCGTGTACGTCGGCATCGCGTCGGCGCGCGGCGCGCGCGCCGTCGAGCTCCGGGTCCGCGGCGATCGGGGCGCGGTGCGCCGGGGCGCGGTGGTGCGAGCGCTCGCGGAGGCCCTGGCGGAGCTCGACGCGCTGGACGCGGCATCCGTCTCGGACTGATGGGCCCTGCGGGAATACCCCGTATGAAGACCCTGTTACAGGTGTCGGGTTCAGAGCAAAACACCAGTGACCACGGGTAGGCTCGGTGAACGGGATGAGGCGCTAGACTGACCTCCCCGTACCGGCCCCGGTCGGGGTTCGCAGGTGAGACGAGGGAGGTTCCGATGGTTCTGGTTCGACAGGAGATCGGCGACGTGCTGAGGGACTTCCGCCTGCAGAAGGGCCGGACCCTCCGCCAGGTCGCCAGCAAGGCGAGTGTCGCGCTCGGCTACCTCAGCGAGGTGGAGCGCGGCCAGAAGGAGGCCTCGAGCGAGATCCTCGCGTCCGTCGCGGACGCGCTCGACACTCCCATCTCCGTGATCATGCACGAGGTCGGCGACCGCATCGCGGTGCTCGAGGGGCTCAACACCCCGTCGGTGCCCGACAGCCTCCCCGACGAGCTGGTGGCGGAGTTCGACGCGGACATGATGGTCCGCTGATCCACGATCCACGCGAACGGCCGGTCCTGGGGACCGGCCGTTCGCACGTTGCGGAGGACATCGGTGAAACGCAGTGAGTTCGCACTGGCGGTCGAGCAGGAGTTCGGCCCGGGGTATGGGGACGTCGTGGTGAACGACCTCGTGCTCGTCGAGCTCGGCAACCGCACCGCTCGCGAGGCGCTCGCGGCCGGCCTCGCGCCGCGCGACGTCTGGTCGGCGCTCTGCGCGGCGACGGATGTCCCGGAGGAGCGTCGTCACGGCGTGGGCCGTCCCGAGCCGGGGGAGCGGCCCCTCCGGTAGACCGTCGGACGCGGCCCCGGATGCATCCGAAGACGCGTTCGACACGCCGAAGGGCGTGTCGAACATCCGTTCGGGTGCTGCGTTAGGCTCCTCACCAGCAGGAGGGACGACGCGTCCATCCACAGCCGGAGCCTTCGGGCCGCGGATGTCGGTGGCCGGCCGTACGGTCGGAGGCGTCGGAACACACCGCAACCGCCTTGTCGCGAGACGTGCCGGGTCACGGCCCGGCACGCGGAACGACAGCCTAGAGGCAGCCGTCACCACCACGAAGGAGCACCGATGCCATCACCCGCAGACCGCGAGAAGGCCCTCGAGACCGCACTCGCCCAGATCGACCGCCAGTTCGGCAAGGGGTCGGTGATGCGCCTCGGCAGCGAGGAGCGCGCACCGGTCGAGATCATCCCCACCGGTTCGATCGCACTCGACGTCGCGCTCGGCGTCGGCGGCCTGCCGCGCGGCCGCATCATCGAGATCTACGGCCCCGAGTCGTCGGGTAAGACGACCCTGACCCTCCACGCGATCGCGAACGTGCAGCGGGCGGGCGGCATCGCGGCGTTCATCGACGCGGAGCACGCGCTCGACCCCGAGTACGCGAAGAAGCTCGGCGTCGACATCGACTCGCTGCTCGTCTCGCAGCCCGACACGGGTGAGCAGGCGCTCGAGATCGCCGACATGCTGATCCGCTCGGGGTCCATCGACCTCGTCGTCATCGACTCCGTCGCGGCCCTCGTGCCCCGCGCCGAGATCGAGGGCGAGATGGGCGACTCGCACGTCGGCCTCCAGGCCCGCCTCATGTCGCAGGCCCTCCGCAAGCTCACCGGTGGCCTCAACCAGACCAAGACGACGGCGATCTTCATCAACCAGCTCCGCGAGAAGATCGGCGTGTTCTTCGGCAGCCCCGAGACGACCGCGGGCGGCAAGGCGCTGAAGTTCTACGCGTCGGTGCGCCTCGACATCCGCCGCATCGAGACCCTGAAGGACGGCTCCGAGGCGGTCGGCAACCGCACGCGCGTGAAGGTGGTCAAGAACAAGATGGCCCCGCCCTTCAAGCAGGCCGAGTTCGACATCCTCTACGGCGTCGGCATCTCCCGTGAGGGCAGCCTCATCGACTACGGCGTCGACCAGGGCATCGTGAAGAAGTCCGGCGCCTGGTACACCTACGACGGCGACCAGCTCGGCCAGGGCAAGGAGAACGCCCGCAACTTCCTCATCCAGAACCCCGACATCGCCGCCGACATCGAGAAGAAGATCCTCGCGAAGCTCGGCATCGGCCAGGTCGGCGCTGCGCCGGCGGCCGCCGCACCGTCGAACGTCGAGTCGCTCGCGGCGAAGCGCAAGGGCGCCTGAGTCGGCGGTTCCGATGACCGATCAGCGGAACGAGCGACTCGCGCCGGTCACCTACCTGCCGTGGGTGGCCCGGTCGGAGGAATCCGACGGGGCCGCCCGGCGTGGGGCGGGATCCGCGGTGCGTGCCGCGCCCGAGCAGGTCCTGGTCGAGGAGCCCGAGACCGGCCCCGAGCGAGACGATCGCATCGACCGGCTGATCGTCTCCCGGTTGCGTCGCTCGTCG
The DNA here is from genome assembly GCF_050565425.1 of Agromyces sp. GXS1127. Classification (NCBI taxonomy): domain Bacteria; kingdom Bacillati; phylum Actinomycetota; class Actinomycetes; order Micrococcales; family Microbacteriaceae; genus Agromyces; species Agromyces sp. GXS1127. The sequence continues at coordinate 498,443 of NZ_JBOCIG010000003.1, forward strand.
CTCTCGGTGTCCGAGGTCCGCTCGACCCTCGTCGAGCACGGGCTCGACGAGGGCGAGGTCGAGGAGTGGATCGAGCGCTACCAGCGGCTCGGCTACCTCGACGACCGTCGGCTCGCGGAGCAGCTCGTCCACAGCCACGGCGTCCGGCGCGGCCGGGGGAGCGGCGCACTGCTCCACGAGCTGGGGCGCCGGGGGATCGACGACGAGCTCGCGCGAGAGGCGGTCGACACCCTCGATCCCGACGTCGAGTTCGAGCACGCGCTCCTGATCGCCGAACGCCGCGCCCGGCAACTGGCCGGGCTCGATCGGCACGTCGCGGAACGGCGCCTGTCGGCGTTCCTCATGCGACGCGGGTACGGCAGCGAGCTCGTCCGTCGCGCTGTGGCCGCCGCGCTCGACGACGCTGAGCCCGAGTGATCGGATCGTAGACTGGTGCGATCATGAGCACCATTCACGAGGCGATGCCCGCGGCCGCGGAGCCCCTCGCCGCCGAGACGGCCGCGCCCCGCACCTACGAGGTCCGCACCTTCGGGTGCCAGATGAACGTGCACGATTCCGAGCGCCTCAGCGGGTCGCTCGAGGCGGCCGGCTACGTCCCGGCCGACGGCGCCGAGCCCGACATCGTCGTGATCAACACGTGCGCGGTGCGCGAGAACGCCGACAACAAGCTGTACGGCAACCTCGGCCACCTCGCCGGGGTCAAGCGCCGGCATACGGGCATGCAGATCGCCGTCGGCGGCTGCCTCGCCCAGAAGGACAAGAACGTCATCCTCGAGAAGGCGCCCTGGGTCGACGTCGTCTTCGGCACGCACAACATGGGATCGCTGCCGAGCCTGCTCGAGCGTGCGCGCCACAACGACGAGGCGCAGCTCGAGATCCTCGACGCGCTCGAGGTGTTCCCGTCGACACTGCCGACCAAGCGCGACTCGACCTACTCCGGCTGGGTCTCGATCTCGGTCGGCTGCAACAACACGTGCACGTTCTGCATCGTGCCCGCGCTCCGCGGCAAGGAGAAGGACCGTCGGCCCGGCGACATCCTCGCCGAGGTGCAGGCGCTCGTCGACGACGGCGCCGTCGAGGTCACGCTCCTCGGCCAGAACGTGAACTCCTACGGCGTCGAGTTCGGCGACCGTCAGGCGTTCGGCAAGCTGCTCCGCGCGGCGGGCGGCATCGACGGCCTCGAGCGCATCCGGTTCACGAGCCCGCACCCCGCGGCGTTCACCGACGACGTCATCGACGCGATGGCCGAGACGCCGAACGTGATGCCGCAGTTGCACATGCCCCTGCAGTCGGGCTCCGATCGGATCCTCAAGGCGATGCGCCGTTCGTACCGGTCCGAGAAGTTCCTCGGCATCCTCGACCGCGTGCGCGCGAAGATCCCGAACGCCGCGATCTCGACCGACATCATCGTCGGCTTCCCCGGCGAGACCGAGGAGGACTTCCAGGAGACCCTCCGCGTCGTCGAGGCCGCACGGTTCGCGTCGGCGTTCACCTTCCAGTACTCCATCCGCCCGGGCACGCCCGCGGCGACTATGGCCGACCAGGTGCCGAAGGAGGTCGTGCAGGAGCGCTACGAGCGCCTCATCGCGCTCCAGGAGCGCATCTCCTGGGAGGAGAACCAGAAGCTCGTCGGCACGGCCGTCGAAGTGCTCGTCTCCACGGGCGAGGGAAAGAAGGACGCCGAGACGCACCGCCTGAGCGGTCGTGGGGAAGACAGCCGGCTCGTGCACTTCGAGGTGCCCGCGGGCTCCGACCTGCCGCGACCCGGCGACGTCGTCTCGGTCGAGATCACGCAGGCGGCGCCGTTCCACCTCCTCGCCGACTCGGTCGACGGCGCGCCGCTGCGCATCCGTCGCACGCGAGCGGGCGACGCCTGGGACCGTGCGCAGGCCGAGAGCTGCGGGGTTCCGGCCGCGCCCGGCGCCGCCGCGGCATCCGCCGGGGGTCGCGTCTCGCTCGGCCTGCCGTCGCTGCGCATCGGCGGCGAGCCGCTCACGAGCCCCGGCGTCGGCACCATGCCGATCTACGACCCCGCCGACGGCCAGCGCTGACGTGACGCTGATCGCGGTCGTCGGTGCCACGGGCACAGGCAAGTCGCGCTTCGCGCTCGACCTCGCCCACGCGATCGCCGCCCGGGGCGGTCGTGCCGAGGTCGTCAACGCCGACGCCATGCAGCTCTACCGGGGCATGGACATCGGCACCGCCAAGCTTCCCGTCCATGAGCGCGAGGGCGTGCCGCACCACCTGCTCGACGTGCTCGACGTGACCGACGACGCATCCGTCGCCGCCTACCAGGCCGAGGCCCGCGATGTCGTCGACGACATCGCGGCGCGCGGCGGGGTCGCGATCCTCGCCGGAGGCTCCGGGCTGTACGTCTCGAGCGTGATCCACGACCTCCGGTTCCCCGGGACGGATGCCGCGATCCGCGCGCGCCTCGAGGACGAGCTCGAGGAGGTCGGTCCGGGGCTGCTGCACCGCCGCCTGCGCGAGCTCGATGCGGAGACCGCCGCGAGCGTCGATCCGCAGAACGGGCGTCGCATCGTGCGCGCGCTGGAGGTCATCGAGCTCACCGGGGAGCCGAAGGCCGCGCGCCTGCCGGACGAACCCGTGCCGTGGCGGCCGCACCGCATCGTGCACCTCCGCGCCGAGCGCGCGACGCTCGTCGCACGTCTCGACGCCCGCGCCGCGGGCATGTGGGCCGAAGGGCTCCTCGACGAGGTGCGCGGGCTGGTGCCCGCCGGCCTGGAGCGAGGGGTCACCGCGCGCAAGGCCATCGGCTACGCGCAGGCGCTCGCGCAACTGCAGGGGCGGATGTCGGAGGCCGACGCCATCGCGGAGACGCAGGCGCTGACCCGGACGTACGCCCGACGGCAGGTCGGGTGGTTCAAGCGGTACGCCGCGGCATCCGTCGTCGACGCCCTCGATCCGGAGGCCGTGGCCGCCGAGGTGGCGCGGCAGGCCGACGGCGTCTGAGGCTCGCCGCGCTCCCTAGACTGGTGCGATGGCGTTCGATCTGCGCTTCACCAAGGGCCAGGGCACGGGCAACGACTTCGTGCTGTTCAGCGACCCCGAGGGTGAGCACGAGCTCTCGCCGACCCAGATCGCCGCGGTGTGCGATCGCCGCTTCGGCGTCGGCGCCGACGGGCTGATCCGGGCCGTCCGCTCGGAGCGGCTCGCCGACGGCGGCGCGGCGCTGGCCGAGGACCCGCAGGCGACGTGGTTCATGGACTACTGGAACGCCGACGGGAGCATCTCCGAGATGTGCGGCAACGGCATCCGGGTCTTCGTCCGCTACCTCGTCGACCAGGGCCTCATCGCGGCCGACGGCGACGAGTGGATCGCGATCGGCACCCGGGCGGGCGTGCGCCGGGTCCGCGTGACCGGCGCCGGATTCGAGGCCGACCTCGGCCTGTGGCGCCTCGACGGCGGCGAGCCGCTCGTGCGCGCCAAGAACCTCGGCGTCGCCCGGCCCGGGCTGGGCATCGACGTCGGCAACCCGCACGTCGTGGTCGCACTCGCCGACGACGACGAGCTCGACGGCCTCGACCTCGCCTACCTGCCGATCCTCGAACCAGAACCCCAGGCCGGCGCGAACGTCGAGTTCGTGGTGCCCGCCGAACCGCTCGTCGAGAACGGTCGCGGGCGGATCCGGATGCGCGTCCACGAACGCGGCTCCGGGGAGACGCTCTCCTGCGGCACCGGAGCGGTCGCCTCCGCGCTCGCCGTGCGGCACTGGGCCGGCGAGGGCGCACCCGACGTGTGGGTCGTGCAGGTTCCGGGCGGCGTGCTCGGCGTCCGCATGGAACGACGACCCGACGGCGAGCACGTGCTGCTCACCGGCCCGGGCGAGCTCGTCTTCGACGGCGTGCTCAGCCTGCCCTGACGCGGCGGGGCGCCGCTTCGACCGGTCGCCTCGACGTGCCTCGCCGGCTCAGGTCTCGCGCGTGACGGTGAGGACGCGGAAGCCCTTCGACGTGCTCACCCGATCCACGCGCCATCCCGCGCCGAGGTCGTCGGCGAGCCAGCGCTGGAGCGAATCGGCGCCGAGGTTCTTCTGCACGACGAGCCACGCGGTCGCGCCGACCTCGAGCCGGGGGAGCCAGTGCCGCAGCAGCGCGTGCAGCTCGGCCTTGCCGATCCGGATGGGCGGGTTCGACCAGATCACGGAGAACCGGACGTCGTCGGGAACATCCGAGGGATCGACGGCGTTGACGTTCTCGAGGTGCAGGCGCTGCGCATTGCGGCGGACCAGGTCGAGCGCCCGCTCGTTCACGTCCACCGCCCAGACCGTGGCCTCCGGCGACTCGAGCCCGAGCGTGAGCGCGATCGGACCCCACCCGGCGCCGAGGTCGAGCAGGTGGCCGATCGACGGGGCGTCGGGCACCTCGTCGAGCAGGACGCGCGTGCCGAGGTCGACGTGGTCGGGGCTGAAGACGCCGCCGGCGGTCTGCACCTCGACGTCGCGGCCGGCGAGTCGCACGGGAACGGTCCGGAGCGCCGCCCGGTCGGCGGGCTTGGACGAGAAGTAGTGCTCCTGCGGCATACGGGGAAACCTATCGCAGGCGAACGGAAGTAGGCTGGACAGGATGAACGACGCGGCACCCGAGACCAACGACGACGCGGTCGAGCGCGTGCTGCGCAGCACCGACGCACGAGCCGGCGTGTCCCGGTTCGGTGCGTCCGACGCCGCCTCGATCCAGCGCGCCGGCCTCGCCGGCGCAGCCGAGGACGGCTTCGACGGCGAGCAGTACGACCGTGAGGAGCGTGCGGCCCTCCGTCGTGTCGGCGGGCTCTCGACCGAGCTCGAGGACGTCACCGAGGTCGAGTACCGGCAGCTGCGCCTCGAGAACGTCGTGCTGATCGGCGTGTACCCGCAGGGCTCGCTCGAGGACGCGGAGAACTCGCTGCGCGAGCTCGCGGCCCTCGCCGAGACGGCGGGGGCGCGGGTGCTCGACGGCGTGCTGCAGCGTCGGCCGCACCCCGACCCGAGCACCTACCTCGGCCGCGGCAAGACCGAGGAGCTGCGGCACGTGGTCGCCGCGCTCGGCGCGGACACCGTCGTCGCCGACACCGAGCTCGCCCCGAGCCAGCGGCGCGCGCTGGAGGACGCGGTCAAGGTCAAGGTCATCGACCGCACCGCCGTGATCCTCGACATCTTCAGCCAGCACGCGAAGAGCCGCGAGGGCAAGGCGCAGGTCGAGCTCGCGCAGCTCGAGTACCTCCTCCCGCGCCTGCGCGGCTGGGGCGAGTCGATGTCCCGCCAGGCGGGTGGCCAGGTGGGCGGCGCGGGCGCCGGCATGGGCTCGCGCGGTCCCGGTGAGACGAAGATCGAGCTCGACCGACGCCGCATCCACTCGCGCATGGCGAAGCTCCGTCGGCAGATCGCGGGCATGAAGCCCGCACGTGACGCCAAGCGTGCGAACCGCAAGCGGAACGCGGTGCCGTCGGTGGCGATCGCCGGGTACACGAACGCGGGCAAGTCGAGCCTGCTCAACCGGATCACCGGTGCGGGCGTGCTCGTGGAGAACGCGCTGTTCGCCACGCTCGACGCGACCGTCCGCCGCAACACGACGGCCGACGGCCGCGTCTACACGATCGCCGACACCGTGGGCTTCGTGCGGAACCTGCCGCACCAGCTCGTCGAGGCGTTCCGGTCCACGCTCGAGGAGGTCGGCGACGCCGACCTGATCGTGCACGTCGTCGACGCCGCGCACCCCGACCCCGCCCAGCAGATCGCGACCGTGCGCGACGTCATCGGCGAGGTGGGCGCCCGCGACATCCCCGAGCTGGTGGTCTTCAACAAGGCCGACCTGGTCGCGCCCGAGGACCGGTTGGTCCTGCAGGGCCTCGAGCCGAACGCCGTGTTCGCGTCGGCGCGCACGGGCGAGGGCGTGGCCGAGGTGCTCGCCGCCATCGGCCGCATGCTCCCCGACCCGGCCGTCGAGGTCGACCTGCTCGTGCCGTACGACCGCGGCGACGTCGTCTCCGCCCTCCACGAGGGCGGCCGGGTGCTGTCGACCGAGTACGTCGAGGACGGCACGCGCATCCGGGCGCTCGCGTCGCCCGAGCAGGCCGCGCAGCTCGAGGAGTTCCGCGCGGAGGCGCTGGCGTAGCATCCGCTCGCCCGACCCGCGTCACTCGCCGTCACACCGGTCACTCGTCGTAACACCGGGAGCGGAACCGGTCACCCGAGCGTATCGTCGCACCTGATCGTGGCGAGCGGCCGGATGTCGCCCGCCTGGAGCGACCGCCGAGCCCGGCACCCGCCCGCGAGACCCACCTGCCGTTCCGGCCGGTCGGGCGCGGCGTGCCGTGCACTCGACCACCCCCGGGACTGCTCGCCACCTGGAGCGACATGACCGGAACCCAGCCCGACGGCGCCGCCGCCCGGCCGCGCGTGCCGATCTCGTTCGAGCTGTTCCCGCCGCGGACCGACGCGGCGGCGATCGCGCTCGGCCGCACCATCGACCGGCTCGCCGAGGTCGACCCCGCGTTCATCTCCGTGACCTTCGGCGCGGGCGGATCGAGCCGCGACCGCTCGCTCACCGTGCTCCGGTACATGCTCGAGCACACGGGCGTCGAGCCGATGGCGCACCTCACCTGCGTCGGGTCGAGCCACGCCGAGGCGAACCGGCTCGTGCGGGAGTTCCTCGACGCGGGCGTCACGAGCTTCCTGGCGCTCCGCGGCGACCCGCCGGCCGGTACCGCCGACGCGGAGGACGCGATCGGCGACCTGCACAGCGCCGCGGAGCTCGTGCAGCTCATCCACCGGGTGCAGGAGGAACGCGAGCCGTTCGGGCGGTCGCGCATCCCCGGCATGCCCGGGGTCACGGCCATCCGCGAGCGTCCGCGCCCGGAGCGCGTCGCCGTGGCGGCCTTCCCGAGCGGGCACCCGCGCTCGCGCGGGTCGAACCAGGACGTCGACGTGCTGCTCGCCAAGGAGGTCGCGGGCGCGAACCTCGCGATCACGCAGCTGTTCTGGCATGCCGACGACTACCTGTCGTTCGTGCAGCGCGCCCGGACGGGCGGGGTGACCATCCCGATCCTGCCGGGCATCATGCCCGTCACGACGCCGGCGCGGCTCGCGCGGCTGGAGCAGATCACGGGCGTCCCGGCGCCGGCCGAGCTCGCGATCGACCTCGAGATCGAGCCCGACGCGGACGCCCAGTTCGAACTCGGCGTCGCGCACGCCGCGAAGCTCGTCGCCGACGTCCTCGCGGGCGGCGCCCCCGGACTGCACCTGTACACCTTCAACCGTCACGAGGCCGTCCTCGCCGTCCTGGAACGGCTCGGCCTCGCCAACACCCCCGCCCACGCGGGCACCGAGAGGAACACGAGAGAACGATGACCGCACCCGCCTTCCCCACCGGCACGATCCTCGGCTACCCGCGCATCGGGCGCCGCCGCGAGCTCAAGCACGCCGTCGAGGCGTTCTGGGCCGGCCGGATCGACGCCGCCGAGCTCGAACGCATCGCGGCGGGCCTCCGCGCCGCGACCCGCGAGCGGCTGGCCGAGCTCGGCCTCGGCCGGACGGACTCGGCGATCCCCGAGAGCTTCTCGAACTACGACCAGGTCCTCGACGCGGCCGTGGCCGTGGGCGCGATCCCGACCCGCTTCGAGCGGCTGCTGGGCGCCGACGGACGCCTCGACCTCGCCGGCACCTTCACGGTGGCCCGCGGCGAGGGCGCCGACGCGCCGCTCGAGATGACGAAGTGGTTCGACTCGAACTACCACTACCTCGTGCCGGAGATCGGGCCGGACACCGCGTTCGCCGCGCACGCCGAGGCGCTCGTCGCGCAGGTGCGCGAGGCGCGCGCGGCCGGGTTCGTCACGCGTCCGGTGCTGGTCGGCCCGGTCACGTTCCTCCTGCTGTCGAAGGCGGCGGACGGCGCGCCCGAGGGCTTCCGTCCGCTCGACCGCCTCGCCGACCTCGTCCCGGTCTACCGCGCGATCCTCGGCGAGCTCGCCGAGGCCGGCGCCGAGTGGGTGCAGCTCGACGAGCCGGGACTCGTGAGCGAGAGCCTCGACGAGCCGCGCGATCGCGTGCTCGAGGCGGTCGCGCTCGCCTACGACGCCCTCGGCGCGGCCGAGGCGCGTCCGGCGATCTTCGTCGCCGCCCCGTACGGCGACCTCGGCGACGCCCTGCCTGCGCTCGCGGCCACGCCCGTCGAGGCGGTCGGGTTCGACCTCGTCCGCGGCGACCTGCCGGAGCGGCTCGACCCCGTGACGGAGGAGGCGCTCGCCGCGAAGACGCTCGTCGCGGGCGTCGTCGACGGCCACAACATCTGGCGCGGCGACCTGGAGCAGGCGTTCGCGCGCGCCGAGGCGCTGCGCTCGGTCTCCGGCACGGTCGCCGTGTCGAGTTCGACCTCGCTCCTGCACGTGCCGCACGACGTCGACGACGAGACCGCGCTCGACCCGCGGCTGGTGAGCTGGCTCGCGTTCGCCGACCAGAAGGTCGCCCAGGTCGCGACGCTGGCGCGGGGCGTCACCGAGGGGCGCGACGCCATCGCGACCGACCTCGACGCGGCATCCGCTGCCCTCGCCGATCGCGCGGCCGCGACCGGTGTTCGGGTGCCGGAGGTGCGGGACCGGCTCGCCGCACTCGACGCGGGCGCCTTCGCGCGCGCCGCGTACGACGACCGTGTCGCCGCCCAGGAGGACCTCGCGCTCCCGGCGCTGCCGACCACCACGATCGGCTCGTTCCCGCAGACCGCCGACATCCGTCGCGCCCGCGCTCGCCTCGTGAAGGGCGAGCTGACGGATGCCGCCTACCGCGACCTCATGCGCGAGGAGATCGAGCGGGTCGTCCGCCTGCAGGAGGACCTGGGTCTCGACGTGCTCGTGCACGGCGAGCCCGAGCGCAACGACATGGTGCAGTACTTCGCCGAGCTGCTCGACGGGTTCGCCGTCACGCAGCACGGCTGGGTGCAGTCGTACGGCTCGCGTTGCACGCGTCCGTCGATCCTGTGGGGCGACGTCTCGCGTCCGGCGCCGATGACCGTGGAGTGGTCGGCATACGCGCAGTCGCTCTCGGAGAAGCCCGTCAAGGGCATGCTGACCGGGCCCGTCACCATCCTCGCGTGGTCGTTCGTGCGCGACGACCAGCCCCTCGGCGACACCGCCCGGCAGGTGGCGCTGGCGCTCCGCGACGAGATCGGCGACCTCGAGGCCGCCGGAATCCGGATCATCCAGGTCGACGAGCCGGCGCTCCGCGAGCTGCTGCCGCTGAAGCTCGCCGACCAGCCCGCGTACCTCGACTGGTCGGTCGGCTCGTTCCGCCTCGCCACCGGGGGCGCTGCGCCGGCGACGCAGGTGCACACGCACCTCTGCTACTCGGAGTTCGGCGTCGTGATCGACGCGATCCGCGAGCTCGACGCCGACGTCACCTCGATCGAGGCGGCGCGCAGCCGCATGGAGGTCGTGGCCGACCTGGCCGCGAGCGGCTTCGACCACGGTGTGGGTCCCGGCGTCTACGACATCCACTCGCCGCGCGTGCCGAGCGTCGAGGAGGTGCGCTCGCTCCTCGAGCGCGCTGTCGACGGCGTGCCCGCGGGCCGGCTCTGGGTGAACCCGGACTGCGGCCTGAAGACCCGCGGCTACGACGAGACGGTCGCGTCGCTCGCGAACATCGTCGAGGCGGCGCGCTCGGTGCGCGAGGGGGTCGCGGTCGCGACCGCCTGATCCGACGCACGAGGGCGGATGCCGCGGGGTGAGCCCGCGGCATCCGCCCTCGTCGTCGGCGGGTGTGCTGGGTCGAAGCGGGCCGGCACCGGGGCTCGCCGGCTCGGCGATCAGACGGTGCGGAGCACCGCGACGACCTTGCCGAGCACCTCGGACTCGTCGCCGAGGATCGGCTCGAAGGCCGAGTTGCGGGGGAGCAGCCAGGTGTGGCCGTCGCGCTGGCGGAAGACCTTGACGGTCGCCTCGCCGTCGAGCATGGCCGCGACGATCTCGCCGTTCTCGGCCGTCTTCTGGGATCGGACGACGACCCAGTCGCCGTCGCAGATCGCGGCGTCGATCATGGAGTCGCCGACGACCTTGAGGATGAACAGCTCGCCCTTGCCGACGAGCTGACGGGGGAGCGGGAAGACCTCCTCGACCTGCTGCTCGGCCGTGATCGGCACGCCGGCCGCGATGCGGCCGACCATCGGGACCATGGCGGCGTCGCCGACCGGAGCCGGCTCGACCGACGCCGGGCGCTGCTCGGAGCCGGGCACGTCGATCAGGATCTCGAGTGCGCGCGGGCGATTCGGGTCGCGTCGGAGGTAGCCGGCGAGCTCGAGCTGGTTGAGCTGGTGGGTGACGCTCGAGAGGGACGAGAGGCCGACGGCGTCGCCGATCTCGCGCATGCTCGGCGGGTAGCCGCGGTCGGAGACGGACGCGCGGATGACCTCGAGGATCGCGACCTGCTTCGGGCTCAGCGTCTTGCGCCGACGGGACCGGCCACCCGTGCCTCGTGCCTGGTCGATGTCGATGCTCACGTGCCTCGCCTCTCGTCGGGACCGCCGTGGTCCGGATGTCGGTGGTCGGTGTTCGACTGTCGTCGGACATTCGAAACTGTATCCGTCTCGCACCCGGCCGACAAACATCCGTTCGAGTGTGTCGCGATATCCAGGTCCGGAAATCCCACTTCCGGTGCTTGCAGCGTGGAATGTTCGAAGATATATTCGGAACACAGCTTCGCATCCGGTCCTCCCGGCCGAGGGCCGGATGCGGGGCTGGAGCCTCGGGAGGTGCGGAATGAGTGCAGTGGTGATGGGGGCCGCAGGAGCGGCTCAGACGATGCCCGCGTTCGGATCGTCGACCGTGCGCACGCGCCTCAGGCTCACCCGGCGCGGCCGCGTCGTCCTCACCGGCCTCGCCGCCCTTCCCGTCGCGCTCGGTGTGCTCATCGGGGTGCTCTCGTCGGGCGGTGCCGTCGCCGGTATCGACGACGGGCGGGCCGCGGCCGCGTTCGAGACGATCGAGGTCGGCGCCGGCGACACGCTCTGGGCGATCGCCGAGTCGATCGCCCCGTCGTCCGATCCACGTGACGTGATCTACGAGATCATGCGCCTGAACGGCCTCGACGACGCCGTCGTCCAGCCCGGCCAGGAGCTCGTGCTCCCCGCGACCCGGTGAGCGCGCCCGGTCGCCGCCGCACGCCGACACACGGGGAGCGCGCGGATAGCATTGATCGGTGACGAGTCTCGACGACCTGCCCATCCGTGATGACCTTCGCGGCAAGACCCCGTACGGTGCTCCCCAGAAGGTCGTGCCGGTCGCACTCAACGTCAACGAGAACACGCATCCGATCCCGGAGGACGTGGCGCACGACATCGTCGCCCGGGTCGCCGCCGCCATCATCGGCCTGAACCGCTATCCGGACCGCGAGTTCACGCAGCTGCGGACGGCGCTGGCCCGGTACCTCGGGCACGGCCTCGTTCCCGAGCAGCTCTGGGCGGCCAACGGGTCGAACGAGGTGCTGCAGCACGTGCTGCAGGCGTTCGGCGGTCCCGGGCGCACCGCGCTCGGCTTCGGTCCGACCTACTCGATGTACGGCCTGCTCTCGTCGGGCACGGGCACCGGGTGGATCGCCGCCGACCGCGACGCCGACTTCGAGCTCTCGCCCGAGACCGCGGTCGCCGCGATCGATCGCCACGATCCCGACATCGTGCTGCTCTGCTCGCCGAACAACCCGACGGGCACGCCGCTGTCGCTCGAGACCATCGCCGCGGTGGTCGACGCCGCGCGCGGCGTGGTCGTCGTCGACGAGGCATACCAGGAGTTCGCCGACCCCGGCACGCCGAGCGCGCTGACCCTGCTCGAAGGGCGACCCCGGCTCCTGGTGTCGCGCACCATGAGCAAGGCCTTCGCCTTCGCCGGCGCGCGAGTGGGCTACCTCGCCGCCGACCCGGCGGTCATCGACGCCCTGCGTCTCGTCCGACTGCCGTATCACCTGTCCGCCCTCACGCAGGCGGCCGCGCTCGGCGCCCTCGCGCACGCCGACGAGATGCTCGCGATGGTCGGCGAGATCCGCGCGCAGCGCGAGCGGATCACGCGGGAGCTCGCCGCGCTCGGATTCCGGCCCTATCGCAGCGGCGCGAACTTCGTCCTGTTCGGCGGCGTCGACGACCCGCACGCCGTGTTCGAGGCGCTGCTCGAGCGCGGCATCCTGATCCGCGAGATCGGCCTGCCCGGTTGCCTGCGCGTCACCGCGGGCACCGAGGCCGAGACCACCGCGTTCCTCGAGGCCATGGCGTCGTTCGCGCCGTCGGCGGCCCCGAACGCCTGATCCGACCCGGAATCCCCACCGGCCTCCCCGAATAGGATGACCCCATGAGCACCGAACGGCCCGCGCGCACCGCACGCGTGCAGCGCGAGACCAGCGAGTCGAGCATCGACCTCTCGATCGACCTCGACGGCACCGGCACGAGCGATATCGAGACGACCGTGCCGTTCTACGACCACCTGCTCACCGCGTTCGCCAAGCACTCGCTCACCGACCTGACCGTCCGTGCGAAGGGCGACATCGAGATCGACGTGCACCACACGGTGGAGGATGTGGGGATCGCGCTCGGGCGCGCCATCCGCGACGCGCTCGGCGACAAGACCGGCATCTCCCGGTACGGCGATGCGCTCGTCCCCCTGGACGAGGCGCTCGCCCAGGCCGTCGTCGACATCTCGGGTCGCCCGTACCTCGTGCACACCGGCGAGCCCGACGGCTTCGAGTACCACCTCATCGGCGGCCACTTCACGGGCTCGATGGTCCGGCACGTCTTCGAGGCGATCACGTTCAACGCCGGGCTCACGGTCCACGTCACCGTGCTCGGCGGCCGTGACCCGCACCACATCGCCGAGGCCGAGTTCAAGGCGTTCGCACGGGCGTTCCGGCAGGCGAAGGCGCTCGACCCGCTCGTGCGCGGCATCCCCTCGACGAAGGGCGCCCTGTGACCGCGATCCGCCGGGTCGCGGTCCTCGACTACGGCTCCGGCAACGTGCACTCGGCGGTCAAGGCGCTCGAGCGCGCAGGAGCCGAGGTCGAGCTCACCGCCGACCGGCGCACCGTCATGGAGGCCGACGGTCTCGTCGTCCCCGGCGTCGGTGCGTTCGCCGCCGTCATGGACGGCCTGCGCGCGGTCCGCGGCGACGAGCTCATCGACCGGCGTCTGGCCGGCGGCCGGCCCGTGCTCGGCATCTGCGTGGGCATGCAGGTCATGTTCGAGCACGGCGTCGAGCGCGGCGTCGACACCGAGGGCCTCGGCGAATGGCCGGGCGCCGTCACCGAGCTGCCGAGCGAGGTGCTGCCGCACATGGGCTGGAACACCGTGCAGCCCGACGAGGGTTCGGTGCTCTTCGCGGGGCTCGAGGAGGAGCGCTTCTACTTCGTGCACTCGTACGGGGCGCAGTCGTGGAGCCTCGATGTCATCCCGCCCTTCCCGCGGCCCAAGCTGACCTGGTCGGAGCACGGCGGTCGCTTCCTCGCCGCGGTGGAGAACGGCCCGCTGTCGGCGACCCAGTTCCACCCGGAGAAATCGTCGGAGGCCGGCATCCGCCTGCTCTCGAACTGGATCGGATCGCTCGGCTGAGCCCGGCGAGACCTCCCGAGACCTTCGATGCGTCACGGCGTTCCGGTGCGGACTAGGATGCTGTGACTGTGCCGAGGCCGCGTGTTCGCGGCATCCGATTCGAGGACAGTGATGAGTGAGTTCAGCAAGACCCCCCGCCTGGTGCTGCTTCCGGCAGTCGACGTGGCGGGAGGCAAGGCGGTCCGCCTGACGCAGGGCGAGGCGGGGACCGAGACGAACTACGGCGACCCGGTCGACGCGGCCGCCGACTGGGCCGACCAGGGCGCCGAGTGGATCCACCTCGTCGACCTCGACGCCGCCTTCGGGCGCGGTTCGAACGCCGGGATCCTGAAGAAGGTCATCCGCCAGGTCCGCGGTGTGAACGTCGAGCTCTCGGGCGGCATCCGCGACGACCGGTCGCTCGAGAACGCCCTCGAGATCGGCGCGAAGCGCATCAACCTCGGCACCGCGGCCCTCGAGAACCCGGAGTGGGCGGCATCCGTCATCGCGCAGTACGGCGAGGCCATCGCGATCGGCCTCGACGTCCGCGGCACGACGCTGGCCGCGCGCGGCTGGACCAAGGACGGCGGCGACCTCTGGCAGGTCATGGACCGCCTCGAGGAGGCCGGCGCCGCTCGCTACGTCGTGACCGACGTCACGAAGGACGGCACGCTCCAGGGCCCGAACGTCGAGCTGCTCCAGCGCATCATGGAGCGCACGCGCCGCCCGGTCATCGCCTCCGGCGGGGTCTCGAGCCTCGACGACATCGCGGCGCTGCGCCAGCTCGTGCCGCACGGACTCGAGGGCGCGATCATCGGCAAGGCGCTGTACGCGGGCGCGTTCACGCTGCCCGAGGCGCTGGATGTCGCATCGCACTGACCCGTCCGCAGACTCCGCGGGTCGTCCCTGGGCAGGACGGTCGTTCCAGGCGAACCCGCACGCGGCCGATGACGGACGGATGCCCGAGGCACTCGGCGCCGCCCTCGCGCGGTTCCGTGCGGGCGAGGGCGGCCAGGCCGACGTCGTCGCGGCGTTCGGGTCCGCGCGCCTGCTGATCCCGCTCCTCGCGGAGCTCGGCGACGGCGGCACCGAGGTGGGCGCCCACGGACATGCCGTCGACAAGAGCCAGGAGCTCTCGATCGTGACGGTCGAGGGCCCCGACGGGCGGCGGGTGCTGCCCGTGTTCGGTTCGGTCGACGCGATGGCCCGCTGGAACCCGCTCGCCCGGCCGGTGCCGGCGGACGGCGTCCGGGTCGCCCTCGCCGCCGCCGACGACGGCACCGAGCTCGTCGTGCTCGACCCAGGCTCGCCGACCGAGTTCGTGCTGCGACGGCCCGCGGTCTGGGCCGTCGCACAGCAGCAGCCGTGGCAGCCGCCGGCCGAGTCGGAATCGGTTCGAACGGCGTTCGAACGATCCGTCGGCGGCGAACTCGCCGTGCTCGGCGCCGACCTCGTCGCCGGCGATCCCGACGCCAGGCTCCGGGGACCGGAGCTCGTGGTGCGGCTCCGGCTCATCGCCGGATTGACCCGGACGGAGCTGGATGCGACCACCGCGCGCCTGGCACGACGCTGGGCTGCGGACGACGCGATCGCGACGGGCGTCGACTCGCTCGCCGTGAGGCTCGTGGCCGGGGAGGACGGGGCCGGCGACGACGCTGCGGGCGATGGCACCGCCGGGGAGGACGCGGCCGGGCGTTGACCGGGACGGCCGGTCCGGAGCAGGATCGGGTCTGCGCGCCGACGCGCGGAAGTCCAGGTGGATGATGTCCGACGAACCATCGAACGCCGATCCGGGGTCGCCTCCGCAACCGGACCCCGGCCGCTGGCCGCTCGACGACGCCCTGCTCGATCGCGCGCACCGGCACGCCGTCGAGTGGCTCGGCGGGGTCGCGGAACGGCCGATCCCGCCCCGCGCGGGCGTCGGCGAGGTCATGGATGCGCTCGGCCGGGAGCTGCCGGAGCGAGGCGAGTCCGCGGCGGCGGTCGTCGACCGACTCGCCGAGGGCGCGGAACCCGGGCTGATCGCCACGGGCTCGCCGCGGTTCTACGGCTGGGTGATCGGCGGCACCCAGCCGGTCGCGCTCGCCGCCGATTGGCTGGTGTCGGCGTGGGACCAGAACGCCGGACTGGGGATCATCTCGCCGGGCCTGGTGGCCGCCGAGGAGATCGCGGGCGCCTGGCTGCTCGACCTGCTCGGCCTGCCGGCCGAGAGCGACGTGGGGTTCGCGACCGGCGCGACGACCGCCCAGTTCGCGTGCCTCGCCGCCGCCCGAGACGAGGTGCTCCGACGCGTGGGCTGGGACGTCGAGGAGCAGGGGCTCAGCGGCTCGCCACGGATCCGCTGGCTCGCGGGCGCGGAGCGCCACGCCACGATGGACCTCGCGGCCCGCTACCTCGGCCTCGGGGCGCCGACCGTCGTGGCCTGCGACGACCAGGGCCGCCTCCGGTCCGATGCGCTGGAGTCCGAGCTCGCGCGAGGCGAGGGGCCGGCGATCGTCGCCCTGCAGGCCGGCAACATCCACTCGGGCGCCTTCGACCCGTTCGCCGAGGCGTGCCGCATCGCGCACGAGACGGGCGCGTGGGTGCACGTCGACGGTGCGTTCGGGCTGTGGGCCGCGGCATCCCCGCGCCTCGGGCACCTCACGACCGGGCTCGCCGACGCCGACTCGTGGTCGACCGACGCCCACAAGACGCTGAGCGTGCCGTACGACTGCGGCATCGCGATGGTCCGCGATGCGGCGGCGATGCGGCGCGCGCTCAGCATGCAGGCGAGCTACCTGCAGGCGACCGAGGTCGGCGCCGACCCGCACGAGCGGGTCGCCGAGCTGTCCCGACGCGCGCGCGGGGTGCCGACCTGGGCCGCGCTCCGGCATCTCGGTCGGGCGGGCGTGGCCGAGCTCGTGGACCGGCTCGCGGGCTCGGCGCGGATCATCGCCGACGGCCTCGGCGCGCTGCCGGGCGTGGAGGTGCTGAACGAGGTCGTCTTCACCCAGGTCTGCGTCGCCCTCCGGGACGACCCGACCACGGAGGCGCTGAGCCGGGCGCTGTGGGAGGACGGCGAGGTGCTCGCCATGACCTCGCGCTGGCACGATCGCTCGGTCGTGCGCTTCTCGGTGAGCAACTGGGGCACGGATGCCGCGCAGGCGCGCCGCACGGTCGCGGCGGTGGCGCGCGTGCTCGACGGGCTGCGGTCGGCCGCGGGCTGAGGAGTCGCCGAGCGTCCCGAGCGCCCGGCGTCGATGTCGGCGGCATCCGCTTGAATGGGAGGATGACCGGGGCCATCGACTCGTTCGCGCCCGCGACGCGGGCGTGGTTCACCGAGTCCTTCCACGAGCCGACGCCCGTGCAGGATGCCGCGTGGCGGGCCATCGCGGCGGGCGAGCACGCGCTCGTGGTCGCGCCCACCGGCTCGGGCAAGACGCTCGCGGCGTTTCTCTCGGCCATCGACCGGCTGCACCACGAGGGTCCGGCGGTCGACGCGGCGACGGGCGAGGTTGCGGATGGCGCGGCGCGCGCCACGCGCGTGCTCTACCTGTCGCCGCTGAAGGCGCTCGGCGTCGACGTGGAGCGGAACCTCCGTGCGCCGCTCGTCGGCATCGCCCGCACCGCGGCTGCACTGGGGGTCGACGTGCCGGAGGTCACGGTGGGCGTGCGCTCGGGCGACACCTCGCCGACCGACCGCCGGGCACTCGTGAAGCGCCCGCCCGACATCCTGATCACGACGCCCGAGTCTCTGTTCCTCATGCTCACCTCGCAGGCGCGAGAGACGCTCACCGGCGTCGAGACGGTCATCGTCGACGAGATCCACGCCCTGGCGGGCACCAAGCGCGGTGCGCACCTCGCGCTCTCGCTCGAGCGACTCGACGAGCTCGTCGCCCGGCCGGTGCAGCGCATCGGGCTCTCGGCGACCGTTCGCCCCCACGAGGAGGTGGCGCGGTTCCTCGCCGGCACGCGTCCGGTCTCGATCGTCGCGCCGCCGTCGGGCAAGCGCTTCGACCTGCGGGTCACGGTGCCCGTCGACGACCTCGGCGACCTCTCCGGCGAGGCGGGCGGGTCGGTCTGGCCGCACGTCGAGGAGGCGATCCTCGACGAGGTGCTCGCGCACCGGTCGACGATCGTGTTCGCCAACTCCCGCCGGCTCGCCGAACGCCTGACCGCACGGCTCAACGAGCTGTGGGCCGAGCGCACGGCCGAACCGGTCCCGGAGCTGGAGGTCGTCGGAACCGGCCGGCCGCCGGCCGAGCTGCCCGGCGCATCGGGCATCACGGCCGGCGCGGAGCCGATCATCGCGCGATCGCACCACGGCTCCGTGAGCAAGGAGGAGCGCGCGCTCGTCGAGGCCGACCTCAAGGCCGGCCGCCTGAAGTGCGTCGTCGCGACATCGAGCCTCGAGCTCGGCATCGACATGGGCGCGGTCGACCTCGTGATGCAGGTCGAGTCGCCGCCGTCGGTCGCGAGCGGGCTGCAGCGCATCGGCCGCGCCGGCCACCAGGTCGGCGAGGTGTCCAAGGGGCTCATGTTCCCGAAGCACCGCGCCGACCTGCTGCACTCCGCGGTCGTCGCCGAGCGCATGGTCGAGGGCGCGATCGAGCCCATGCGCATCCCCGCGAACCCGCTCGACGTGCTCGCGCAGCAGACCGTCGCTGCCGCAGCGATCGACGAGTGGGAGGTCGAGCACTGGTTCGACGTCGTGCGCCGTGCGGCGCCCTTCGGCACGCTGCCGCGCTCGGCGTTCGACGCGACGCTCGACCTGCTCGCGGGCCGCTATCCGTCCGACCGGTTCGGCGAGCTCCGGCCGCGCATCGTGTGGGATCGCGACGCCGGCACGATCACGGGCCGACGCGGCGCGCAGCGGCTCGCCGTCACGAGCGGCGGCACCATCCCCGACCGGGGGCTCTTCGGCGTGTTCATGATCGGCGACGCCGGGCCGGGGCGACGCGTCGGCGAGCTCGATGAGGAGATGGTGTACGAGTCGCGCGTCGGCGACGTGTTCGCCCTCGGCGCGACGAGCTGGCGCATCCAGGAGATCACGCACGACCGCGTGCTCGTCTCTCCGGCGTTCGGAGAGCCGGGGCGGCTGCCGTTCTGGAAGGGCGACGGCATCGGCCGGCCAGCCGAGCTCGGTGCCGCGATCGGCGCGTTCATCGGCGAGCTCGCCGCGGCCGACGAGCCGACCGCGATCGCCCGCACCGCCGCCGCGGGGCTCGACGAGCGCGCCGGCGCGAACCTCGTCCGCTTCATCGCCGACCAGCGCGAGGCGACGCGCATCGTGCCCGACGCCGAGCACCTCGTCGTCGAACGGTTCCGCGACGAGCTCGGCGACTGGCGCATCGTGCTGCACTCGCCGTACGGCATGCGCGTGCATGCGCCGTGGGCGCTCGCGGTCGACGCGCGCGTGATGGAGCGACTCGGCGTCGAGGCGCATGCCGTCGCGAGCGACGACGGCATCGTGCTGCGCATCCCCGACACGGCGGACGAACCGCCCGGCAGCGAGCTGTTCGAGTTCGACCCGGAGGAGCTCGCGCAGCTTGCGACCGAGCGGGTCGGCGACTCGGCGCTGTTCGCGTCCCGCTTCCGGGAGTGCGCCGCCCGCGCGCTGCTGCTGCCCCGGCAGAACCCCGGCCGGCGGTCGCCGCTCTGGCAGCAGCGGCAGAAGGCGTCGCAGCTGCTCGAGGTCGCGCGCGACTACCCCGACTTCCCGATCGTGCTCGAGGCCGTCCGCGAGTGCCTGCAGGACGTCTACGACCTGCCCGCGCTCACCGCGCTCGCCGAGCGCATCCGGGGGCGTCGCGTCCGGTTCGTCGACGTCGCGACCGAGACCGCGAGCCCGTTCGCGGCGAGCCTGCTGTTCGGCTACGTCGGCGCGTTCATGTACGAGGGCGACGCGCCCCTCGCGGAGCGGCGCGCGGCGGCGCTCTCGCTCGACCCCGGGCTCCTCGCTGAGCTCCTCGGCACCGTCGAGCTGCGTGAGCTCCTCGACCCGGCGGTCGTCGAGGAGACCGAGCGGATGCTCCAGCGACGTCACCCCGACCGGCTCGCCCGCGGCGAGGAGGGCGTCGCCGACCTGCTCCGCGAGCTCGGGCCGCTCACGGGCCCCGAGATCGGCGACCGGGTCGACGCGACGACGGATGCCGCGGCATCCGTCGATGCACTGGTCGCCGCCCGCCGCGCCGCACGCGTGCGGTTCGCGGGCACCGAGTGGATCGCGGCCGTCGAGGACCTCAGTCGCCTGCGCGACGCGCTCGGCGTGCCCATCCCGCCCGGGCTGCCCGACGCGTTCGGCGAGGCCGTCCGCGACCCGCTCGGCGATCTCGTGAGCCGGCACGCGCGCACGCACGGCCCGTTCACGACGACCGCCGTGGCGGAGCGGTTCGGCATCGGCTCGGCGATCGCGCACACCGCGCTCGCGCGACTCGCGGGGGAGCGCCGCCTCGTCGAGGGCGCGTTCCTGCCGCACGGCAGCGGTGCCGAGTGGTGCGACGCCGAGGTGCTGCGCCGCCTCCGCCGCCGGTCGCTCGCGGCCCTCCGGGAGGAGGTCGAACCCGTCGCCCCGCGCGAGTTCGCGCGCTTCCTGCCCGACTGGCAGCACGTCGGCGGACGACTGCGGGGAGTCGACGGCGTCGCCGCGGTGATCGAGCAGCTCGAGGGCGTGCGCATCCCCGCGTCGGCGTGGGAGTCGCTCGTGCTGCCGGCGCGTGTCGGCGACTACCGCCCCGAGTTCCTGGACGAGCTCACCGCGAGCGGCGAGGTGCTGTGGGCGGGCCAGGGCGCGCTCGCGGGCGACGACGGCTGGATCAGCCTGCACCTCGCCGACACGGCCAAGCTCACCATGCCCGCGCCGGTCGACCAGCCGCTCGACGCGATCGAGACCGAACTCCTCGCCGTGCTCGGGGGCGGCGGCGCGTACTTCTACCGTCAGCTCGCCGAGGCCGTGAACGCGACCGAGGACGCCCCCGTGCTCGACGCGCTCTGGCGGCTCGCCTGGGCCGGCCTCGTGACGAACGACACGTTCGCACCGGTCCGCGGACTGCTGCTCGGCGGGGGAGCGCACAAGACGCGTGCCAGCGCTCCGCGCGCCCGCATCCGCGGGCGCACGGTCTCGCGTCGCGTGCTCGCCCAGGCGGCCGCCGCCGCCGAGGGCGCGCGCTCGCCGCGCTCGGCCCCGCCGCGGGCGGCCGGACGGTGGTCGGTGCTGCCCGTGCCGAGCGACGCCGCCACGCCGCGAGCCCACGCGCTCGGCGAGACCCTGCTCGAGCGCTACGGCATCGTCACCCGGGGGTCGGTCATCGCGGAGGACCACCTCGGCGGCTTCGCGCTCGCCTACCGCACGCTCGCGGGGTTCGAGGAGACCGGCCGCGTGCGGCGCGGCTACTTCATCGACGGCCAGGGCGGCGCGCAGTTCGCCACGAGCGCCGCAGTCGACCGGCTGCGGCAGGCGCCGCAGGGCGGCGCGTCCGCGCTCGCCGCCACGGACCCCGCGAACCCGTACGGCGCCGCGCTCGACTGGCCCGAGCCCGTCGTCGAGCTCACGCACCGGCCCGCGCGCAAGGCGGGCGCCGTCGTTGCGATCGTCGACGGCGAGCCCGCGTTCTACCTCGAGCGCGGCGGGCGTACCGCGCTCGTCTTCACCGACGACGACGCGGCGCTGGCGCAAGGGGCGACGGCGCTCGCCGAGGCCCTCGCGCGGGCCCGCGGGGCGCGCTTCCGCGTGGAGACGGTCAACGGCGCGCCCGTGTTCGGCTCGGCACTCGACGCGCCGCTCCGCGCCGCGGGCTTCCGGGAGACGCCCCAGGGCCTCCGCTTCGAGGCGAGGGGCTGAGGTGCCCGAGGGCGACACCGTCCACCGGGCGGCGCATCGGCTCGACGCCGCGCTCGCCGGTCGCGCGGTCGTGCGGAGCGATCTCCGCGTGCCGTCGTTCGCGACGGTCGACTTCGCCGGCGAGACGATCCACTCGGTCGGCAGCAGGGGCAAGCACCTGCTGATGCGCATCGGCGACCGGGTGCTGCACACCCACCTCAAGATGGAGGGGGAGTGGCGGGTGCTCCGCGCGGGGCAGCGCTGGCCTCGACCGGCGCATCGCGCCCGCGCGATCCTCGAGACGGCGGATGCCACGGCCGTCGGCTTCGACCTCGGGCTCGTCGAGGTCTTCCCCGCCGCCGAGGAGGCCGACCGGCTCGCCTACCTGGGTCCCGACCTGCTCGGCCCCGACTGGGACGCCGCCGAGGCGGCGCGCCGCCTCGCGGATGCGCCGGAGGCGCTCGCGATCGTGGCCCTCGCCGACCAGCGCAACCTCGCGGGCCTCGGCAACGTGCTCGTCAACGAGGTGTGCTTCCTCCGCGGCATCCGCCCGGACCGGCCGATCGGCGAGGTCGACCTCACCCCGACGATCGACCTGGCTCGTCGCGTCATCCACGCCAATCGCGACCGACTCGAACGCACCACGACGGGCGACACGCGGCCCGGCCGGCGGCTCTGGGTCTACGGGCGAGCCGGTGAGCCGTGCCGGCGGTGCGGCACGCGCATCGAGCACGGGCGGTTCGGCCGCAACGACGTCGAGCTGCGCGACACGTACTGGTGCCCGCACTGCCAGCGGTGAGCCGAGGAGCACGCGACGCGCGCGAATCGAGACCTAGGAGACCGGCCCGGTCCACTTCTCGCCGGGGCCCTTGCCGAGCTCGTCGGGAATGGTCGACGCCTCGCGGAAGGCCAGCTGCAGCGAGCGGAGCCCGTCGCGCAGCGACCGCGCGTGCATGTCGCTGATCTCGGGGGCGCCCGCCGTGATGAGGCCGGCGAGCGCGTTGATGAGCTTGCGCGCCTCGTCGAGGTCGGTCTGCGATTCGGGGTCGTCGGCGAGGCCGACCTTGACGGCCGCGGCGCTCATGAGGTGCACGGCCGCCGTCGTGATGACCTCGACCGCAGGCACGTCGGCGATGTCGCGCGTGGCGTCGGCGACGGCCTGCTCGGCGCCGGCCGGCGTGCCTGCCGGGGGGTGGTCGTGCTCGGGCGCGGGCCTGGACTCGGGCGAAGTGTCGCTCACCGGGGGATTCCTCTGCTAGACTACTGCGGGCTCCGGGGCCAGTCCCCGGTACGAAAGTGGAGAGACTCCCACCCGCGCATACCGCTTCATCAAGGTTACCGGGTCGTTCGCACTCCCCTTCCCCGCTCGCGCGGGGGAGGAGCAAGGGTGCCGCATGAGCCCGCGGTGAGAATCCGCGGGGCGTCATCGCGTGGATTTCCGCTCTCGTCTTCGGGCGGCATCCGTCTCCCGAAGGGCTGGACACCAGTTCGAGTAGAGGAGACTCGCATCAGCGATCCGCGTACCAATGACCGTATCCGCGTCCCCGAGGTCCGCCTCGTGGGCCCTGGCGGAGAGCAGGTCGGCGTCGTGAAGATCGAGGTGGCACTGCGGCTCGCGCAGGAGGCCGACCTCGATCTCGTCGAAGTCGCGCCCAACTCCCGTCCGCCGGTCGTCAAGATCATGGACTACGGCAAGTACAAGTACGAGGCTGCGCAGAAGGCGAAGGAAGCCCGGCGCAACCAGGCGAACACGATCCTGAAAGAGGTTCGGTTCCGTCTCAAGATCGACAAGCACGACTACGAGACCAAGATGAAGCGCGCCGTCGGCTTCCTGAAGTCCGGCGACAAGGTCAAGGCCATGATCCTGTTCCGCGGCCGCGAGCAGTCGCGTCCCGAGATGGGCGTCCGCCTCCTGCAGCGCTTCGCCGAAGACGTGGCGGAGTTCGGCACGGTCGAGCACAACCCCACGATCGACGGCCGCAACATGGTCATGGTCATCGCGCCCCTCAAGAACAAGTCCGAGGCCAAGGCCGAGGCGAATGCACAGCGTGCTGCGGCCAAGCAGCGCCCGGCGGCGGAGGCCGAGGGCGAGGCGTCGCAGACGGCCGAGGCCCCCGAGGCCTAGGCCAGCACCGAACGTCCGCCACCTCGGTGGCGGCAGAACCAAGGAGAGAGACGAGAGATGCCGAAGCAGAAGACCCACTCCGGGTCCAAGAAGCGCTTCAAGGTCACCGGCAGCGGCAAGATCAAGAAGCAGCAGGCCGGTATGCGCCACAACCTCGAGGGCAAGTCCTCGGTGCGCACCCGCCGCCTGAACCAGGACAAGGTCGCCTCGGCGCCCGACACCAAGGTCATCAAGAAGCTGCTCGGTCGCTGAGCGACGAGACCCGGTAAGGAAGAGACACAGTCATGGCAAGAGTCAAGCGCGCAGTCAACGCGCACAAGAAGCGTCGGGTCATCCTCGAGCGCGCAGAGGGCTACCGCGGTCAGCGGTCGCGCCTCTACCGCAAGGCGAAGGAGCAGGTCACCCACTCGCTCGTCTACTCGTACAACGACCGCCGCAAGAAGAAGGGCGACTTCCGTCGCCTCTGGATCCAGCGGATCAACGCCGCTGCGCGCCAGAACGGCATCACGTACAACCGCCTCATCCAGGGCCTCGGGCTCGCGGGCATCGAGGTCGACCGTCGTATCCTCGCCGACCTCGCGGTCAACGAGCCGGCGACCTTCACGGGCCTCGTCGAGGCCGCCAAGAAGGCGCTCCCGAGCGACGTGAATGCTCCGAAGAACGCGGCGTAAGCCCGTTCCTCCCGAACGGCCCGGCACCTCGCGGTGCCGGGCCGTTCGTCGTCTCCGGGTGGGCCGGCCGGGCGGATGACGCGGTGGCGCGACGTCAGCGGGTGGCGGCGCCGCACGGCGGGGCAGCGGCGGCCTCGAGGCATCCGTCGGTAGGCTTGACGCGTGCTGGAGAACCCGAGGTCGCCGCGAGTGAGGGCCGTCGCGAAGCTCGCGAAGAAGCCGGCGCGCGTCGAGACCGGCATGTTCCTCCTCGAGGGGCCGCAGGCCGTCGCCGAGGCCCTGACGTTCCGGCCGCAGCTCGTGGTGGAGCTCTACGCGACGCCGACCGCGATCGAACGGTATGCCGACATCGGCGACACGGCGATCGACGCGGGCGTCGACGTCGAGTACGTCACCGAAGAGGTGCTGAACGCGATGGCCGACACGGTCACGCCGCAGGGCTTCGTCGCGGTCTGCCACCAGTTCCCGACCGCGGTGAAGGACGTCTTCGCGGCGCGGCCGAAGCTCGTCGCGATCCTCGAGGAGGTCCGCGACCCGGGCAACGCGGGCACGATCGTGCGCGCGGCCGACGCGGCCGGTGCCGACGCGGTCGTCTTCACGGGCCGTGCCGTCGACCTCTACAACCCGAAGGTCGTGCGCTCCTCGACGGGGTCCATCTTCCACCTGCCGGTCGCGGTGGGCGCCGAGCTCGAGGACGTGCTCGCCCGCGCCCGTGAGGCGGGGCTCACGATCCTCGCCGCCGACGTCAAGGGCGACGACCTGCTCGAGGCGCGGCGCGACGGCGTGCTCGCGCAGCCGACGGCGTGGCTCTTCGGCAACGAGGCGCACGGCCTGCCCGACGAGCGGCTCGCGCTCGCCGACCGGGTGGTCACGGTGCCGATCTACGGGCATGCCGAATCGATGAACCTCGCCACCGCGGCATCCGTCTGCCTCTACGAGAGCGCCTTCGCGCAACGCGGCTGATCCGGCCGGGCTCGAGGTAACGGAACGGTAAACCCCCCGCTCGGGCGGTGGCCGGGAAGTGCCGTTGGGCCCTAGTTTGAGGGGTATGCCGGCCGACACCGCTCCACGCACGTCGAACATCTCGGTCCGCCGGGGCGAACCCCTCGTCGTGATCGACCACGTCGACAAGTACTTCGGCGACCTCCACGTCCTGAACGACATCAACACGGTCGTCAACCGCGGCGAGGTCGTGGTCGTCATCGGTCCGTCGGGGTCGGGCAAGTCGACGCTGTGCCGCGCGATCAACCGGCTCGAGACGATCGACTCGGGCAGCATCACGATCGACGGCGACGTCCTGCCGGAGGAGGGCGCGGCCCTCGCCAAGCTCCGCGCCGACGTCGGCATGGTCTTCCAGTCGTTCAACCTGTTCGCGCACAAGACCGTGCTCGAGAACGTCACGCTCGCGCCGATCCGGGTGAAGCGGATGTCGCGAAAGGACGCCGAGGCGAAGGCCATGGAGCTCCTCGAGCGCGTCGGCGTCGCGAACCAGGCCAAGAAGATGCCGGCGCAGCTCTCGGGCGGCCAGCAGCAGCGCGTCGCGATCGCCCGATCGCTCGCCATGAACCCGAAGCTCATCCTCATGGACGAGCCGACGAGTGCGCTCGACCCCGAGATGATCAACGAGGTCCTCGACGTCATGGTCGGCCTCGCCGAACAGGGCATGACGATGATCGTCGTCACCCATGAGATGGGCTTCGCCCGCAAGGCCGCCGATCGCGTGCTCTTCATGGCGGATGGCGCGATCGTCGAGGAGGCCGCTCCGGCCGAGTTCTTCGACCACCCCAAGACCGATCGCGCGAAGGACTTCCTGTCGAAGATCCTCGCGCACTAGACCTCCGCTGCCACGAGCGGCGGGGACCCGAACGACACGAGAGATGAGGCACGACATGAGACGCAGCAGAATCGCCCTGGTCGCCGCGGCGGCCGCTTCCGCGCTCCTGTTCGCCGGCTGCGCCGGCGACGCCGGCACGCCCGGCGACGACGGCGACGACACCACGGTCGAAGAGGCGCCCGAGTTCGAGGAGGGCACGACGATGGCCGAGCTCGCCGAGGCGGGCACCGTCACGGTCGGCACCAAGTTCGACCAGCCGCTGTTCGGCCTCGTCGGCCCCGACGGCATCCCGGTCGGCTTCGACGTCGAGATCGCGAAGATCATCGCCGGCGAGCTCGGGATCGCGCCCGGGAAAATCGAGTGGGTCGAGACGGTCTCGGCGAACCGCGAGCCGTTCATCGAGAACGGCCAGGTCGACTTCGTCGTCGCGACCTACACGATCAACGACGAGCGCAAGGAGGTCGTCGACTTCGCCGGGCCGTACTTCGAGGCCGGCCAGTCGATCCTCGTGCTCGCCGACAACGAGGACATCACGAGCGAGGACGACCTCGTCGGGCAGCCCGTCTGCTCGGTCACGGGTTCGACCCCCGCCGCGAACCTCAAGGAGCTCGGCGCCGAGGTCATCGAGACCGACACGTACAGCAACTGCCTCGAGCCGCTCCGCAGCGGCCAGGCCGTGGCCGTCTCGACCGACAACGTGATCCTCGCTGGCCTGGTCGACCAGAACCCCGGTGAGTTCAAGGTCGTCGGCGAGCCGTTCACCGCCGAGCCCTACGGCATCGGCGTCATGAAGGGCGACGACGACTTCCGGAACTTCATCAACGACGTCCTCGAGGCGTCCTACGAGGACGGCTCGTACGAGGCCGCGTGGGAGGACACCGCGGGCAGCGTGCTCGAGTTCCGCGAGCCGCCGGCCGTCGACCGGTACTGATCCGCACGGAGGTCCGGGTGCCGACCGGCACCCGGACCTCCGGGTCGGGTTCCCGATCGCGTCGGCCGGGACTCCGGCCGCACACCACAGGAAGGAAGCGCGTGGACGCGGTCCTCGACAACTTCCCGCTCTACCTGCAGGGCTTCGGCACGACCGTGCTCCTGCTGGTCGTCTCGGGAATCGCCGCACTCGTCATCGGCACGCTCATCGCGGCCATGCGCATCTCCCCGGTGCCGTCGCTGCGCTGGTTCGCGACGGTCTACACCGAGCTCGTGCGGAACACCCCGCTGACGCTCGTGCTCTTCTTCTGCGCCTTCGTGCTCCCGCAGCTCGGTTCGCGGCTGGACTACGTGACCGCGGCGATCATCGGCCTCTCGGTGTACACCTCGCCGTTCGTCGCCGAGGCGTTGCGATCGGGTGTCAACGGCGTCCCGGTCGGCCAGGCCGAGGCCGCGCGCAGCGTCGGCTTCGGGTTCGCGCAGACGGTGGGGCTCATCGTCCTTCCCCAGGCGTTCCGGATGACGATCCCGCCGCTCATCAACGTCTTCATCGCCCTGACGAAGAACACGTCGGTCGCCGGCGGCTTCTTCGTCGTCGAGCTCTTCGCCGTCGGCCGCACCGTCGCGAACGCCCGCGGCGACCAGGTGATCCCGATCCTGCTCGGCGTCGCCACCTTCTACCTGCTCATCACGGTGCCGCTCGGCCTCCTCGCGGCACGACTCGAACGACGTTGGGTGGTGCAGCGATGACGAACGTGCTCTTCGACGCCCCGGGCCCGGTTGCCCGGCGCAACTCGCTGATCGCCTCGATCGTCGGCATCATCGCGATCCTCGGCGGCCTGGCCTGGGTGTTCTTCACCCTCAACGCCCCGCGCGGCGACCTGCCGGGCTACTTCGACCCGTCGCGGTGGGACATCTTCGCCGACCCGACCGTCTGGCGCTACATCTTCGTCGCCGGCGTCTGGGGCACGCTGCGCGCCGCCCTCACCGCGGCGGTGCTCGCCATCGCCCTCGGCATCGTCTTCTCGCTCCTGCGCAGCGCGCAGACCGCGTGGATCCGCATCCCCACGGCGGTCGTGCTCGAGTTCGTGCGCGGCATGCCCGTGCTGCTGATGATGCTGTTCATCCTGCTCGTGCTCAACACGGGCTCCTTCTGGGCGGTCGTCGCCGCGCTGACGCTCTACAACGGCGCCCTCATCGGCGAGGCGCTGCGCGCCGGCCTCGCGGCGCTGCCGCGCGGGCAGCGCGAGGCCGGGCTCAGCCTCGGCATGCGGCCCATGCAGTCGAAGATGCTCATCGAGTTCCCGCAGGCGTTCCGCCAGATGCTGCCGATCATCATCGCGCAGCTCGTGGTGCTCCTGAAGGACACCTCGCTCGGCTACATCGTCGGCTATGTCGAGCTGCTGCGCGTCAACATGAACCAGCTCGCGAGCTTCTACGGCAACTACTACCTGTTCTCCTTCTTCGTCGTCACGCTCGTGCTCTACCTGGCGATGAACCTCTCGCTGTCGTGGTTCGCGCGGTGGGTGGCCAAGCGCACGGCCCGCCGGACCGGGCAGAAGCCGCCGAACCCCGACCAGGAGAACGAGGAGCTGCTCATGGGGCTCGCGAAAGCGAACGCCGAGGCGCGCCAGTCCGGACAGGCAGGCGGGATGCCCTGATCGGGCATTGCGACGTCGGCGGATGAGGGTGGCGGGCCCAGACGACTAGACTCGTTCTTCGTGTCCGAGCCCCTCCAGATCACCGAACCGGCCGTCGCGGCCGCGGTCGATGCGGCCCTCGCCGCGATCGCCGCAGCGGCCGACTCCGCCGCGCTCAAGGCCGTCCGCGCCGAGCACACCGGCGAGAAGTCGACCCTCGCGCGGCTGAACGCGTCGCTCCGCGACGTCCCCAACGACCAGAAGGCCGCACTCGGCAAGCTCGTGGGCGGCGCCCGCGGCCGTGTGAACCAGGCGTTCACGGCCCGCGAGGGCGAGATCCTCGAGGCCGAGGCCGAGGCGCAGCTCGCCGCCGAGGCGGTGGACGTGACGGCGCTGCCGTCGCGCTTCACGGCCGGGGCGCGGCATCCGCTGGCGCTGCTGCAGGACCGCGTGTGCGACGTCTTCACCGGCATGGGTTGGGAGATCGCCGAAGGCCCCGAGGTCGAGAGCGAGTGGTTCAACTTCGACGCGCTGAACTTCGACGCCGACCACCCTGCGCGCGCCATGCAGGACACGTTCTTCGTCGACCCGCCCGAGGCGCACCTCGTGCTGCGCACGCACACGAGCCCGGTCCAGGTGCGATCGATGCTCGACCGCGAGGTGCCGATCTACGTCCTCGCTCCCGGACGCGTCTACCGCACCGACGAGTTCGACGCCACGCACCTGCCCGTCTTCATGCAGTTCGAGGGCCTCGCCGTCGACCGGGGCCTCACGATGGCGCACCTGCGCGGCACGCTCGACCACTTCGTGAAGTCGATCTTCGGCGACGAGGCGAAGGTACGCCTCCGCCCGAGCTTCTTCCCGTTCACGGAGCCGTCGGCCGAGCTCGACTTCTGGCACCCGACCTTCAAGGACGGACCGCGCTGGATCGAGTGGGGC